>JAHDGK010000015.1:34003-85371 GCA_020627685.1 Granulosicoccus sp. | reverse complement strand
TTGTGGAAAAGTCGCTGGCGCAGGCCTATTTGCCAGTCGAGTTGTCGGAAAAAGCGGAAGCAGGGTTGTTTGAAGTTGAAATACTGGGTGTGCGATACCCGGCGCAGATTGCTATCGAACCGCTGTTTGATCCCGCTGCTGAACGAATGCGCAGCTAATAGATTTACCGCTCTACGAACTCGGATTAGCGAGTTCGGATAAAAACACACTTCGAAGCTTTTCTAAAAAGGCTTCGCGGTATACATCGACCACGAAGTCGTAGTGCATGAACGTGTAGATATCGACACCGGCGCGTTCAATTTGCACAGCCAGAAGGTAGTAGGCTAAAAATTTATCTTCTGTGACGCTAGGACTTTTGGGCATGTAAAAGCCTGTGCCGGTGGATCCAATGAGTATCAGTGCATCGCGTAGGTCTGCAAGGTATCCATCCACCCGTTGACGTTGTGTTGTCGCACTGTTGTTGCAGTTTCCATGTTGTATCCATGGCCACACGTCCAATGAAAAATGTGCGAGCGGTTGAAGTGCCGGATTAGCCAGATTCGGAGAACTTCGGTTTGCGCAGTTCGTGACTATTTCTCCGCGCGAGTCAAAGACGACTTCAGCACCGTCTTCTTTTCTTAAAAAATATTGGTTACCTATCTCACCGTTTAATTGATGGCTGTGGTTAGCGCGCGTATGCAGTAACAGCGTATTAACAAATGCAAGCTTAAGCTGCACGTTAGGGTTGGCTAAATCATAGTTATTGGTTTGTTGATTGTCAGTCGGCGCTGGAATTAAAACGAGTTCTGCTGCAGCGCTAGTGTTTATTGCAGCGAGTGTGGCAAATAGAAAGAGAGACTGAATTAATTTCATATCGATTTGACCGGACCAAAATTCGTAGGGAGGGATTTGGTTTGCGGGTCAAAGTTTGACAGACAACGTGATACGAATCCGACGTACAATTACCGCTGTTGTACGATAATTAGGCTCAAGACTGTTTCAGAGTGAGAGTTGGATAACGTTTGAGGAACTAAGGCTTCTGCAGTTAGGCAGGTTCCAATTCGTCTGTTGGAATATCTCGCACAGATACCAGGTAATCAACTTCATCGTCGCTAGGTTCAGTGCCAGTCATGCAATGTAAGTAAAGGCGGGCTCTAGAGGCGCGAGTCTCCCAACTTTCACCGTGATCTAACGTGTCATAGCCAATTTGTGTGTAGTACACCATGCGTGCGCGTACATCAGCCTCATCGGGTGCGAAGCTATGATTTAGAAACATACGGGCTATGGCTTCAATAAGCCTATCGTCGTTTTTCTGTACGTCTTTTTTGATTTTTTCGTCACGCCGTGCCCAGTCTCGTATGGCAAAATCCAGTGCTGTGTTGAAATTTCCCTCCCTCAGCCAGCCGTCGTAGAGCTGCGCTAAGGCTTGCGTTATGGAGTCTGCAGGCTTTTCAGTCGCCTCAATGAGAATTTGCGTGTTGGTATTTGCCCAGTGTTTAAGCAATGCGCGCAATAGGTCTGAGCGGTTTCTGAAGTACCAGTAAAAGCTGGAACGCGCGCAGTTGAGTTTATTGGCCAAGGTGAGTATCTTGACTTGCTCTACCCCTTCTGTAATAAGGGTATGTAACGCTATATTGATCCAATCTTCTTTGGTCGTTCGGCCGGGTCCTCTGACCCTTGTCTTTAAGTCCATGTTCTGTGCATCCCTCCTCGGCTGCGTTGAACAACAGGCTTCAACTAGCAAGAATACAGCGACGACAACGAATGTCACCGAGAGAAGGGTAATATTTCCGGCCTAGCGGTATTATTACCGCAAAATTAACTCGTTCCCCATGAATACCTACCTAAAAGGAATAGTCAGTGCGGTTGTTGCGCAGGTTTTATGGGGACTTTTTCCCATTTATTGGAAGTTTCTAGCGGGCGTTCATTCGCTTGAGGTACTCAGTCAGCGCAATATTTGGTGTGCTGTCTTTCTTGGTTTGCTGGTGATCGTCGTTAAGAGTCGGCGGGATACCGTCTGGCAAGTCTTCAATATAAGGGCAGAACTGCTTTGGCATGTTTTTTCCGCCAGTCTCATCGCCATCAATTGGCTAGTCTATATCTGGGCAGTTAACAATAATCATGTTGTCGACGCGAGCCTCGGATATTTTTTATCCCCCTTGGTCAGTGTCATCCTCGGATTTGTGGTGTTTTCCGAAAGACTCAGTGCGGTCCAATGGTTAGCTGTGGCTCTAGCGGCTGTAGGTGTTCTTATCATGACCGTCGCCAGTGGTGTATTCCCGTGGATAGGTTTAACGCTTGCAGCTACGTTCGGCATCTATGGTATGGCACGTAAGAAAGCAACGACTGGCCCCATTAACGGATTGTTTGTTGAGACATTCCTATTAGTTCCGCCAACACTAGTTGCCTTGTGGTGGTTATCTACTCAGGGGCAACTGGTTTACGAGATGCCGTTTGAACGAGTGGAGTTGCTGCTTGCATTTGGTGGTCTTATTACAGCTGTGCCCCTAGTGCTTTATGCTCAAGGCGCTCGCGCATTGCCGTTGAATTTAAGCGGCCTTTTGGTATTTATTACGCCAACCATTCAGTTCTTGATTGGTTGGCTGGTTTATCAAGAGCCTATCGCTCTATCTGGCTGGATCGGCTTTGCGTGTATCTGGAGCGCATTGTTTATCTATTCCGTAGTACTAGTGCGGCGACCACAGAGTCGTACACTAAAAACTGCGTAAGAAAACGCGTGAATGTCACTGCAACAACTGACGAGCGAGGGTAACAATCACAAAATATATGATTCAGGACTTTACATTTCCGCCCTAGTCAAATAGCCTTAAAGCTTGACGAAGACTTGGTGGGAGAGTCCAGTCTCCTTGTGAAGACTGGCGCCGAAGGCGCAACAGCCCGTAAACGCTCAGGCATAAAGGACCATCAACGTCAGTCAACTCTGGAGAGTGGCAATTTCGGTTGCCCGCCCAAGGGGAAAGAACGCGGTGGTACGGCGTTCCAATCTCTCAGGTTCCCGGACAGAGGGGCACAGATGCGATTTGCATCAGTGCTACCGACGGAACCTGAAAGTGTTATGAGTATAAAAACCCCGCTATACGACTCGCACGTTGCCGCTGGCGGCAAAATGGTCGATTTTGCCGGATACAGCCTGCCAATTCACTATGGGTCGGTCATCAAAGAACATCACAGCGTTCGACAATCGTCGGGCATGTTTGATGTGTCTCATATGACTATCGTAGACGTGTCTGGCAAGAATTCGAAAGACTGGCTGCGACGTCTTTTCACCAATGATGTAGCCAAACTAAAACACGGGCAGGCGCTGTACAGCTGTATGTGTCTTGAGGACGGTGGTGTCGTTGATGATCTTATTGTGTACTTTTTAGATGACGATAACTACCGCGTCATCGTTAATGCCTCAACCCGCGAAAAAGACCTTGCGTGGTTTGAAAAAAATGCGCAAGACGGTGTGTCCTTCACGGTTCAAGATGACTTAGCGCTAGTGGCTATCCAGGGGCCAGACGCGGTTGCCACTGCCAGTCAAGCCCTTGAGGAGTTCGGCTTAGACGGTGCAAAGACTCAAACCTTAAAACGGTTTAGTGCCTGGCGGTCCGATCAATGGTTTATAGCCCGCACCGGCTATACCGGAGAGGATGGTCTTGAGATTGCGCTGCCGGCAGAAAGGGCCGCAGAATTCTGGGAATCCCTGTTGCAAAAAGGTGTGAATCCGGCGGGCTTAGGTGCAAGAGATACCTTGCGTTTAGAGGCCGGAATGAGTTTGTACGGTAACGATCTTGATGAGCAACATAGCCCCGTGGAATCAGGTATTGCCTGGACCGTCGACCTAAGCGATGCCGATCGGCAATTTATAGGTCGCCCGGTACTGGAAGCGCAGAAAACATCCGGGGCAGAACACCGACAGGTGGGATTAACACTGGAGGGTAAGGGCGTGTTGCGACAAGGGCAGACGGTTGAACTTGAAGGCGTCGCTGTGGGTGAAATTACATCGGGTACGTTTAGTCCAACGCTTGAAAAAACCATTGCTCTGGCCAGAGTTAATACGCCGATGGTCGGTACTTGCGAAGTACGCATTCGAGATAAGTCGCACGCGGCACGAATTATCCCCGTTCCATTTTTATCCGGAGAAAAATCATGAGTCAGTTTGTCAGCGATTTTGTTGGGCGGCATATCGGCCCTCGTGAAAATGACGTACAGATCATGCTGAACACGTTGGGCTTAAGTTCGGTGGAGGAGCTGATAACCCAGGTTGTGCCGGAAGGTATACGAGATAGCGAACGCCTATCGGCCATTGGCGACGGTGCATCAGAAGCTGCGGCCTTGGCAGAGATTCGGGCAATGGCAAATAAAAATATCGTTAAGCGCTCAGCGTTAGGACAGGGGTACTACGACTGTCATCTGCCGAGCGTTATTCAACGCAATGTGTTTGAAAACCCTGCCTGGTATACCGCTTACACACCGTATCAACCTGAAATTGCTCAGGGGCGTTTAGAAGTATTGTTTAACTTCCAGACTATGATTTGCGAGCTTACTGGCTTGTCTATCGCCAATGCGTCCCTTCTAGATGAAGCTACGGCTGCAGCAGAAGCTATGGCAATGGCTCATAGAGCGTTGCGGGGTAAACGCAATACCCTGTTGGTGGCAGATGATTGCCATCAACAAACGATTGACGTATTGAATACAAGAGCGGCACCTTTGGGTATTGAGGTGAAGGTCGTGGCCGTCGATCAGCTGAATTCCGCCTTAGCGTCTGAAACTGATTCCGTATTCTCAGTACTTTTACAGTACCCGGGTACCTACGGTGAGGTTCATGATTTTGCTGAACTAGCGTCATCCATTAAGCAAGCTGGCGCCATGACTATCGTTGCGGCGGACCTACTAAGTTTGACTGTATTAGACGCACCAGGAGATTGGGGCGCCGACATTGTAGTAGGTAGTGCACAGCGCTTTGGTGTCCCAATGGGCTTTGGCGGGCCACACGCAGCGTTTATGGCTACCACCGATAAGCATAAACGAAGCCTCCCAGGACGGTTGGTGGGTGAGTCTATCAGTGCAGATGGTAAACCTGCCTATCGGCTAGCTTTACAGACCCGAGAGCAGCACATACGTCGTGAAAAAGCGACTTCAAACATATGCACCGCGCAGGCACTGCTGGCCATTATTGCAACACTCTATGCGTGTTATCACGGGCCTCAGGGGTTAGTGGCTATTGCCAGGCGGGTTCGCAGGTATACCGATCAGTTAGTGAATGGCTGTAAAAACCACGGTATCAACATTAGTACTCAAAAGTGGTTCGATACCGTAGCTATAGACGTGGCGGATGCGAAGGCGTGTGTTGAGCGTGCCTGTCAGGCCGGGTATAACGTGCGCAAAATTTCTGATAGCCGCGTGGGTGTCAGCCTGGATGAAACAACAACGCTTGAAGATGTTAAAGCGTTGGTCTCTGTAGTTGCCGATGTTGCATTAACAGACGTTGAGTTGGCTGATGTAGATGAAAGAGATGTGAAAGACGACCGGGCACCTAGCTTTTTGTCACAGCCGTGTTTCCATGCGTATCATTCTGAAACAGAAATGATGCGCTACTTACGTATATTGGCAGCGCGCGATATTGCGTTAGATCAGGCCATGATTCCATTGGGATCGTGCACCATGAAGTTAAATTCGGCAGCAGAGATGACGCCGCTTTCATGGCCGGAGTTTGCGCATATACATCCCTTTGCACCCGCCGATCAAACGCAAGGCTATAAACAACTAACCGATGACTTGGAGCGTATGTTGTGCGCGTGTACCGGCTACGACGCGTTGTCGCTACAGCCTAATGCGGGAAGCCAAGGGGAGTACGCGGGGTTGTTGGCCATCCGCCGTTATCACGATAGTCGCGGAGATACCGCCAGAAATGTTTGTTTAATACCCAGCTCTGCTCACGGTACTAATCCTGCCAGTGCGCAAATGGCTGCGATGAAAGTGGTGGTCGTTGCCTGTGATAGTCAGGGCAATGTCGATCTTGATGATCTGGATAAAAAGCTTGCTGCCAATGAAGGTTTGGTCGCTGCAATCATGATCACCTATCCCTCAACGCACGGTGTGTTTGAAACAGAAGTGCGCACCGTGTGCGACAGAGTGCACGAGGCGGGAGGCCAAGTGTACATCGATGGTGCTAATTTGAACGCTATGGTTGGTACCGCAGAGCCAGGATCTTTTGGCGGTGATGTATCCCATTTGAATTTACATAAAACGTTTTGCATACCCCATGGAGGCGGTGGTCCTGGCGTTGGGCCAATTGGGGTCAAAGAGCATTTGGCACCTTGGCTGCCGGGGCATCATGTTTCCGGCGATAGCGCGGGCGTGGTGAGTGCGGCACCTTATGGTAGTGCGTTGATATTACCTATCACATGGATGTACATCCGCATGATGGGAACTTTTGGGTTAAGGAAGGCGACCGAGACTGCCATTCTTAACGCTAACTACATTGCTAAGCGTTTGTCCGATGCTTATCCCATTCTCTATCGCGGTCATGAAGGTCATGTGGCACATGAATGTATTTTGGATACGCGAGTTCTAAAAGAAGAAACCGGCATCACGGTCGATGACATCGCAAAACGTTTGATGGACTATGGTTTCCATGCGCCAACCATGTCTTTCCCCGTCTCGGGTACGTTAATGGTGGAGCCTACCGAAAGTGAATCCTTAGCCGAGATTGACCGCTTTTGTGAAGCCATGCTTTCCATCGCTGAAGAAGCTCACAACATTGCAAACACCGACAACGACTGGAGTAGTGACGATAACCCGCTGGTTAACGCGCCGCACACGATGGAGCATCTTGCAGTTGATGAGTGGACGCGTGCCTATAGCCGGAAGACCGCTGTATTCCCTTCGGGGGTGAGTCCTGCCAACAAGTATTGGCCGCCGGTGAGTCGCATTGACAACGTGCACGGTGACAAGAACCTGATTTGTTCTTGCCCTCCATTAACTGATTACGTCGATCTCGTTGAAGCATAAACAGATACCGAACTCAAACGACTACCAAATAATCGGGCAATGATGCGCTACCTGCTGAACCACTGGAGAGGGCAGCAGTCATTGGCTTGGTCATTTTGGGTAAATCTTGTTGCTGTCCGGGTGTGTTTATTCCTACTTCAGGATGTTTTACTGGCGAGGGAGGGTGTGTCACTGGTAGACGCCGAAGCGTTTACCTATTTAGCGGTTTTTATTCTTCATGCCTTGCTACTTATTTGGCAAGTCGTTGGAGTTGTCCGTGCAGGCGATAATCACTTTGCCACTAACCATAATATGGCGTTTTTGTGGGGTTCCCAATTGGGCTCGGTGGTTTTTTTCTTTTTGTCTGCAGCCTATGCTTTGGAGGCGGTGCAGTTGACGTTTCCAACGGTAGATGAGCAAGTTGCTTTCGATAAAATCAGTGCCGATCGTAGGCTTAACTATAAGGTGAGCGTGCTCGACGATCATTCTATTTTGCTTATCAACGGTTCAATAGAACTAGGGATGACGCAAGTCGTTAAAGAGTCCTTTATAAATAACGCCGATATTTCCACTGTGCAGCTAAACAGCGGGGGTGGAAATATTTACGAAGCTCGAGGATTGGCAAAGCTGTTTGCGGATAATGATATTGCCACGCATGTGGATACTCAATGTGCTTCAGCATGCACATTGGCATTCATCGGTGGTGTTAGAAGAACGGCTTCGAAACACGCCGAGTTTGGATTTCATCAATACAAGGTTGATGCGGATTACACTATTCTTGCGACCGACGTTGCTAAGGAACAACAACATGACAAGGCATTATTTCTCGCTGCCGGTGTGAGCGATTTTTTCGTCAATAGCATATATAGCCATGAAGCTTCGGCTATGTGGTGGCCCTCAATGCAAGAGTTGCTGAATGCCAAAGTGGTGCATGAGGTACGGTAGCTGACGAATAACGAATTATGTCCATCGCGTTGAAGGCCAGGCAAATTCTGATCTAACTATTGATCAACAACAAGCCCACTTGGGACCGTATCAGGGACACCCAAGGGTGGTTGTCTGGCACTCTTACCCGTTAATGCATGTAGAAATGCTACCAAGTCGTTGATTTGCGAATCTGAAAGCGTCGACGGTGAGACATCAAGCCTTGATTCGTAGCGTGCCATCTCGCGCGTATCAGCGGTAATGATCATATCGGTATTGTTTAACCAAGGCACATCCGGGAGGGCCGCATAGGAACGTTTCCATGATGTGCGAGCTGTTGCAGGGTCTAGATGGTGCTCTATCATTTTGGTCAGTGATGTATATGCGCCGTTGTGACCATAAGGTCCTGTAAGTTCAACATTGCGCAATGAGGGTGTTCTAAATCGATAGCTGTCTTCCAGATCGTCAGTCTCGCCCAGTCTGCCGGTATCTCTGGGAATGGGATCAAACATTCGAGTTCGGCCGGGGCCGAATGTCGGCAGGCCAAGAGCATAAAAGTTCTGATCTGTTAATAGATTTCCCGAGTGGCAACTGTCGCACCCTGCATCACCATAGAACAAAGCCATTCCTCGAGTTTCTTGTTCATTCAGTGCACTCTTATCCCCTGCGAGGTATTGATCGAAAACAGAGTCATAGGATTGCCATTCTGTAGACTGAAATGCAGCCAGTGCATTCGCGATATCCACAAAACGAATATCAGCGGATTGCTTGATATGGTCAAACGCGTCAACAAAGAGTTTTTCGTACTCTTGAATACCTTTAATGCGTTTAGTCAGTATGGGCCACACGTGATCAATACGGTCAAAAGAGGCTCGCGCAACTGAATTCTCTTCAGGGTCTCCGGCCATTTCAAATCGTGAGGTCACCGGGAACATAGCTTGTGCAGCCAGTAGCCCTGATAAACCTTCAGGCAAACGCTCTTCTGCCGGAGAATCGAATCCGGTGCCGTAGTCGTCAGATCGCGATAGGCGTCCATCGTGGAACAGAATTTTGATATCGTTTGCACCAAGGTTCCATAACGCAGGTGCATTTCTGGGAATACGTCGCTTTATTCTGGAGTTGTCTTTACCAGCGAGTCTGTCTGGTCCGACTCCGGTTCCGCCTTCTCCGATTCCGAGTGACAACCCGTCAGTGCCAAAATGTGAATGGTGGTGACAAGTGCCGCAGGAAATGTTTTTATTTCCAGATAAAATTTTGTCGTAGAACAGCAGCTGACCAAGTTTAACTTGTGCTTCTTTATGGACAGGAAAATCTTCCGCACCTAGAGGCGCAGGTAGTGGCCCAGCTTTTACGGCGTTTACAAAGAAAACAGTACTGAAAATTAACGCCATTAACATTCGCATACTTGAGAATATACGGTAATGCATAGAGTTGGATTGTTTCTTTTGTTTTTTTGCGCGCAGCTCTCTGTCGCGCATGCCGATCTTGAAAAAGCCCGCGACCTGATGGAGGCCAACCAGTTCGAAGAGGCTATGCAAGCGCTGCTGCCGGCCGCGCGATCGGGAAATGCCGAGGCCGAGGAGCTGATTGGTGTTATGTACGCTTTGGGCCTGGGCGTTAAGCGAGATGATATTCGCGCATTCGATTGGTACCTGCGTTCGTCGCTCAAAGGCCATCCGGGAGCACAATCGGGTATCGGTTGGTACTACGAGGTAGGGCGCGGCATGCCGGCTCCTGATCTTGTCAGGGCGTATACATGGTACGTTTTGTCCGCCATCGGTGGTGATCCTGACGCGGCAATTAGTCAGGAGGAAGTGATTAAAAAGATGACGAAGGCGCAAATTGAGCAGGCGCATAAATTAATTGATGACTATAAGTCTTGGATTTATCCGTTGGAATGATTGGCGACAGTTATTAATCTAGATGCTGCCCGTAAAAGGAGTCGACAAATATTAAACATCGTGGTGGCTAACTTGAGTCTTTAAAAAGGAAGGTCAACCCCGGCTTTTTCGCTGTGGTTGCCTTCCTTATAAATGACTTAGTCAATACAGTCAGTTTTACTGAATATCTTTTGCATTTCCTTCGGCCAATTCAGCCTCAGTTTCAGCAACGGCTGCTGTTAGTGCATCAAAGATCGCTGGGCCACCGTCAATATTTTCTTTGAACCACGCGTACACGGGCTCTGCTGCTGCTTTGAACTCCGCTTTTTCTGCAGGGGTTGGTACATACAGATCACCACCGCCTGCAACGAATTCTTCGTAGGCTGCAATGGACTTACGCTTTGGTGAGGCAAATGTTGCTTGCTGTAGTGCTGAAAATCCGTCAACAACGACTTGACGCATTTCCTCGCTCATACCCATGAACTTGTCGTTATTCATCCACCATAGAGCGCCCATATAGGCGTGGCCATCTAGCGTCACGTACTTAAGGCCGGCGTCTGGAAATTTCATGCCCATGATGTCAGTGATTCCGTTCTTGGAACCTTCAACAACACCAGTTTGGAAAGACGTGAACAGTTCAGGCCATGGGATTGGCGTGGGAGATGCACCCAGTGCTTTTACTAATTCTTGTGGTAAGTCTGCCACAACAGTACGAATCTTAAGGCCTTCCATATCCCCAGGGTTCTGCACGCGACGCTTGGTATTTGCAAAGTTTCTCCAACCGCCCGTGTTACCAATGGTCATCAGGCGGATTTGATCTCCAGAAGATTCCAAAGCCATATTTCGCATCGTGCGTGTGAAATCGCCGGTGAGTACACCTTCAGCGACACGGTCACTAGACATGAGATAAGGCAAATCTAACACCTGAACGTAAGGGAAAATTCCGGCAGCACCGCCAGACGTTGAGATGTAGATATCGATAGAGCCGTCAGCAATTCCTTGCAAGCACTCTGCGCCTTTAGAGCACAGCTGCGTACCGATGAACAGCTCAACTTCAATAGCGCCGTTTGATGCAGCTTCTACATAGTTCTTGAACACGACCAGGCCGTCATAGTCTTCGTCGTTTTCATTTGAATTAGCAGTAGCACGCAGCGTTATATCTGCAGCAGACGCAGTAAACGACGATAGTGCTAACACTGCTGCAGAAAGCAGCATGGAACGTTTCATAATTTTCATAGTACTCCTCGTGGTGGCAACCTTTTTTTGCTGTAGGCAATTTTTAAGGTCATTGGATAAAACCGGTTAAAGTCGGTACTGTCATTGAGATTGCAGGGAAGTAGGTAATTAAGAAAATCACCAAAACTTCAACTGCAAGAAATGGCAGTATTGTTTTTGCAATTGTTTGGACGCGTTCACCGGATACCGATGATGCGACAAACAACACTAAACCCATGGGAGGCGTGGCGAGCCCCACAGTTAGATTTACCGACATAATAATGGCAAAGTGAACAGGGTGTACACCCAGGTCAGTAAATATAGGACCTAATATAGGCCCTAATATGATGATTGCCGGACCAGCGTCTAAAAACATGCCGACAATGAACAACAAGATATTAATTAAAAACAGCAAAATATAGGGATCATCGCTGAGCCCAAGTATAAAAGCGGCCAAGGTTTCTGGCGTGTGACTAAGACTAACAACGGTTTTAAATGCCATTGCCGCGCCCACCAACAACAATACAACGCTGGAGGTAATAGCGGCTTTAGAAAGAATGGCAGGAAGCTCCTTCCACCGCAGTGTTTTTAGCACATACAAGCCAATGATGAGGGAGTAAAAAACTGCAACCGCTGCGGCTTCGGTTGGGGTGAAAACACCCAGCAAAATACCGCCTAAGATGATAACCGGTGTCATTAGTGGAAAGAAGGCCTTACCCAATGAAGCCCCTTTTTCAGACCATGTGGCTTTCTTGGAAGCAACGGGGAACTGATAGCGATTAGCCATGAACCCCACCATGCACATCAGACCTACACCCACCAATATACCAGGCACGATGCCCGCTAAAAATAAGGCAGCAACACTTTCACCCATGACATAGGCATAGATGATCATAATGCCCGACGGAGGAATAATTGGACCGATGACAGAGCTTGCCGCGGTGATAGCAGCCGCAAAGCGTCTTGTATATCCTTGCTTTTCCATGGCTGGAATAAGCATGGAACCCAGCGCTGAGGTGTCAGCCACAGCAGAGCCTGACAGACCTGCAAACAACATGGAAGAGAGAATGTTGACATGGGCTAAACCACCACGCAGGTGACCCATCATAGATTGGGCAAATTCAACCAAGCGCTCGGTAATTCCGCCCTTGTTCATCAGTTCACCGGCCAGCATGAAGAAAGGTACAGCCATCAGCGGAAAGCTATCCATACCGTTGTAGACATTTCGATATAACAACGCTAGATCACGTTCTTGTCCGTTCAGAATTAACATGATGCCGGGGGCTGCGAGCATGCCAAAGAAAACGGGCAAGCCTATGCATAGAAAAACCAGAAACAGCGGTAGGAACCATACCAACATTAGTTTGTTCCTCTTGCCGACTCGGCCAACTGTGGAGAATCGTCAGTATCATTGCCTCCAACGATGAGATCTTTGATTGAACGCAGTAGTAGCTCGATGTTGACGGCGGTGAGCAGAATGAGCCCAATCCACAACGATGAGTACATATAAACCAGTTTGAGTTTGACGCTTTTCATGCCAATTAAACTCAACGGTACCTTTAATGATGACGAAGAGAATAACCAGCCGCTGTTAACGTGCTTCATTCCCAACTTGATGCCCATAACGAGTACCAGCAATGAGATAAAAAGCAATAGTAGTGAGAGCAGTGAGGCTGCTCGTTTGCCTAACAAATCAGGAAGCATGTCAATGGCGACGAATCCACCTTGGCGGTAGGCGATGGGCGCCATTAAGCCTGTCATCCACAGCATGCAAAATCGCGCGAGTTCATCAGGCCAAGGCAGGGCGTTGCCAAGCACGTAGCGAAAAAATACTTGTATTAAGATGGCTACCACCATGGCAGCGATAGCGATGATTCCAATGGCTCCACAGACTTTGAGAACCGCGCTATTGAGCTTGTCCAGAACCTTTAGTACACCGTTCAAAAAGCCCATAAACCGTTACCTGCGTTGAATTAAGTCAAAGAGTTTGCCGGTGCAACAAGTAGGTAGTTGCTAGTACAAGCATGGGCGTCAGTTGTTTTACGGTAAATCGCACTCACGCCAGAATTACACACGATTAAGCAGCACCTTGAAAGCGACCAAACTCACCGCCGAAAAACATTAATGGCTCTCCACCAAAATTGGCTGCTCGAAGCACGCGGCCAACGACAATGGCGTGATCTCCGCCGTCATGTGAGCTGACTCGTTCGCATTCGAATCGGGCAACGGCCTTGTCGATGAGCGGTACACCCTGATCATTCCAATGCCAGTCGCAGCTATCGAACTTCTCTGCATCTTTTGCAAACTGGCACGCTAGTTCGGTTTGCGATTGATCGAGAACGTGAATGGCATAGTGCGTTGCAGATTCAAACGTGTTGAAACGCAGAGAGGCCTTAGCCGGTGCCCAAAGCACGAGTGCAGGATCTAAGGAGACGGATGTAAAGGAGTTGACCGTGATTCCAACCGGCCGACCTTCGTGCGCGGTGGTTATGATCGTGACCCCGGTGCCGAAACGCCCTAAGGCGTTACGGAATTCACGGGTATTCTCTGAAGAGGGTTCGAAAACGCTCATTACATGCGTTCTCCGGCAGCTAGCGGCACCGCTGGAGGCTCGCTCGGCACACGTCCGTAGACCTCTGGCAATGAGCACGTCTTAAGGTTGGGTAAAACACGTTCACCAAACGACTTACATTCATCCAGATGCGGGTAACCAGAAAAGATAAACGAGCGAATACCCATTTTCTGGTACGCCTCGATTTCGCTCATGACCTGATCTACCGATCCCACTAAGGCGGCACCACAACCGGACCGCGCACGACCGACACCTGTCCATAAATGCGGTTCGACGTAGCCGGCTTCATTCGCGACTTCACGGTTTTTAGCTTGAAGAGACACGCCTAATGACGTGGCATCGAGAGCACGCTCCCGGATCTTTGTGCCTTGCCCGTCATCAAGCTGTGAAACCAGTTCTTCAGCATACTCACGTGCCTCTTGTTCTGTATCGCGAACGATCATGTGTACGCGCAGTCCGTAGTCCAAGGTGCGATTGTATTTTTCAGCAACGGCGTTTACCGCTTTCATGCGCCCGGCAAGTTCATCTTTTTTCTCAGGCCACATGAGGTAGACATCGCAGTGCTCACCACACAAATCGAGCGCCGGTGGAGAGTAGCCACCGAAATACAACAGTGGCCCGCCGTTCTGCTGATAAGGTTTGACAGGCTGTGTAGTTAGCCCCTCGAACTGATAAACCTCGCCATTGATATTGATTTCTTCCTGCGTCCACGCCTGCTTGAGAATCTCCACCACTTCTCTTGAGCGTTGGTAACGGTAGGCGCTGTCTTCTTTCTGGCCCGGGAAATCTGACGAGATGATATTGATGGTGAGCCGGCCCTTGAGCATGTGGTCGAGGGTGGCGACAGTTCGTGCCAGCATGATGGGCTGCATTTCGCCACAGCGAACAGCGGCCAGCATATTGATATTGTTTGTCAGCGGTGCATTGGCCGCCACGAAGCTCAACGTGTCTTGTCCCACCTGATACGAAGACGGGCAGAGAATGTTGCGATAGCCCAATTTATCTGCGGTTTGCAGAATCTCAGAGGTATTTTCCCAGCTGGAGCGCAAATCGCCTTCGGGCACGCCTAAATGGCGGTAATCGTCAGAGCACAAAGGCGCAAACCACGAGACTTCAAGTGCATCAAGATCGGGGGAGGTAATAGGGACGACAGTCACTTTTAAGGTACCAGGCTGATATTTCGCACCGTTTTAGCATCCAATTGGGTAGTGTGTCAATTGTGTATCAATTTTATTTTCTGCAAGTTTAACGAAGGTTTGAAAGATTCATTCTCTAGGCGGTTAAATCGGCTGACATTGGGTAAACTCCTGACATGAAGGAAGTCGATATCCATAAGCGGGGAAAGCTGCCACTGCATTTAGAAACCAGTGAGATGCTGGCGCGCGAAATCAAAGCCGGGATATTGCTGGACGGTGAGCGGCTTGAACCCGAAAGGCAGATGGCGAAGCGTTTGGGTATTGCTGTGGGCACGCTCCGGAAATCCTTAGCCGTCCTAGAGAGCAACGGCATGCTGGAGCGTATTCAGGGCTCGGGCAACTATATTCGGCATGTTGATGACGATAAAACGATCTATGGTTTTTTCCGCCTTGAATTAACACAAGGCGGTGGTCTGCCAAAAGCGACTACCCTGGCGGTGGACAAAGTTGCAGGAACAGATGAAATCAATTTCGCTGAGAACGATACTTACTATCGTATTCGCCGCAGCCGTTTTTTAAATGATACAGAGGCGGCCCTAGAGGAAATATGGCTGGATGCCAGTCTGGTTGAAAAGCCCATCAAACAATCTGAGTTATCTGACTCTCTCTATCAGTATTACAAAGAGGTTTTAGGTTTTTGGATTGCGCGGGTGGAAGATTCAGTGTCGGTGAGTTCAGTACCTGAATGGAAGCCTGCAACATTCTGTGCAAACGCACCCGACACGTTCGGATTCGTAACTCGATACAGTTGGGATCAACTGGGTAGGCAAGTTGAGTATTCCAAGACTTGGTTTGATACGCGAACCACTCGCTATGTTGCGCGTTGGAAGTAGCTTTTAAAGCGTCTTGACGCGGTGACGTCCAGCAACTCTAAATCCTAAGTGTCCGGCGGTAGTTTGATGGGCAAGCGATTGCCTCGATGATGTTCGGTAGCGTTGGCAGTAAGATTCGTGGCACAAATATGAGCCACCTTTTGTCACGAAGTTCTGCCCGTTGAGTGGTCCACGAGGATTGATAGCCGGGCGTGGCGAATGCAGTGTCGTATACCTGTCTGCTGTCCATTCCCAGACGTTGCCAACCATGTTGTACAGTCCAAAACCGTTTGGCTTATAAGTCTTCACCGGTGCGGTAGCAGCGTATCCATCCAACGCGACATTCGTGTTTGGAAAATCGCCTTGCCAGATATTGGCATGATACTCACCGTCTAAATCCAGTTCATGGCCCCAAGGGTATGGGGCGCCAAACAGTCCACCGCGAGCTGCGTATTCCCATTCCGCCTCGGTTGGGAGTCTGGCATTTGCCCAGTCGCAATAAGCAAGCGCATCTTCGCGGCACATATGTACCACGGGATGATCAGCATTCTCTTCAACGGAGCTTTCCGGCCCGAACGGCGAATGCCAACATGCACCCTTAACCGCTACCCACCAAGGTGTATGGTCGGATGCTTGAGCGTTAATGATGGGTGCATCGGTGTCCACGAACAGGTGGAAAACAAAGGAATACCCGAGTTGCTCGGCCAAGCTAACGTAGCCTGTGGCATCCACAAACTGCGCATAGGAAGCATTGCTTACCGCAGTGCTTGCAATGGAGTAGGGGTCCAGCCATACCGATCGGACAGGCGCTTCACCGTCCTTGGGGTGGGGCCCGTCGTTTGCGCCCATTTCAAACCAGCCGCCCGATAGTGACACGGACTGGACGCCTGATGTTTGGCGTCTTTTGGGTTGCGCTGTACGTGTTGAGAAATTGCCGTTAGCAGTGGGTGCGCAACACGGAGATAAAACATCCTTCATGGCTTAGTCGTATGTGTATACCGGTGACCAGTCATCTCCCCAGACTTCTTTCCAGAATGTTTTGCGCACGCTGTTTTGAATAGGGACACCGCCTTCCCATAAATCTGCCTCTTCTCTGATGTGGGTACGGAAAAATTCCAAAAGCGCGTTGTTAAGCTCGGCCTCTACGGCTGCGTGTTCAGCGACGCCCGATAAATTAGTCGTTTCATAGGGGTCGTTTTCAATATCGTATAGCTCGTCTGAAATGCCACGGTTTTTCGGACCGTTGTAGCGCTTAAACAATGCCCATTTTTGAGTTCGAACAACGCGAGTTTCTTCCTGCTCTGAGAAGACTGCATCTTCACCCCAATCTACCAGTGAGGCGCCTTTTAAGATGGGCATTAGGCTGCGGCTGGGGATGGGTTCATCGATGTCCGGTTTTTCGATACCGGTGTGCTCCAGAATGGTGGAATACAGGTCCATATTAGAGACCATAAGCTGGGATACATCGCCCTCGGTCGTAACACCTTTTTGTCTCACAATGAGTGGAATAGAGTGAGCAGCACGATGAAGGTTGGATGGAAAAGTAGAACCTCCATGCCCCCAGAATCCGTGTTGTCCGACTGAAAGACCGTGATCAGTCGTGAAGATTAAGAGTGTGTCGTCCTCAATGCCTAAGGATGCTAACGATTGCATGATTTTACCGACACCGTCATCCACCATGGATACTTGCGAATAGTAATTGCGCAGTGTTGCCAGATCATTGGGTGCCCGCATCAGCATGGAGAAGTCTAAATCGGTTGTGGACTCGGACTGCACCATTAAAAATCCATCAACAGCCGTTTTTCTTATGGCTTGTCGTGGAATGGAATTCAACGGGCAATCGGCATAGCGCTCTGTGTGTCGGTTTTCATCAGTCTCTTTAGTTGCCGGCCAGTGCCCATAGGGCGCCGGGTAGGGCAAAAAAAGAAAGAAGGGATTATCGTCGGCCACTTGAGATTCCATAAACTCGCAAGCTTTGTCGGTGAAAAAATCAACCGAGTGCCCGGGTTGTTCATAGACCTTGCCGTTATCAAATATTTTGTTGCGGTAAAAGCTACGAACATGTCCGTCTTCGAGTGTTACCCAGTGGTCAAAACCTTCTGCGACGGAGGTGGGTTCTCCCAGATGATATTTACCAACCAGCGCAGTTGAGTAGCCGTCCTCCTGCATAAGTGTGGGTAGTGTTCGCATGCCATTAAGAGCGTGCCAGCCGGCAGGCCAGTCGGGCATGTTCCGATCATCAATCCAGGAGTGCACACCATGTTGTGATGGCAGCATGCCGGTTAGTAGTGATGCACGGCAAGGCGAACAAAAAGCGTTTGGACAAAATGCGTTATCAAACTTTATACCTTGGCTTGCCAGTTTATCCAGGCTGGGCGTATGAATTTCATCATTGCCGTAACAACCTAATGTTGAAGCCTGCTGGTTATCCGTGAAAATAACGATGATGTTGGGCTTTTTGTTCATGAAATTTTCGCCTGTCAGCCGTTGCAATGAAGAATAAAATTCTAAGTCTAACGCCCTCTCAGAAAATCATTAAGTTCAAACCATTTGATGTTGATATACGCGCCTGGTTTATGAAAAGCATGCATGACAAATCGCTTCGCCTTAGTTACAGGAATAGGGCTTTCGCTTTCCGGTAAGCCACTGGCCAGTTTAGCCAGGTTTTTACCCAGTGCTGTACCCATGCCAACGCCGCGTCCGTTGTAGCCCATCCCGGCCCATAGTCCCGGTGCTAATTGTTCGATAAACGGAATGGTTTCTTTAGTCATGGCAACACGACCACCCCAATGGAAATCCCAGCGTGTGTTGGATAGTTGAGGGAACACTTTTTTTACACGCTTTTTGAGATTTTCGAAGTCGCTAAGTGCGAAAGCATCTCTCATAGGGCCATGATCACCGATACACAGGCGCCCATCGCGATCGTATCGGAAGTATAAAATCAGGCTGCGTTTGTCTACCAGCGTGACCTGATCGGGCAGAATGGTTTTGCGCAGATTATCTGACAAGGGTTCCGATGCAATTAGGATACTGCGCACGGGGACCACGGTTTTTGACAAACCCTTGACCAAGCCATCGGTATAGCCGTTCGTGCAAACGAGAACTTTTCCACAATGGATGCGTCCTTGCCCGCTGTTAACCAGCCAACCTTCTTTGGTTTGTTGAAGGCTTTCAACCGGAGAGTTCGTGAAGATCTTGGCACCGTTTTCTATCGCAACACGCGCAAGCTCGCGCGTATAAGACAAGGGATGCAATGAGCCTGCCCGAGAGTTAAAGATGCCGCCAACAAACGTCTCAGAGCCGGTGCGTACGTTCGCCTGTTCTTTATCCAGAACTTCCATAGAACAACCGAAACGTTCGTACTCTTTCTGAACGCTAATTTGTTTGTCCAGGTAGTGTTCGTTGATTGCCGCTTGTACCCAGCCGGTTTGTACCGGGTCACAGTTGAGATTGTTTTCGTGTATTGATGTGAAAACAGTGTCAGGCACCTGGGTGACGGTATCTATTAAACGTCTGCCAGCCTCGTCACCGAAACGTTGAATAAGCGCCTCCGGACCCATGTTCAATCCCATGTTGACTTGACCGCCACTTCTGCCCGATGCGCCAAACCCCAAACCTTTGGCTTCCAAAACACATACAGACTTACCGTCTTTTGCCAAGGACATGGCTGCGTTTAGGCCCGTAAAACCCCCGCCGACTATCGCGACATCGCAGTGGAGTTCTTGGTCGGCGAGTGCTTCGGTGTGAGGAGGCTCAACGGCGGTTGCCATCCACAGAGCATCACGAGAGCCGTCTATCGGGTAACGTTCTTGGGTAGACATGTTTCCAATTCACTACGCTAGATATCTTTGCTAGATAGTAAGTCTTTTACCCCTGCCTGTGTGTTTGTGCAGACGATTTAGAGTGAAGAAATCCGTAGAAAAATCCCCTCCTATAACTCATAAGAACCAAGTGATGTGTTTTGGAGGGGGCGGGGCTTTACAGTGCGTTTCCTTGAGCGTCACGAGCGTTTAGTTGGTTTCCGTCAGGCCCACCAGTGGCGTCTGGAATCCAAGGCGCTAGGCAGTCTCGATTCAGTACACAAGGGTCGGTCAGCGTTTCAAGAAATGCAACAATGGCGTTGACTTCGTTGTTATTAAGATTGATACCGTTTAACGAATCATTCTGAGGCTGATCGTCTAAAGCTGCTTGAGCCCTTTGTGTGTTAGCCCTGGCATTTGGAAACAGCGTATTGCAGTTATTGTTGTTTGCGTTGTCTGTAATGGATTCGCACCAGTTGTTATCGTCGAATACATCCAGTGCTCTGTTTGGACGGTCATAGTGTTGAACAACTTCACGTAATGTTTCATACGCACCGGTATGTCCATAAGGTGCTGTCACTGAAATATTGAGTAGCGATGGTGTTCTGAACTTATAGCGATCTGCCCGGACACCGGTTTCTCTCTCCAAGCCGAAATCGTCATCTCCAGTCACGCCGTCACCTTTGCCTGGACCGATCTGCGGAAATGCAACGACATGATGGTCTTCGTCTGAGAATAAATCGCCTGCGTGGCATCTGGAACAATCGCCTCCGCCATCTTGTCTTGATGTAAAGAACAATACAGCGCCTTGTTTGGCTTGATCACTGATGGCGTTGCTATTACCGTCTAAATAGTTTTTCCAGGGACTGTTAATAAATATTTGAGAGGCTTCATAACTGGCGAGCGCTTCGGCAATATTGTTGTACGTGACCAGTGTTTCTGCAGACTCACTGCTGCCGAATGCAGACTGAAATTCAGTAGGCCAGCCATTTACCGTTAATTCGTCTGCTGCATTAAAGCCACCATCGTATCCACCCATTCTGGCAGCAAGATGGGCGCGTACTGCAGCATTATCACTTCCCGTTTCAAATCGCTCCGTTCGCATTTCTTCATTGGAGGTAACGGGAAATTTAGCTTGTGCCACTAATAAGCTTCCACCGGCATTAGCAGTAGGTGTATCAAATGCACTGTCTGGTGTTCGGATTCCTGCGTCCAATTGTTTTACACGTGAATCCCAAAATAGACTCTGTCGATACAAAGCACTATTGAAGGTGGTAGGTGCATTTCTGGGAACCGGAAATTCGCCGCTTATGCTGCGGCGCCCGGGTCCAAGCAGATCAACATCAATAGCTTCAACGCCCACACTTAAACTCAGGTTGTCCGCGCCGCCCAGAGACGGGTGATGACAGCTTACGCAGGCACTATCCATCTCTCCGCCCAGACTCTTTGAGTAAAACAGTTTCATACCAAGCTGAGACAATGGGTCATCGATAGACGGAAGGACTAATCCAACGGTCGGGTCACCAGTGATATTTTGGTTAGTTAGCAGCGCGCCTAGTTGTTGATCTATAGCTGTGGTGCCGGCATTGACAACGGTAGGTGTGTCGTTATCCCCGTCTGTATTGTTGTTTAGCGCTTCGATGTCCGATTCGATACCGTCTGTGCAGCCGGCCAGCGCAAGTACTGACGTTAGGATAAGAGTGTGCTTTAAAGGTGTCACGATTGCCTCTGAGTAAATGATCTACCTCAGTCAACGCAGCGGTTGTAATTTGGTTGACACGTACTGCGACATAAATTGAAATTGCTACTAATATCAATTACATAGATTTAGCGTTTGTGTCGTTGTGTAATTTTTTCAGTATTTCGTGAAAACGCTGTCAACCGATTTTATGTGAACACGTTTTAAGTTCCATGGCCGCCGAAACGGGTAGCCATCGGTGGTGATCCAAGCGTCATGCTGTATCGCTGCACTCTATACTGAGAGTGTAATTTTTAAATGGAACAGCTTTTTAATTTGTCGGCATTAATGACATCAGCGCAAGAACCGGAACATTCGATGAGTATCGATGGCTTTCTGGCGTCTGTGGAAAAGCAGGCATTCGTCATTGCCATGGCTGCCTGCCATGATCAAGATGCCGCGTTGGACATTGTGCAGGATGCCATGTTTAGCATGGTCAAGAACTACACAGCTAAACCTCATGAACAATGGGCTCCGCTGTTTTTTAAAGTACTTAACAACCGCATCAGCGATCATCATAGAAAACGGGGTTTCTCTCGTCTGACACAATGGTTCGGACGTAAAACGGAAGATTCAGAATCTGTCGAAGATGCGGTAGATCAGTTGGATTCAGAAACGTTCGAACCCGACGTCATGCTTGATTCCTTAGAGTTAAATGAAGCTATGCAGCAGGGGTTGGAACAGTTGTCGTTTAAGCAGCAACAGGCCTTAGTACTGCGATTGTGGCAAGGGCTTAGTGTTAAGGAGACAGCAGAGGCTATGGGTGTTTCGGAAGGTTCTGTTAAAACTCATTTGAGCAGGGCGGTTAAAGAGATGCGTGTACAGCTGCAGGGGTTTGATTTATGAGTCATCACAACGGACATAGTCAGGGTGCTCAGGAAACCTTGACGCGCGATGAGCAAACATTAAAGGCGCACTTATCGTCACATCTGGATGCTCAGGCGGACGCTCTGGACTACAACGTCACGAGTAAACTCAGCGCGGCAAGGCATCGCGCTTTGGCCGGTGAGCAGGCGAGTGATTCGAATTGGCTAGCTGGCATATCGTGGAATATGGTGGCGCGCGGTACTGTAGCTGTTGCATTTCTGGCTTTTATGATCAATCAGATGATAGTGGATGACACGACGCCATCTGCGCCTCAAGTGGCAGAGGTGGAGACACAGACACAACCTGTCATTACAACTACGGCAAATATTATTGAAGATTTGCACTTATTAAGTGCGACTGACGACATTGACTTCTATCAATCGGTAGAATTCCTGGAATGGATGGAAATGAATTCAGGGTAAGCCGAATGGCGAAACAGGCAATGTTGATTGCAGTAATTCTGTTGGTACTTGGCCAAAACACGGTCCAAGCAGAAGAAGAACTCGATCTTGAATTTTTAGAGTGGCTGGGACAGACCGCTGAAGTTGAGGAATTAGGAGTAGACGTGGACAAATGGCTTATATCAAAGCAGCAAAGTGCCGAGGCGCAGGAAGCTGCGGAGAAAACACAATGACGCGTTTCATGTCGATATTGCTGCTGTGTTTTGGTTTTGCCTTCGGTGCTCATGCAGCTCCGCAGTGGACTGACTTGTCTACGCAAGAACAGGCCGCGTTTGCAAGTCTGGAGCAACAGTGGAACACCCTTGATGAACGGCAGCGGGATAATCTGCTTAGGGGGTTGGCGCGATGGAACGGGCTTGATGAGACGGGTCGACAGCGTGTTAAGTCGCAGTTTCAGCGTTTCAACGATCTTGACGAGAATGATCGTGAGAACTTACGTACTGAGTTTGAGCGCTTTCAAAATATGGACGAATCACGTAAACAAAAACTGCGGGATGCCTACAAAGAATTTAAAAAAAAACCGGAGAAAGAGCGCGAAAAACTGAAGCGTGAATTTGAAGAGCAACGGGCTAACAAACGTGAGTCGGATAAGAAAGATTCCGATAAAAAAGAATCTAATAATAACAACAACGATTCGGGTAACAAAGACGGCGGTAAAAATGATGATGGCGGTCGCGATAGTGGCGGCGGCGGTGGAGGCGGTGGCGGAAAAAAATAATCGCCGGCACTGTCATTAACCAAGGCATGACCTCATGAAAGCGATAGCGCGATATTTAACGCACCCGCAAGTAAACATCGATCCCAACGTTGATGTGGAGAACTGGTCACTAAATCAGGTGGGCCGAGCGCGCGTTGCTGCGTTGGTTAAGGCCGATGTTCTGCTCGATACTCGACGCGTTATTTCAAGTACCGAAACAAAAGCTATTGAAACCGGGCAACCCATAGCGAAGTCTCTAGGGTCTGAATTAAACGTTTATGAAAACATGCACGAGAACGATAGGCGGGCAACGGGATTTTTAGTGCCAGATGAATTTGAACAGGCAGCCGATCAGTTTTTTGCGGAACCCGAAACAAGTTATCGGGGATGGGAGACAGCTGTTAACGCCCAGCAACGCATTGTCGAAGCCGTCAATGTTGCCTTGCAGGAGCACCGTCAAGGCGATGTGCTTTTTGTCGGGCATGGCGGTGTCGGTACGCTTTTGTTGTGCAGTTTGCTCGGAGTGGCCATTGATCGGAAAATGGATCAAATGGGAGGCGGTGGCCACTATTTTGAGTTTGAAATTGAGTCACGCCGCGTATTGAGTCGATGGATGCCGCTTGAGCACCTCATTTCAACCTGATTTGTCTGTCTCAGTGGTATTATTGAACACGACCCTGCGGCACCTGTAGCCGCTATGACCTACTAAACGCCTCTAAAGGTGTAACTTCCCTATGACAAAGAACCGATACGCGTTTATTAAAGCTGGCTGGCATGCTGACATTGTTGATCAGGCCTTGTCGGGCTTTTTGGAAGTCATTCCCAAAGAACAAGTCGATGTATTTGATGTTCCAGGGGCTTTTGAAATGCCTTTGTTCGCCAAGGATCTTGCGAAAACCGGGAAATACTCGGCGGTTGCCGCAGCGGCATTAGTGGTTGACGGAGGGATATATCGCCATGACTTTGTCGCCCAGGCTGTCGTCAGCGGTTTAATGCAAGCCGGGTTGGAAACGGGCGTCCCCGTTTTATCGGTTTCACTCACCCCACACCATTTCCAAGAGACTGAGCATCACTCGGGCATTTACAAAGACCACTTCGTACTCAAAGGAAGAGAAGCTGCAAATGCAGCTCTGGGCATCACCAAAGCCAGAGAATCCATCAGCGCCACATAAGAAGGAGTCTCGAACAACGAGACGCTGTTTATCGGGTTTTCTCAGGTCCTATAAGCCAGGTGGCTCTTCCTGTTGCTACGCATTCTGAAGTTGCATCGTAAATCTTGGCTTCTACTTTAAGACTCTGGGTCTCGATGGTGGCTGGCAGATCCGATGTGCATTCGGCTCTTAAGGTGCCTCTGGCTTTCTTGTGGTACTCAACTTCTAGCCCCGTAAGGATGGCCCGAGTGGCAGGCGGCATACCGGATAGGGTAGCCAGACCGGTGGTAAATTCAGCGAGATTTGCCAATGCAATGGCATGAATAGACTTGAGGTGATTGCGAACTCTACGTCGGTCATGAAGATTAACCACAGCATGGCCCGGTTGCAGTGATACAACGCGAGGTTGCACGCTGCCGGTATACGGAATAACAAAGCCAATCAGTTTGCTGAATAGCCATTTCCCACCGGGCAGAGGGGACAAGCGGTTCCAAAGTTGATTAGCCTGTTCACCAACGGTTTTAGTGCTTTTCACAATGTTTGTTTCATCTTCGTTGTATGAGCTCTCGCATAGCCAGTATTTCTACGATATCGCCGTCCTGCCCCTAAGGGCATATTGCGGCCGGTATGCCATTATAATTTCTGGCCAAAGACAGTGCGATAATAGTCTCCACGATACAATGCAACAACGCATTGTTGGTTTTTTTATTGAGTTAACCTATGACAAGCAAGCTTACTGACTACCGTGCATTAACATTTGATTGTTACGGCACCATGATCGATTGGGAAAGTGGCATCTGGGATGCGTTGCAGCCTTTGATAGCCAGTAACGGGCGTAGTGATATCACTAGAGAACGTGGCTTGAATGCTTTTGCCCGGATTGAAACCGCTCAGGAAATTGATACTCCTGGAATGTTGTATCCAGAGTTACTGTCTCACGTGCACAAGTCGATAGCGCTTGAGTTTGGTATGAGTAGTGACACGACTCTCGATGAAGCGTTTGGATCATCTGTTCCACATTGGCCGGCGTTCCCTGATTCTGCGGATGCGTTACGACTACTTAAGCAGCACTTCAAGCTGGTCATACTATCCAACGTCAATGTGGATGGATTTGCAGCATCCAATAAGAAACTGGGCGTTGAGTTCGATGCGATATACACGGCTGAAGATGTTGGTAGCTACAAACCGAACGCCGCAAATTTTGATTATCTGCTGACGCATATAAAATCCGATTTAGGGATAGAGCCCCACCAGATTCTCCACACCGCACAGAGTTTGCATCATGACCATGTGCCTGCAACCAAAGCCGGGTTGCGCAAAGCATGGATTGATCGTCAGGGGCTGGCCCACAGTGAAAATTGGGGTGCAACCGCCGTAGTTGAAAACAGACCAGAGGTGGACTTCCTATATTCCAGTCTGATGGAGATGGCTCAGGCTGTGGAGTAGGCCTTAGCTAAGAGCGATTGCCCAATAGCAATCGCTCAGCTTTAGTTCGCGTCTGGTTGGCTAGTTCGCTTTACTCACCATATGCTTGATTTCCAGCACGTTGAAGTTTGGGTCTTCAACGAAAAATGTTTCCTGCTGGTACTCAGTGCCCGCAAATCGTGTGTACGGAGTATCCAGAAAGCCGTTCGTGGCTTCTACTTTTTGACGAACAACCTTGTAGTCTTCCATTGTTAGATGGATGCCAAAGTGCGGTACGCAAACTTCACCCATGTCTACGCTGTGGCGTGACCGTTCGTATCCTTTGCCCATACGAGGGGTGGATTCATGCAGGGTAAGTTCGTTGCCCCAAAAATCGACATCCTGCCATTTACCTTCTTCGGCCATATCCAGCTTGCACCCCAGAACATCCCGATACCAGGCTGCGGTTTTAGTCAGGTTTCCGGCCTCTACTGCCAAGTGGAAAGTGTTGCTGCTCATGGGGAAAAATTCCGCTATTAATGTGTGGAGGCACAGTTTATGAGTATTTATGCGCAATATATTGGCTTAATATGCTTGTAAAGATCTCGATATTGGCAGAATATGCTATTACAGGTGGTTCTTTGCTAAATTAATTTCAATCTGCGAATTGCAGGAGCTTTGGAGAGTGCCGTATGCATGAGCTAGATAAGACAGATCTGAAAATACTTGCACAGCTGCAGAAAGACGGGCGGCTTACGAATCAAGAGCTAAGTGAGCGAGTGGCCTTGTCGCCATCCCCCTGTCTAAGAAGGGTGCGCCAATTAGAGGATGCCAAAGTCATCCAGGGATATACCGCGGTCGTCGATAGAGAGGCCTGTGGCCTGCCTGTCATGGCCTTTATTTCTATCCGGCTTCAGAAACAGACAGACAGCACAATTGCCAAATTTGAAAAAGGCGTTCAGGACTTAGATGAGGTTATGGCGTGCTATTTAATGTCTGGTACATCCGACTATATGCTGCAGGTACTGAGCGGATCACTAGGGGACTACGAAAGGTTTGTCCGAGATAAGCTATCTCGCATTCCCGGTATCGGGACGCTGGAAACCCACTTTGCATTCGGGCAAGTCAAGCAACAGCGCGTATATCCCGGCCTATAGCTTCGCTGGTTTTCCACGCCTTCGACGCCGAATCCCAGGGTGTATAACGCGTAGGCCGGTCTATGTCATAACAGTTGCACAATTAATCCTTAATTGTGCCTTGTTCGGTTGGTACGCTTGAGAGCCGTAGTGTGTTCACCACTAAAACAATAAATTTATAAGGAATTCTGATGAAACTGCTTCCAAAATTATCTGCATTAGCCTGCACAATCGCGATTGCGGGTAGCGCCTATGCCGAGAACGTTGAATTAACCTTGATAGACAATCTGGATGGTGTCACGAGTAGTTATTGCATCGATGTTAAAGGTGGTAACCAGAATGTAGATATAACCAAGGGTTTGCAAGCCCATACCTGCTATAGCTACAAAGGCGCGCTAGGGGCAGATCAAATTTTCGATACCACCCGTTTTGCAGACAACATGCTCTACATGAGTGAGCTCGATGTGTGCGTACAGCTGGAAAGTCTGGAGGCGGGTGCCAGCATAGGTTTGGCAGCGTGTGATGGCAACAGCTTGCAACAAATTGCGTTTGGTGATGATGGTTCCTTACGCGCCATTGGTGCGCCTGAAATGTGTTTGACCGTGGGTGCTGACACTTCGTTCGGCCGTTCAAAAGTTCATCAGATAAAAACTCTGTCGTTGCAGAGCTGTTCTGAAGAGTTGAGTGCTTATCAGCTGTTCCGGGGTCGTGTAGCGGCGGACTAGTCACTGACGTGTGTAGGTGCTTTACGCGCTTACACACAAGCCCAACTGAAACTACAGGCGATAGGCATTCATAAAGGGTGAACTTCTGGGCGGGTATTAATACACACCCCCAGCATTGATCTCTATTCGAGAGATCGTAATACTGCTTCCACCAGATTGGTTGCCTGTAGCCCTGTGCGATATGACCGCACAGAAGATGATTTTATATCTGCTGTTTTTGCGCTGATGTCCAGGTTAACTCTACGAAAACCTACCGCTTACTTTCATTAGGGCAAAAAGACATGGAAGCTAGAAAAACAGTTGTACCATTTGCAAAATCAACGCTACTTGTTGGCCTCTTTATGGGCGTGGGCAGTGTTTACTCAAGCCCCACGGTTACCGGTTCAACCATTAGCTGGCCGGATGATGGTTGGTATCAGGTACAAACATCCGATGGTGCTGTCACGTTATGCAGTGGCGGTAGCTCCTGTGATGTGGTACCAGGTAGCTATCTGGTCATCAATCACACCACAGGCGAACGTTTTTCTGACATCACCGTATCTGACGTCACAACGCCGGTACCTTCCAGTGTCACTGTTGCAGGTAGCACTATAAGCTGGCCGGACGATGGTTGGTATCAGGTACAAACTGAAGATGGATTGCGAAGTGTTTGCGAAGGTGCGACAGCCTGTGTTGTCGATCCCGGCCGGTACGTGGTCATCAATCACACAACCGGTGAACGTTTTACTGACATTGAAGTCGTTGGAGATTCAGGTCCTGATGAGCCAGTTGCCGTCGCTGCTGTCACGGTAAGCGGTAATGTCATCAGCTGGCCGGACGACGGTTGGTATCAAGTGCAAACCTCTGACGGGTCACGCAGTGTATGTGAAGGCGGTAGATCCTGTGAAGTTGCAGCGGGAAGCTATAAAGTCATCAATCACACTACCGGTGTCATTGCTTATGATGTCGTCGTCGGAGGTCCTTCTCCTGAGTCACCCGAGCCGGTTGTTGAGCGAGTTACGGTCGATGGCACCACAATTTTCTGGCCTGACAATGGTTGGTATCAGGTGCAGAATGCTGAGTCATTTGCAACAGTGTGCGAAGGTGGATTGCGCTGTGATGTGTCTCCGGGATCTTACATCGTTATTAATCATACAGATGGTAGCCGCCAGAGCGTCACTGTAGAAGGTGATACCCCGCCAGTTGAGGCCGCAACGGTTCAGGTGAATTTCAACATCACGGTTCCGGCCTATGCTTCTGATGCCTTGCAAGTCCAGGTGCAGTTGGGCGATACGCTCCTAACGGCTGCGTGGTTGTTCGATGAGACGTGGTCAGTGACGGGTGAGTTGCCGGCTGATACCGAGCAGCCGTTGACTATCTCATTCTTTGATGAAAATGGCGAAGTGACGCTCGCGTCGTTAGAAACCCGTTTTCGAACTAGTTCAGATCGGGTGCAGGATTATCAGGTAAATGCTGATCAATTCAATTCAGAACGTTGGGATGATGATGGTGACGGAGCCAGCAATCTGTCCGAACTGCGAGACGGACGAGACCCAGCTGTTGCGGACCCTGAAGAGGGTGGCTCACCGGTGTTGGGCGATGCTGATTTTCAAATAACGGTTGAGAATGGCGAATCAGGCGTGCTGAGTGTCACCGTTGGAGTACCGGATCCGGAGGCGGGAGAGTTAGGCGGTGATTTTATGATCCTGTTTGATCGAAGCGGGAGTTACGGCGATGACTTGGCTACCTTCCGTAGAGAAGTCAATGATATAGAGCTGGCGCTGGCGGATAGTTTTTCGAACTTTCGTATTGGTCTTGGAAGTTTCGTTGATGCTCCTTGCCGCGATTTCGGATCAGGAAGTGATTTTGGTTACGAGCTGAACCTGCCCATAAGCCCTCCGGGAATGCTGCAAGAGACGCTTAACGAACTAGATATTCGCTATGGCAATGACGAGCCTGAGTCTCAACTAGAAGCCATGCGACAAGCAATGACGGGTGAAGGACATATCGTAAATGCCGACCTTTTCCCAAGCTGCGCACCCAGTGCGAATATTATGGCGACAAGCCCTAATTGGGCTGAGAATCGAGTGAAGTTTCTATTAGTCTCCACGGATGCCAGTTTCCACAGACCATCAGAAACGACCTATCCATATCAAACAACGGTTCAGGATGTCATCGATCTTGCCAGTGAATCCAAAACAACCATTCTGTTCTTAAATAGTGGTTCTGCAGATCTTGATTCACATCAGATAGCTACTGCTACAGGTGGCAGCGTGTCCGATCTAGGATCAGCTAGTCAGGAAGTTGTCTCTAGATTGAAGTCAGCGGTAGCCTCGACTATCACTAGTGTTGAAGTTGGAATGAAAGCAGTGGGTGCGGGGTCTGAATTCGTTACCTTCATAGAGCCGGAACAAGTTGATCTAAATCTATTGGAAGACAGAACCATTAATTTTCAAGTGACGTTGATTCCCGACTTGCCTTCCTCTGATGAAGACAGGGTTTATACGTTTGAACTTGTCACAGAAACTCAAGGTGCCGAGATCAGTCGATTGGTTGTGGAACTCACCGTGCCTGCTGATTCCTAAAATTAGCCCGTCGCTGTAGATGTTTGCGAGGAACTAAAAGCGTTTTACTGTGCTCTGTTTATATGATATCAATTCAGGTGTCATTAGCCGGTAAACTACTGTTAAGGCTTTCGACTCTCTTTTATTAATCGCAAATTTCAGGGCTTAAAGATGAACCGACATGACGCATTCTCAGGTGCATTAGTGGCTGACGCCGCGTCTATGGGACTTCATTGGTTGTACGATCAAGAGCAAATTAAGCTTGTGGAGGCGACGGGAAGTCTGCTTTTTCGTCAGCCCGATGCCAACGTTTATGAAGACAAACGGGGTGCCTTTGTTCATGGAGACCGAAGAGCGGGCCAGTTATCTCACTATGGTGAGTCAGCTCGTGTAGCGGGTTCACTGGCGCTTGATGAAGGCTACTCGGTGGTTGCTCATCAGAAAGCCTTTATGAACGCGTTCGGACCGTGTGGATACTTTCGCGGATATGCGGATCGGCCTACCAAGTACGTGATTGCCCGAATGCTTTTGGATGGGGATGAGGTTAGTGCGGCCTCTGGAATGGATGACAACCAGATGCCGGGGGTCTGTGTGGTACCCGGCTTGTTCGCAGCAGAAGCTTCAGACACAGATACGCTTGCAGCCGTTAACGTTATTACAACCAACAGTGATGTCATGTCATCCGCTAAAGCCGTACATAGTGTGCTCATGCAACTATCCAATGGCATAAATTTGAAAGAGGCTTTATCAAATGCTGCAGACAATACAGATGGGGAAGTAGGGGAGTTAATGCGCGAAGCTTTGAGCATTGATACCTATACACCGTTGGAAACAGCTCAGCATTTTGGTTTGGCGTGTTATGCCAAACATTCAATGCCATTGTCTTGGCACTTGCTTAATCATGCAGCCGATTTCGAATCTGCTGTCCTAGACAATATCCGTTGTGGAGGTGATTGCTGTGGCCGCGCAATGGCGCTAGGTAGTATTGCGGGTATGGCCTTTGGTGTGCCCGACTGGATGCGCAAGAAAGTGTCATACGACAACGTTTAGTGGCTATCTCTTCACGGGCCGATTGACTCAACGAATTGCGTGCATGTAAGTCAGTAAGTCAATACACTACAAGCATGTTTGATACAGCTTTTTACGTCATCGTGCTTGGGTGCCTGTTGGCAGCAATTGTCAATGCGGCGTTCGCCACCGGTGGTGTCTACATCATGTTGTTAGCCTCTTCCTCGGTACTACCCATTTCACATGCTATTCCATTGCAGTCTGTATTTGCCGTGGGCTCGTTAACGGGGCGCTTGTACTACTTTTGGAAATACATTGACTGGCCGTTGTTTCGTGCCTTTGTGCTCGGAAGTCTTGTGGGTGTGTTTTTAGGCACTCAGGCCTTTGTGAGTGTTCCCGAGAAAGCACTGCTTGTGATGCTCGGTATCACACTTCTCGTGTTAATTTGGGCACCCCGCATACCCTGGCGTATACCGCTCAAGCAACCGTTTTTCCTCGTTGGTATTGTTCATAGTTTTCTGGGAGCCTTGTTGGGCGTTGGCGGTATTCTGCAACCTCTGGTGCTGCGTACAAAGCTGACTAAATTTCAAGTGACGGGCACATTAGCGGCCTGTATGTTCACACTGGACATCATGAAGGCGATTGGATACATCAGTGTGGGTTTCGATTATTTGCAATACATTCCGCATATCGTGGGTGCGACGCTTGCTGGGTTCGCTGGCACCTACATTGGAAAGAGTCTGACGCATCGTGTGTCTGAAGACTTATTCAGAATAGTATTCAAACTATTAGTGAGTGTTGCTGCGATACGGTTTATAGTCGAAGGGTTCACGTTTTAGTGTACAAAAGCCTAAAGTCTAGCTCCTGATGTAACTGTGATTTTCTGCTTTCCTAGTGCTACTCATCATATAAATAGTGTGTTCCTTAACTTTGATTAATATCTGTCGTTAATTTTCTGGTGAACCATAGTTGGCGTTTCCGGGCAATCGAGATACCGCTTATGTTTCACACCGCTATGTATACACGCACTGGTGCTTGACGGAATAATCAGCCATGGATCGAATTGCCAGATATCTCATTCCGTTTGGGGTCTTCTTAGCGACCTTTGCACTGGGAATGTTCTTGCTTAGCCAGCATCAAGCGTTAAGGGTTAACAAGGAAAGCCAACTTGTACAGCAGGTATTGAATACACAGGAGTCTGAGCTGACTCGTCGTTTATCGTATTCGCTTTCATCTACTTATCTGCTAGCACAAGAAGTTGCGCGAACTAAAGGGCGTGTAGAAAATTTTGACTCGTATGCGGCGTCTCTGTTGGCGCGCATGGATGGCATATCTAACCTGCAACTGGCCCCAGACGGCGTCGTCAGCAAAATATTCCCGCTCAAAGGTAATGAAGCTGCTATTGGGCACAATATATTTCGGGATGACAAACGAAAAGATGAAGCTGTAGAGGCCGTCAGACGTAGGGTCCTCACCCTGGCCGGCCCGTTTGAACTGGTACAAGGAGGAGTGGCGGTAATAGGGCGAAACCCTGTTTTTATTCCTCAAGAAGATGGAAGTGACGTTTTCTGGGGGTTTACGTCAGCCTTGATTTTATTGGATGATCTTATCGGTGGCGCTGGTTTGCATAGTCTGAATAGTTCGGCTTATGTGTACGAGCTTTCAAGGATTATCCCCGATACTGAATTACGCTCTGTATTCGCTTCAAATGGTGATAGCGAGGGCGTTGAAATGCAGTCAATAGAAATTGCCGTACCGAACGGCCAATGGGAACTGAGAGTTGGACTGCCTTTTGAGCAACAAAGCTTATTTTTCCATCGACTCGCCGAAATATTGTCATTTGCAGTCGCTGTTATATTTGGCGTGTTTACTCGTCGGATAGCAGTTGAACCAGAAAAATTAAGAAAGCAGGTAGCCCAGCAAACCCAAGTGCTAAAAAAATTAGCCTTCTTTGACGATCTCACTGGATTGCCAAATAGGCACAATTTCAACGAATCGCTGGATCGTCGTATTAACGCACGTTCGGGGGATGGGAAGGTTACCGCATTGCTCCTGCTAGATCTGGATAATTTTAAAGAGGTCAATGACACCCTGGGTCACGATATGGGGGATGTTTTATTGATACAGGCGGGACAACGTCTGTCATCTGTTATACCTGAGGGTGCAAAACTGGCAAGGCTGGGGGGAGATGAGTTCGTCATCATTGTGTCTGCTGAGGATGTTAGAACTGTAACAGAGACTATATCCCAAGACATTATTCAAACTATTGGCAGGCCGTTTGACTTGCAAGGCAACTCGGCGCATGTGTCTGCAAGTATCGGTATTGCCCACGTGTCTGAAACATATAACTGCAGTGCTAGCGAACTATTTAAGTGTGCTGATCAGGCGATGTATGAAGTTAAGCGTGCCGGCAAGGGCGGCTATAAATACCATTCTGAAGATATTAAGAAAAAGATAGCCGTTAGGGCAGGCTTAACGAATGACCTGCGTCAGGCAATAGAGGAAGGTTCTTTAGATCTGTACTATCAACCCATAATTTGTGCTGATTCAGGCCGTATTGAGAAGGCAGAAGCGTTATTGCGTTGGAATCATCCGAGTCAGGGAGCTATTAGCCCAGTAACTTTTATTCCTTTGGCTGAAGAATCTGGCTTGATACACGAACTTGGTGAGTGGGTTTTCAAAGAAGCGCTACGTCAAGTAAGCCATTGGAGAAATACCTTCAATCCTAAATTTCAAATTAGCATCAATGTGTCTCCGGTTCAATTTCAATCTGAAGGCAATGTTGCCAACTGGGTTGACGCTATTAGAAATTCTGGTCAAGACGCAGATTGTATTCTTTTAGAGATTACAGAAGGTTTATTGTTAGAGAACAATAGCCGAAATGCAGAGACTCTTGCGCTGTTTAAATCTGCCGGAATTCCGATAGCACTGGATGATTTTGGTACGGGATATTCGTCACTGTCATATCTTAAGAGGTTGGATATCGACATCATTAAAATTGACCGTTCATTTGTTAATAACCTGGCTGCTGGTAATGAAGATCTCGTGCTGTGTCAGGCCATAGTATCAATAGCTGACAGCCTTAATTTTAAGGTAGTTGCCGAAGGTGTGGAGACTCAGGAACAGGTATCCTTACTTTCCGGTATTGGTTGTGATTACTTGCAGGGTTTTTTGTACTCAAAACCTATAGATAGAGTAGCCTTTGAGCGACTTATTCTGGATTCTCCCGGAGAGGACAGAGTCATCAGTTCTGCGGCTTAGTTGCTCAGCATCGGTCACAATCGTAAAAACTGCTAAACAATGCAAAACTCTTATCTGAGGGGTTTCATCACCGATATTTAACGCCAGCTTAGATGGTAAAGTGCGACGCTATAGCGGACTTAGCGCAGGAGCGGCTAGTGCATATTATCCTCGGATTTCTTGGTTTTGTTGTAACGATTGTCATCTTGCTTAAACGCCTTGCCGATGCAGGCATCGATCTTGGCGGGCTTAATCCTTTTGCATGGAATAGACGTCGTAACTGGCGAAACCAGTTTGAAGGCAATCCAGTGTTCAAAGTTGATAGCCCGATGCAAGCCACTGCCATTTTAATGTTAGCGGCGGCAAAGTCTGACGGGGATTTAACAGCGGAGTCTAAACAACATATTCTCAGCTTATTTGAAAGTGATTTTAATTTGTCATCAAAGGATGCCGCTGGCCTGCTGACCTCTAGCAGCCATTTGCTGGGTGACGGGCTTGCGGTGAGAAACCAAGTGAATGCCTTCTTGGAACCCAGCAAGGCAAAATTCAGTGAAGAGCAAAAAAGCAGTGCGGTATCCCTGCTCAATAAGGTGATTGAAGCCCAACCGGAAGTCCCTCCGAACGCAAAAGACCTTTTGGCCGCTGTGAAAGCCCAGTTGGATGAAAAGGCCGGGAAAGATGGAACTTGGTAGCAAGCGATGGAAATGCTTTAACCACTGAGATGGTATCAATCAGTTTTCGTGGTTAAACTACCTCATCCCTATAAAAGAACAGAGAAGTCTCCATGACAATCGAACTGTGGCTTGCTTTCGCCACCGCATCTGTTGTGATGCTATTGATACCGGGCCCGACCATTCTTACCGTCATTAGCTATTCAGTGGCTCATGGTAAAAAGGCGAATATCCCTTTAGTGCTTGCAGTTGCTTTGGGTGACTCAACGGCGCTAGCCTTATCTCTGTTGGGTCTGGGAGCCTTACTTGCGACATCTTCTGTATGGTTTGTCGTCATTAAGTGGGCCGGCGGCTTGTACCTGTTGTACTTGGGAATAAAGCTGCTCAGAGCCGGGACTAGCAACACTGAGGTTATCGATGCACCCGTTCATTTGGGCTCCACGTGGAAGCTTTTCGCAAACACCTGGTTAGTGACTGCATTGAACCCCAAAGGCATTGTTTTCTTCTTAGCCTTTCTTCCTCAGTTTCTCAACCCTGCAGAACCGGCTTTTGGGCAGTTATGGATTCTGTCTCTGACGTTCGTGGTGCTCGCTGCATTGAATGCCACGCTCTATGCAATATTCGCTGGTACGGCCAGAAGACTACTCACCTCAGCTGTTGCTCAAAAGCGTTTCAATCTGGCCGGTGGCAGCATGCTGTCCATAGCAGGTCTGTGGGCACTGACGGCAAAACAACCGGCAACGTAGCGCGCTTCCTACACCAGCAAAATCACGGGGTAAGAGACAAGCTTCCATCGGGCAGAAACGGGTCTGACCACAATGGGCTGACGTAGACGTCAGTGCCGCTAAGAGTTTTCATAAATGCGGTGAGTGCGTCACGTTCGTCGTCCGTCAATAATAGCTTCTGACCAGGCCCATTTGATGGCCCACCGCCACCAACGCCTGCGCGCAATCGATTATCTAAAGTCGGGTTGATGGCCGGATCGTGAGTGATAGTGTTGTAGTGATCTAGTACATCACTAAAGGTTGCAAGAGAACCGTCATGCATGAAGGGGCCGTTCTCGTTTCCGTCAGGCGCGAATAGATCCCGCAAGGTCGGTGAGCGAGTGTTAGTTAAATCGGTATCCAAAACATTTCCGGCCACGCTTATTACACCATTGTTTCGGCTGTTAGTATCGATATCGAATTCGGGGGCTTGATGGCATCCATTACAACCCAGTCCAGAACCTGCAATACGTTCGCCCGTTCCTGTATTGAACGTAGGTGGGCGTAAGAATAGCTGCTTGCCCTGGTTTTCCAGCGTCGAGAAGTTAACAAAGTTGCTGATGTTGTCGGGGGCCTGCGAACGGCCTATATCAAAGCGGCTATCAAATGATTGGATGCTGCGTAAGAATTGTGCCATTGCATCTTGTATTCTTTCTTCGGTAATAACGGAATTGCCAAACGCTATGGTGAATAGTGTTGGGTAGTAGTTTGTCTGTTCAAGCTTGCTAATAAGTTCGTTGAAATCCGGAGCGCCATCTTCTCCGCTGAAACCCATTTCACCATGATCACGAATAGGCTGGGTTGTTTGTTCTTCAAGAGTGTCCGCGCGCTCGTCCCAGAAAAAGTTTGCTTCTTCTGCAAATCGAGTATTAACCAGTCGCATTGAATGACGCCCAGTGACGCCGTTAACTCCCTGGCTAACAATAGCTGTATCAGAAAACCCCACAGCTTGTTGATGGCAACTGGCACAGGAAACTGCGTCATTACTGGACAAGGCGTTATCGTAAAATAGAACCCGGCCCAACGTCGCACCGGCATTACTTATCGTGTTTGACGTGGTGTTGTCTTTAGTGATGTAGCTGGGAACAATTAAGCTCTCGTAGTCGTAAAGTTCGGAGCTGTCGATGGCCTGCAATGGTTCAGCTTCCGCGATACCCGTATCTGGTTCCGATTGTTCGTCAGTATCGGTTTGCGTCTCGGAGTCGCTCGTGTTTGAATCGATCGTCTCAGGCTCTGTGCTAGTTGTATTTGGAGCGGGCTCGCTAGCTGTGTCGTTGTCGCTCGTTTCTGTTGTGCTGTTTTGTATCTCTGAGTCGGTGGTCTGCGTGTTACCACTTGCCTCTGAATCTGTTTGTGTTGTGTCTACCGAGGTGCTCGCTGCCGACGTATTGTCAATTTCTGACGAAGCCGCTGGATTGACTGCTTGAATAGTGGCGTTGTCCGTGGTGGGTAGGTCTTCTGTTCCGGCACCGCAAGCGCTCAGTGTGAACGAAACAATGCCTGCTATTAACGCTCGACGCGTTTTTATTGATTGGGTGAGAGCTATCAATGGACATTACCTCGCAATATACAAAGGCGCATTGGCCCGCACCTTTAATCTAGCGGCGCGGAATTACCCCATCTGGAGCGAAGGACTGCGGCTTGTGCAAAATTTGCACTTTTCACTTGTAAGGTGTGTTGCAGCTACCGTGTATAGGGGCTTAATGAGAGCCAGTCGGCTTTTTAATCACATCAAGCGGTGCACAAACGATACCCTTCAATATGCGCTTGAAATCCTCTCATAAGAGTCTGTATCCAGGGGTGTCGAAAACCTGCCGCGTTTTCCGATAAGCTGGCAGAGGTCAAGAACAGAGGGGTTGAAAGTGGCGCTATCAGATTGGATTTTCTACGTTATGGCCGTACTGGTACTCACGGCATCACCCGGACCCAGTGTGCTGCTTTGTGTTTCCACGTCTGTATCGCACGGTTTTAGACAGGCCTTTATCGCGGCAACCGGCAGTTTGCTTGCCATATTCAGCATCATGACCTTATCGTTCACCGGATTGGGAATGGTCATCGCCACCTCCGATGTCGCTTTCAGCATTATCAAGTGGGCAGGTGCAGCCTATTTAATTTATCTGGGCGTCAAATGCTTACTTTCCAGTTCGGAAAACATTGATATCGATAAAAACGAGAACGCGCGAAAGCATGGATTCAAGCATTGGGTCAGTGGTTTTATCGTTGGCGCTAGCAACCCCAAGGCTATCGTTTTCTTTACCGCCTTGTTTCCGCAGTTTATCGACACCCAAAGTGCCTTGTTGCCGCAGTACGCCATTCTGGCATCCACGTTTGCGGTACTGGAGCTATTTTGGCTAACCGTGTACGCCTTGTTGGCGCATCGCTCTTCAGTGTGGCTAAGCGCACCGGGACGGGCTAAACGGTTTAACCAACTCACCGGCGGAGTCTTCATCGGTGCCGGTTTGCTCCTGTCCTCAACGACAAGGGCCTCCACCGCATGATTTGTATGGCAGGTTTCCCCCCAAAATCTGGCAAAGCTAGATAAACTTAATATTCTTGAATTCCGGTAGTTGTTAATGCTTCTCGAACCACGCGATTTCCCAGAAAATTTTGTCTTTGGTGCAGCCACAGCAGCGTATCAGATTGAAGGTCACCAAGCCGGTGGTGCTGGCGAAACCATTTGGGATCATTTCGCTAAAAACGGCGGAACATTTGAAGCGCAGGATGGTGCGCTTGCCTGTGATCATTATCACCGCTTTGAGGGTGATCTCGATCTCATGGCAGACGGCGGTTTCGACGCCTACCGATTCTCGTTCTCATGGGCACGCTTGTTTCCGGACGGCAAAAACCTGAACCCGGAAGGTTTGGCGTTCTATGACAGATTGATAGATGCGATGCTTGAGCGAAAGCTAAGACCTTTCGCAACCGCTTACCATTGGGATATGCCTCAAACCTTAGGTGCTATAGGTGGTTGGGCAAACAGAGATGTGGTCAATCACTTTGGAGACTTTGTAGGCGTTGTTGCCAAGCACTTTGGTGAGCGTATTGAAAGCCTTGCCACTATTAATGAGCCGTGGTGCGCCAGTTGGCTATCGCACTTTATTGGTGAGCATGCACCCGGTTTACAGGATATCGCGGTAGCGTCGAAAACAATGCACAACATTATGTTGGCCCATGGCGTTGGTATGGAAGCCGCCCGGGCGGAAACAACGAAGCCGGTTGGTATCGTTTTAAACTTTACTCCCGGAGAGGCTGCCAGCGATAGCGATGAAGATCAACAAGCCCTGGCTCTGCACGAAGCCATTTCTAATGAATGGTTTATATCGGCAGCAATGCGCGGGGAATACCCTGCAGCTGCGCTGAAAGTGCTAGAGCCACATATGCCGAAAAACTGGCAAAACGATATGGACGTCATTTCAGCGCCAATCGATTTTATGGGCATTAACTTTTACACCTCGTTAAAAGTTAAGCACCAGGAAGGCGACTTTCCAAACATTGAGGTGGTCAGCCGGGGGTTGGAGACAACCGATATGGGCTGGGAGATCGAACCCGCAGCATTGGGGCGAGTCATTGTAAGTGTCGCAAGCTATACGGGCGAGCTACCTCTTTACATCACTGAAAACGGTATGGCAGCAGTTTCTGGAATTAATGACATGGACAGAATCAGCTACTTTAAATCACATACGGATGTGGTTGCTGCGTGCGCCAGGCAATATCCGGTGAAAGGGTATTTTGTGTGGTCCTTAATGGATAACTTTGAATGGGCGTTGGGCTACTCCAAGCGTTTCGGCATTATTCATGTGGACTATGACACTCAGGTGCGGACACCTAAAGATAGCTACCACTGGTGGAAAACTGGGTTGACCAAAAGGGCTTAAAACGGGCCCGGTACTACCGTATTCAAAACAGTTGGTTCGCCACCGGCTTTTGTCTTATGCTTGCGCAGAATAGCGTAACCGTTGGATCAGGCCGTGGTATCTCCTCCGATAAGACTCGCCATAGATGTTGGTGGCACATTCACCGACACCGTCGTTATGGACGACGCCGGATCTATTCTCGCGTCCAGTAAAACCCTTACATCGCACGGCAATCCTGCGAATGCAGCTATTGAAGGCGCCCAACACGCACTGTCTGAATGTGGATTGTCAATGTCCCAGCTTACCGGCTTTGTTCATGGGACCACGCTTGCCACTAACGCGCTGATTGAAAAAAAGGGTGCCTGTGTTGCGACCATAACGACCGAAGGGTTCCGGGATATTCTGGAAATTGCTTATGAACGTCGTTATGACCAATACGATATTTCTCTAGAAAAACCAGATTTCCTGGTGACGCGTGATCGATCATTTACGATTCGTGAGCGTGTCTCTGTCAACGGCGAGGTGCTGATAGAGCTTGATGATGATGCCATAGCGACGCTTGTAGACGGCATTATATCCTGTGGGGCAGAAGCTGTTGCGATATGCCTGATACATGCCTATGCGAATAGCGCTCATGAGCAGCGCCTGGCAGACAGACTCCGTGCTGCTATTCCGGGTATATCTGTGTCCTTGTCATCTGATGTTAGTCCTGAGGCGCGCGAGTTCGATCGACTGTGCACGACAGTAGCCAACGCCTACATACAACCTCTCATGGCTGGATACTTAAAACGCTTTGCCGAGAATTTTGCCAGCAACGGTTTGCAATGTCCCATTCTCATGATGACGGCCAGTGGCGGCATGACGACACTTGAGACAGCGGCAAAGTATCCGGTTCGCTTAGTAGAATCCGGGCCAGCCGGTGGTGCAATACTGGCTGCTAAAACGGCAAGAGACTTAGGCATAGATGAAGTCCTCTCTTTCGATATGGGAGGCACCACCGCGAAGTTGTGTCTTATCGATGACTACACGCCGCAATCGTCACGGCAATTTGAAATAGCGCGAGCCGCACGGTTCATCAAAGGCTCGGGTTTACCTGTACGCATACCCGTCATTGAGATGATTGAAATAGGCGCAGGTGGCGGATCCATTGCAACGGTAGACCGTCTGGGCCGCTTAACGGTTGGCCCGCAAAGCGCAGGTTCTGAGCCCGGACCGGTTGCTTTTAAACGTGGCGGTGACCAACCCACGGTGACTGACGCTGATGTGGTGCTTGGCTACATTCAGATTGATACCTTCGCCGAAGGCAAATTCAAGATTGATGTTGAGGCTGCTGCCAACGCAATCGATAAACAGATTGGGGTTTCGCTAGAACTAGATGCCTTGGATGGTGCGGATGGTATCAGTCGAATCGTTGATGAAAGTATGGCCAGTGCCGCGCGCATGCATGCAGTTGAGTCTGGCAAGGATTTGGCCAAGCGCACCATGATAGCGTTTGGCGGCAATGGTCCTCTGCATGCCTGCCGTGTTGCTCGCTCTGCTGGCGTCACCCGAATCGTTATTCCCAAAGGGCCGGGAGTAGGGTCAGCTATCGGTTTCTTATATGCGCCTGTGTCATTCGCTATCGTACGTAGCCATTACGTCGTGTTGTCGTCCATGAATTGCGATGACGTAAACCACCGTCTCAATAACATGATTGCTGAGGCTCACGCTGTTGTCCGTCAGGGTGAAGCTGTTGCGGACGTCGTTGTTAAACGCTCAGCGTTTATGCGCTATAGCGGGCAGGGCCATGAGATTGATATTGAGTTACCCGATCGTGATTTGCAGGGCAGCGATATCGAAACGCTGACACTTGCCTTCGAACAGCAGTATGCAAAACAATTCTCGCGTCCAGTGCCGGGCATGAGCATCGAGATACTCAATTGGTCTGTCGAGGTGTCAACGCTTCAAAACGCGAGCAATAGCCTTGAAGACAGCGGAGACACATCGGCACTGAACGTTGAATCATGGGTTCAGATTCGTTGTGATATTACCAATGAGCTATGCCAGGCCGCGTGTATTAAGCGGTCAAGTTTACGTGTAGGTGATTGCCTTACCGGCCCGGCGTTGATAACCGAGCCCCAGACAACAACCTTTGTTGGAAGAGACTTCAACGTAAGACTTGATAGCCAGGGAAATCTACGGCTTAGCAAAATTGAAGGGGAATACGCATGAGCCGTTACACAACCGCGCAATTGCAAGTCATGTGGAATCGTGTTTTGGCGGTCGTTGAAGAACAAGGGCAAACGTTAATTCGTGCTGCGTTTTCTCCTATCGTGCGTGAGTGTGGCGATATATCAGCAGGCATCTTCGATTTTGAAGGTCGAATGATGGCACAGGCGGTTACCGGTACGCCCGGACACATCAATACCATGGCTGCAGCTGTTATAACGTTAAGGTCCCGGTTTCCCGTAGAAACGATGCAACCGGGTGATATCTATATGACTAACGATCCGTGGTTAGCATCCGGACATCTAAACGATTTCCTATTGATGATGCCTGTTTTCTTAGAAGGTCGCGTTGTCGGTTTTACATCCTGTACTTCGCATCTGGTTGACTTGGGCGGACTGGGCATGGGGCCCGAGGGTGAAGATGTATACGATGAAGGATTGTTGATACCCCCGTGTAAGTTAGTCGATAAGGGAGAGTTGAATGCCTTGCTCATGGATATCGTTCGCGCAAACTCCCGTGAGCCCATTGCCAACGAAGGAGATATCTATGCCTTGGTAGCGTGTTGTGAAGCCGGTGCCGAGCGTTTGCGTGCCATGATGAAAGACTACGGTTTGGATGATCTTAACGAGTTATCTGAATACATCATAAGCACGTCAAAAAAAGGAACCTTAGAGGCTATCGCACAAATACCTAATGGGGTGTACGAGCACGCTATTACAGTTGACGGATACGACAAGCCGCTGGAATTGAAAGCCTCGCTGCGCATTGAAACGGATTGCTTGACCGTCGATTTTACCGGTACGTCTGGCTGCGTTAACAAAGGGATTAACGTACCGCTTAACTATGCAACGGCCTACACCGTGTTTGCGTTGCGGTGCCTCATTGGTCATGACATCCCTAACAATGCAGGCTCTTTGGAACCCTTTGTTGTCACCGCACCTAAAGATTGCATATTGAACGCTCAACGACCTGCGCCTGTCGCTATGCGCCATACACTGGGACAGATGACACCCGATCTAATTCTGGGTTGTTTACATCAAGCCATGCCCGACAAAGTTCCTGCAGAGGGTGCGTCCTGCATGTACGACTTACCCATGCGCCACACGGCTGAAGCAACAAGGGATGGTGATGTTCAGTTCGCACTGGAGTTAGTGCATAACGGAGGTACCGGTGCCCGACCTTACTCTGATGGCTTGTCGGCAACGGCGTACCCGTCGGGTGTGTTTGGCAGTCAGGTAGAAATCACCGAATCAGTAGCGCCTGTTATTGTGTGGAAACGCGAACTTATCCCGGACTCCGGTGGCGCCGGGCAGTACAGAGGCGGTCTGGGTCAGCGCATTGAAATGACCTCTTCAATCAACAAGCCGTTTCTGGTGTTCTTGTCTTTAGAGAGAATTCAAAACCCGGCGCAAGGTCGGGCTGGTGGTCTTGCAGGTGCTGCAGGACGGGTACAGGTCAGCGGCAGAGATGAGGATATTCCCGGTAAATGCGTGTTGAAAATAGAGCCGGGTGAAAGACTCATTTTCGATACTCCCGGTGGCGGTGGGTTCGGCGTGCCTGCTCTACGATCTAACGCTGATAAGGCTTGGGATGTCAAAACCGGTTTGGTCAGTGCCGATGCTGCGCAACATGTGTACGGAGATGCACAATGATTAACCCTGTTGCCAACGTTGCCGATATGGCAGCCTATGAACTGGCTGACTTACAAGCCACACTGTTATCGTTAGCGCAAAATGAAAGCGCCTATCCTTGCAGTCCTCTTGCGATAGAGGCAGGTAGACAGGCCTTGCAGGATGTTCACCTTTATTCTGATCCTGATTGGCTAGCACTGCGTGAAGCTATTGGCAGCGTGCATTCACTCCCTGTCAATCAGGTGTTGTGCGGTGCCGGTTCCATGGAAATTATTGCATCAATCATCAGAGCGTATTCTCAAGCTGGCGATGAGGTGCTGGGAACAGCGTACGGTTACCTGTTTGTAGCCACTGCCTGTAAACAAGCAGGTTCAGCGTACCGTCAAGCCGCCGAACCGTTGTTGCAGGTCGATGTAGACGAGTTGATTGCAAATGTGAGTGACGCGACCCGAATCGTGTTTGTGTGCAATCCGGGCAACCCGACCGGCACACGAATCCCGAACGCCGAATTGGTACGTCTGCGCGACAACTTACCCGGGGATGTTCTGCTGGTCATCGATCAAGCCTACGCAGAATTTGATGATCAAGACCCGCGTGCTGCGTTTGACCTGATTGAGCGCGGCAACACCATCATTACCCGCACACTATCCAAAGCCTATGCATTGGCTGGACAACGGGTAGGCTGGGGCGCATTTCCAGCCGATATAGCCGTGCAGGTGCGCAAACTACTCAACCCGAACAATGTGTCCGGGGTTGCTCAGGCCATGGCAACGGCCGCCATGCTAGATCAGAAGTATATGCAGGGGCTTGTGAAAAAAACCGCTGAAACCCGCCGTTTGATGCGCAATACGCTGACAGAACAAGGGTGGGAAGTGCCTGATAGCCACACCAATTTTCTGTTGATGGTGTTGAATTCGGTGGAAGCGTGTCGTCGACTAGATTCGACTCTACGCAATGCGGGCTTTTTGGCCAGAGGCATGGGTGGGTACAACTTAGCGCACTGTTTGCGGCTGACTATCGCTAAACCTGAAGACATGGAGCGCGTTTGCACGACTATAAACAGTGCATCAGAGGATTAATCGTTACGTTTATGTCTGTGCGGTTTATTGGCAGGTCGTAGCGTCGTTTTCTACTAAATTCACTTTTGTGTTTTAGGTGTCAGCTTGATACCTTCTGTCGCACGGTATTCACCTTCCTCGCGGGTCGGAAAAAATTTCATGAGTAATCAGGTTCAAGCGGTAGTTATCGGGGGCGGTCTCGTCGGTTGCTCTATTCTCTACCACTTGGCGAAGCTGGGGTGGACCAATTCGATACTCCTCGAGCGCGATGAATTAACCAGTGGCTCCACCTGGCACGCGGCAGCCAATATTCATGGTTTGCACGACAACAACAATATCACTCGCATTCAGCACTACACCATGAACCTGTACCGTGAGCTGGAACAGGAAACAGGGCAAGGGTGTGGCGTGTTCCAACCCGGCTCCTTGTATCTAGCGCAAACTGAAGAGCGTGAACATCAGTTGAGATTGCAGGAGGCGAAAGCGCGGCTCTATGGTCTTAACTTCCATGAGATCTCTAAAAGCGAAGCTCAGGCCTTACACCCGCTCGCCAATTTCGATGACATCCGCTGCATCATGTATGAGCCCGATGGCGGTAATGTTGACCCGTCCGGCGTCACCATGGCTTACGCTGCAGGTGCCCGTCAGCTCGGAGCCACTGTTGAACGTTTCAGGCCGGTAACTGGCTTAGAGGCGCAGCCCGGCGGAGGTTGGATCGTTAAAACAGAGCAGGGCGATATCACGACCGATTGGGTGGTAAATGCTGCCGGTTTATGGGGACGCGAAGTTGGCCGAATGGTTGGTTTAGAACTGCCTTTGCAACCCACTGAACATCAATATTTCGTAACCGAGACCATCGACGAAATAGCCTCAATGGATAGACGCCTGCCGTCTATTGCCGATCGTGACGGAGAGTATTACCTTCGGCAGGAAGGCAATGGACTGTTAATTGGTGCCTACGAGAAGGATGTGCGTTTTTGGGCTGAGGAAGGTACGCCAGCAGATTTTGGTCATGAGTTATTCCCGGATGATATGGAGCGCATTCTGGAGAATGTTATGCGCGCTACCGATCGTGTGCCATTGGCTGCTGAGGCCGGTGTTAAACGCGTGATTAACGGCCCAATGATTTGGAGCCCGGATTCCAACGCCTTGTTTGGAACCGTTCCTGAACTCCAAAATTACTTCTGCTGTACGGGCATTATTCCAGGGTTCAGCCAATCCGGTGGTTTAGGTTTACTGGCTGCACAATGGATGATTCAAGGAGAACCTGAATACGATATGTTTGCCTGGGACCTTGCGCGTTTTGGTCCCTGGGCCGATAAGGCATTCACTAAGGCGCGTGTTGAAGATCAATACTCCCATCGCTTTAAAATTCATTTTCCGAATGAGGAGCGCGAAGCCGGACGGCCGGCCAGAGTCCGCCCCGCGTATGACATGCAAAAAGCCAATGGGTGTGTATTTGGACTTAACTGCGGTTGGGAGCATCCGCTATGGTTCAGTGATAAACCCAACGTTAAAGAGAGCGTGGGTTTTACACGTCAAAACTGGTTTGAACCGGTAGGACGTGAAGTCAGGATGCTGAGAGATTCGGTGGGCATCATCGACATTTCTAACTTCGCTAATTACGTGATTAAGGGCAATGATGCCTGCGCCTGGTTAGATAGCGTGTTAGCTAACAACATGCCAACAGAAATCGGTCGCTCGTGTTTGACGCCCATGATTGGTGTGTACGGCGGCGTTGCCGGTGATTTCACCGTCACCAAAGTCGCCGATGACGAATATTTTATGGTGGGCTCCGGCTTGGGTGAACGCTACCATCAGCGCTTTTTCAACAGTGTGCCGATGCCTGAAGGTACAGAGCTTGAAGTAGCAACAGATCGTATTGCCGGGTTTAATGTGGCCGGTCCTCAATCGAGAGCGCTACTGCAAAGGTTGACTAACGAGGATCTATCCAACGAGGCGTTTAAGTTTATGCGCTCGCGCACAATCAGTGTCGCCGGAATCAACTGCCTGGCTATTCGCGTGAGTTTTACCGGCGATTTAGGCTGGGAATTGCACTGTGCTGAATCCGATCAAGTGACGTTGTACACCTCGCTGCTGGAGGCAGCTAGCGCATTAGGTGGAGGCGCTGTGGGTAGTCGCGCATTGGGGTCTTTACGTATCGAAAAAGGTTATGGCTCGTGGGGGCGCGAGTACAGTACTGAGTATTGGCCGCAAGAAGTGATGTTGGATCGTCTAATTAAACTGGACAAAGACTTTCTCAACAAAGATGCCTACTTGAAAATAAAAGATAACGCACCGCGCGAACGATTGTCTTTCTTGGAAGTCGTGGTGTCGAACAACGCGGATGCCTCAGGTGGCGAACCGATATTTTTAACCGATGGCACACCGGCAGGTCGTGTCACCTCCGGTGCTTTTGGCTATTCAGTCAATAAGTCTCTCGCCATTGGTTTTATAAAAGAGGGAATTGCCAAAGCCGGTGATGAGCTTGAAGTATCCATACTGGGTAAACCGCATAAAGCGATTCTTCTGGAAACGCCTGCCTATGACCCAACGGGTGTGAGTTTACGAAGTTAGCCGGTTAGGCTTAATATCCCCGTGTCGGGTCTACGATGTTGTGCAGAGTTTCGCCGCCTCGATAGCGTTTTAGATTCTCTGCAAACATGGTTACCGAGCGTTGTTCCCAACCTTCGTAAACGGAAGAGCAGTGCGGAGTCACGATAACGTTTTCTCTTTCCCATAGCGTATGTCCTTTGGGCAGAGGCTCGGTGGCAAAGACATCCAATGCGGCTCCCGCCAACTGTTGCTTATCTAGAGCTTGAATGAGTGCTTGTTCATTAACAACACCGCCTCTGGAAACATCGATGAGGATACAGTTTGGTTTCATTAAATTAAACTCTGCCTCTGCGAGCAAATCGCGGGTACTGTCTAACAGCGGAACTGCACAAACGATCACGTCAGCGCGTGGAAGCAACATGCTTAGCTGTTCAATGCTGTGAACCTCATCGACGTATTCCGTTGGCTTTGGATTGGCGCGTGCACCTAACACGGTCAAACGCATTGCATTAAATCGATGGGCCACCGCACAGCCCGTTTTTCCTAAGCCTATGATTAACGCGGTGCTACCTTGAATAGGGCTGACGCTACCGGCAAGCCATGATTGTTGTCGCTGTGCTTGTGCAAATGTGCGTAGCTGCAATCGATGGGACAATAAACAACCCAAGGCATATTCAGCCATCATGTCCGCAGCCACGCCAGCCGCATTGGTTACTGTTGTTCTTTCAGGCTCCCATAATCCTAAGTGGTCTGTACCCGAGCCGCCAATCGATACCCATTTGACAGAGGGCGTTGCAAATAGTGATTTCCGCGGATAGGTCTCTGTGCCTGCAAATCGACAGGTGTAAACAGCCTCGGGTTTTGTCGCGGCAAGTTGCTCCGGAAAAGCCTCGTAGCTATTGCAGGTATGCACACTTAGATCAGGGTGATATTCTCGAACAATGGCCGCTGCGCTATCGGGCCTGTCTGTGTGGAGCAGCACGGTAGGTGTTTTAGACATATAAAAATCAGCCGTTGATCGCGATGGTGAACGGAAGGTTTATTGTTTCAGTTGTTAGCTTATCGCGTATGCAGTGAATGAGCGAACGGGAAGGAGAATATTGCCCTTGAGTACCGATAAATCTGTTGCAGCCATCGATCGTGTCTCGGCTTTTACGCTGTCCTGCTCAGCGTCTGACATACCCTCAACAACGCTTACACAAGCTTCACTGTTGTTGTTGGATACCTTAGGCATATGCGCTGCATCGGCGCCGATGGATGCGGGTCGTATAGGGCGTGACCTAGCTGTTTCCTTGTTCGGATCAGCACAGAGCGATATGCAAGCCCGCTTATTGTTTGACGGGCGACACGCCAGCATTGCCGGAGCCATGTTCGCCGCGGCTACTCAAATTGATAACCTGGACGGTCACGATGGCTATAACCCGACCAAGGGGCATATTGGTGTCGTTGCAGCGCCTGCGCTTGCGGTCCTAGCAGAGTCCCAACCCGGTTTAACCGGGCCGGATGCATTGGCTGCAATGGTCATTGGATACGAAGTAGCCGGCCGTGCGGGTATGGCATTGCACGCAACCGTGAGTGATTATCATACCTCTGGTGCTTGGAATGCTTTAGGGGTTGTCGCTATGGCAGCACGGCTTCGTAAGCACACACCTGAGCAACTGCGGCAAGGTTTGGGCATTGCCGAATACCATGGTCCACGCAGTCAAATGATGCGTGAGATCTCAACACCGACGATGCTGCATGACGGTTCCGGATGGGGCGCGCTGGCAGGTATCAGTGCAGCGATCAGTGCGGAGAACGGTTTTACAGGTGCGCCGGCCATCACAGTGGAATCAGAAGAGGCCGCACCGTTCTGGGAAGACCTTGGCACGTTCTGGCAAGTCGACCATCAATATATAAAGCCATATCCGGTATGTCGTTGGGCGCATGCCTCCATTGATGCCGCTGGTGACATTTGCCATTCAAACGAATTCAACATCGACGATATATCGTTTATACGAATTCGTAGTTTTAATAATGCGGTTGAATTGTTTGGCGGGATACCCGCAACAACCTCTGAAGCGCAGTACAGTTTGCCGTTTTCGGTAGCCACCAAAATTGCCTATGACAGAATCGGGCTGGAGCATATTTCCGGAGAAGGTTTGCGTGACCCTTTGGTAAAGAGCATCGTGGATAAGATAACGATGATTAAGGAGCCTCGCCACGAGGTTCGCTATCCAGTAGGGCGTTGGGCTGATGTTGAAATCGAGCTCACCGATGGTCGCGTCTTAACATCCGGAGACGTTCATGCACGCGGTGGACCTGAAAGTCCGTACTCCACCGATCAAACCACCGACAAGTTTTTAGAATTTGCTTCGCCCGTGCTCGGGACTTCGCGAGCAACGGATCTGCTTGAGGCGATCCTCGCGCTGCCGAATGAGTCTTCGCGTTTCTCAACTGTGTTGGACCTTCTCTACGATCCGGTCTGAAGACTCAGCGTTGCGGAAAGCCATAATGAGCTTGTTGCTTAGTGGCAAGCATAGTTGCGCGTGTCGTTGCAGTCTCAAATCTAGCCGGATCTTGTGTACACCCCGCCAAATTGCGCGATAATACCCATCATTGCTTCTTTGGCTTATAGCTCAGGCCGCTATTCACTTTAGGAAATTATCCAAAATGCCCGGTATTGATGATGCTTTGATGGGACAGGTTCGCAGTCGCTTCGCCCAGGTTGATGAATGTCCTCAGCAGGGTCCACGCGTATTTTTCGAAAATGCCGGCGGAGCGCTCACTCTGAATTCAGTTGTCAAAACATCCACCGACTACGCAGCTATTCCCGATAATCAGGGGCGCGATAATGTAGGCAGTCATGAATTAGTCCGCGTGATCAACAAAGCAAAAGACGATATGCGCGTTTTCATGAATGCTGTTGGTGGTCAGTTCTTTGTGGGAGAAAGCGGCACAGAACTGCTATTTCGCTTAATAATGAACGCCTGTCTTGGCACGGCTCGAGGCGGCAAAGTGTTGGGTTCAACCCTTGAGCATCCTGCCACGCGCTCGGCTTGTGACCGTTGGGCTGCCATTGCCGGTCAAGAACATGTACTGATCAAACATGACGACGCGACAGGCACAGTCACCGCTGACGGCTATGCGGAAAAAGTCACTTCAGACACCGTGGTTGCCACTATTCTGCATACATCGCCTGTCACCGGTATGAGTGTGGATGTTGCGGCTTGCGCAAAAGCGATAAGAGCCAAGGCACCGGAATGCATCATTATTGTCGATGGGATTCAGCACGCAGCTCACGGCGGAATGGATTTAGAAAAGTATGATGTCGACGGCTACGTAATCTCACCTTATAAAGTGTTTTCTCGTCACGGATACGGGGTTGCCTGGATTTCAGATCGATTGAACGCCGTGCCCCATAACAACCTGATCAATGGCCCCGAAGACAATTGGGAAATGGGGACACGAGATACTGGTTCATATGCCACACTGTCCGATGTTGTAGATTATTTCGAGTGGTTAGGTGATGCTGTGGGTGGTGGATCAACACGTCGTGAGAAGTTTGATGCTGCTGCTGAAGCCATTAAAGCTCAAGAGACCGTTCTAACTGATGCCATGATTCATGGCACAGGAAACTTGCGCGGTCTTAAGGATCTTGAAGCGGTAAGTATTATTGGTGGGGTTGATAATCCGGCTCGTGAAGGGCTGGTATCAATGACAGTAAATGGTGTTGCCTCCGCCGATGTGGTCAAACGTTTAAACGAAGAGGGCATACGTACGCATCTACGCAAAGCAGATCATTACTCAGGTAATATTCTTGACCCGTTGAATCTGGATGGATGCATACGAGTGTCTATGTGCCATTACAACTCCGTGCAGGAAGTGGCGAAGTTTTTGGCAGTGATGAACGAAACTTACGGTTAAGTTTATAAAACTTGCAGGGCGATATACCACGCCTGGGAATCGTCCTCGCTCATATAAACCGCTAAACGCTTGTTGAGTACTTTCGCTTTGCGACTTTCAACCAGTGTTTCGATGTCCGATTCAGCGTATCCGTCAAAGTGGACGGGTCTGCAACTCAACACCACATAGCCGCCGGGTTTTACAATTCTAACCAACTCGGATAAGAACAAACCGGCGAACTCTTTGCTGTACACACCCACAGAAATTGCCGCATCAAAAGAATGAGTATCGTGTTCTATGGCTTTGGTGTAGTCGGCAATCTCCAGTTGAGCATAACTTTCAGATGCCTCTGCAACTTCCAGCATGGCGTCTGAGAAGTCTGCACCCCGAATGTTTG
>JAHDGK010000015.1:22069-33903 GCA_020627685.1 Granulosicoccus sp. | reverse complement strand
GATGCCTCTGCAACTTCCAGCATGGCGTCTGAGAAGTCTGCACCCCGAATGTTTGTGTAGCCCTGTTTTGACAGCAAAGAGCCGACTTTGCCGGTGCCGCATCCGGCATCGTAAATTGCGGCATCGGGATGTTTAAGATGCTCTGTAAGTAGGGAGACAGAGAGTTCCGGCGCAACATACCCCTTTTGATTTAAATCATCATCGTAGCGGCTGGCCCAGGATTTATACGCAGACAGTTTTTCTTGTTGATTCGTGGCATTGACAAGCTTTTGTATGAGCTGGTCCAGTTCGGTATTGCCCATAATGGCATTGCTCCTTTGCGTCAAACCCAAATTGGGGAGCGGCAAGCTTCTAAAGTAATCAATCCAAAGGGGCGTGCAGCGTCGTCTCTTTGGTAATGATACCGCCACGGTTACCTATCTCAATAGAGCCGTAACGTTGCTTGAAACACTCGGGTAAGGGGCGGTCACCGGCCAGCGATAGCCAAAGTCTCATGAGATGCCGTCGTTGAGATTTTTCAGGCCAATCTAAAAAGCCCGTTCTATCGTGAAGTTGTGAATGGTTGTAAACGAATTGCATGTCACCGGGTTCTAATTGCATGGAGAAATGCAGCTCGGGATCGTTTGCCAGAGCATCAAACATATCCAACGCTTCAATGTGTGCAGGTGTCAGTCGCATAGCGTCATCAAAGCGCTGAGCGCTATCAATGTACTGACGTTGATAAAAGACCGTTAGGTGACCTTCGTACCAATTAAAAACCGGAATGGTCATGAACGGCTTTTCACCCTCGGGAATTTCACCGCGTCGGTCCGTGGCGATGGGATCAAATAATTTTTCGAGCAGGTCAGGGCGCTCAGCGCGCATCCTGTTGTATATCGTTTCAGCGCTGACAAGTAGTGATAAGCCGCCTTCCTTAGCCTTGTTAATACACACAAGGCCAACAAGGTCTGCACTGTCCGTATGAAAGGTTTGTCTTTCGCAGGTTTGATAAATACGGCTATTGGGATCGTTAGCATCAGCACCGATGTCACGCACATGGCCCAGAATGTGTCCTTGTGCGTTTTGCGAGCGTGCATTGCCCAGATGGGCGCCAATACCGCAGAATATCGTGGCTATGAAAGCTTGTGAGTATGACTCTGTAGGCAGGCCTCTGATAACTTCCAGTCCGACACCGGACAACAAGTTAGCTTTTAATTTTTCCAGGTGTTGATCAAAGCTGGCTAATGGAAACGTCTCGGTACTGATAGTGCCGATATCAAGGTTTAATGATTGGAAATGATTAGCCGCATTCTCAAGATCTTGAATATCGTCACGGCTGAGTGTGTAAAGCCACTTCTCAGGCGTATTGCTCATGTCCCGGCCAATCCATGCCGACGCACCTGTTAAGTGCTCCGGCATGGACGACAGTATTTTCATTGTATCTTGGGACATAGAAACTTCGGTCAATAGCTGTAATTATGTGAGCGCCATTTGTGCTTTCCCAAGGTCTGTTAAATCATCAACCGTTGCCCGCTGAGAGAAATCTACTTCGTAGTTCTCAGCAGCGAAATCCGGTGCACTTAAACCTTGTTGAAAATTGATGGCTTGGCGCAGAGCATAAGCTTTGTTTTTACCACATGCCGGGCTTGCACCGATGTAGATGACGTTAGCATATTCATCACCATGATGTTCGTTGCCAACGGCATGAACAATATCAGGGTGCCACCAGACAGTGTCGCCCGGTTCAACGGTTTGGATAGGTACAATACCCGGCATGAGATCCGGATGCCATTCTTGGTCTATGCCTAAGGCGCGACCGGGTTTGGCGAGACACAATTCGTTTTCGGGCACGTCACTTTTGAGTGCACGCATCAAGATGTAGGCAATGGAGTTTGCGATAGGCAAAATCTCTAGGGTGCCGTCACCTGGGCCTTGTTCGGTCAATGCTGTCCAACCTTGAAAAGTTCTAAACATGGAACTCACCGCTGGTGATGCGAATTCGCGAGTTTGAGTTCGGTAAGCAGCGCTCCACGGGTCGTATTGATCCAGCTGGCCAGAGAAGATTTTCTGGTAGATTTTTTGAAAAGCCGGATCGACCCAGCGCTCGTACGAGCCAGCGTCAATATGCGGAGATAATCCTAAAGTGGTATCACCCGGTGCGCGTCTGCGCGTTCGGTCAGCGTAGGCATAGTCCAGGTCCGGGTCGAACTCTGGGCCGGCTGGCGCATTAGTGTCCCACAGTCTATTAAGAAAGCGTTTGCTGATTGCCATAGACTCAGCCTGGCGCGCCATCACCTGAGGCTTTGACCAATAAACACCGTAGATTTGTGGTTTTGCATCTTTCAGATCACCAAAGTAGTCGTCAAGGCCCGCTTTTTCTTTTGCGCGTTCCAGATAATCGTTGGTGTCCAGGTAGTCGCCCAGCTCACTGTTCCAGTCTTCCGCCTGTTTGCGGCTAAAAACGTTTCGTATGATGACGCAGCCGCGCGCCCTGATGGCTTCAATGTCTTTGGCTGAAACGGTACCGTCCCTAACGGCAGAATAAGACAACTCCGGTACAACACTCTTACCTTTAGCCTGTAAGGAGGCAACTTCTTCAACAGAGCGTTTAATGTCGCTACTGATTGATTCAAAAGCTGCGTCTACGTTGACGTTGCTTCGTAGTTCTTGCTTTGTATGGGCAATGAATTGTTCGATACCTGTGGTGTCTGCACTCATAGTTTAGTATCCGTGTAGTGGCTGATAGTTTAGCTGTGGCTGACTTAAGTTCTAAATTTGGGAATAGGGGCGATCATGTGCTGAAGCTCGCTTAACGGTTTTTCACGTGCAATTACTTCTAAGAGTGTTGTGCCGAGAATTCTTCCCGTTAAGGCAATGTCTTCGTAGAAAGAGTCGATGGCCGGGTGCACATGATCGAACGCTGCTGAGGTCTGTTTTGATACAACGTCTAAATCTTTGCCGGGAGTAAACCCTGCGTCTCTGGCACCGGCATAGGTTGCCAGTGCTGCCATCTCACCGGAGCAAACAACACCGTCAGGTGGATTGGGTTTGCTGAACATCTGTTTGATTGTGCTGCGCACATTATCCAACGAGGTTTCAAGGTCCAAAGACGTAGAAAGCTCGACGGAGTCGATGCCGTTTTTTGCCACGCCACGAGCAAAGCCGGTTTCAAGATGAGTGTGGTAAGTGAGGCCTTCTGCTGCGCCAATGAGCATAAGGCGTTTACGTCCTTTGCCGACCAGGCGATTTACGGCAAGTTCGGCAAAGGTTTGATTGTCGTAGTCAACGTGGGCATGCGGTGTGGCAAGTTCTGTGCGACCGTGAGTGACAAACGGAAAATTCTTCTCTAACAGATACCGCACGCGCAAATCTTGCGGGGTAGTCCTAGAGAGCACTATGCCATCAGCCCGATTGTTTTCAACGATGGATTTAACAACCGCGAGCTCATCGACATCAGGTACGTCGGGGGTAGCTGAGAGTTCGTAGCCGCCGTCTCTACAGATGTCGCCAAAGCCTGCAATGATCGAGGCGGTATAGCCGGTTATTTCTGCATGGGGGGCTAGAACGAGGCTGAGCATATGGGTGCGTCCGGTGCGAAGACCGCGCCCCGCACGGTTGGGCACATAACCAAGCTCGTCAGCCACCTTCTTCACCCGGTTACGGGTTTTCAGGGCAATGTCTTCGCCATTGTTTAGCGCCCTGGAGACCGTGGTGACAGCCAAGCCACAAGCTTCGGCAACCGTGCGTAATGTGGGCCGCGAATCTGTTCGTTCCGAAACTGTGGTTTTACGCTCTGTGCTCATAGGGTGTATGATAACTGTAACGTTACAGATGTCAATATCCTAAGGGAAATGGGATTAAAAAACATTTTGACGTGCAAGATCTGTAACGATACTATTGTGCGGCGTTCGTATCGGACGAACTACTTCGAGGAAAAACAAATCATGAAGAAGACAGGAATTGCCAAGAGTATCGCTCTGGCTTTAGGCCTCAGCGCAGCATCAGTCGCTCAGGCGGCAGATGTAGAAGTTTTACATTGGTGGACGTCAGGTGGCGAAGCAGCAGCCCTGGACGTACTTAAACAAGACTTAGAAACACAGGGCGTTGGCTGGAAAGATATGCCAGTAGCCGGTGGCGGCGGCGAAGCTGCTATGACAACTCTGCGCGCGCGCGTCACGGCGGGAAATGCGCCAACAGCCGTACAGATGCTCGGATTCGACATTTCTGATTGGGCCAACGAAGGCGCTCTGGGCAACCTGAACGCCGTCGCATCAGAAGAGAACTGGGACAGCGTGGTACCTACAGCGTTACAGGCATTTGCCAAGCACGACGGCAACTGGATCTCTGCACCGGTCAATGTGCATTCAACCAACTGGGTGTGGATTAGCAAATCTGCATTGGATGCTGCCGGTGGTAAAGCGCCAACAACTTGGGAAGAATTAGTTGCGGTCATGGACGCTATGCAAGCCAACGGTATAACGCCTTTAGCGCATGGTGGTCAGGCATGGCAGGATGCAACTGTATTCGATGCAGTCGTTTTATCTATGGGTAATGACTTTTACCAACAGTCCATGATCGATCTCGATCCAGCTGCCTTATCGAGCGATACAATGGTTGAAGTGTTTAACCGCATGGCTAAGTTACGCTCTTACGTCGATGACAACTTTTCGGGCCGCGACTGGAACCTGGCTTCAGCCATGGTTATCGAAGGTAAAGCGGGTATGCAGATGATGGGTGACTGGGCTAAGGGTGAATTCTTAAAAGCTGGTCAAACGCCGGGTGAAGATTTCGTTTGCATCCGTTTTCCAGGCACTCAAGGTTCGGTAACGTTCAACTCTGATCAGTTCGCTATGTTTGGTCAAGGTGACGGCGAAAATGATGCGCAGCTGAAAATGGCAGCGTCCATTATGAATCCTGTTTTCCAATCAGCATTTAATGTTGTTAAGGGATCCGTTCCTGCACGTACTGACGTGCCTAACACCGATTTCGATGATTGCGGTAAGAAAGGCATGGCTGACTTGGCTGAAGCAAACGACGCTGGTTCATTATTCGGCTCAATGGCGCACGGCCACGCAGCACCAGCAGCGGTTAAGAACGCTGTCTATGATGTTGTGACTCAGCACTTCAATGGCGATATGTCCAGTGAAGAAGCTGCAGAAGAGCTTGCTAACTCTATAGAAGCAGTTATGTAATCTTTGCAGTAAAGGCGCAGCGGAAACTCACCAGTTCCGCTGCGCCGCTCCTGCAATACTTCCCTTTGCAGACTTCCTGGTTTGCTGTTTATCAGCAGTTCGCTGCTCCGCCCGGGCCTTGCCTCAACGTCGGTTAAGTCACTATGTCCTTTTGTTTCGCCAATATTAACGCGCGTAAAGCCGCATGAAAGAGCGCTTTCAAGACTTGTTGCCTAAGCTTGTTCTAGGTCCAAGCTTTCTGCTCATTTTGTTTTTCGTGTACGGCTTTATTGCCTACACGGGTTATCTGTCGTTATCAGATTCCAAAATGTTGCCCTCCTACGGTTTTGTCGGCATGGACAACTACGAACGCTTGTGGAAGCTTCGTCATTGGTCAGGGGCTTTGAAAAACCTAGCGGTCTTCGGCTCTTTGTACATTATAATTTGCAGTGTGCTTGGGTTAACGCTTGCCATTTTGCTCGATCAGAAAATCCGCGCAGAAGGCGTACTTCGCCCCATCTATTTGTATCCGATGGCCCTGTCCTTTATTGTCACAGGTACAGCATGGAAATGGTTTCTTGATCCGGGTATTGGTTTAGAGCACACCATGCATCAGTGGGGGTGGGAGAGTTTTGAATTCGACTGGATTAAAAGTCGTACCAACGCCATCTATACCGTAGTCATCGCAGCTGTCTGGCAAAGCTCGGGTTTTGTCATGGCGATGTTTTTAGCAGGTCTGCGAGGTGTCGATTCCGATATTATTCGCGCCGCTGAAATTGACGGAGCGTCACGAGCCCGTATCTATCGCCGTATTATTATTCCTCTTATGCGGCCCGTGTTTTTGTCGGCCTTTGTAGTGTTGGCTCATCTGGCTATAAAGTCCTACGATTTGGTTATCGCCTTAACCGGTGGTGGTCCTGGCAAAGCCACTGAGTTGCCGGCAACGTTTATGTACTCGTATACGTTTAGCCGAAACTTAATGGGCATCGGTGCATCGTCAGCCATCATTATGTTGATTATGATTTTCTCCATCATCGTTCCGTATCTCTACACAGAACTCCGATCGGATTCAAAGCGATGAACAGTGCAAGTAAATTATCGTTTGGCCGCATTGCGCTGTATTTGGTGTTGTTCGTATTTGCCATTTACTACCTGTTACCGCTGTATGTCATGCTGGTTAACTCGTTTAAACCGCTCGATGAAATTCGGCAAGGCGATATGCTTGCCTTGCCTCAGGCATGGACCATAGCTCCGTGGGCTAGCGCCTGGTCCACTGCGCAAATCGGTGTTCAAGCTACCGGCCTTAAGCCGTACTTCATGAATTCCATTTCCATGGTCGTGCCGGCCGTGTTGTTGTCTACTTTGTTAGGAGCGCTCAACGGTTATGTCTTGACCAAGTGGCGCTTTAAAGGCGATGGCATTGTGTTCGGGCTTATATTGTTGTCTTGCTTTATCCCGTTTCAAATAGTGCTAATTCCAATGGCGCGTATGCTCGGCATTTTGGGCTTGGCCGGAACCACCTCTGGTTTAGTGCTCGTTCATCTTGTGTACGGCTTAGGGTTTACCACTTTGTTCTTCCGTAACTACTACGCGGCTTTTCCTACAGAGCTTATCCGTGCAGCTCAAATGGATGGTGCTGGTTTTTTCAGAATCTTTACACGTATTCTGCTGCCATCATCAGGGCCGATTATCGTTGTGACTGTCATCTGGCAGTTCACCAATATCTGGAACGATTTTCTATTCGGGGCGAGCTTTGCCGACGTTGATTCGGTCCCTATGACCGTTGCACTGAACAATCTTGTTAGCTCATCAACCGGTGTTAAAGAATATAACGTGCATTTTGCCGGGGCGATTCTAGCGGCGTTGCCAACCCTCATTGTGTACGTGGTATCCGGACGCTATTTTGTGCGTGGCCTCATGGCTGGCGCTGTTAAAGGTTAATGTCAATTTCAATGAACAGCAAAACACAATCGTTTCTCGAGATCGACAATCTGGGTAAGCAGTACGCCGGTGTCGATGCGCTAAAGTCCGTCTCTATTGATGTCGAGGAGGGTGGTTTTCTCGTATTGGTGGGGCCGTCGGGTTGTGGCAAGTCCACATTGCTCAACATGATTGCAGGCTTCGAACCTGCAACGACAGGCGATATCCGAATTGCGGGTAAGTCAATTGCGGACCTGCACCCGTCAAAGCGCGACATAGCGATGGTTTTCCAGTCCTACGCGCTGTATCCAAATATGAGTGTTGCCGGCAACATAGGTTTCGGCATGGAAACACGTGGCGTACCTAAGGCTGAGCGTTTGAAAAAAATTGATGAGGTCGCGTCTATTTTGCAAATCGAGCCGTTGTTAAAACGCAAGCCTGCGCAGCTCAGTGGCGGGCAGCGGCAGCGTGTAGCGATGGGACGTGCACTCGTTAGAGATCCTCAGGCATTTTTATTCGACGAGCCTTTATCGAATCTGGATGCACGTTTACGAGTAGACATGCGTGCGGAAATCAAGAAACTTCATGCGCGACTGGGCACCACCATTGTGTATGTGACTCACGATCAAATCGAAGCTATGACGCTTGCAACTAAAATCGCGGTGTTGAAGTTGGGTGAGTTGCAGCAAGTGGGAACACCGGACGAAATCTATAATGCGCCTGCCAATACCTTCGTGGCTGATTTCATGGGGTCTCCGGCTATGAATCGGGTCACAGGTCAATTAGAGTTTTCTCAAGGTCATATTGATTTTGTGGTGGGGCCGTATCGCTTACGATTGCATGAGCCGAGCGAGGAGCACAGAGAAATTGCAGCGCGCAGTGGCACTGTTGATTTCGGCATACGTGCAGAAAATATCAGTGAAGAATCAGGAGCTGAGAATACAGGCGCTGCAGGTAATGCCTTATCGTTGCAGGTTGATCTTGTTGAGCCCACAGGTTCTGATACGTTCATATCTACGAAAGATGAACACGCGGTGTTTACCGCTCGCATTGCCAATCATGTGAAGGCCACTGTGGGTGAGAAGGTGGAGTTATTTTTTGATATGAGTAAGGCTCACTTCTTTGACAGCGAATCGGGAAGGCGTATTCCGTAGCGTATAAGGTTAAGCTCTTGCATCATCTTGTATCTAAAACCCAAGGCCCGGCCGTCGCAAGCCTTGGGTTGTCCTTAGCTGATTTGGCTTATTTAGCGATTCGACTTAGCGTCTGAATCCTGTCTCCATCGTGAAGTACACAGGGTTCAAGTCTTTAAGCGGTTCTTGCAGTGATGCGATGTCCGCCGCTGGGGCATGAACTTCCAAAAGGTCGAGACTGGCTATTTTCAGCGCTTCGCCCAGGAGTGGGCCCACGTTTTCCAAATGAGCGAGAATGCCGGCTGCACTCTTGTAGCCTTCGCGACAGTGAGCGCGCTGGCCTGAGAAGCTGAATCCATAGAACGCAACGTCAGCCTCGTTTTTGGTGCGCTCGACCATTTGTTCGCCGAGTGCTTTGAATTCGTCCAGTTTGCCGTCCTGAACGGTAAAGTACGGGACCAGGGTACACACGGTATCTTCTAGTGCCATGATTATCTCCAGTAGTGGTGAATGCCGTTTTAAATGGACGGCTCTCTAGATACTACTGGATTACAATTGCAGGTGCCCAGAGTCCATTGTGCCCAGAGTGCCAGGGCCTTGGAAAATGGCCTATTGATAATGCCCGTGTCGTTGCAACACTTCGATACTGTAGCCATCGGGGTCATTACAGAAGAAAAATCGGGCAACAAGCTCGCCGTCAGGGGCGAAATCCACAATATCTTTCGGCGCAAAGCCTTCTTTGACGAAATGTGTATGTGTCGCTGTCAGATCGTCCACCGCGAAGGCGACGTGGCCGTAACCGTTACCTAGCTCATAGGGCTCTGTGGTGCCCTTGTTCAGCGTGAGTTCGATTTCCATGTCGTTTTCATCGTTGCGCAAATACACTAGCGTGAAGCCTGAGAAGTCTAATCGGTGTGACTCCTCAAGATTGAAAGCCCGTCTGTAGAAATCGATGGAGCGCTCCAGCTCCAGTACGCGGAACATTGCGTGTATCAGTTTTGCCATGAAGGTGTCGCTCGCCGCGTTCTCTTGTGGAACTGTTATTCTAACGTAGAGCAGAGCTTCGGGGCGTGAATACAGCGAGTATCACACGCGATGGTAAGCGTGCCTTGTTACTCATGCAGCTAACCAGTAACAGTATCGGTAGTGCTTCAGGTGTGGTGGCTTCGAACCGTTAACGGCTTGAATGTGCGAACAGATTTTTCATCAGTTTGCAACTCTTTCGACACTGATGGCTACATGAATAATACCTCTTCTCTGGCACAAGAGATGCACTTAACCAGAACAAATATTCGCGATATCCTAGCGCGGTTTGCGTGCATGGACACAGCGTCTTTGTGTGCTGAAAAGTGATTCATCGAAGGGGAGCCTAAACGCCGCTATTCGACTGAGCTTTTGCTGTTTCGTTTACTACCGTACTTGCCAATGAATGTGATAACAATCAAGAAGGGTCTAGATTTGCCTTTGGAGGGCAGTCCAGATCAATCCATTCACCCAGCCCCCGCCACAGAGAAAGTTGCTCTGATTGGCCGCGACTTCATCGGCTTGCGTCCGTCGATGGCAGTGGCAGCGGGTGACAGGGTGGTTACTGGTCAAACCCTGTTTACCGATAAGCACGATCCCAAGGTGTGTTACACCAGCCCGGGCACGGGCACCGTCGAATCGATAAACCGCGGTGCACGCCGAGTGCTTCAGTCTGTCATCATCAAACTCGATGCTGATGAAGCCAATGACGAGCTGTGCAAAGCGGTTTCATCCAGTGAACTTGCTGGAATGGATGCGGATGACGTACGCGACGCGCTATGCAGCAGCGGGCTTTGGACGGCTTTCCGAACCCGTCCTTACAGCAAAGTACCTCACTCAGATTCTAAGCCTGAGTCTATTTTTGTTACGGCCATGGACACCAATCCATTGGCGGCTGACCCAGCAGTTATCATCGCTGAACATGCCGGTGATTTTCAGGACGGCTTAAACCTGCTGTCAAAACTGACCGAAGGCAAAGTGCATGTTTGCAAGGCCGAAGGCGCCAGCATGGATGTCACGTCGCAGGCGGCAGTCCAAGTCACTGAATTTACCGGGCCTCACCCTGCAGGGCTTCCTGGAACTCACATTCATCATTTGCATCCTGTCGGTGCCGAACGTGTCGTCTGGCATATCGGCTATCAGGACGTCATCGCCATAGGAAAACTATTCACGACGGGCAAGCTCTGGTTGGAGCGTGTTGTCGCATTGGCAGGTCCAGTGGTCCATGAGCCTCGATTGATCCGTACACGTCTTGGCGCAAGCACTGAGGACCTCGTAAGGGACGCTCACGAGAAGGTGGAATGCCGAATTATTTCGGGCTCAGTCTTGTCGGGTCGACGCGCGAATAACTGGGCGGCTTTTCTGGGGCGCTATCACACACAAATTTCGGTTTTGGCAGAAGGGCGTGAACGTGAGCTGCTGGGGTGGATTAACCCGAAAAGCTCGAAGTACTCGTTTGCCAATATTTTTCTGTCCAGCTTCAAACGTATGACCAATAAGTTTGACTTTCACACATCCACCAACGGCAGTCCGCGTGCCATGGTGCCCGTCGGGCTTTATGAAAAAGTAATGCCCATGGACATCTTGCCAACGCAACTGCTGAGATCACTGCTGGTCAGTGATACAGACCAGGCGCAGAGGCTGGGTTGTCTGGAATTGGATGAGGAAGATCTCGCTTTGTGTGCGTTCGTTTGCTCTGGCAAATACAACTTCGGGCCTGCATTGCGCAATAACCTTGAACAAATAGAGAAGGAAGGCTAATGAGCTCATTGAGACGTTGGCTTGACCGCCAACACCCACAGTTTGCGAAAGGTGGCCGGTACGAAAAGTACTACGCCTTGTACGAGATGGTTGATACCTTCCTGTACACGCCACCGGATGTCACCCGTACCTCGCCGCATGTGCGTGATGCTATCGATCTGAAACGTGTCATGAGTTACGTGGTCGTGGCAACACTGCCTTGTATCTTATTCGGCATGTGGAATACCGGCTACCAGGCTCATCTTGGCATGGCTGCACTGGGTCAGGATGCTGCTGAAGGATGGCGTGGCGCTATCATGGCATTGCTTGGCGTCGACTATGACGCTGGCAGCTTGTACGACAATGTCGTTCACGGTTTCTTGTATTTCATGCCCATCTACATTGTCACGCTCATGGCAGGTGGCTTTTGGGAGGTACTGTTTGCAGCTGTCCGAAACCATGAAGTTAACGAGGGCTTCCTCGTTACATCAATGCTGTATGCGTTGATATTGCCGCCCACTATTCCACTCTGGCAGGCAGCACTGGGAATCTCATTCGGGGTTGTTATCGGTAAAGAGGTGTTTGGCGGTACCGGCAAAAACTTCATGAACCCGGCTTTAACGGGTCGTGCGTTCCTGTTCTTTGCCTATCCTGCGCAGTTGTCAGGTGATTCTGTCTGGACAGCCGTCGACGGCTTTAGTGGTGCAACCGCACTGAGCCTAGGTCAGCAAGGTGGTGTAGAAGCCATCACTGGTGCCGGCATCGAATGGATGGATGCCTTCTTTGGTTCTATTCAAGGATCTTTCGGATCAACATCAACGTTGGCGTGTCTCTTGGGCGCGGCCTTCTTGATATATACACGCATAGC
>JAHDGK010000015.1:0-21969 GCA_020627685.1 Granulosicoccus sp. | reverse complement strand
CATCAACGTTGGCGTGTCTCTTGGGCGCGGCCTTCTTGATATATACACGCATAGCATCCTGGCGAATCATCGCAGGTGTGTTCATTGGCATGGTTGTCACAACCTTGCTACTAAACGGTATTGGAAGCGACACCAACGAGATGTTTGCAGTGCCTTGGCACTGGCATTTTGTACTCGGTGGTTTTGCCTTCGGCATGGTCTTTATGGCGACTGACCCCGTCAGTGCGGCACATACCGATACCGGGCGATGGATATTCGGTCTGTTAATCGGGTTTATGACCGTCATCATACGCGTGGTGAATCCGGCTTATCCGGAAGGCATCATGCTCGCCATCCTGTTTGCCAACCTGATTGCACCTTTGATTGATTACGGGGTGGTTCAGGCTAACGTCCGACGACGGATTAAGCGAAGTGGAGCTGCCTCATGACCAGTCCAATCGATAAGGCCGATAAAAAGATAAAAGCTGCTGACCCTTCGCAAATTGTTCGCGAAGATGATGCGGAAACCTCAACGCTGAGCGATCGTTTCGGTTTTCTCGCGCCGGTCAAAGCCATCATGGCTCAGCCGAACGACTCTACGCAAAAGACCTTATTAGTGGCGGTCATTCTGTGTCTGGCATGTTCCGTTATCGTATCGGCCGCGGCTGTTATTTTGCGACCAACTCAAGATGCGAATGCAGCGCTGGATAGAAAGCGGAACATTGTCCAGGTGGCAGGCTTATTAGATGCCAGTGGCAACGTTGAGAAAGCATTTGAAAACGTCTCCAGCCGCATGGTTAATCTTGATACGGGAGAGTTCACTAATGAGCTTGACGGTGTTGCCTACGACCAGTATGTCGCAGCTCGTGACCCGCAGCTGAGTATGGCACTGGATAAGGCTGACGATATAGCCGGTATTGGTCGTCGCGCCCAGTTCGCTGAGGTGTACCTCATTGGCGGCGAGGACGATTTCGATCAAATAGTTCTCCCTATTCACGGCCTGGGTCTTTGGTCAACGCTTTACGGATTTGTATCTTTATCCAGCGACTTAACCACTATCTCTGGTTTGAAGTTTTACGCGCATGCGGAAACTCCGGGCTTAGGTGGTGAAGTGGATAACCCGGTATGGCAGAGCAAGTGGGAAGGCAAACTGGCGTTTGACGAAGCTGGCGAACTTCAAATTGAAGTGATCAAAGGTGTCGTCGATCCGAAGAACGCGGCTGCCATTCATCAGGTCGATGGATTAGCAGGCGCAACCTTAACAAGTCGTGGTGTAAGCCAGCTGCTTCGTTTCTGGTTAGATGAGCAAGGCTTCGGAGCTTTCCTTAAAAACCTCAAGCAAGGGGAGGTCTCGTGATGGACGCGGATACTAAAAAAGTCGTATACGACCCGTTGGTCGACAACAATCCGATCACACTGCAAATACTCGGTATTTGTTCAGCGCTTGCGGTTACGACAACGCTCGCAGCCTCACTGCTGATGTGCTTGGCGTTGACCGCTGTTGTGGCTTGCTCTAACGCATCCATTTCGATGATTCGTCAGCACGTACCTTCTAGCATCCGGATCATTGTGCAAATGACGATCATCGCATCACTGGTTATCGTTGTCGATCAGCTGCTCAAGGCGTTCGCCTATGACATTGCCAAAACACTGTCAGTGTTTGTCGGTCTGATCATTACTAACTGCATCGTATTAGGTCGTGCGGAAGCCTTCGCTATGAAGAACCCTCCCATGATCAGTATGCTTGACGGTCTGGGCAATGGATTAGGCTACAGCCTGGTTCTGATTGTCGTCGGTGCTACTCGTGAATTGTTCGGCTCTGGCACATTGCTCGGCTACACCATTCTTCCTTCAGTCAACGATGGTGGTTGGTACTACACCAACGGTCTGATGCTGCTACCTCCAAGCGCGTTCTTTATCATCGGTCTGATGATCTGGGGAATTCGTACTTGGAAGAGTGCTCAGGTTGAAAAGCCGGATTATGAAATCCAGCAAGCTCATCATTCGGAGGTGGTTTGATGGAAGCCTATATCAGCCTGTTTGTTAAGGCTATATTCATTGAAAACCTCGCCTTGTCCTTCTTCTTGGGCATGTGTACGTTTCTCGCAGTCTCAAAACAGATTGGCACAGCTATCGGTTTGGGTGCGGCGGTTATTCTGGTGCAAGTCATCACCGTCCCTGCAAACAACCTGTTGTTTCAATATCTGCTGAACGATGGTGCTTTAGCCTGGATGGGATTGCCGGAAGTGGACCTAAGCTTCCTCGGCTTAATCTGTTACATCGGCGTTATTGCGGCCATGGTCCAAATTCTAGAGATGATTCTGGACAAGTATTTCCCGGCACTCTACAACGCCTTGGGTGTTTTCCTGCCGCTGATCACGGTTAACTGCGCCATCCTGGGTGGGTCGTTGTTCATGGTTGAACGTGACTACAACTTCAGTGAAAGTGTGGTCTACGGTGTGGGTAGTGGAGCGGGCTGGGCATTAGCCATTACTGCACTGGCCGGAATTCGCGAAAAGCTTAAATACAGCGATGTGCCCGACGGCTTACAGGGTCTGGGTATTACGTTCATCACCGCAGGCCTTATGTCACTTGGCTTCATGGCTTTCTCGGGGATTCAGCTTTAATGAATAGGTTAAAGAACTTGTCTACCCACAGAGCAAACAAGAGGGTGTCTACTCATGGTTGAGATACTAATCGGAGTTCTACTGTTCACCGTCGTATTGCTGGTGCTGGTAGGTATTATTCTGGGTGCCAAATCAATGTTGGTGGCCAGCGGCAACGTTGATGTATTAATCAACGGTGAAAAAACGGTACAAGCACCCGTCGGGTCAAAGCTGTTAGGCGCCTTGGCAGATGCAGAGTTATACGTTGCCTCAGCCTGTGGTGGCGGTGGTACGTGTGGTCAGTGTCGTGTCAATGTTCACGAAGGTGGCGGTTCCATCCTGCCAACGGAGACTGGCCATATCAATAAGCGTGAAGCGGCTGAAGGCGGACGACTGTCTTGCCAGTTAACCGTTAAGCAAAACATGAAAATCAGCGTTCCCGATGAAGTATTCGGTGTACGCAAGTGGCGGTGTAAGGTTAAGTCGAACGAAAACGTCGCCACCTTCATCAAAGAGCTGGTTCTGGAATTGCCCAAGGGCGAGACGGTTCCGTTTCGTGCCGGTGGTTACATACAGATTGAGTGTCCCGCGTACGATTTGCAGTACAGCGAATTTGATGTAGCGGACGAATTCCGTGGTGACTGGGACCGGTTTGATCTTTGGAAGGTTAAATCAAAAGTTAATGAGCCCGTTATGCGCGCTTATTCCATGGCGAACTACCCTGAAGAAGAGGGAATCATCATGCTGAACGTGCGTATTGCGACACCTCCACCGGGTAATCTTGATGATGTTCCAGCCGGGCAAATGTCTTCTTGGATCTTCAACTTGAAGCCGGGTGATGAGGCTGATATTTCAGGGCCTTTTGGTGAGTTTTATGCAAAGGAAACTGAAAACGAAATGGTGTTTATCGGTGGTGGTGCCGGAATGGCCCCGATGCGATCTCACATCTTTGATCAGTTAATGCGTCTTGATAGCAATCGAAAAATCACATTTTGGTATGGTGCGAGAAGTCTTCGTGAGACGTTCTACGCCGATCATTTCGATAAGCTACAAGAAAAGCACGAGAATTTTACGTGGCATCTGGCCTTGTCTGACCCGCAACCGGAAGACAACTGGACCGGCTACACTGGATTTATACATAACGTTCTTAACGACAACTACTTGAAGGATCACGCAGCTCCCGAAGACTGTGAGTTCTACATGTGCGGACCACCGATGATGAATGCAGCGGTAGTCGATATGCTTCGAGAGCTGGGTGTCGAAGACGATCACATAATGCTTGATGATTTTGGCGGATAATACGATGGATAGACGATCCTATTTAAAGAGTTCACTGGCCCTCGGTGGTAGCTTGCTGATGCCTGCGGGTGTTCTGGCTTTAGCCGGTTGCAGTGGAACACGAAAAATACCGGAACTTGCCGGTTTCGATGGCCAGATCATGGGAACCAGCTACAGCGTTCGCCTAGGTGTGCCTATGACGGAAGGTCTGGCTGCACAGGTTCATAGTGCATTGCAAGACGTCGATGCTCATATGTCTACCTGGCGCAACGATTCCGAGCTAACCGCATTCAATGACAGCACCGACAGCGACTGGCAAAAAATGACAGCGGGTACGCTTGAAGTTGTTGCTAACGCGGTTGATACCAGTGCTTCCAGTAAAGGTGCATTTGATGTCACCATCGGCCCACTTGTGGACCTTTGGGGGTTCGGCGCTGGTGCCGACTCGACCGGGAACATACCTGTCGGGCGTGACATCAGCGAACGTCTGGCGAAGGTTGGATACGATGCTATCGAAGTCGACCTGCAGGCCGGTGCGGCTCGCAAGCTCAACCCGGGAGCCCGACTGGATCTCTCTGGTATCGCAAAAGGTCACGCCGTAGATCGTGTCGCAGCTGTTCTGGACCAATTGGGACTGGAGAGCTACCTGGTTGAAGTGGGTGGAGAACTCAAAGGTCGTGGGCTGAAGCCTGATGGAAGCGCTTGGCGCGTGGCTATCGAGCGACCTGCAGCCGGACGACGAGACGTTTTCCGCGCATTAGATCTCAACGATCAGGCCATTGCGACTTCTGGTGATTACCGAAACTTTTTCGACAACGGCGGTCAGCGATACTCACATTCGATTGACCCGCGTACCGGCCAGCCTGTTAATCACGAACTAGCGTCTGTCAGCGTTGTCTCAGACAGCACAATGACGGCTGACGCACTGTCTACAGCTCTTATGGTAATGGGGCCTGACGAGGCAATGGCGTTCGCTCAGAAGCATCAGGTGGCGGCTTATATGATCTTGAAATCTGGCACATCGCTCAAAGAGGTGTACAGTGACAAGTTCGAGCAGCTGTTAGGTTAAAAACACAGGGCATTCGGTAATCAGGTATGACTCTATTTCTCGTGACATTTTTCATTATGATGCTGGCGGTCGCTGGCATGGCAGTGGGTGTCATGTTTGGTCTGAACCCCATTGCCGGTAGCTGTGGCGGATTGAACGCGGTTGACGGGTCAGGTGCCTGCCAATCGTGTTCACGACCCTGCAAGAGCCGTAAAAAAGCTGAGGCACAGGCACCCGTTGCAGGTGATGCCCAACCGCTGACTCGTTCATCTATTCAACTGAACAAGCAACCGGGAAGCACTGATGCTTAAAACCATCAAAGTCAGCGACTATATGGCCGCAACTCTGGTGACCTTCAAGCCCGATATGGGTATGAAAGTCGCTATCAGCCATCTATTGGAAAAGCGTATATCTGGCGCACCTGTGGTTGATGACCATGGCAATCTTGTCGGCATGTTGTCCGAACAAGACTGCATGAAGATGGCACTGACTGCTGGCTACCATGAAGACATGGGCGGATTGGTCCGTGACTACATGACTCCGAACGTCGACACCGTTGAAGCTGAAACCAGTATCTTAAAGCTGGCGCAGAAGTTTATCGATCAACCCAATCGTCGTCGTTTTCCAGTTCTGCATAACAACCGTTTGGTTGGGCAAGTGAGCCGACGCGATGTTCTCAGAGCAATCGAGAAAATCGGCTGATAGCACACCGTCATTCTGTTGTATTGCGTGTGTTTGATGTGTCTACTGGATTGAAACTGTAAGCGTTTCCAAAAAACGCACAAGATCCTCTCGCGCAGCATTATCTAAGCTTAGTGGCTTTAATAACGATTCTCCCTGAGCGTGTAGACGTTCCGGGTTAATGTCTGCATAAGAATCAACGACCTCTCTTAAGGTACGTAGGCTACCGTCGTGTGTATAGGGGGCGGTCAACGTTAAATGGCGTAACGTTGGTGTTCGCCACTGTCCGAAATTGACCTGCCCCAAGGTCACTGTTTGAGTCTTTCTAATCTCAGCTGCTTCGCCGGTACCGTTATATTTTCCCTGCAAGTTGAAGACATCTTTCCGAACGCGTTGAATGCCGGTATAGCGTCCAGGGTCTACCTGGCCGACACCTGTAAAGAAAGGGCGTCCGGTGTCATGGAATTCTCCGTTGGAGAAGTTCGGTCCGAAGTGACACACATGACAGTTAGCCTCTCCTAAGAAAATTTTCAATCCGCGTATTGCAGCTTGTGGATACTGTTTTTGACCGTCAACATCATTGTTGAGTACGGCTAAACGGTATTGATCGAAAGGCGTTTGTCCAGAGACCAGAGTGCGCGTATAGGCGGCTATTGCTTTGCTTAGTAGTACGGCAAAGGCTTCGTTGTCCAGCTCGTCCAATGCAATAGGTGTCGGGGATTGAGCTATCGCGTCTGCGATGTATTGTTCTTTGCGTAATCGTTTTGAGATGGTCGTGAAGTCCCCGTTCATCTCGATGTCAGATAGCATGGGGCGAAGGCTAGCCGCCCAAAGACTGTCGGCCCCTCCGTCCCAACCAAACCAGCGCTGCGTGCCGATGTCTAACAGGCCTTGCGTGTTTCTCACATGTGTAGAAGTACCTTTTGCGGTGGGCAGCCCATCGGTAAAGCCTTTGGTTGCCTGGTGGCAGTTAGCACAGGTGATTTTGCCATCGCCTGACAGTGCCGGTTCGTGGAACAGTCGTTGTCCGAGAGACTCAGCCCAGTGCTGTCCTGAAAGCTCGTTCCCGGCGTCAGGAGGAAGCTCTTTCGGCCACGGACCAAAGACCGCGATAAGTGATTTCTCTGCAGCGTTAAGCGTTGCAAAACTGCTCTGTTCGGCTGCGCTTGTTGCGGCAACGGGTGAACCGTCAGAACCTGTTTTCTGACTTTGGGTGTTTGCTGATGTACTGAACAGAACCGAACCCAATAGAAGTATCCGGAGCGTCTTAACTGCGTATAACCACATAAGGTTCTGCTTAAGTTTTATGTACAGGTAATGCGAATGTACTTTTGAAGCTTGGGTAGTCGGCTCCATCATGCTCTAGGTTTACTGCAAATCGAAATCGTAGGTGAGTTCGGTTTTCATATCCGGTGTGCGTAATTCCACCAACCACTCCCAATTGCCAGGCATGTGTAGTACAAGGCCGTCAACCTGAACTTTAAGTTGCGAATCTGTATGTTCCATAACGCTGTGTTCAGGTTCGTAGTTCATGCCGTGACCGTGCGCCGGCATGCTGGCGTTGAGTTTGATTTTCATATCATTGACATCGGTGTCGCACACAGTAATTAACACCGAAAAAGGTTCGCTTACTTCAATTGCCTTGAGTGCCTGAACAACGACTGTTGGTTCATCGCCCACGATATGCGTATTGTCATCATCCGAAACACCGCAGTTAGCGGTCGCATTGGGTGAACCAAGGTTTGCCGGTCGATTGGCTTCCCAATGCGGCATGATTAAATTGTAGGCGTTCTTCCAGGCAACCCCTTCCGCGATGTCTGCCGGCAAAGAGCTGAGCCAAACGCGAGCACCTTCTGCATGCTCGGGAATGAAATACATGCGCTCGGGTGTGTAGGTATCGGTCCCGAGCATCATGCGATCCGGGTATTGAGTGAACAGTTCAATCCAGTCTTCACTGAGTTGCCCACCACTGCCAACTTCTGAGCGAAAGGCCAGATCGGCCCAAAGACGGTCATGCTTGCTGAGCATGTCGGCAATCTCGGCAGGCGAGTCAAATCCAGAGTGCGCCCACAGAACTTTGACCTTTGAGTTTTGAGCAAGAAGCCGCTCAACAGCATCTGCATCTGAATGTGCGTGCAGTATCAGGTTGTACTGATCGGCTAATTCGACAATTCGACGTGGGATAGGCAAATCGGCGCTCTCGCCGTACAAGTGAAACTCACCAATGCTTGCGTAGGCGTTGGTGGCGAGTAAGTCTTCAACGTAGGCGAGGGCGCCATCATCGGTGAACCAGGTTGAAAGCTCGCCTCGGCGGCGGTACGGCCGCAGCCCGGGAACAATAAGATCAGGGGCGAGTTCGCTGAGCAGCTGAGTTCCGTTGTCATCAGAGCTGGATACCAGCGCGAATTTTAAGTTGGCACTGCGCATCAACTCAATAACACGCTCCGGTGGCGTGTATTCGACGGAGTCGTGGCTGTAGTGGATGTGGGCATCGGCGATCGGAAAGTCCGTTTGCGCATGACCTGCGCTTAAGACCAGCCCGCACAGAATGGCGCAGAAGCACGATAGTTTTGATGATGTCGGAAGTGAAAAAGTCATAATCTCACCAAGCATGTCCAATTACGTCAGAGACTACAGCTTACAACACCCATAAATATGCAATAAGTGTGGATTTTGACGCTATAGTGTTGTTTTTAGTAGAGAGTCATCAACATGATCCGCCATTGTGTATTTATTCGATTCAAAAGCGATGTTAGTGAGACGCTGAAGGCTGAGTTGTTCTCGGAAATCGACGCGCTTAAAAACCATCTCGACGGTATTTTAGCCGTACATATTGGACACAACGTCAGCCCGGAAACCGGTATGGACAAGGGATATTCAGACGGCTTTATCGTCGACTTCAAAGATGCCGCCAGCCGCGATGTCTATCTGGAAGACGAAGAACACCAAAAAACCGGTGGCAAACTGGTCGCTGCCTCTGAGGGTGGTGTGGACGGTATTATGGTTTACGACTTGGAAATCGCCGACTAACTAACGCTAGTTAATTTTGCCCGGTAGCGAGAACTGGGCAATGGCGCCAAAGCCGTCGGTTGCCGGCTTCAAACTCAGCGATCCACCACGAGAGGTGAGCAAACGTTGTATAGAACGTAGCCCGATTTCTGATTCGAGGAACTCTAATGGCGCATCGTTGAGTAGTTCGGCCACGTCGCTATCACCATTGTCTGAAAGCGTGTAAACAAGTTGTCCCGGCAACTTTAAACTTTTCTCGACTTTCACATGGAGTGCTATGGATTCAGGGTAGTTATGCTTGATAGCGTTGTCGATCAGATTGCGTAAGATAATTTGTACGGCCGTTCTATCTGCAGTAATGCTTGCCGATTGTCTTGTCAGATAGTGATTGCGCAACGGATCGCACAAATTGAATAAGTCTGCGCACATCAAATCTAAATCGAATGTGGTTATGTCGCTCAGCGACGTTGCGATGCTGGCCGAGTACTCCAATAAGCTGGATATTTGTTTTAAAGCCCTCTCTGAGGTGTCTTTGATTGTAGAAATCATTTGCTTTTTTCCATCGCCCAGATCTTTAAAATCTTCGTTCAGCAGGTCTGCGAACATGCCAACTCGACGCATTGGTCCTCTTAGGTCGTGAGCTGTTAATGCTGTGAAGTCTTTGATCTCCTGATTGATGGTTTCAGCTTTTAGCCATTGCGCCTCGTTACGCTTCTGGTCTGTAATGTCCATTGTTGTTGCAACAAGGTACTCGGGTTCACCAACCTCTGTTTTAACGGGACACAGACTCGTTTGAACGGTACGCAGTCCGGCAGGCAACTGCATTTTGTGCGTGTAAGTTAGAAGTTTTTTTGATCGAAAACCATCCAGGTGATACTGAGTGGCAATCTGCCCAAACTGATCTGGAAAAATCTCTTCTGCGCTCTTGCCCAATATTTCGCTCAACGGCATTCCGGTATTCTGAATGGCCATTTTGTTGAGCTGGTAGTAAACGGGCTTGCCTTCATCGGTCAGTGTGAGAATGCGCGTGGGCAGCGGAATGCAGTCCAATAGCTCGAAATCCCTCAAGGGAGTTTCGGTCTCCTTAACTGATAGATTGGTTGTAGAAGGCATAATGTTACAAAATAGTGGCGATAGAAATAATGAGCTGAGTGAGGGCTTGCACACCTCACCTTGCAGTTATGTATCGGCTTGCAATGAAAAATTAGTATCTAACAGTTCACACACTGGATGCATTATTTTGCGAAAGAGTGTTAGGTTGGCACTTTTTATTAAAAGATAAATAAATCAGACAGATAGGGGCTTTAATAGTGTGACTGTTAGCGCATTCTTAGCTGATCGCGTTTCGCCTTCATCGCTCGGTGCTCTGAACAAGGATTTATGCCGTAAAAGCTTCAAATAGCTATCCGGTTCACATCGAATGTTCAATTTTCAGCGCGCACTTCTCGCAAGCACCTTAGTTTGCTCCGCTCAGCTTGCACACGCTAACGTAACAGTGGACTTCAGGGAAGGGGCTCCTAAGGACAGGTTTACCATTACCTACACCGGTGAGTGTGTCCTTAATGATGTGGTTTTCAACATCGATCTGACGGGAACTGATGGAAAGTTGATCTTCGACACGACAGCAGCGGGTGCAGGCGTTGAAGTTTTTCAACCGTTTGAGGTGACTCAAGGCGCCGTCAAGCTCATCTCAAGTCAACGCGTCAACGATGGCGACAAAGCGTTGTCTCTTGCGATCGAAAAACTGGGTTCTGGTGACTCAATTAGTTTTACTATCGATGTTGACGATACCCTGACAAACAGTGAACTGGGAAATATACGAGTCAGCAACTCTGAAATACGAGGTGGAACTGTTCGTGTTCAGGTGGGTAAAAATATCAGTGCTTCCGCAGTTTTTGGTAGTAATAGCAAAGCAGAAACATCGGCTCTTACTTGTGCATAGGTAACAGCCTCTAGCCACCTATCGCTTATGGAGTGCCCAAAAGCATTTCGATGGGCATATCGAGGTTAAGCAGTAACATGGGTTCTAATGGAATCGAGTTGCCGTTGATTGTCACCAGCAAGGCTTCAAGGGTCACATCCAAAGTGTGATTGGTTTCCTCGTTCATTACATACTTAGGTGACATGTCTTGCCGGTGTGCGAAAAGGCTAGAGGATTTGGCTAAGAAACTCTCTGGTTCTCGGGTCTTCAGCTTTGTCGAAGAAAGTGGCAGGTGGCCCGTGTTCAACGATGACGCCTCGATCGGTAAAATAAATGTGATCGGCAATTTCTTTTGCAAATCCCATTTCATGGGTTACCAACATACACGTCATGCCGTCCTCAGCCAGATCTTTAATAGCGACTAATACTTCTTTGACAGTTTCGGGGTCGAGCGCCGCTGTGACCTCGTCGAACAGCATAATGTCAGGGTTCATTGCTAACGAACGAGCAATAGCCACCCGTTGCTGTTGACCACCGGATAATTCCCCAGGGTAGGCGTTTTCTTTTCCTTGCAGTCTGACTTTGGCAATGAGTTCTCTGGCACGCTTTTCCACATCAGCGGGGTTTTGCTTTAGCACCTTAATAGGCGCCATCATGATATTTTCCAGAGCGGTTTTATGCGGGAAAAGATTGTACTGCTGAAACACCATACCCACTTTTTTCCGCAACTCAAGTTTATCCAGATCTTTATCATTGACTTCCTGACCTTCCACTTTGATGGAACCCGATTGAATATCGTTAAGGGCATTGACACACCGGATTAACGTGGATTTCCCTGAGCCGGATGGACCAATGATGCAGATTACTTCGCCTTTCATAACATCCATTGAGATGCCTTTAAGAACCTCAAGACTCCCGAAAGACTTATGTACATCTTTAATTGAGACGATTGGCTGGTCGTCTGTCCAAGCGTTTTGTGACATTGATGTTCTCTAGAGTTTGACGGCGAAGCGACGCTCAAGCGCAATGGTTGCGCGAGCAATCGGATAGCAATAAGCGAAAAAGATGAGTAACGCGAAACCGTAGAAAGGCACCAGCAGCTCAGGCCGATTGTTTTCAGCTTCTATGGCTTGTCGGCTTAGTGTGATTAGTTCTTCAACACCCAGTAGTGAGCATAAAGGCGTTGCCATTGTTAAGATGGCGTACCAATTCATCCACGGTGGAATCATGCGCTTAAAGCACTGAGGGAGAATGATTTGCCACAGTGTTTGGTGACGGGTATAAGCCAGCGACTCTGCGGCCTCCCATTGGCCATTGGGTACCGAGTTAATGGCCCCGCGTACCACCTCAGCGATGTTAGCCATTATAGGCAGACACAAACCGAATACCGCTTTCACCCAGTCAGGAATTCTGATGATGGTGTCGCCAATTTCTATCTCGTACGGTAGCGCAAGCAGAACGATAAACAGCAACACTAACCAGGGTGAATTCCTGAAAACCTGAGTAATAACTTGAGCGGGCCAACGAATGTAGAAAGACGGTGAAATTTGCATTAAGCCCAGAACGATCCCGAGTATCGTGCCAATGAGCATGGCAAAAAATGAAATGATGACATTAAATAAAAACCCACCCGTGACAATGAAGGGTATCCATCGTAGTAATGCCTGAAAAGCATCGGCTGTGGTGTAGGCGGTTGCAGCGTAGCTGAAAGTTGGCCAGATAAATACGGCTGCCAACATCAGGACCCAAGCCCAAATAGGTGTTGATGCGAGCCAACGCGAAAAGAGTAGATCTTCAGGTTCACCGGCAGCAGTGGCTTTAAACGGCTTGAGTACCGCAAAGTTTGTTGTCGGTTCGGTGTTGATACCGGGAATGGTATTTTTCTTGTTCATCTTTTACCCTCCGTAACCCGGTATGCGCATGGCTCTTTCCCAGCGTGACATTCCAAATACCAAAATGCCAACGAGGAATATGAAAGAGAAAAACAGCAATATCATGGTGGGGTACTGAGCGCTCGGGTAGTCGCTCCAAATACTCACGGATTGGTACAGTAGCTCCGGTACGGCAATGGCAATGGCTTGAGTCGTGGTTTTTACAAGATTCACCAAGTTATTGTTTAGCGCAGGCAAAGATACTCTGAAAGCTAGCGGTAAGACGATTTCTTTGTAGGTTTGCAGTCGCGTAAAGCCTAATGCGCTAGCAGCCTCTTGGGTCGATTCCGGCACAGCTTCAATGCCGGATCGAAAAATTTCTACGTTGAAGGCTCCAGCAAAAAATGACAATGAAATGATTGCCCAGCCAATGTTTGAAATAAGCGGAACTTGTGTCCAGCCGTCGGGTGCTGTTACGGCTGGTGTAAATTGGCCAAGTGCAAAATAGAAAAATAACAGCTGCACGAATGGCGGCGTATTTCGAAAGAACTGAATGTATCCTTGAACAATGCGCCGAACCCATACAGAGGGAGAGCTCTGCATCCAGGCACCGATAACGCCGATAACAACCGAGAAGAGCACGCACGCTATAGATAATACAACGGTGTGCTGAAGACCTTTCACGATCCTGGCCCATTGCCTGGGTTCGTGAAAAAAAATGAAATTCCAGCGCGGATAGTCGTCCGCTAACTGTCTGAAGAACTCAGTGAAAGCTTCTAGCATAAGCGGGATTAACGGCAGCGACTAAGGCAAAGAGGGATTGAGTATCGGAAGGCTTCTGGTGTGAAGCCTTCCGATGGTTAAATCAAATCTTACTTACCTGCTAGCCAATCGCCGTAGGCTGCATTTTTGTCCGCCAGATAGGCCGTTGGCTTGATGCCCCACTTAGCTTCCAACTCCATTAGCTGACCAGACTGATGCATGTTGAACGTAAGGCCGGACATAAAGTGTCCGAACACGCACTCTTTCTCTGCCAGTGGTACAGCCAAACCCCATGGGTTGTCATCTTCAGAGGCTAAAGGCATTTCGAAATCGTCAAAGTCACCTGATGATAAATCAGAGCCGATTGAAGAGTCATCGTATACCCATGCGACGCACTTTCTGTCTCGCAACGCTTGCTTGGCTTCTGCATTACCGGTAAAGGCAACGATGTTGACACCATAACGTTCGGTCACAACTTCGTTATAAAACGCGCCTTGCTTACCGCAAACAGGCTTGCCACGTAAGTCTTCCCAGTTGGTGAAGCCTAGTGCTTTAGGCGCCATGATGTTGGTGCCTGAGGTGTAGTAGTTGGGTTGAGTGATACCAACGATTTCACGACGATCGGCACGATCAGACATGGTGGCGATCATCATGTCGATTTTGCCTTGCTCTAAAAACTGCATGCGGTTTGATGATTGAACGGCAACGGTTTCCAGTTCAACGCCCATGGCATCGGCAGCAGCCTGAGCCAGGTCAATTTCCATACCGACGATCTCGCCATCAGTATTACGGAAACCCCAAGGTTTGTAGTCAGCTTTAACACCAACAACAACTTTGCCGCGCTCCATGACTTTGTTCCATACATCGTTAGTGCAAGCGGCATGTGCAGCGGATGATAATCCGCCCAGGGTGGTGGCAACAACGGCCGCCAAAGTGATTTTTTGTAAGTTCAAAATAATGCTCCAATTTAAGTGTGTACTTATGTGGTTATTTTTACGGAAGACCGTATAGATGATCTACCGCTGTTACTACGCCTAGTCCGATGCTCAGATTCTCTCAATTCCAACAACTTAACACGCCGCAAGCCTTTTGCGAAGTGTTTGACAGCGGGAGCAGCATGCACCTAGAACGCACCTGCTGCACCCTTTTTAATCAATACGTTTCAGTGTGTGTCCCTGCTAGCGAGTTTTGTTTTCATCTCGGCAACTCTTTCTGCATTATCTTTAGCCACGCTGCCATCTTCGTTAAAAAAGGAGTTTTCAAAGCCGACTCGCGCTTTTCCACCCGCGCATAGTCCTTTGTAGAGACAAGCGGTTTCCTGAGCTCCGAACGCGCATAATGCCCAGTCTGCCGATACAGAGTGGGTTTTCATCCACTCCAAAAAGGGGTCAAGATCTGTTGGAGAACTTTGTTGATTCTCGGTGTACCGTCCCAGCACGAACAGAAGCTGTAAACCACCAGTAGGGATGCACTGCGAATCAAGTAACTGACTTAACGCTGTCAAATCGTCCTGCCCGTAGAGAATATGCTGCACAGCGATGCCATCATTGTGACACTCTTTATAAAAGCTCAGGGCTTCAGGTGTTTTACCTTCACTGAGCATTTCGGCCAGAGATACAGAGACAGACTGTGGTGCAACCTCACGTACAACTTGTCTTTGTTGTTCAGGGGTGTATTGACCCACCGCTTCAGTTGTAATTTGAATGTGCAGTTCGGGTACCGCAATGTTCAGTTCAGCTATGGCTTGCTGGTAAAGCGTAGCATCGAGCGAGTGGCTGCCATCGATATTGCGTACGTGTAAATGCAAGCCTGTCGCCCCGGCATCGTAACAGGCTGCAGCTGTTTCAACCGTTTCGCTTATGCTAATGGGGATAGCGGGATGGTCGGCCTTGAGTTTTCTCGCACCATTGGGTGCCACCATTATTGTCGGTAGGGCAATCATCTATTCTTAATTAACTGTGTGAGATTTCATCGAGGCGTTGGTTTTGCTGAACAATACTTTGAATTTCTTCTATAGCTTTGTCGCCAGCCCGGGATAACAGCATGCCTGCAAGCGTTTCAATTAAGACTAACGTGGCAGCATAGGATGAAAAAAACTGCGGACTTTCTATTTTTTGAATGAAGACGTGTTTTGCATGTTTAATAGCCGGAAACGTATGACTATCTGTTAGGACGATAATCGTGGCGTTACGCTCTGCAGCCATTTCTGTCGCGAGTACTGCGCGTTTTGCATAGGGTGCTTTAGAGACAACGATGACTACATCATCACGAGTCAACCGTGACAGCGAGCTTGCCATTGTGACGCCGTTACGCCCTGCGACACTCCATCGTCCATCAAACCAGCTTGTCAGGTAGGCAAAATAGTCGGCGAAGCCGGCTGAGCTTAACGATCCGATAATCATGACCTTGTTTGCGCTCGCCAGGGTATCAACGGCTGCGTCAAGTTCGGCGGCATTGATATCGTTTGTCAGCGACTGAATGTTTGCTACGCACGCATTGACGTGTCTGGGTAGAAATGGAACATCCGCATCTTCTCGCAATTGTTGAGCTTTGGTTGCGAGCTGATTTGAGCTGTGGGCTAGCTCTTCGCGAGCCATGTCTCGAAGTTGTTCGTAGTGTTCATAACCGATGGCCCGCGCGAGGCGCGAAAAGCTCGACGTGGACAAGCCGCTTTCATGAGCGATTGAACGCAGAGATCGCGTGGCAATTTCGAAACCGTTATCGACGATGAAATCGGCTGCGAGCTTTAAGGCATCGCTGAGTTCGTCGTAATGTTCGGTGATTGAATTTTGTACGCTTGGATGCGCATTGGCTAATGACATGAAACGCAGTGTTTCAAATGTATTAGTGCTTGTCAACATGTGAAACAAATGTTTCAATAATGCGCAATTGTTAAAGAGCCGCGCTAACATGGTCGGAAAACTACCCCAGCATGCTTCAGTTGTCGTTATCGGCGGCGGCATTATGGGTTGTTCAACGCTGTATCACTTGGCAAAACTGGGCGTCACTGATGCCGTCTTGTTAGAGCGTAACAAGCTGACATCAGGCACAACCTGGCATTCTGCCGCTCAGGTAAGAGCATTGAGGCATTCCCGCAACTTAACGCGGATGATTCAGTACTCCGTTGATTTATATAGCCAGCTGGAAAAGGAAACGGGGCAGTCAGTAGGTTGGATTCAAAAGGGCTCGCTTTCCCTGGCTACGAATCCGGATCGTCTCATCCATGTAAAGCGTCAGGAAGCATTAGCCCGTGCTTATGGCATCAACGCCAGTTCAATTTCAGTCGATGAGGCGCGGGAGCGTTGGCCGTTAATGAATGCCGACGATGTTCTCGGAGCGGTTTGGTCACCAGATGATGGGAGGGTATCTCCCAATGATGTGTGTGCTGCACTGATAAAAGCTGCGAAAACTGCCGGTGCTACATTGTTTGAAGACACCGGGGTGACCGGCGTTATTACAGACAACGGCCGGGTGACCGGAGTCGAGACTACTCAGGGGACAATCAAGTGTGACGCTATCGCGTTGTGCGCTGGGTTGTGGTCCCGTGAGATCGGTGCGATGGCAGGTGCCGAAGTTCCTGCCTTGGCGTGTGAGCACTTTTATTTGTTAACGAAACCCATTGAGGGGATAAGCGGAAACACACCGACGCTATCTGACCACGATAATCACTTGTACATTCGCGATGACTCGGGAGGTCTACTGGTGGGGTGTTTCGAACCCATGGGTAAGCCGATTAAGCCGGGTGTACTCGATGCGAATTTTGAGTTCGGTTTATTGCCGGAAGACTGGGATCATTTTCAGCCCATGATGGAAAACGCGTTGCACCGTCTCCCTGTGTTGGAAGAGGCAGAAGTCAAAATGCTGCTTAACGGTCCAGAGAGTTTTACGCCGGATGGCACATTCATGCTGGGTGAAACAGCTGAAACCAAAGGTTTGTTTCTAGGCTGCGGAATGAATTCAGTGGGTCTAGCTTCCGGCGGCGGTGCCGGTATGAATTTGGCGCACTGTATTGTGCACGGCGCGCCAACATATGACTTGAGCGAAGCCGATGCAAAGCGTTTTGCACCGGTATTTAATTCAATTGAGCATCTAATGGCTCGCGCACCGGAAATTCTAGGGACTCATTACGATATTGCGTACCCGGCGAAACAACTCAATACTGCCAGAGGCTTAAGGCGCTTACCGCTGCAAACGGAGCATGAAAAACATCGGCCGTTTACCGGTCAGTATTTTGGTTGGGAAAGACCTTTGTATTTTAACGCAGCCTCAGCACCTAAACTGACGTTTGCCAAGCCTGATTGGTTTGAAAACGTCAAGGATGAAGTAATGGCTGCGCATGAGCAGGCAGCGGTATTTGATTTAAGTTCTTTTGGCAAAATTGATGTTACTGGATGCGATGCTGAAAAATTCTTGATGAAGACCTGTGCAGGCTATCTTGATAGGCCTTCCGGTTCTGTCATTTACACTTCGGTGCTCAATGAACGAGGAACTTTTGAAAGTGATATTACTGTGCAACGGTTATCGCAAGAGCACTACCGTTTATTCGTAGGAACGACAGCCATTAAAAAAGACTTAGCGTGGTTTCGTCAATGCGCTTCCGATGGCGGAAATGCTTATGAAGTAAAGCTGACAGATGTTACTGAAGACTATGCGACGTTGGCATTAATGGGGCCCGATTCAATGTCCATTGCGAAAGTCTTGGGGGCAGAGCTTCAGTCTCTGGGGTTTTTCAAGCATGCTGAAACCTACTTAGCAGGTATAAAGGTTAGAGCTGCGCGGCTTTCTTATGTCGGTGAGGCTGGCTGGGAAATCACGTGCCCATCATCTGACGTTGCTCCCCTTTATAGAGCTTTGCTAAAGGCCGGTGCGACACCTGCGGGGTTGTTTGCGCAAACATCCATGCGGGTAGAAAAGGGATTTCGGGCTATGGGCCATGAGTTAGATTCGGACGTGACGCCCAACGATGTCGGACTAGCGCAATTTACGCGCAAAACCGGAGGGTTTATTGGGTTTGACGCTCTTTCTCAGAACGGCTTGCCCGATAGCTCTCACCAAGTTGTGTCATTGCGCTTTGACGATTTGGATATTGTGCCTTTAGGGCACGAACCCGTATTAATGGCCGGTGAAATTATTGGCAAAACGACTACCTGCGCTTATGGTTATCGCGTCGGTAGTCCAATCGCTCTTGCGCAAACAACCCATAAATTAAGCACGGGTGATCGAGTGACAGTGGATATTGCAGGTGTGCACTCATCGGCTACAGTCAGTATTGAGGCTTTGTTCGATCCATCGGGCTCCCGAATGAAAGTGACTGACTCCCTTTAGGATTTGTACACGTTTAACAACTATTAATTTCTTTCTTTAAACAATTCGGCTCAATTCTATGTCCCACGTCTTTCCACGGCATTGCCATACAGAGTTTCCCATAGCCGTTGGTGGCGATGGCTGTTATCTCATTGATGATTCCGGTAAGCGTTATTTTGATGGCTCTGGAGGCGCTGCGGTGTCTTGTCTGGGACACAGCAATGAGCGAGTCCGTGACGCAATAAAAACACAAGTCGATAAGCTTGCGTTTGCGCACACGGGTTTCTTTAGTTCTGAACCTGCAGAGCAACTCGCAGATCTACTGATTCAGCATGCACCAGGCAGCTTAGAGCGTGTTTATTTTGTCTCCGGTGGCTCGGAAGCTGTTGAGAGTGCTATCAAACTTGCGCGCCAATATTTCGTTGAACGGGGTGAGCCGCAGCGTAAGCATTTGATCGCCCGCAGACAAAGCTATCACGGAAATACGCTTGGAGCCTTAGCGGTGGGAGGCAACGCATGGAGACGCGAGCAGTTTTCTCCATTGTTGGTAGACGTCAGTCATATTGCTCCTTGTTATGAGTACGCTGAACGCAATTCGGATGAGTCTTTGGAGGCGTATGGGCTGCGTACTGCGCGTGAGCTTGAAGATGAAATCCTGCGCTTAGGTACTGATTCTGTCATGGCGTTTCTAGCAGAACCGGTCGTGGGTGCGACACTAGGTGCGGTTACTGCTGTTGATGGCTACTTCAAAGAGGTTCGAAGAATCTGTGATAAGTACGGGGTGCTGTTAATTCTTGATGAAGTGATGTGCGGCATGGGCCGTACCGGTCATTTGTTTGCCTGTGACGCTGATGACATTGCACCGGATATCTTGTGTATAGCCAAAGGATTAGGCGCTGGATACCAGCCGATTGGAGCCATGCTGTGCACCTCTGCTATCTATGATGCAATCGCCTCGGGTAGCGGATTTTTTCAACATGGTCACACGTATCTGGGGCATCCAGTCGCTGCGGCTGCAGCCCATGCGGTTTTGACAGAGATGATAGAAAATCAATGGGTCGATAAAGTGTCTGAACGTGCCGAGTTTTTGCAATCCCGTCTTCAGGCGCACTTTGGTCAACATCCTAATGTCGGCGATATTCGAGGGCGAGGCTTTTTCTGGGGACTCGAATTTGTGGACGACCGCGAATCGAAAACCCCATTCGATTCGGATATGAAGCTTGCGGCAAAACTTAAAAAAGCGGCATTCGCGGAAGGGTTGGTTTGTTACCCCATGCCGGGGACGCGCGACGGTAAAGTGGGAGATCACATATTGCTCGCACCACCGTTTATCGCAAGCGATGATGAGCTGGAAGATGCCTTGAAAAGGTTGGTGGTTGCAGTGGATAAAACGATCTAAAAATGGTATTGAATCAACAGTCTTCACCTCCAAAAACCTGTCAGGGCTGTTGAATGAATACACCATTGATGCCTTCAGACTTTCGGTCCATACAAGATGGGTATGATCCGAATCCGGCGAAATCGTATTCTCTGCGAAAAGAGGCGTATATCGATCCTCGCTGGCATGACGTCGATGTGAAGCAAATTTTGGGCAAAACCTGGCAATGGGTTTGTCACGTTGAAAAAGTCCGTCAAAAAGGTCAGTACATTGCTGTAGACATCGCAGGTCAACCCATCATCGTGGTTCGAGATCGTCAGGGGCAGCTGCGTGCGTTTTATAATGTTTGTAAGCACAGAGCCCATCAGCTATTGCTCGGAGAAGGTGTCACAGGCGGTATTGTTTGTCCTTATCACGCTTGGAGCTACGGGCTCGATGGCCAACTCAATCGAGCACCTCATACTGAAAATCTAGACGAGTTTGCCACTCAGGATATTTGTTTAGATAAGGTGCAGGTTGAGGAGTTTTGCGGCTTCGTATACGTCAATTTGGATCCGTTCGCATCTTCACTTGCCTCACAAACAGGCGAGCTCGAGAATGAAATTCGACATTGGGCCCCCGATGTCGATCAACTGACTTTCGGGCACCGACTTACCTATGACATTCAATCAAATTGGAAGAACGTCGTAGATAATTTTCTTGAGTGCTATCACTGTCCTGTTGCCCATAAGGACTTCTGCCAGTTGGTAGATATGGATACGTATAAAGTATCAACGCATGGCATCTATTCAAGCCATATGGCTGATGCCGGGAATTCTCCAAATTCTGCTTATGATGTTTCTGCGGCTACGGTTAAAACGCACGCAGTGTGGTGGCTCTGGCCGAACACTTGTCTCATGCGTTATCCAGGGCGCAGTTCTATGATTGTGATGAACATTATCCCGGCTGCTCATGACCGGACGTTTGAAATATATGATTTTTATCTAGAGACACCGGATGCGGATCCGATGGAGAAAGAAGCTATTCGTTACATTGACGAAGTGCTTCAGGTAGAAGATATTGCCTTGGTTGAGAGCGTCCAGCGAGGCATGAATACACCTGCTTTTACTCAGGGCCGCATAGTCCACGATCCGGATGGCTCCGGTAAATCCGAACATGCCGTGCATCATTTTCATGGTCTTGTACTCGACGCGTACGCAGAGGTTAAATCATGATTCTCGAGAATAAAGTTGCGGTAGTGACTGGAGGATGTGGTGGTATTGGACGAGCATTGTGTGAACGTTTTGCCAAAGAAGGAGCAACGGTTTATGCGGCAGATTTAACCCAGCAAGGTTCTTTTGACGATGAGTCTGCTAGCGGTGCTCACTTTGTTCCGCTGGATGTGACCTCTGAAGAAAGTGTTAAGTCCCTGATGGAGTTCGTACGCGAACGCGATGGAAAACTGGATATCCTGGTTAATGCTGCAGGTATTGAAATAGAAAAGACCATTGAAGATACCTCCTTGGACGAATGGAATCGTAGTTTTGCCGTTAACGTGACTGGTACGTTTCTCATGGGAAAATACGCATTGCCGTTGTTGCGCAAAGCGGCAGCTAATGGCAGTAGCGCCTCCATCATTAATTTTGGCTCCTACGACGGGTTTATCGCCGATCCAGGACTGGCTGCTTACTGTGCCAGTAAAGGGGCTGTACATGCACTGACAAAAGCAATGGCATGTGATCATGGACCTGAAGGGATACGCGTTAACGCCATATGTCCGGGATATATCGATACACCGATGTTGCAAAGTTTTTTCAACGGTGATGGCTCTGGCGGTGAAGGAGGCGATATTGAATCCTTACAGCAAGCTGTGCGGGATGTTCACCCGATGCGCACTTACGGTACACCGACCGATGTTGCCAACCTGGTTAACTGGTTGGCTTCCGACGAAGCGCGCTATGCATCTGGTCAGCTTTGGGTGCTAGACGGCGGATTATCTGCGCAAGTGCAACAAATGAAATTATGAGGATTTGTTGGCATGCTCATGTCGATAATATTGTCGAGTTCATCAGTTTTTCTCACGTAATGTTTACACACCAGTCATGACATCAGATAAAAAAGTTGCGATCGTGACCGGAGGTGGGCGTGGTATC
>JAHDGK010000014.1:35303-90897 GCA_020627685.1 Granulosicoccus sp. | reverse complement strand
GCGTCAAGCATGAGTGAAATATCAACGTGCTTGTCGAGCAATGCGCCTTATATTGATCTGACCAACGACATAATTTGTAATACGCTGCCCTGTGCCATCACCGTAAGCAAGAAGGCGAATGTGACCATCGATGGCAACGGCTTTACTGTTAAACGTATGGTGGGCCAAAAAGAGTCCTCACTCTTACGCATATTGAACTCATCAGACATAAGCATTACAAACATGTCGCTTGATGACGATGTCAATGGCGTTAAGTGTCCTTTGCTTTGTCAGAAGATGGTGGACGTCACGACAAGCACGAATGTATCGTTTGAAGAAGTGCATGTTTTGAATGCAGCGTCCTATGCTATGTGGATCTATAAGACCTATGGATTCACATTCAACAACAGCTCTATTCATAACTCACATGTTTTAGGCATGTTTATAGGCCACTACAAGCAACCGAACGATAGAACAAACATATCTACCGGGCTGCGTATTTCTAATTCCAGATTTACTGAAAACGCCACTAACGCCATAGCTGTTCACGGTGCAGGTGGTGATCAACTGAATATCATTACAGGCAATTACTTTAGTGAGAACCACATCTTCGGTAGATTCCTCGACAGCAACGGGAAGTTCTACGGTGGTGGACAGGTTTATATATCTGAAGCGAACAACCTGGAATTTACCGACAACAGTGTTGTAAGCGGTCACTGCGCAAATTGTCGAAACCCTTCACATGGGGTCCATGGCATAGAATTGGGCCGCCCGGGGGATCCGACAATGACACTTAACAATGTTCGAGTAGCAGGTAACTACGTTGTCGACAACGATGCATGTGGCATCCTTGCAAACCCTTCCGCCACTGTAAACTCAACGCTTGTCGTGACAGACAATGATGTTCTCCAAAACGGTTGTAGCCTTGCCTATTTAGACAACGCGACCGTGCATAGTAATAATACAGATTGAGCAGGAAGTTTTACTTGGGCACAAAAAGCATCAGCTCAGAGTTGCAAGCGCGCTAAACCGGCATCTGCTGTGTCGCACAGTGAATACCGCCGCCCACCTCGCCAAGCGCATCGACGTTGAGACTCACAACCTCGCGATCCGGATAATGCTGCTTGAGCGCGTCTAGTGCTCTCTCGTCAGCATCACCGTCACCAAATTGAGCGGCCACGATTCCACCATTACACGCATAGTAGTTCGCGTAGGATGCGACAAATTCTATATCGTCCACCCGGCGGTATTCAGGCTCCGATATAACTTCAACGTCTAGATCCGCCGCTAATAGTGCATCATAGGTTTCAAGGGCTGCGACATGAAAAGGATCTTGCATATCTGGTGTTTGAGGCAAATTAATTAGCACACGCCCAGCGGAGGTAAATCGCGCCAAACTATCAATGTGATAGTCAGTGATGTCCTCATCCCAAACCCCTGGCGACCAAATCATGGTTTGGGCACCGTAAGCCAACAACAATCGTTTTTCTATCTCTGCACGAGAAAGCCCCGGGTTGCGGTTGTCGTTTACCCAAGAACTTTCATGTGCCATAAGCAAACCATGACCATCATGGTCGACACCTCCAGCCTCACCCACCAATCCGCTAAACACTAAAGGAATATCTAACAGCTTAGCGATACGTTCTGCGATCTTTGCGTCATTTAAGTGAGTCTGTTTGTCCCCCCAACCATTAAATTGCAAATGGCTGACAACCAACTTATCGTTAGTATCCTTGGCAAACAACGGACCTGAATCGCGACACCATAAATCGTCTGTGGGTATGTCCCATAGCTCAACTGCGTTAGACACCATCCTGCGAATTTGACGATGATGTTCCTTAGCGGCCAACAGTACAAGGGGTTCAAATTCGGAAACGGCATTGGCTATATCGGCGATGGTTTGCTGAATTATTTCCTGAAATTCCTTGTCTCGATAAACCCTTCGGCTGACCGGCCATTGCATGAAAGTTCTTTCATGAGGGCTTTCCTCGGGAGGCACATACAATTTGGTGTCGCGGTTGTACTGTAAAGTACTACCGAAAACAGTTGAAGCACACAACGCTGCCCCCCCTGCTAAAAGTTGCCTACGTTTCATTCAACACCCACTTATATCGGATCTGCATAGAGATAGTATCAAAACGCAAAAACTGATAGGCCTTGCAACGCTGCGCCGCCCTGCTTTACAAGCAAATTCGTAAAGGCTATTTTGCACGTAATAAAACAGAAACCGGAGTGGCAAATAGTGGATTATATCGATGCTTGCGTAGCCGCAGTTCCAACGGCAAACAAAGAGAAATACTTAGCTCACGCCAAAATTGCAGCTATTGTTTTTAAAGAGTATGGGGCAACAGGACTTTCTGAGTACTGGGGTGATGATATACCCGATGGTGAGGTGACCTCCTTTCCACGCGCCGTCAATTGTAAAGAGGATGAGACCGTTGTATTTTCCTGGATTAGCTGGCCGTCCAAAGCAGTAAGAGATGCGGGCATGGAGAAGGTTATGAGTGACCCACGGCTAAACAACGAGACAAACCCCATGCCATTCGATGGCAGTCGCTTGATCTATGGCGGATTTACACAGTTGATGAACGACTAGACTCTGCGACGAAATCCACCAGAATGAAAATAGTTGGAACGAGTAGCCGTTGCCAACAGGGGTATTGCGTTTCCCTGAATTACACGTGTTTACCGAAAAATCTATTCTAATAACCCTATAGGTCTATCAACTTCACTTCCATATACTCTGAAGGCGGCCATCACCCAGGGCATGCCTCAGTCGTTAATTATGCGTTAATGACATATTAGTCATGGGGTTCAGCACCCTCGGTTTCGGCTTTTCTCGCATATCAACAAGGGTTTCCCCCCTGTTTGTTTGCTGTCATTTCCAGTAAAAGCTAGAGGACCAACAGATGCGATATCTGAAAAACGTCGTACTACTTCCCTTAACGTTATCTTCGTGTTTAGCGACTGCAACATTAGCAAATGCAGCTGAACTCGACTTGAAGTTTGCCGGTTCTCTGGAGTTTAGTGACACAGGAACCTTATTCGTGGGCGATAACTACAACGGCGCTATCTACGCCTTTGATATGACAGCGGCCGATGTCCCAGAATCCATAATGCCGGTCAATGTTGCGGACATAGACGTAAAAATAGCGGACATATTGGGAGTATCCCCAAGTGCCGTAGCCATCAATGATTTAGCGGCACACCCGATTTCAGGGGAAATTTTTATATCGGTAACCCGTATTGGCAATTTTGAGTCTGCCCCGGCAATCATAAAAATTCAACAGGATGGGAAACTCGCTCTGACAGATCTGGGTAGCCTGCCATTTCAAAAGCAAAGTCTGAATAACTTTCCAGATCAGGACACAACTTTTAGACCTCGTGGCGTGGGCAAGAATCCCCCGCTACCGCGAGATCTTGCGAAAGGCAACATAAAACTTAGCTCTTTAGCCATTATGGATATGGAGTTTTACGAAGGCGAGCTATTTGTATCAGGTGTAGCCTACGATAACTTTTTATCCTCTCTTCGACGTATACCTTACCCATTCAACGGAGAGCAAAGTGCTGCCAGTGTTGAGATCTATCACCTATCTCATGATCAATACGAAACTCGCGCGCCCATTCGCGCAATGTCGATCCAGGATATTGACGGCAAGCCTCAGCTGATAGCAGCATACACTTGCAGCCCTATTGCGTTAATAGCATTAGACGAAATAGTCGATGGTGAGAAAATCACCGCTCGCGCTATTTCGGATTATGGAAACGGACAACCGCTAGACATGGTGTCGTACTCTATGCAAGGGCAAGAAATGCTGTTTATTACAAACAACAGCCGCTCTCCACAGGTTATTCCGGTCGATAGCATGAATAACGCAAAGGTGTATACGGAAGCGGATCTACCTCGCGGTGGCCAAATGGATATGTCACCACAAATGCCCATTGGACCGGTAGGTAAAACCGTAATGTTCGACGGCATGTCCCTGCATATAGATGCGCTAGGCGAGAATTTGTTTGTCTCATTAACCCGGGATATGTACAGCGGCAGTCTGAACATGGATTCCAACCCGAGCATGTTTCCAAACAGATTCTACAACTTAGTTGCTGAATATGATTTCCCGCAGTACTACGAAGACAAAAAGTAAGTCGTCGTCATGTCGCGCAAAACGCAGCCAGTGCCCCTAGCTTTGCAACTCTTTGGCTGCGTTTTCTTTTTGTTCGGATCCACCGCATATGCCAGCGACTACCAGCTTCTGCTGCCGAACAATGATCGTCCCCACGTAGAACTGGAGTTTGAGAATCGTCCAACAAACAGTCACCCTGAAAAGCTCTTTAAACTATTTACAGGACCCGCGAGCAACTGCTGTGAAGGGCGCACTGCCATGGCCGGTCGTTATGATACGCACGAGACCAAACTGACATTTACACCCGCCTTTGCTTTCGAGAAGGCTCAGATTTACACCATCTCAATAAACTACCCGAATAGCCAAGGCGAGGTTATACAGGAGCTTACAGAATTTTTTATTCCCGACGTTGAAGCCTTTTCAGCGCCAAAAGTCATTGGCATTTACCCAAGTGGCAGCGCCATTCCCGAAAACACCCTGCGTTTCTATATCTATTTCTCGACACCCATGCAACCGCACGTGTCTTCCCGGCATATCAAACTGGTAGATGCTGCAGGCCAAGTGGATGATGCGGCCTTCATGTCGTTTAAACAGGAACTATGGAGCGAGGACAGAAAAAGACTCACGCTGCTGATGGACCCGGGACGAATAAAACGAGGTGTCGCTCAGAACCTGTCCATGGGGCCTGCGTTAGCACAAAGCTACACCTACACTATACTCATCAACGATGGCTGGCCTAGCGCTCGTGGCGAACCACTCACTGGAGGTTTTGGAAAAACGTTTACCGCAAGCCAGGCCCTGCGTACCCTCCCCGATACTAAAACGTGGGAAACCCGAGTACCGGGACAGAACACAAACAACCCTTTAGTGTTCGTATTCGATCGTCCATTTGACTATGAGCTACTTAAAAGTGCCATCACAGTGTTAGATGAGAATGGGCAGCCCGTTAACGGCGATATATCTATCAGAGACGATGAACACACTTGGATCTTCACCCCAGAATATCGCTGGCATCAGGAGCGGATAACGGTTCGGGTGGATTCACATCTGGAGGATGTTGCGGGCAATAACTTCAGAGATCTACTGGATCATGCCATGGGCACGCAGCTCAACAGTTCAGAGGCTATCGTACTGGAGCTATCACTAACTGATGAGTAATGGCCGAGGCTTAGATTGCCTCGACCACATCAGTTTTCCTACAGGCTTTAGCCTCGCAGTAACGTGCCGCCCACTTGATTTGGGAAATAGTCTTCGCAGCTACCTTCGCGATTGACATCACCGGTTGCGCAGTGCAGACCACCACCAAACGGATACGCATCACGGAAAGGTACAGGGATGACATTCATACCCAGTTTGTCCATTTGATCTTGTTGATAGACCTCACTCGCTTCTACAACAACCGTCTTATGATCCAGAATCAGGCAGTTCATAGACAACCAAGTGCTGGAATAGCACAGCGGTGGCGGCTGATTGTGAGAAGGAGGCGCAGCATCAACAATTTCCCAATCATTCGCTTCAAAAATCTTACGCTGCGCTTCTGGCAACCGACGATTCGGGTTGTTAATAATTAAACCTGGACGTAACGGGACGAAGGTCGCGTCTATATGAATCGGGTACGGATCGCCAGGGAAGTTGACCGCGTGAACACGATGATCCGGGAAATGACGTTGTAGCCATTCCATGCCGCGGCGGTTGGTTGTTAGGCCATGCTGAACAAACAGGTCTTTGCCTAAACGGCAGACGTCAGCTGCGTCAAACAATGGCTCATGCTCTGTAGTTACAAAGTCCAGTGCAGCAGTACGGCTTAAGCGCTCTTCGATGGTGATTTCGTCGAAATAGCCAGCCTGGAAAGAGCGTTCATCAAGGCGTGGACGCGGCGCTTGTTCCCAGCGGAAGTTCGGGTCTTCATCGAAATAGCGCTGCATGAGGTCGTGGTAGGCAAGATATTCGAAGTATCGGCACCGAAATGACATGGGCGCTGAAAGAATCTCGCTTCCGATGGTCAACAGGACATCACGTGGTGGCATGCAGCCAAACTGACTGGCTGTTGAAAAATCGGGAGTATTGACGGCCTGGTTCCACTGAATTGGCGTGGGTCGATCGACTTTGACCCCTCGCTCTTCCAGCGTGGCCGCGAGATGGTCTAGCTGCGCATTGGCTTTTTCTACGGTCTCCAGAGGGCGCGGGCCCCACATGCCACGCATATCGCTATCTTCAGGGACTTTGGCTTCTGTAGCCGGCTCGCTGGGAGGTATGCAGGTATGGTCAGCACGACCGACAATGACGTGCTTCAACGGGTCAAATTCATTCCAGGAATTGACAACAGTTTTACTCATGGGATTGACTCAATGCGTAGAAAAACGACGGTAATTTAATCAGATGGGCCAAAACGCGTCTTTCTCGCTTACGACACGTATGAGATCTGGGCAAGGGCGGCATTATCGCACTTATAAATTGCCAAAATCCAGAGTCATCGCGACAAGATTCCGGCCCCACTTTCATCCATACAAGAAACACTCATTCATGGCCCTCTTGGCCGTCCAAACGCCGGTTCGCTATGTTAGATAATTTGAACCGTCGCACAGCCTGAAATGAAGACATTGATGGCTTTGTGGGCTGCCACATGACGAGGTATTAGTACCGACACAATTGTTTAATCGCTCGCCAATTTCAAGATGGGATACCCCATATACTGTGCGCTTACGCGATATTCAAATAGCCTTCAAAAAGGATTCTGTATGCTCCCGCCCGTCTACAAACCAGTGCAGCTTGCACTCGTGATGGTGTTCACCCTGCTACTGCTCGCCGGTTGCTCATCTGGCTCCAGCACGGCGCCAACAGCTAGCGCTCCACAAGACCAAAGTTCCGGTGAGCCACCCGCAACAGTCGACGATGGCACAACGACTAATCCGACCGATCCAACCACAGGGGATGTTCAATCCTTTACGTCAGTAAATTTTGACATCACCGTACCAGCATATTCATCCAATGCCCTTCAAGTACAAATCCTTTGGGGTGATGTGGAATTAAATGCTTCATGGGTCGGCGATGAACAATGGTCAGCATCTACGCAGTTACGCGCCAACACCAGCCATCAATTGCTCATTACGTTCTCAGATGAGAATGGTGAGATTCCATTAGCAAGCCACGAACAAACATTGAGTACGGGCAGTAACGATGCTTTAGTCGTGACCGTATCTGCCAATCAGTTTGACTCAGCACGATGGGATAGCGATAACGACGGAGACAGCAATCTTGATGAACTGCTTACAGGCACTAATCCTTTAGACTCCCCGAAGGTGCTGCTCTTTAGTGAAACTCAGGCGTTTCGTCACGACTCCACCGAAACCGCTCTGCTCGCATTGGAGGAAATCGCAGCGGCTGCAAATATACGCACCGAGCGTGCAAACGATTCTACCGACATCTTTACCCGTGAAAACCTTGCGGACTATGATGCAGTGGTCTGGGTGATGACGTCCGGTGATGTACTTAATGCAAGCGAGCAAGCAGCCTTTGAAAACTATATACAGCTCGGCGGTGGCTATGCCGGTATTCATGCAGCCAGCTTTACTGAATACGAATGGCCCTGGTATGGACGGCTTGTAGGCGCTTATTTCGATACCCATCCTGAGATACAAATAGCCACGCAAATAGTGGAAGATGGCGAACATGTCTCTACCGCTCATTTAGGCACGATGTGGACACGTACCGATGAATGGTACGATTACTTGACCAACCCGCGCTCTGAAGTGAACGTATTGCTTACGTTGGATGAAAACACCTACTCCGGCGGCACTATGGGCAACGATCACCCAAGTGCTTGGTATCACGACTACGATGGCGGACGATCCTGGTACACAGGCGGCGGCCATACCGAAGAAAGCTACTCAGAGCCAGACTTCCGGGCTCATTTGTTGGGTGGTTTACGTTATGCAGCAGGCATTGAATGAAACCCGCATCAAACCGATTTGATATTTCAGGCAACACGGCCACCATGTTGGCTGTCGTGACCACTGGCAACGGTGGATACGACAAATTGGAATACAAGGCTGTACCCATCCCAGCCCCCGGCCCGGATGAAGTACTGCTGCAAGTCTTGGCAGCCGGTGTTAACAACACCGAAATCAATACCCGCTTAGGATGGTATTCGTCGAGTGTCACCGACAGTACCGATTCCACCGCCAGCGAACAGTCGACAAATGCTGAGCAAAAGGCAGATGGCGGTTGGAGCGAGGCAACTCCTTTTCCCTTTATCCAAGGCACCGATTGCTGTGGACGGGTTGTCGGCTTAGGTTCACAGGTTTCAGACGAGCTAATGAACTTGCGTGTATTGGTGCGAGCCTGCATGCGACCAGACGGCTATGACACGTTTAACAACATCTGGATGGCATCAGATTTTGACGGTGCATTTGCCCAGTATGTAAAGGTACCCGCCAGTGAAGTGTTTCCCGTTGATTGCGATTGGACAGACGAAGAGCTGGCCACCATTCCGTGTGCCTACGCCACCGCTGAAAATATGCTTCACAGGGCAAACGTTCAGTCTAAAGATCATGTGTTAGTCACAGGAGCGTCCGGCGGCGTGGGCTCTGCAACCGTACAGCTTGCCAAGCGCAGAGGTGCAAATGTGACTGCCGTTTGCAGTGAGTCCAAAATAGAACTGGTCAGAACCTTGGGCGCTGATGCAGTCATAAGCCGGGAGGCCCAGCTACTAGACACTATTGGCGAGAACTCCATGGACGTGGTTGTTGACAACGTGGCCGGCCCCGATTTCCCCACGATGCTTAAGCTACTAAAACGCGGCGGTAGGTACGCATCATCGGGGGCGATTGCGGGGCCTGTCGTGTCACTTGATTTGCGGGATATGTACCTGAAGGACATCACGATGTACGGCAGTACCGCCTGGGACGAACCGGTGTTTCCCAATGTGGTGTCCTATATTGAGAACGGTGAAATTCGTCCGCTCCTTGCCAAAACATTTCCTTTGGAGAACATCGCTGAAGCACAACAAGAGTTTATGGAGAAAAAGCACTTCGGGAATTTTGTGCTGGTACCACCGGACCCAAATGACTAGTCGGCAGTTTTTACGCTAGTTTGGCGCATTCTCTAACAGCAACCGAGCCGTTTTCGTACACGTTGCAAAGTGCGTAACGTAACCACCCATGATGGCGGCTCTAGCGGCGTCAACCCTCTGTGGCTCGGCACAGACAAGCATGCCTAATTCCTTCTTGCGCATTTGTTCAAGTGTCACACCAATCATCCTGTCTTCGTTAGAGACCAGCATTGCATTTCCATCAGTATCAATGAGCCTGCCACAAATCACTCCAGCTGCACCTTTACGCCGAAACTTTGCAATTTCTTTACGGGTGATGATGCCGGTATGAACAATATGGCTATCGTCAAAGCAGGTACCCGGTGCGAAGATCACCTTGGAGCAATCCGCGACATATTTTAATTGCTCGGCTACGACGGGTTCTGCAATCAGCTGTTTGCAAAGCTCAGGGTTTGAAAGCAACAGAGGCACATGGAGGTTGATACATTGCGCGCCAAAACGTTGCGCCAAAGTAGCCGAACAACTCTCAGCGGCAAAGCCAAGAGCCGAAGGTCTGGAACCCACTAATTGCACAACCACCAATTGATCGAGTGAAAGTTTCGGCGCTATCTCAGCAAGCCTGCAGATGGTTTCACCCCAGGCCACTCCCAGCATATCTCCGGGGACTAGCAACTGAGGTAACCAATCGGAAGCCGCTCTTACCACTCTATCAAACGATCTTTGCTCTGACGTTTCATCATTGGGTGTAACGAGCACTTGAGTGAGCTGATACGCATCTCGTAACTCTGCGGCTAATTGATTGTGCAGAAAGACATTGGTGTCGAGCGTCACGCGGACGTAATCACGCTTACGGGACTCAGCCAGGTAATTTACAACCGAGGCGCGGCTTACCCCCAGCTTGGTTGCAATCTCACTTTGATTTAAGCCTTCGTGGTAATAGCACCAGGCGGCTTCCACTATCGCATCATCTTGCCTGGATAATCGTCCGTCAACATCGGTTCCGGGTTTTGCGTTGGTTAATGTTGTCGGACTCATTGATCGTTATGTTGCTTTGGCGAACTCTGGGAACATTTTAGCAAGTCCTATTGCAGACGCTTCGCAAATTCCACGCTCGGTGATTAATCCTGTCACTAATCGATTGGGAGTCACATCAAATGCCGGATTGCCACCTGGCGTGCATTCCGGTGTCACGCGCACGGTATCGACAGATCCTGAGCTATTGGTACCTTGAATATGCGTGGTCTCTTTTTCAGCTCGTTCTTCAATAGGGATTTCCGCCACGCCATCGCTGAGCGTCCAATCGATAGTGGGTGATGGCAAGGCAACATAAAACGGTACGTTGTTATCGAATGCCGCAAGTGCCTTCAGATAGGTGCCAATCTTATTGCACACGTCTCCGCGGCTTGTCGTACGATCTGTACCGGTAATCACAAGATCGACTTGACCATGTTGCATTAAATGGCCTCCGGCATTATCCGTGATATAGGTATGTGGAACACCATGATTGCCTAGCTCCCATGCAGTGAGTGCTCCCTGATTACGAGGCCTGGTTTCATCAACCCAGATGTGCACAGGAATATTCGCATCGTGTGCATGGTACATGGGGCTTGTGGCTGTACCCCAGTCAACCGTGGCTAACCAACCCGCGTTGCAATGCGTTAAAACGTTTACGGGCTCGCCGTCATTTTTTCGCGATGCAATGTCGCGTATTAATGTCAGTCCGTGCTCACCAATGCTTTTGTTTATACCGACATCCTCATCGGCAATGTTATGGGCGAGATTTAAAGACACATCCGCCCTCTCCGCTTCCGGTGTATTTGCCATGACTTGTCGACAACGATCCAGGGCCCAGCGCAGATTGACAGCTGTTGGCCTAGTTGCGTACAAGGCATCCCATGCACGTTGTAGATTGTTGTCCGAAGGGTCTTGTGACATCGCATGAGCGATACCGTAGGCTGCCGTCGCACCTATTAAGGGTGCACCACGTACACGCATTTGGAAGATGGCGTCCAAATAGTCTTGTAACGATTCTACATTTTGAATCTGAAACTCGTAAGGCAGGCGACGCTGATCGATAATTTGAAGAACCTGTTGAGAATGATCCCACCAAAGAGATCGATAATGCTTGTCCCCTATTTTCACAACACATCCCTCTTGTTGAAATCTTCTGCCATGCCAATCAGCAACGAGGCATCTGATATCGCAGAAGCCTGAAGAATTAGCTGCGCGCCCATGTTTAAATTCCGTGCCTCGAGTGGCGCTCTTGCACCTGGGTCTTCGATGTTTTCAAAATCTGCGTTATGGGCAAGTGATAAACAACGCCGATGCATTTCAATACCGCAGAATGCCATGGCATCTGTATGAATACTTGCCAACAAACTATCGCATGCACCAGATGAGTCATGGCCTTGTTCTTCGAAGAGCGCTGTCGGGTACAACATCCCAGTGCGTTCGCTTTTCCATAGGCGTTGGAATTCTGTACTAAACGCGCTAAAGGTTTCTCCGATAACATCGAGGATCCACTGTTGGTAATCATCTAGGTCTGAGCTGCGATGAGCAGGTTGGCTGAAATAAGCCATGAGAAAATTGGCTGTCACCATGCCCAGATCGAACCCCATTGGGCCATACTGAGCAAACTCGGGATCAATGACTTTAGACTCGGTGTCAGTTGACATAATGGAGCCTGAATGCAAATCGCCGTGCAGCATGGTCTCGGTGTTCGAGGCGAACTTCATTAACATGCGTTGGACCACGCTTTTGAGTTCAACGTTCGATCGTAGTGATGACACAACTGAATCCAGCAGAGGATTGTGGTTATTCATCTCAGCATCAAAGTATGGATCGGTAAATACCAGAGCCTCTGTAATAGCGGGTATTTCCACGTTTCCGGAAAAAACACCTACATCGGCTTTTTTATCGGCACTACTCATGGATAGCTCTGAGCCGCGAAAGGCAGTTTGCGCGCAAAACTTGCCAACAAATTGCCCAAGCCCTGACACATATTCGCCATTGATTAACTTGTTGCGCAAAATGACGTGCGGCCTTAAATGCTCCATCACGATCAAGGCCTGCTGTTCATCAAAATGGAAAACGTCTGGCACAGCGTTGGATGTACGAGACGCTTGTCGGGTCAATGCGCAATTTTCATAAAACGCACGATACAGAGGCAAGGGCCAACTATCCCCAACGAGTCTGACGTAAGGCAAAGCTTGTTTAACGATCACACTATCGTTACCACCGGACACGATAAAGACAAGGTTTAGATTCCCGTCTCCGATTTCACTCACTGACCATTGCGTGTGGTCGGTGCCTAGGCGGCTTGACACCGATTCAAGCGTACTCAGGCGCGCGGGCAAAGATTCAGGTGTTAGTGGTTCGTACACATCAGTCATGGACACATCGCCTCTTTCTACTCCCCATGACTATCCAGATTGCAGAGCATTTAGTCAATAGCCAAATGATTTGACAAATGTACATTTTCGGAGAATAGTAACCGAAGAATCATGCGAGACAGAAGCCGTAAACATGCGCAAGAACGTCTGCAAATTGAGAGGTATCGGTAAATCCTTCGGAACCAACGATGTGCTGCGCGGTATTGATCTTGATCTATTCGCAGGTGAAATTGTTGTTCTCATGGGTGCTAACGGCGCTGGCAAATCTACCCTGGTAAAGCTCATCTGCGGCTACCACAGCCTTGATTCCGGCGACATGGAATTAGACGGAAACCCTTACTTACCCGTCGACCCCGCAGGTGCAATCTCAGCAGGTATTGTGACAGTTCACCAGTCAATCGACGATGGAGTCATCCCAGACTTAGACATTGCAACGAATTTGATGCTGGATCACCTTACCCGCCCTAATGCCGGTCTCTGGGTACATGATCGAAAATTACGACAAGAAGCAACGACCATCGCGCAAAGCATGGGCATCACAACAGACGTGCGAACGAAAGTCGCCCACCTAGGTGTGGCTGATCGTCAAATGATTGCAATAGCGCGCGCAATGGCTCGTTCTCCAAAAGTGTTAATACTGGATGAACCCACATCATCGCTGTCAGCGACAGAAGCAGAGAGGCTGTTCGCCTTACTCGACACCTTACGCGACAAAGGGGTTGCCATTCTCTACATCTCACACCGAATGTCAGATATACGCCGAGTGGCTGATCGCATCGTCAGCATGCGCGATGGTGCAATATCCGGGGTCTTCAACGATAAGCCCTTGGAGTACGACAACGCAGTGACTGCCATGCTGGGCCACGCCATGACCGACATCGATATCACGCCCGTCGAATCCGGCAGTCCCATACTAGAAATTCGCAACCTTCAACTTGAGGCTGATAGCCCCCTTATAAACCTCTCTGCCTGCGATGGGGAAGTAATTGCCATATCAGGCTTACTGGGCAGCGGTAAAAGCAGGCTCGCAGAAATACTGTTCGGACAACGCAAACCATACGGCGGCAGCCTACTCATTGATGGAGCACCTTATGCCCCAGAATCTGCGGGTGATGCTGTTGAATGGGGTGTACATCTGTCGCCCAAAGACCGAGGAACGAATGCAGTTATTCCTACTTTCAACATCACCGATAACATATCGCTGCCCTTTCTCCGCTCGTTTACTCGACTAGGTTTATTGAGCGGAAACAGACAAAAACACTCGGCTGACAACATGATTAATCAGATGGGTGTGGTTTGTCAGTCTGCCAAAGACGGAATCAATACCCTTTCCGGTGGTAATCAGCAAAAAGTCATGATCGGACGGTGGCTGTTGAAGCCATGCAGACTGCTACTGCTCGACGAACCCTTTCAAGGTGTAGACATTGGAGCTCGTCGTGACATCGGCAGACACATTAGAGCATCGGCAAAGGGGCGTGCGACCATCGTGTTTGTTGCTGAAATAGATGAGGCTTTAGAGATAGCCGACAGAATTGTCGTGCTTCATGAAAGTCAAATAGTCGGTGAGCACCGCAACACCAATATTGATCTTAACGTATTAATTGCGCAGGTATCTGGTGCAGTGAATACTGAAACTACTTCAACAGCACTATGAAAAGCGATCGATTCCTCGATTTCGCCATTCGATATGGCTTTCTCTTACTCTTAGTCGTTTTGATTTTGTATTTCAGCGTTGCCGCGTCTGGCTTCGCATCACCAAGATCGGCAGCCTTTATTCTCCAGTCCGTGGCTATCACCGGCATCCTGGCATTAGGCGTGACATGCACCTTGGTGGTTGATGGTTTCGATTTGTCTATCGGCTCGGTGGCAACTTCCGCATTAATGCTTTCCGCTTATGCCATGGTGATATTGGAATTATCAGCGTTTACTGCCGTCGTTTTATGTATTGGCATGGGTGCCTTAGTGGGATTAATAAACGGGCTTCTTATTGTGAAGTTTCGGGTGCCAGACCTATTAGCCACGTTAGGAATGATGTTTTTACTCATTGGTCTGCAACGCATACCCACTCAAGGTAATTCAATATCTGCAGGTATGCGACTCCCGGACGGCAGTAACGCCGAAGGAACTTTTTCAGCAGCCTTCTTATGGTTGGGACGGCACCGTTTCGATCTCTTTTTAGAAAAGTTAGTCCCAGTACCGGTTGTTATCTTTTTGTTAATCGCCATTGCCATTTGGGTGTTTCTCGGTTTTACACGGCACGGCAGGCTGATGTACGCCATAGGTTCAAATGAGCGAGCGGCCTCATTGGTCGGTGCAAATGTCAACCGCTACAAAATCGTGGCCTACATGATTTCCGGGGTTACCGCCTCCATTGGTGGAATATTGCTGGCAGCCCGACTAGGCCGTGGAGATATCGCCAGTGGCAACAATTTATTACTCGATAGCGTAGCTGCCGCTCTGATTGGGTTTGCTGTGTTGGGCGCTGCGCGACCCAATGCTTTCGGTACTGCCATTGGTGCTCTATTCGTAGGGATCTTATTGCAAGGGCTCACCATGATGAACGCGCCCTATTACACACAGGATTTTGTCAAAGGAGCGATTCTGGTTGCCGCCCTTGTTTTTACGTTCTATCTCAGCGCCCGCCAAAGCGCTGGTGGAAAATCTCAGACCAAAACTTGAAGAGGATATTAAGTATGTTTAGACGCACATTTATAAAGTATTCAGCGATAACGGCCGGACTTTTCGTTGGGCTAACAGGAGCTGCATCAGCTGCCGATATGCCTGCACCTCTGGACAATGCTGGTGATGTAAAAATTGCTTTAGTTCGATATCTGTCCACCGGTGATTTCTTTCAATCCTATCTTTCTGGCGTAGAAACTCAAGCCGCCGCCATCGGTCTCGATCTACGTATCTTTGATAGTCGCCAGGATGCAGCTTTGCAGGCGGATATGGTTGATCAGGCAATCGCTCTCGGCGTAGACGGCATCATCATTCAGCATGGCTTAACCGAGTCAATGAAAGACGCCGCGCAGCGGGCCGTCGATGCTGGCATTAAAGTCGTTGCATTTGATGTCAATGTTGAAAACGACGCTATTCCACAGATTGAACAGTCCGATTATCTATTAGGCAAAATGGCACTTGACCAAGCCGTAGCAGACAACGGCGATAGCTTCACGGCAGGTTATGTCTATGTTCCCGGCATCGCACCATTGGATAGACGCGATGTTGCCTGGCAAGAAACAAAAGCCGCCAACCCTGGCATAAAAGAAGCGGCAATGTTTGGCACGTTAGATAACCCGATAGCCAACTCTGTAGCCAATCAGGCGCGATCGGTATTGCAAGCGAACCCAACCATCAACGTTGTTTTCGCGCCGTACGATGAATTTGCAAAAGGTGTAAAGATTGCTGTAGACGAGGCAGGTCTAACCGACGATATTGATATTTATTCAGCTGACGTCTCAACTGCAGATATCTCCGCTATGCGTGAGCCAGGTTCTGCCTGGGTTGCAACGGTTGCGACAAACCCTGCTGTTGTGGGTGAAGTATCTGTACGTTCTCTAGCTCTACTTCTCACCGGTGAGAATCCAGGTGCGAACGTAGTTGTTCCACCAACATTGATAACTCAGGATTTTCTCAACGAGATGGATATTAAAAACATGGAAGATCTAGGAGAGAAAATGCCTCAGTTCAAGCACGCTGATGTCGCAATGACAGACTGGATGCCACTGCCTCCGAGATAAGCTCGTTAAAAGCGCTTCTCTAAAATGAGCACGATGTTCCCGATAAAGGGAACATCGTGCTTGATTATGAATTTGGCTGCTTTAAGAACCCGATAATTCCCGCTTCAACTCTTCCTTATTGATACGATTACGATCGCTTTGCACTAGTGGCAAAGACTTACGATACACAATACGACTAGGCACCATGTAGGACGCCAAATGCTTCTTTAACTCAAAAGCAATTTCTTTTTCTGAGATTTCACTAGGCGCTGAGTACACCATGACAATCTCTTCCTCTATCTGAGGGTTATCCATACCGAAAACAGCGCATTGCTGAATCTGCGGTAGATTTTTCTCCACAACCGATTCCACTTCAAACGGTGACACGCGAAAACCACTGGTTTTAATCATGTCGTCGCGGCGATAGACGAAGTAGAAGTACCCCTCTTCATCTTTGTACACATAGTCACCTGTTGCCACGACAATTTCATCAGCAAGCTGACCTTCTAAATCGACGACATCTTTCAATATCTGAACTGACTTAAAACGCTCAGCGGTGTCTTCAGGGGCATTCCAGAAACCTCTGTAAATGTAGCCTCCTCGATGAATAAGCTCACCGACTTCCCGCGGCTTACATTCTTTTCCATCTTCATTAATGACGTAAAGCTCTACATCGGGGATAGCTTTACCAATGGAGTCCGGGCGAATCATGATTTGCGACGGGTCAAGATACGTGGACCGGAACGCCTCGGTTAATCCATGCATAGAGAAGAAACGGGCATTAGTGAACGTTTGAGCGCATTTATTGATCATCTGCTCAGTGACATTGCCACCCGATGAGGTAATGATTCTGACGCTATCGAATAGATCGACACTGGGCAGTGCAAATAGGTCTTCATCGAACATCTGGGAAATGTTGACGGGCATGAGCGGTAAGACCGTGACCTTGTCATCCATGAGGTGATTGAAGAAATCACCTGGCAGGATAAAACGATGCAATGCCAAGGTTGCTTTATTTAACAGTGAGCAGAAAATTTGGTTGAGGCCGTAATCGAGATTGAAAATAAGCAAGCCGGAAATAACATCGCTCTCATTCAGGTCTAGGTATTGAGAAACCACACGCGCCGAATCAATAAGATTTCGATGCGAGATAACAATACCCTTAGGCGTACCAGTCAGTCCAAATGAATACGTAATGACAGCGTTGTCATGGCCGTTGATATCGCACTCATAGGGCTTGTTGTAGTACTTAAAAATCTCTTCGAATGAAGGGATATCTTTACCGGCCGTTTCGATAGACACAATATGGCCGGAAAACTGGACTTCCTCAATGCTCTCTAACTTAAGCTTGTCGGTGATAACACACTGAATGCCACAATCATCGATGATGTACTGCACTTGCTCAGGCTTTAGCAGGCGCGTTAGCGGCACTAGTATGTAATCGGTTGACAGTATCGCCAATATGGCGATGACCTGTGACACATCCTTTTTGGCGTAAAGCCCTACCCGAGCGCCCTTAGGCAAATCGAGCTCTTGCAAATACAACGCAACCTGATTGACACGCGAGAGAAGCTCCGAATATGTCAGCTTTCGATCGTCATGGACTAACGCAATTTTATCGGGATGCGACTGCGCAGCGTTTTCGAGCAAGTTTCTAATACAGTTTATTGACATGCTGCATGCTCCGTCGCACCGAGTGTCCAGATATCGTAGTCGCTATCCAGTACGGTTACAGGCTTGTGATCAGAATTAAGAATTTTTCTGTAGAAAAACGCGACAACATCTTCGATGTCTTCGGTATTGAGAACCTTTGTAATACCGCCTGTGAATACGATGCTATTCATCGCCAGTAACTTGAGCGTGACATAAGCCGGGCGATAGTGAGACATCTTGCAGAGCACCAAAAAGATCGCCAGTTGCATGAGTATCTTCGTGGCTTTTTCACTGTGTTCGTTATAGATATTTTCTGTCACCTTGAGATGCATGAGTAGCTCGTAGGCATACTCATTATTCTCGGCCGTAAAAATCAGTGACTGCCTGGATTTATAAACACCCAGCTTTTTAAACACAATACGATCATGTCCTTGCTCGGTCACGATGTTATCGCTGACCAGATCCTTAGAGTAATGGACATCGGTTGTTGCCCCTCCGATATCGAGCAAAATGAAAGGATCGGTCACCGAAAAAGACGTGTGTATCAGCGGCAATGATTTATTGACCACGAACGGTGTGGAGTAAATCTGGTTGCCCGTCACTTCATACAGATCTTTGATATCTTCCTTACCCTCAATATCTTGCTGGTACAAATTCGTCAGGTAGTCTTTGAGGTGCGTTTCGACGATGTGCAGACGGTCATCGATAATATTGGGCAATATCTCTAAACGCTCAACTGTTTTCGCTATCTCTTGAGCATCGTTTTTGTTGCCCACATAAACCACATTGGAATAGTTCAGCTTGTCCAGATAGCTGGTTAAGCGTTCATCAAAAACACCGCCGTTTGAATCTATCCCACCCACGATAATGACGACATCGATGAGGTCGCTAGGGATGGAATATTCCTCTATATCCTGAAAGACGATAGAGTCGATAACGTTGATACCAGAGTTATACGCAATGTTGGTCGCGTATTTCAATGAGTAGGAATGCGTTAAGCCGATAATAAGCGTGCTTAGGCCGCCGTTGGCTGACGAGCAAATATGAACGTTCTCGGGCTCATAACTCTGAACGATGTCACCACATTTGTGCATCAGATCATCAAGGATTCGTTTGTTGAAATCCCGAAAATGCTGCTCGATAGAATCAGCTGTGCTGACCTTAAAATAGGTGCTACCAATATCAACCAGCAGTTTATTGTTATTGGTACTCACTGCATTATTCCTATGTCGTGGATGATGTCGTTAACAATACTGGTGGTGTCTTTGTTTAAATCACAGCAAGACCTTTCGTATTCATAGCAGCGGTCTGGGATGGGCACACTTCCACGCTCAATAATACGAATGTTCTTCTGTGCATCACGGATAGTAATCATCTTATTGTGATTGATGATATGCGGCGAGAAAGGCACATCGATGATGCCGTTCTTTATCGAGTTAAACACTTTACGCCATAGGGTGTCAGCCGGGTCATTGAACACAGCTTCCATAATCGCATGTACTTCAGCCGTTAGAATTTCTTCTTCCTGCTCATCGGTTATAGCGGGCAGGCCACCTAAGATATTCAATGTGTACTGTGTATTCGCAACGGTTTGAGCATTAGCTTCTTTGGTTGGAATACCCACTGCTTCTTCGCGAGTTTTGGTGATGATTTTGTCAGCACCGACCATGGAGGCGATGACCGTGGACATATTGATTAACTGGTCGGCAGAGTCACGGTTCATGGGGAACGCTCCCATCCACTGGTGATACACCAAATGAATGCTGGCGTCTTCACAACCGATTTGCGCCGCATAGTAGTCAGCCAGCTGGCGTGTCACCTTACCCGTCACAATGTCCTGAATCATGGAGCCTTGCTGAGAGAACGACACTGAGAACGACTTGACGCCCTCTTCCAACGACAACAGCATTTCCAGCAACTGGATAACGATGGTGATAGATGGCGGCACGAGCGTGGCTGTCAGAGGACCAAATGATTCGCGATTAATCGGTTTGTTAAGCGTTGAGTAATCAGCGCACACACGCTCGACATACTTCCAATACAAAAATGCTTTGTCGAGCGGGAAATTCTTGGAGTACGGCAGCAAGTACGTGATGGGGCCGCCTTCAATCTCAAAGATGCCAGAGGCAATGGCAATCTCGATCAGTAATCGCGCATCGGGGGTTCCGTGCCGCAAGCTCACCGGGTGGTTGAAGTGAGTCATCATTTTGCGCGTACTGCGATAACCGTGATTGACCAAGGGGTAGCCGTTGAGCATGTCCACTTCGTTGGCTTCACTTAAGCGCAGCATTTTTTTAGCGGTGGTGTAATCGTTTAGCCGCGTGTTGGAGTCAATGGTCAGCGGTAATACGTCGACATTGGCGTCGACGAAGAATTCGTACAGGGCAAATTGCTTTTCATACGTTGGAAAACCCCCACGAGGCTGCACCAGCATTTTGCTTTTGTTAGCAAAGTGATGCGATATGAATAGCTTCTCGTCTGCACCCTTTACAAATTCACGCACTTCGTCGAAGTCGAATGAATCTACGTTTTCGTTGCCGAGGATGATCTCGCGCTCTTCCTGTAACTGGCTCATGAGTGCTTTTGTTCCTGCATGTATTCCTCGAGCATGTCCAATCCCGTATTGAGATCGACCTGATGGCACACCAAATCGAAGCCGTAGTTTTTAAATCGCGTGACGATGTCTTCGGCATTACCGCTTCCGACGGTTAAGTTGCCACCAATCATCATGGTCAATCCATCCAGACTTTTGTACTTCGCCTTTAACAGCTTCACTTCCCGACCCCAGCCTTCAGCCTCGCCGTTCAATGAAGAAATCAGCAAGATTTCAGCACCTGTTTCTACCGCCGCATCGAAGAATTCTTCCAGGTAGGTATTCACCCCCAGATTGAATACCTCGTAGCCCCGCGCTGTTAGCGAGAGGTCCATTAATCGGTTGGCAACAACGTGGATATCGTTGCCAATTACACCCGTTACGACTTTCATGTTTCACGTGCTCTGTATCCAGCCGGACATTCTATCAAAAGCACCCTGCGCACAGGCGTCGAGATGATAGTATCTTTTGCTCTAAACCCTATTCATCGGGGCCTTGAGCCCTTAGCGGAGAACAAAGCATGGCCGACTTTACGGCAGATTTTTGCGACACCTATCCCGAGAAAGTGGCTGTTTTGGGCCCTGGATTTTCAAACTACGGTGGCGCGCTGATGTGTCAGGGTGAAGTGGTCACCATCAAGCTGGATCGCAACAACTCAGACTTGATCACACTCTTACGGGACGAGGACGGTCAAGGCAAGGTGGTCGTGGTGGATTCTGACGCTAGCTATTACGCGATCGTCGGCGAAAATCTCATGAAGTTCGCCCAGAAAAACGGCTACACCGGCATCATCGTCAACGGCTACATCCGCGATACTTTCCAGATCAAGGATATTCCAGTGGCGCTTTACGCCTTGGGTACTTGCTCCAGAAAGTACATTCCAGTGACACAAGGCACGCGCAATGAAACGCTATCGTTTGGCGGTGTTGAGTTTCGACCCGGTGACTATGTCTACACAGATACCGACGGCGTCATCGTGACTGCCGAGCCTTTACCGTCACAAGACTAAGCAATTCCAATAGGAGATCACTATGCCCATGGATCCTGACTGGAAGGTTTGGCACAGAAATCCGCGCAAACCTAGCTACCAACCACCAGAAGGTGCTGTCGATGCGCATTGCCATATTTTCGGCCCGGAAGAACAATTTCCTTACGCACCTGAGCGCAAGTACACGCCGTGTACGGGCTCCAAAGATGATTTGTTTGCGTTACGAGATCACCTCGGGTTTTCCCGCAACGTCATTGTTCAGGCGTCTTGCCACGGACGGTATAACGAAGCCCTTATTGATGGTTTAAAAGCTGCCGGGGATTTGGCCCGTGGCATTGCCGTGGTTGACAACACCATCAGCGAAGAAGAGCTGCAGCTCATGCACGAGGCCGGTGTTCGCGGTGTGCGTTTCAACTTTGTACGCCGCTTGGTTGATCCAAAGCCGCGCGAGCACTACGAACAAATCATTGAAAAAATTGCCCCGCTGGGCTGGCACATCATCGTGTATATCGAGGCCGCAGACTTTGCTGAGCAAGTGCCGTTTCTACAGAACCTGCCGGTTACCGTGGTGTTCGATCACATGGCTCGACCGGATGTGAGTAAGGGCGTTGATCATCCGGACTTTGAAGCGTTCGTCTCACTGATGGAAGATGAAAAATTCTGGACTAAAGTATCCTGCCCGGAGCGACTGACCAAACAGGGAGGTAGTCACGAAAACTATTCAGACGTAATTCCCTTTATGAAACGCCTTGTAGATGCCTACCCTGATCGCGTTTTATGGGGAACAGACTGGCCTCACCCGAATATGAAGTCTCATGTACCTGACGACGGACAGCTGGTGGAGTTACTGCCGCTAATCGCTGACACGGAAGACAAACGGCTGAAGTTGCTTGTCCATAACCCAATGAAGCTTTATTGGTCTTAGTGCTTACCGATTGACCAGAGCAAGCTGAGGAGCTTCTCCTCTAGCACGAACAGCAGCGTGCACGTTTCCATGGGCTAAACGGGCGTGCTCGGCCATAAGTGCAAATACACGGGCACCTTCTCGACGTTCCAGCGCCGAGACAATCTGATGATGATGTTCCTGACCAATCATGAGTGACGCCCGAAATCGCTTCGCATCGCCTTTGGCTGTTGGGAACGCCGACGGGCCGGCAAACGGCAAGCGGTAGGAGCGCTCTACCTCAGCAATAAGAATGGTGCTTTTTGATAACGCTGTCAGTTGCCGGTGGAAATCTAAATTCAACTGATCGTACTCATCGACCTGCCCGTTTTCTATCACTCGATCGAGCTCTGCGAGCAACGTGTACAAGGCATCGAGCTCCGCTTTGCTGACACCGCGTTCGGCAGCTCGTTGCAGGGCTGCCCCTTCAAGCGTGCCGCGAAGATCAATGGCATCGAATACCTCTTCCAACTCAAAACTTCGCACTGTAAAGCCAGATTTATCGCGAATGAGTAAACCTTCACCCTCAAGTTGGATAAGCGCTTCACCAATCGGTGTGCGGGAGATTCCCATGTCGTTAGCCAAGTGGGAAGCCCGGAGTTTCGTGCCACCGACAAGCTCGCCGGACACCAGCCGGCTGCGCAGTTGATATAACGCGGATTTCCAATGAAGCTCAGTCATGTTGACACTTTTGCATGTAAATAAGGTAAATTGCAAGGATGCAAAGCCTATTTTTGCATTTTTGCATGCAAAACGTATTTCCTAAACGAAATCGCCACCTCCCAAAGGTCTGATTCGATGAGCGAAGAGAAAATCTATAACGATATTCCCGGGACGATAGTCTTTGACAGCGATCAAGCGGCAAGAGGCTATCACCTGAATCAATTTTGTATCAGCTTGCGCTTGGCACCCAATCGCGAGGCGTACAAAGCGGACCGCGAAGCGTACATCGATAAATTTCCGATGACTGCTGAGCAGCGTGAAGCTGCACTCAACCAGGAATGGAATCTCCTATTGGAGTTGGGCGGCAACATTTATTACACCTCCAAATTGGCGGCCTATCACGGCATCAACTTTCAGGAATTAGCCGGACTGATGACGGGCATGGGGTCGACGGATTACCGGGCCATGATGATCAAAGGTGGTCGATCCGTTGAAAACAACCGATACAAATCTGAGTGGGAAGACAAGTAATGGCACGAATTACATCAGGTGTCGCGTGTTCGCACGTACCGGCTTTAGGCGTAGCGTCAGACCAGGGACTCCACGGGGACGACTACTACAGTCCGATATTTAAAGGCTTTGAGTACTCTCGCGAGTGGATTGAGAAAGAAAAACCGGACGTCATCTTTTTGGTTTACAACGATCACTGCACAGTGTTCGATGCCCGTTTGATTCCTACCTTTGCCATTGGTTGTGCCACTGAATACCCACCGGCTGATGAAGGTTGGGGACCACGTCCGGTACCGGTTGTTAAGGGACATCAAGCTATGTCATCGCATATCGCGCAATCCTTAATACTCGATTCGTTTGATATGACCATCATCAATGAAATGGAAGTGGATCATGGACTCACCGTGCCGCTGACTATGATGTTCGGCCAACCCGATGAATGGCCTTGCCCGGTGGTGCCATTAGCCGTGAACGTGGTGCAATACCCGGCCCCCTTGGGAAGCCGCTGCTACGCCCTGGGTAAGTCTATTAGAAAAGCCATTGAGTCCTACCCCGAAGATTTAAAAGTGTGTGTCTTCGGCACCGGCGGTATGAGTCACCAGCTACAACACGAACGCGCCGGACTTATCAATGCAGAATGGGACGCTCGGTTTATGGATCTGTTAGTCAATGATCCGGAAACCGGTTGTAATATCGAACACATCGAATACTTAAGAGAAGCAGGTTCAGAAGGTATTGAACTGGTTATGTGGTACGTCATGCGCGGAGCACTTAACGAAAACGTCGAGGAAGTTCATCGTTTCTATCACGTACCTGCTTCTAACACTGCCGTCGGGCATTTGATTCTGGAGAACCGATAACATGATTAAGATAGGCGTCGCCGGTGCTTACGGTGCTTTTGGCTTAAAACATCTCGATGCACTTGCCAATATTGATGATGTTCAAGTCACGTCAATATTCGGACCCAACAAAGACAAAATTGAAGCACTGGCATCGGAGCGAAAAATTGCCAATGCGTGTTCTGACTACGATGCATTTCTAGATCAAGACATTGATGCGGTCATCCTCTCCACACCCACACAATTGCACTGCGCTCAATCTGTGCAAGCCATGAGGGCCGGTAAACATACGTTTTCTGAAATCCCAATGGCAGATAGCCTGGCCGATGCCGAGCAGATGAATGCCGTGCAAATAGAGACTGGCGTTATCGGCATGGTGGGTCACGTCAGACGCTTCAACCCGTCACACCAATGGATTAAACAAAAAATTGATGCGGGTGAATTCAACATCCAGCAAATGGATGCGCAAACATATTTTTTCCGCCGAACGAATACCAATGCCAAAGGTGAACCACGCAGCTGGACGGATCATTTGTTGTGGCATCACGCCTGCCATACACTCGATCTTTTTATGTATCAGACCGGTGAGATTCCCAGCCAGGTTATGGGACTTCAAGGCCCTGCCCACCCAGAGCTTGGTATCGCGATGGACATGACCATCGGGTTGAAAACGCCTAGCGGTAAACTGTGTACCTTGTCTTTATCGTTCAACAATGATGGTCCGCTAGGTTCTTTCTTTCGATACATCGGAGATAGCGGAACGTACATTGCCCGATACGACGACCTCTATGACGGACGGGAAAACGCGATTGATCTCAGTCAGGTCGCCGTATCCAACAATGGCATAGAATTAATTGATCGCGAATTTGTTTCTGCCATTAAAGAAGGACGCGAACCCAACTCCAGTTTTGCGCAAGGCTTAGCCGTTATGAAAGTCATGCAGGAATTGGAAGATCAGATGGGCGTACTAAAGGTATAACGCCAACAACCTCACCGGAGACTAACGATGTCTGATAAAAAAACGGCCCTCGTCATATCTGCACATGCGGCAGACTTTGTTTGGCGCTGTGGCGGCGCTATTGCCCTGCATCAGAAACGTGGATTTGACGTGACGGTGGCATGCCTTTCTTACGGGGAGCGTGGTGAAAGTGCCCGGCTTTGGAAAGAAGGTAAAAGCCTGGACGAGGTTAAATCCATTCGCAAAAAAGAAGCTGAAAATGCTGCAAAAGCATTGAACGTTCATGATATTCAGTTCTTTGATATCGGCGACTACCCGCTCGTTTTAGAAAAAGAAGATAAATTTAAACTGGTCGATTTGGTGAGAGCCGTGCAGCCGTCTTTCATGCTCAGTCACTCGCATTATGATCCGTACAATACCGACCACATGTACACCACTCAGGTGGCGATGGAAGTGAGAATGATTGCTCAGGCCTGGGGTCATAACCCTGGCGAAAAAGTATTGGGCGCACCGCAGTTGTATTTGTTTGAGCCACATCAGACAGAGCAAATGGGCTGGAAGCCCGATACCTTTTTAGACATTAGCGAAGTATGGGATCAAAAGCGCGCGGCTATAGAGTGTATGGAAGGACAGCATCATTTATGGGATTTCTACACAAACGTTGCTGAAAACCGTGGCAACCATTTCCGTCGAAATTCCGGTGGGCAATCCGGTGGACGCCCGGCTAAGTATGCAGAAGGTTTTCAGTCGGTTTATCCTCGCTGCGTGGACGAACTGTGATGAACGTTGTCGTTCAAAACATTGAGCGTGCTGATCAATCAGTCATCGATCGTTTGGCTAACTGTGGCGTCGCTACCGTGCATGAAGCGCAGGGACGTAAAGGTTTATTAGCCAGCTACATGCGCCCCATTTATTCAGGTGCCTGTATTGCAGGTTCTGCTGTGACCATCCTTGCACCGCCCTGCGACAACTGGATGGTGCACGTTGCCATCGAGCAAATTAAGCCCGGTGATGTATTAGTACTTGCGACGACATCGCCATCGGATGCCGGCTACTTTGGTGATTTGCTAGCAACGTCTGCTCAGGCACGCGGATGCTTAGGGCTGATTATTGATGCCGGCGTACGCGATATAAAAGACCTGACAGAGATGCAGTTTCCCGTTTGGTCAAAAGCTATCGGTGCTCAAGGTACTGTTAAGGAAACATTGGGTTCGGTCAATGTCCCCGTTGTCTGTGCAGGTGCAGCTTTGAACGCCGGCGATATCATTGTTGCTGACGATGATGGCGTTTGTGTTGTCGCCCGCGAAGAGGCTGCTGAGGTAGCTGACAAATCAGAAGCCCGAGTCGCGTTGGAAGAAGAGAAACGTCAGCGGCTTGCCGGTGGTGAGCTCGGCCTTGATATGTATAAGATGCGTGAGCGGCTGGCCGAAAAAGGACTGAAATATGTCTGACGCCGTTCGCTGCATGTGGATGCGTGGAGGCACCTCCAAAGGCGGGTATTTTCTGGCTGATGAACTCCCTGCTGATCGCGACGCTTTTCTTCTTCGCATCATGGGTTCGCCGGATGAACGTCAGATAGACGGCATGGGCGGAGCCGACCCGTTAACGTCCAAGGTTGCTGTGATTAAGAAATCAGATCGTGAAGGCATCGACGTTGACTACTTATTCTTACAAGTCGCTGTCGATCAAAGCGTTGTATCGGATGGTCAAAACTGCGGAAACATTCTGGCAGGCGTTGGCCCGTTTGCCATAGAACGCGGGCTTGTTAACGCCACCGGTGACAGTACCAGCGTTGCCATCTTTATGGAAAACACACAACAAGTTGCCATTGCAACGGTACCCACTGTCGATGGCCTGCCTAACTACAACGGTGACGCTGCAATTGATGGCGTGCCCGGCACGGCCGCGGCAATCCCACTGGAGTTTAAAGATACGGCAGGCTCTACCTGCGGCGCCTTACTGCCCACCGGGCAAGCAGTAGACAACATCGAGGGCATCGATGTGACCATGATAGACAACGGTATGCCGGTAGTTGTGCTGAGGGCTGCCGACCTGGGAATCACGGGCGAAGAAAGTCGCGAAGCGCTGGATACCAACAGTGAACTCAAAGCTCGGCTTGAAAAAATTCGACTGCGCTGCGGTCCTTTGATGAACCTGGGTGACGTGACGGAGAAAACCGTACCTAAGATGACCATGGTGAGTACAGCGAAACACGGCGGGGCTATCTCTACACGCACGTTTATACCGCATCGTTGTCATGCGAGCATCGGTGTGCTTGGTGCTGTCAGTGTTGCTACCGCCTGCCTCCTCCCTGAGTCGCCGGCGGCAGCATTGGCCTCAATTCCCGAAGGTTCAAACAAACAATTGTCCGTTGAACATCCTATTGGTAGCACTCTGATACAGGCGCGGCTCGAAGACGATGGCACATTAGGCCCCACAGCCATTGTCAGAACCGCGCGCAAATTGTTCGATGGAACGGTATTCAGTTAAGCGCTTGTTGTTTACGCAAGCGCCATAGCGTCTATCTCAAACAGCAATTGGGGCATGGCAAGACGCGTGACGCCCAACAATGTCATGGGCGGAGCAGCATTTGCCTGCCCGAATCGTTGGCCGAGAATGTCAAAGTGCTTTAGCGCTTCATCGACATCGGTTGTATAGATGGTTAACTTATGGATATTGGCAAGCCCCATATCCGCTCCATTTAAAACAGCCTCCAGATTATCAATGGCCTTAGCAATCTGACCTCGCATATCATCTATATGTTGCGGATTGCCGTCCGCATCAACTGACGTTTGACCGGCACAGCTAAGTTGACGGGTAGGCCCCTCTACCAGCTCTGCCTGGTTGTAACCCACATTAAGAGACCAAGTCCAAGGATTTACAGGCGTACGATTCATCACAATTCTCCAGTGTGTTAATCCGGCGTTGTTGTGGCCGGAATCAGTTCGGTGCTAAACCGATGGATGAACTGTGACAGAGGTGACTGACAACCCTATGTCAGGAGCCTTTTGTCCAATGGGTAAAAAGTTTTTGAGAGAATCGAGCCATTGACGCCTTTATTGAGTCACCAACGACGATTTCCACATCGTCAACGTACTGCAAAAGCCAGCGAGCCATATAATCCGGCACGGGTGTGAGGAAGCGCATTTTCACACCGTCTTCCACGGCTTCTTCGTCAATAAAGCCAAACATATAGCGTTGCTCGGCGACGAAACGGGCGGCATCGGCACCGAACACCAGCACCACCTCCTGTAACTCAAGCTTACCCGGTCGCTCATCCAGATACTGCTGCAGCGTCAACCTGCTCCGACGAGCAACTTGTTCAGACTTTGGGGAGAACCGTGTAATGCGATCGAGCCTGAAGTCTCTGTAGGCTTCTCGCAGGCGGCACCAGGCGATGAGATGCCAATGCCAACTGTAATAGAACAAGCCGATAGGTTCTACTTCCCGAGTAGACAATTCATCACTGCTTAGCGCTCTATATTCAAGTTCAACCACTTGCCTGCGAACCAACACATTCCGACAATCACGCAACCAACGGTCACCCTTTACATCGCTATTTCCGGCAAGCTGATCATTGGCTGGAACATCAGTGTACGGGCTTTGCGACTCGGTATTGTCTATTGGAAAGTGACTGCCGGTTGGATACACGGCCAGGTCTGCATCAAGCGAACTTAAGTAATCACTATCTGCGCTGTCCATCACTGCCCGAACTTTATTCAGTGCTTGATTGAAATCACTCAGTGACGCCTCATCCAGACTTTTACTAACTAGCTTTTCACCCAACAACAACGACGCAGCTTCGTCTTGTGTAAAACTGACTGGCGGTAAGCGATAGCCTTTCTCTAGATAGTATCCCACGCCAGGTTCTGAACCGATGGGGACACCGGCATTCTCTAAAGTTCGGATGTCACGGTAAATGGTGCGTTCGGTGACACCAAAATGGTCTGAAAGAAAACCTGCCGTTAGGACCGAACGTGTTTGCAACAAGAGCAACAGAGAAGTCACTCGATCAAATCTGTTCATGCTATGGCGCTAATGACTTCAAATCGACGTAAACAAAAGCATCGACTTTAGCGCCGCTAGCCGTGACCACGGGTATTAGTTGTCGCCCGTAATCAACCCCTTCGAACTCATCGAGCTTATCCCAGATTTTCCAAAGCTCTTCTGAGGTGAATATCATGCCGCTGACGGTATCTACTTCTGATGGAATGAAACAGGGAAGTCCGGTGTGTACTCCGGTCGTTTGCCGCTCTACTCTGCCCGGCGCTGTTGCAACCTCCCAGCTGCCGGCCAAAGGCTCCATCCAATGATGGTTCGCTTCACCCGGTGCGAGTGTACCGTAGACAAATAAGCGTTCCTTCATATTGGCTGTAGCTTCACTCGATGTTGCAACTATTCTGTTTAACGTTCGCGTCAGATGATGCGCAGGCCATTCGCTTTTCGAAACGACGCTCTGCAAACCACTCGTAGGCTTTATCCATAACTGTCAGGATGCCCGGAAACGACGCCACTCGCGCCAATACATGGTATCTGGGCAGTGCCTTCCAAAGTGCCTGAAACGCGTAAGCGCCTGTCACCATTTTCCCATCGGAATCTTTAACATGCAAATGCTTCATGGCCGCTGTGTAGTTCAGACCATATTTTTCCAGCACCTCCGGCTGCTTATGAATATCCAACCAAAGCACATTGTTGTGGATGTCGATTCGTTGGTAATGCGCTACTTCCCGCGAGCACAAAGGACAACCGCCATCGAAAAACATAATCGTTTTTTCGGAACTTGTTTCTTGATCGTTCATTATGTGATTGAGATGTACTGTTAATGGCTAAACGTTTGAACAAACTGTTGAATTTCCGCACTGATAGACTCTTTATGTAGCAATTGCTCGTACAACATATCACCACCTTGAGTGGTCATTAATCCAACGATTGACCCCAGCACAGAACCTCTGTGTGCGTTTTCACCACCCAAGTTGGTATTTATCAACAGGGCCTTGTTTACATCCTGATTATACTTTGCCGCCAAATAACAAACCGAAGGCCATGAATCGGTTATGTAGCAGGCAGTGGAATACAAACCACCCACAACCGACGCATCGCTACGATCTCGTTGAAGTAACTCAGTGAGCTTTGTCCCTGGAATCACATCCGTCGCGCGCTCTATCGCCGTCACGAAATTCTGATTTGGATTATCTTCCGACCTCGGGCATATTTTCAAAAGCGTGTAGAGTAATTCGACGTAAGACCGAACCACACATTGCAAAAAATCATCTGGATGAGTCAGTTCAACATGAGCACTACAAATATCTTGCGCCTGTTCAAGTGTATGCTCTTTAAATAGCGCAAATGCGAGCGGCGCAATGGTCACGAGAGCCCCCATGGACGCAGTGTCGTGAGTAACAGCACCACAACGAGTTATTGGCATGCCTTTTTTTAGATTTGAGAAGAATCCTCGATGATAAGACTCAGCATAGGTATCGGGATGCTGTGGAGGATCGGACATCATGAATTCTACATATTGCTTTAGCCAAACAGACGAATCGTAACCACAGTTTTCATTAAGATGACGAATCATTAATCGGGCACAATAGGCGTTTAGCGTATTGTCTCCCGCCAGCATGTTGTGATGATAGTGGGTACGGTTTCCTCCCCACAGCTCTCGTCGACCCTTCAGAATTATATCGCCAACAACCTCTCCACTTAGCGCTTCATTCTGCCGATTAGGAAATGAACCATGATGTTTAACCGACTTTCTTGCTGACCGCCGCCCGCCCGACTCAGTCGAGTGCAATGACATGATAGAACTCGGGTGATCGTCTGGCGCAGGTTCCATTCTCTCGATCCCGTAGGGAGGGAAGTATTTGAGAATATCCGATGTTCTATAAAACCAATGGACCGGCATCGACAATGCGTCCCCGGCAAGAAGGCAGTGTAAGGACGCTGTGATTCTTTGCGCTTGATGACTCATACCGTTAGTACGGTATGAGAATTTCTCCGGATCTTCAGCAGATGTAATCGGCCGCTATTTCACCAGTAATTGGACACGTCGGTTTAGTTGCCGCCCGTTTACCGACGAGTTTTCAGCCACCGGCGACAATTCTCCAAAAACCTGCGAAGACATTCGGGTTGCATCAATACCCTGCAAGAGTAGGCTCTGTAGAACTGCATCAGATCTTTTTTGTGACAGCATCGAATTAAATGTAACAGATCCTATGGAGTCTGCGTGCCCCAGGAGTGTGAGGTTTAGATTGCTACATTCATTCATTGTCTGAGCTACTTTGGATAGTAGCTTCAGATTTTCTGATTTGATTTCAGCAGAATTGTATTCAAACAGCACATCTTCAAAATTCATTTCTAATTCGCACACACGGCTTGTTTCCTTCGGAACCGTCATCGCCGCATAAAGTTTTGGTTCGTCACGTGTGGCTTGAACTGAGGGAGTGGACTCAACTGCTGCAATAGCTCCTCTTTGTTTTTTCGCTGTACCCAAACGATAGACTAACGCGAGTTGTCCGTACTGTGCATCATCTTCAAACGATAGAACTTCCACTCTGAAACCGACACCTACCTGCGTCATATATTCCAGACCTGCTCCGATTAACAGATGATTGTTATTCTCTCGAGCATAAGGCAACCTACCTTCGGCAGAATTTTCCATCACTCCATAACCGACCCTACCGAAGCCTGTGAATCCTCGCCTCTTAAAGTTATCACGGTTTCGCCCAGCATAAAAAAGTGCACTAGCTCCATGCATACTGTAATTTATCCGTCCTGTTGGAGAAAACCCTGCGCTCCCTAAATCAGCGGAATGCAGCTCCACGGAAAGCTGACGGCTCAGATCGATACCAACAGCTAATTGTTGACCTGCATTTGCCCGGTCATTTAATGAAAACGTCGTGACTTCACTGGTATCCGGCGCTAAACGGCTGGTGCCCACTCCCGCAGCGACGTAAGCGTGACGGCCCACCCGTAATTCTGATGAGACCGTTTGATTCCGAAACTCATCGGTGTCAGACGTGTGGTACAAACTTGTACATCCAGAACTTAGGAACGCTCCAAAACCAACTACGAAAAGCTTAGCCCCTTGACTATGAATCCAATGTTGAACTCGTTTACAACATCGCTGGTTTAGTCCTACCAGCATCAGTAGTATCAAACTCAGAGGTCCGAATGATCCGCCACCTCCAAGACCTGTACGAATAAAACCTTGCTCATTTATCGGTTGCTGCACATCTGGAATACCATCACCATCAGTATCAGGCAATGCACTACTCAGGAGCGGCTCTCCTGAAGACGATCGCGCAAAGCCTTCATCATAAGGGTCGACGTCAAAACGATCGACAATTCCGTCACCATCGGTATCAGACTCACCTAGGAAGTCTGCATCCGCAAAGTCTGCTATCCCATCACCGTCGCTATCCGCTAACCCCAGTTGATCAGCATCAATGTCATCTGGAACGCCATCTCTATCGGTATCTATCCAGCCATCCACTTGCCCATCGCCATTTGCATCCTGCCCACCAGCTTCAGTAATGTCATTAATTCCATCGCCATCACTGTCGAGATCTTGATGATTAGGTATACCGTCACCGTCAGTATCAATAATCATATTGGCTGGAATGTTATCTGCCCAGCCATCAACGTCAACATCAATGAAATCGTTCAGTAACAGCGACCCTAGCGAACCTGCGAGCACTTGATCAATCGTGGCATCAGACAACATATCATTAACTACGCTGTCGACTTTACCGTCACCATTGCTATCTAACGATGCAAGTGTTGATTCACGCGTATCAGGGATCCCGTCATTATCTGAATCCAAGTCTTTGTAGTCAGACCAACTGTCTCCATCGGTATCAATAATGATTAACGGAAACGCCGCCATCGCGTCATCGTAACCATCGTTGTTAGTATCCGAGTAGTTGTCTACTCGACCATTACCATCTACATCATCACCTCCGGCCTCTACAATGTCTGGAATACCATCATTATCAGAGTCCAGATCCTTGATATCCAGAATTCCGTCTTCATCAGTATCTTCAAATCCTTCTGTCTGATCCGGTATTCCGTCGTCATCCGCATCGAGATCTAGGAAGTCTGGCACTCCATCAGAATCAGTATCACCAAATCCTTCGTAGATATCGGAGACCCCATCACCATCCGCATCCGTGTCGGCAAAATCAGGAATTCCATCGCCATCAGTATCACCGCGAGATTCTTCCGAATCAGGAATACCATCGTTATCACTATCGGTATCCAAGAAATCCGGTAAGCCGTCAAAATCACTATCAGTGGTTCTATCTGGTTGGGCTTCGTTAACATTGGACACGCCATCACCGTCGATGTCGTTATCTAGATAATCGAGCACACCATCACCGTCAAGATCAGCCGACGATAGTTCGGCATCAGGAATACCGTCGTTATTACCATCGATATCTTTGGAATCCATTATGCCATCCTGATCCGAATCCACAGCACCTTCAACGCTATCGGGAATTCCATCATCGTCGCTATCGGCATCAAGATAATCAGGGATTCCATCGCCATCAGTGTCGTTAGAGCCTTCCAAACCATCGACTAAACCATCGTTATCGGCATCTGAATCATAGGCGTCTAGTAACCCATCACCGTCGGCATCGCCGGTACCTTCGATAGAATCTAAGATGCCATCGTTGTCGCTATCGGTGTCTGCATAATTAGGAATACCGTCATTATCGCTGTCGGCAGCAGGGTCCAGCAAACCTTCACTGCCGTTTGGAATTCCATCGCCATCGATGTCACCATCCAAATAATCGGGAACCCCATCGCCATCAGTATCCCCACTGCCCACGGCGCTATCTGGAATTCCGTCCCCATTCGCATCAGGATCATTCGCATCAGTGATGCCATCTCCATCGCTATCAACTGAGCCTTCTATGATGTCCGGTATACCATCACCGTCATTATCTAAATCGATAAAGTCTGGAATCCCGTCAGCATCCGTATCGCTTGCGCCTTCCACAGTGTCTGCAACACCATCACCATCACTATCGATATCTAGAAAGTTTACAGCTCCATCACCGTCTGTATCTGCGGTCCCCTCAAAACTGTCTGATATTCCATCGTTATCAGAGTCTAAGTCGATATAATTGGGAATGCCATCACCGTCTGTGTCAGCAGATGATTCAACGCCATCACTTATGCCGTCGTTATCACTGTCAATATCCAAGTAATCAAGAATACCGTCATTATCTGAATCAACCACACCTTCTAAAACGTCCGCTATTCCATCACCATCGCTATCGGTGTCTTGCGAATCGGGAATGCCATCACCATCGGCATCACCATTCCGTTCTAACTCGTCAGAAATTCCATCGTTGTCAGAGTCAGTGTCCGCATAGTTAGGAATACCATCTCCATCACTATCCTCCGCTGGGACGACTGAACCCTCAGCACCATTGGCCAATCCATCGCCATCAATGTCAGCATCAAGATAGTTTGGAATGCCGTCACCATCGAGATCATCAGTGCCTAAGGCGGCATCAGGAATACCGTCACCATTAGAATCTGTATCTATGGCATCTGACAATCCGTCACCATCAGAGTCCCCAGCACCCTCCTCATTATCAGGGATACCATCATTATCACTGTCAGTGTCTAGATAGTCCGGTATTTGATCGCCATCTGAATCGATGTCTTGCTCTACCGAATCCTGGATTCCATCGCCATCACTATCTCCATCGAGATAGTCAGCAGCTCCGTCACCGTCTGTATCGAGCAGACCTTCCACGCTATCGGGTATTCCATCATCATCACTATCTGTATCTAGATAATCCTGCAGCCCATCACCATCAGTATCACCGGCGGCCTCAAGGAGATCAGGAATACCATCGTTGTCGCTATCACTATCTAAGCGGTCCGTTGTTCCATCACCATCTGTGTCTACGAGCCCCTCCGCTGCGTCACCGAGTCCGTCATCATCACTGTCAAGATCACGATAATCTGCGATGCCATCATTGTCAGTATCAATTGCGCCCTCGAGCGAGTCCAAGATTCCATCATTATCAGAATCCGAATCAATATAGTCAGAGATTCCGTCAGCATCGGTATCAACCGATGTCTCAAGCTCATCTGAAATACCATCACCGTCACTGTCCAAGTCTAAGAAATCTGCCACCCCATCACTATCAGAATCAGTGTTACCTTCAACGGCATCGAGAACGCCATCGTTATCGCTGTCCATATCTGAATAGTTCGGAATTCCGTCACCGTCTGAATCTTCTGGTGGAGCTATGGAACCCTCATCGATATTGAATATGCCATCACCATCAACGTCGTTATCTAGGTAATCTGCAACACCATCACCGTCTTGGTCATCACTGCTTAGAAACTCATCTAAAACCCCATCACCGTCTGAGTCTGCATCCACAGAATCTGCAAGGCCATCGCCGTCAGTGTCAACTGCTCCTTCTATTTCGTCAGGAATACCATCGTTGTCGCTATCTAAATCAAGGTAGTCAGGAATTGAATCGCCATCCGCGTCTCCACTACCCTCTATCCCGTCGGGAATACCGTCATTGTCGCTGTCACTGTCAATGTAATCCGCCAGGCCATCACCGTCAGTATCCACAAATCCTTCGTCGATATCATTAATTCCATCGTTGTCACTGTCGGCATCAAGGTAATCAACAACACCATCTGCATCAGAGTCGCCTACGGATTCAGTGCTATCTAGGATTCCATCATTGTCACTGTCAGTATCAACATGGTTTGGAATGCCATCGCCATCTGAATCGAAGCTGCCTTCTGTTGCATCAGGAATTCCATCGTTGTCGCTGTCAGTATCGTGAGCATCAGCGATACCATCGCCATCAGCATCTGCCGTACCCTCAATGCTATCTAGGATTCCGTCATTGTCACTATCAGTGTCGGCATAGTTCGGGATACCATCACCATCATCATCCTGAGCCGGTACAACCGTACCTTCAGCGCCATTGGCAATTCCGTCACCATCAATGTCACCATCCAGATAGTCTGGAATCCCGTCGCTATCCAAATCATCATTGCCCAGCGCCACATCAGGGATACCGTCTCCGTTAGAGTCTTCATCAATCGCGTCGGCAATACCATCACCGTCGCTATCTCCTGATCCTTCAACACTATCCGAAATACCATCATTGTCACTGTCTAAGTCTAGATAGTCAGCAATCTGATCACCATCAAGGTCACCCGCACCCTCCACCGCATCAGGAATTCCGTCACCATCGCTATCAAGATCAAGATAGTTTGCAACTCCATCTGAGTCGCTATCCGCAGTACCCTCTACTGAATCGCCAATACCATCTTCGTCACTGTCGGTATCTAGGTAATCCGCCAAACCGTCATTATCGGAATCACTAGAAGATTCAAGACTGTCTGGAATAGAATCGTTATCACTGTCTGTATCTAAGTAATCAGCAATACCGTCATCATCGGAATCTACGACACCTTCAGCCGCATCGCCGTGACCGTCATTATCGCTATCTGTATCTTTATAGTTCGGTGTACCATCGTTATCGGTGTCGAGAACACCCTCATCAATATCCGGGATCCCATCACCATCTGCGTCAGTATCCAAATAATCGGCAATACCGTCTGAATCGGTATCTGTTGAACCTTCTAACTCATCAGACACGCCGTCATTGTCACTATCAGTATCAAGGTAGTCCGCTTGACCATCTAAATCTGTATCAGCACGGCCTTCATTTAAATCTAATAAACCATCAGCGTCACTATCAGTATCGAGGTAGTTTGGTATTGAATCATTGTCGGTGTCAGTCGTTCCTTCAATAAGATCAGAGATTCCATCACCATCTGAATCAATATCGTATGAATTTAATATACCGTCGTTATCGGAATCGAGAGAACCTTCAAGGACATCGTTGATACCATCGCCATCCGAATCTATATCGAGATAGTTAGGAACTCCATCGGAGTCGGTATCAGATGCGCTCTCTACAAAATCGTTAATACCATCATTGTCGCTATCAGTATCGAGGTAATTGGGAATACCATCATTGTCGCTATCGACAGTGCTTTCCAATAAATCTGATATTCCGTCTCCATCAGAATCTCCATCACGATAATTCGGTACTCCATCGTTGTCACTGTCTAAACTTCCCTCTAACGAATCGCTAATTCCATCGCCATCTACATCATCATCGAGATAATCGTCGATACCATCTGCATCTAGATCCCCTGTACCTTCTTGCGAATCCGGAATGTTATCTCCATCTGAATCTAAGTCTAGAAAGTCAGCTGTTCCGTCATTATCACTATCGATTGAGGACTCTTGTTGGTCGATGATACCGTCGCCGTCTGAATCCAAATCTAAATACGCAGGTACTGAATCAGAATCTGGGTCTTGTGTTAACTCAATAGAATCGCTAATGCCATCGTCATCAGAATCAAGATCCTTGTAGTTTGGTGTACCGTCATTATCAGTATCGTTAGCAGACTCAACAAAATCAGATAATGTATCCCCATCCGAATCAAGATCGATAGAATTTCTTAGTCCGTCGTTATCTGTGTCTATGCTGCCTTCAATGGAATCGGGTATGTTGTCGCCATCCGAGTCAGAATCGCGAAAGTCAGGCGTGGAATCGTTATCTGTGTCTACGGCTCCTTCTACCGAATCTAGTATTAGATCAGCATCAGAATCAACATCTATGCAATCGTTGAGACCGTCAGAATCAGTATCAACCCCATGGTAAAACCTGGACGCAACACTGATCGATCCGGTGAAGTTATCTGTAGTTCCAGAGAATTTTTCAAAGGTGATCGACTTAATTCCAACACCATCAAATGATTCGTGACTGTTCAACAGTTTGATACGCCCACCAAATTGATTCGTAGGTGAATTTCCAGTGAATCGATGAACCCCAGTAGAACTGTCCTTCACCATGGAGGCTGTCGTACTACTTCCTAAAGCAGAAAAATCGCCAAGTTGAGCGCTGGCACTTATCACGTCAGGATATATAGTAAAATCTGCATTGCTCACTACCGAACCGTCGGCCAAAGTGAGAATGAAATTCCCAAACTCAGTGCCGGGAACAAAATTATCAAACAGTATGTCAACGCTAAACATGGGCTGTGAAGATACTACTGAATAAGTACCGACATACGCCAATAGCTCGGACATAGAGAAACGATCGGTTCCTATGGTAGATGAGCGAAATGTCTCCCCACCTTCAAACCGGAAATCTAGTGTGGCTTGATTAACTCCGTTAACCAATGTAGCTGACGGTTCAACTCCGGCAGTGGTAACCTCCATGACATCATACCCAGAGACTGTACAACTCTCAGCGCCGTTACTGATTCCATCACCGTCGAAATCCCAGGAGCCGATGTCACTACTATCTAAATAGTTCGCTTCGGCATCACCATCAATATTGCCCGTCCCTTCATATAAATCTGATAACCCATCACCATCGGAATCCACATCCATATAGTTAGGAATTCCATCAAAATCTGTGTCTACGAGTTGCGCGCCATCAGTGATTCCATCCCTGTTTGTATCTTGAGCGCCAGCAGCTGCAATATCGATGTCAAAGTAGTTGACTATCCCATCTGAATCGGAATCAGAATTTGTAATCCCACTTTCAATAGCATCGAGAATTCCGTCATTGTCGGAATCCGTATCCAAATGATCTTTAATACCATCGTTATCCGTGTCCCCATACCCAGAGAAGGAAACTTCTATAGCATCTGGTATTGAGTCGTTATCAGAGTCAAAGTCTATTCTGTCTGGAATCGAATCATCGTCGCTATCGGTGTCAACTAGCGATGTGGCAAACAACGTATCATCGAATCCATCTTGATTCGAATCAATTAACCCATCGACCATTCCATCAAGATTAGCATCAGTACCACCGGCTTCAACAATATCGTAAATCCCATCGTTATCGGAGTCGGCATCCATAAAATTTGGTGTACCGTCACCATCTGTATCTACTAATTCTGAACTGGCAGAAAGAGAGTCATCCATACCATCCTGGTTTGAATCTGTGAAATTATCGGCCCGGCCATCTCCGTTAACATCAGACCCAAAATTTTCATGGAGATCTGTTAATCCGTCATTATCGCTATCTAAATCAAATAGATTAGTAATTCCATCGTTGTCACTATCTAGCAATTCCAGACTTTCGATAACGTCGTCAAGACCATTACCGTTAGCATCGCTCCCCCCGGTGAAGTCAACATCATACTCATTAGGAATACCATCACCATCACTATCAAGGCCCAAAAATCCTGACTCATCGCCATCTGACAACCCGTCATTGTCAGAATCCGTATCGTAGATGTTTGGAATTAAATCGCCGTCGTTGTCTGCTAGTGCATTTGGATTTCCACCAAATTCGATAAAATCCGGGACACCATCGCCATCTGAATCTTCATCGAGATAATCTGGAATAGAATCGCCATCAGTATCCCGTAATGAATTTATACCGCCATCTCCATACTCGTATACATCTAACAATCCGTCTTTATCTGCATCACCGCTTACCAGTCCCAAATCAACCGTCAAATTTGAAAAATCATCATTAGTTGAGTTATCAGCGATTGGAATGATGTTATCACCCGTAGGTTCATCACCTGATGGAGCCTGACCCGCAGCACCTACTGACGCAGAAATGGTAATCCTGTCAGTTTCAACACCAGTTGTTGTTGTGCTTCCGGTGACTATGGCATTGTGATCTTCTAGATGGTTAAGGTCATCATTAGCTGCTTGGCCGTTAATAGCAGCTGTCCAAGAGCCAAGAACACCATTAGCAAACAAGGTCACCGGTATTCTAATAAAATAATCACCTGGAGCTTGTTGATCAAATAAATACGCACCGCCAGCTGTTACCGTTGTCGCAACTAAACTTCCTGTATCAAACTCTCTAAGTTCGATTGTTATTCCATCTGGCGCAGGTAGATCTACCCCGGGATTGTAGACACCGTTGTTATTTAAATCGACGAAAACCCAGTCACCAATTGAATGTGAGGATATATAGACAACGCTACGCTGAGATTTGACATACTGTTCCTGCGGCAGCGTAACTGAGCTTACACCAAACATATTTGTATATTGATCTGCCTCCACGTTGCCTGAGGCTTGAAGGGTGTAAGTCATCAGAAACCCTTGTCGAGGGTCGCCATCTACTTCCAAATCATAATTAGACTCATGTTTTATTGCAGTTACTTCTGAAAATCCACTTGGGCATGACTGTCCTGCAATAGAGGGATTGACAAAAGTACTACCATTATATTCACACCAATTACTTGAATTGCTTTTCGGATTATCATTGATGGTTGCATGCGTCTCATTGGTATAAAAAACAGTACCAATTTCAGCAAACGGGTCACTACCTGTGGGTACGGAGCCATCGGAAAACGTCACAGTAGGCGCCGCAACTAATTCTAATGTACCGCTAAAATTCGATGCAGGAATTCTACTTGATAGACTGCTATCGTCATTGATATGGGGTAAAACGTTTATCATAGTGGGCGTTTCAACAACTACACCCCTTGAAAAGTTATACCATCTGAGTGAATGAACTTGGCTATCATCAGTTAAGTCACTGGTAACATCTACATTCGCTGTTGCTTGAATATTTCCGACTTGGGCCAACTCAACAGACTGCGACATTGTTCGTGAATTCAGGCCATTGTCAGAAGATACATAGGCTTGTGTTGTCGCTTGGGTGCCATCAGGAGAAGTCGCTTCCGAATTCGTACAGAACAAAATTGGATCAAGTGTAGTTCCACTTTGAGGATTTCCCAAAGACCATTTCAGAGTCGTTTTTCCGGTGCTGGGGGTATTGAACTGTACGGAGGTTGGCGTAACACCTCCTGCTAGATTTATCGTGCAGGCATGGTCATATGAAAGCTCCACCGGAAGCACATCAACCACTTCAACGTTGACACCCGCACTCCCGCCTACAGCTTCCGTTTGCACAGACGGCTGCAAACGCCATACGATAGAATTTCCTGCGAGCGTGGATTCTATGGTACCCGCAGCCGCGAGTGGTTCTTCAGTTGAATTTACAATGGCAGTTCGTACACGGACCAACGCCATTCGATCCCCATTGTAGCCTCGCCCACCAGTGGTTATTGGATTGTAAGTGCTCTGTCGCCACGTGCCTGAAGTCGTTTCGTCAGTTTTTGTATCAAAGAATGCAGGCAGAATTGTTCCTAGTGGTATTTCCTGCGAATCGTAAGGGCCACCGTTAAAAGTATCTCGTGCCTCAAAAGGCGTAAATAAATAAACAGCCTCAGCAGATTCTAAGACGGTTGTATTTACAACAGGGCTGAGCCTGACCAAGTTAACATTGTCTATTCCTACCACGGTTGGATCAGTATCCCAGACTAAACCCGGCGCGCTACAATCGAAAGCCTTCAGCTCATCCCAGTTTCCTTCATATCTACTAGTAGCCTCATTGAAATCAAAGTTACCATCTCCATCACCATCAAGCGGATTATCATTGGATATGGTGCCACTCGCATACTCGATTTTCCACTCAGAAGCCGTAGCCCCAACTCCGCCGGTGTTGTAAGCATATGTACCTGGGCTCGCACCAGTGTTACCTCTATCCGTTATTTTACTAACAGTGTTATCAAACTTTACGCAAATTTCCGCGTTAGTCAGCGAGACGCTTCCGGTGTTCTGCAAATATGTACGAGGTACGTAAGACAAATTGGGTTCGATTGAACCGTTATTTCTGTCGTAATAATCAATAAAAGGCCCCCAGCTATACCCCCCAGTATCCGTAGCTGTTGAGAACTGGTGCATGTAATAGCTGTTGCTGGCTGTCAGCTTCAGCTCAACACCAGAATTGCAATTATTCGACGCCGACCCATCTGGCATCGCTGAGTTGTTATATCCAGGTTCAAAGCCAGCTCCAAAATTCGAATTCCCGTTCGTATCTATTGGATCAAAATTACTCAAACAGTTACCAACAAACACTTGTCCAGACAATGGAGTTGTATCTTCCCGCTCGACTTCAGAGAACGGCACAAAGATGGCCAATCGATAGGCCGCTGCATAGTAAGGCCCGTTTGTTAGATCGGTCCCGTTGTAGGTGCTTGTGGGCCAGCGCGTGCCTAAGCTGTCCATGTTACTTATCGTGATGTTATATCCAGTAACGCCATCTCCGGCTAGAGTACAACTGCCTGAATCAACTACGGATCGGTCATAGTGGATATGAGATTGATCGACTTTGGCACCGTGAACTGCTTTGGACCAACCAGATGTATTTGGTAAGCAATGCGCGATTTTATATTCAATAGGAAACGCTGTAACACCGTCGCTTTTAACAGCGCTGAGGTCGAAATCAAAATTAACGCTGTCTGTAAGAGCGCTAATACCCTTACCAGCTGTTTGCTCCACAGCACCTATTCCGATCGCTGTGTACATATAAAATCCCGGTTCGGGTCCTCTTCCAGTACCTACATCCTGAGTTGATACAGTAGATCGATATAAGGGTTGAAGTTTCGTTGAGACATCCCAGGCAGGCGCGGCAGAAATACTGTAAGTATTGGAGTTAACGTAGGGAACATCGCTAACGATCTGCACACCGTTTGCATCCAGCGCATAGACTTTTTGCGTTGTAGTAAACGACGAGTTATTAGCAGACGTTGTTAGTGGCTTCACATCGACAGAGAACGATTTCTGATCACCGTTACTCATACTGCCAAGGTTACACATTAGTGTTATCGAGCCATCTGAATTCTCGATTATTTCTGACAGCGGATTCGTGCCGCCTGCCCCTGCCGGTGGCGCTAAACAGGCAACAGGAATTTTAGAGAATTGGATATCCGCGTCTGTCGACGGAAAGATTGTTTGTTCGAGGATAACCGCATACATGTCAGGAGCACCGACGGGTATGTTTTGAGAGACAATCGACCAAGAAAACTGCATATCATCTGCAGTTCTGACACGGACATCTGTATCGCTACAGTCGTCTCCAGCCGCTGTACATGTACCAGTCGTATTGAAGGGTGCTGTACCAGAGAAAACGCCCTGACCGTACTCACCAAGTGTTAATTCACCGTTTGCATGAACCCATTGTGCACTAAAAAAAAGTGTCAGCGCCACAGCTATTCCGACAGACTTTTTTCGAGCGCACCCAGCACGAGGTTGGATGCGTTTCTTCGAAGCGCTTTTCAGCCTAGACTTGATGGAAACGCGCAGACAACTAGAAATAGCGACCAAGAAAAAACGGTTTTGCATACGGCACTGCCCACAGGTTATAAATTCTCAAAATTGCTAACGGTCGGGACATCAATTGAGAACTGCTCTGCGGCTAACTGACGCGCACGGCCTTCAAACCCGAACCAGCCTCATAGCAATGAGTGTTCCGGGAAATCAATAGCCAATCAGCAAGTGTCGCAATTTGCCAATTGGGACGCACAAAATGAGGGCAAACTAACGTGCAAAGTGTTATGAGTGCATTGCACTATGCACTATATGTTTATCACGATACGTACGAATGAACTTAATGTGCGATATCAGAAAAAGGGTTCATTAATACATTTGTTTCATCGTACTTATGCTGACTAAAAATGCTTAATTTTTTTGAAGTGAGTTTGCTTGATGGGAGAAGCAGCCCATAATCGGACTGCACCCTGCACGAAAATCTATGTAATGAGATCTTTCATGAATAACGCTATTCGCCTATAGCAAAACACATGAACAAGCCTGCGCCACCGGTTTTCGTCAGATCTTCCTGCGAACAGCCACGTGAATTGTGTGCTGCATTCCAGGAAATGTTGCCACCGCCGTGTCTATCGTGATGACCCACCGATGCACTCCCTTCACCTGAACTCGTCCAGTTACTGCAGGTTCTGTCTTCTGTCTCCCGCGGGAAAAATGCGGTGCCGTCAGACATACTGCCAGTCAGGATATCGTGCCTGTTAGGCATATCGCCCCGGCCGTTAACCAGATTTCCGCTTTCATCCAGTGCGGTGCTTTTGAAGATGTTTGGAGACACGTGCAGCTGATCAAGGTTTGCGGCAATCAATTCACCTTTAGCGTTCATCCACGGACCTTCACCGATACGGTCCCTTGCAGAGACTCCGCGTTTACCCTCTTCTTGTGTGCTTAGGTAGGCGCGCCAGGTTTTACCCGTCACACCGGCAGCCTCTGCCAACGTCGCGCAGTGGGCATCTGCGCCTTCTAGTCCTCCAAGGTCACCGCCCTTGCCGGACCCGACGCTGGTGATGAAGAAGCTCATGGATGTGTCTTGCGCCTGAACGGGGATCAGTGAAGTGGCGGCAATCAGGCCAAGGGTGGCCAGTACGGGTAATTTCATTATGATTTTCCTCTTTATTTGTGCAATTGCATGCGCGTGGGATCCGTATTATTGAGGAACTCAGAGCGTGGTTTGGAGTCTTTCATAAGCGGATTCATCAATGCCACTCGTGATAAAGCCGCTTCATGAACAACTTAATAATTGCTATATTTTTCATGCCGTTACATACTGCCATTCATTCATGACGCATGAATAGATATCCGATAAGAACACTATTTTGAGAAAAACAGCCGACATTTGGGTGCTGGCTACAGCCGTTCTCGCGGCGATGCTCATTGCCTCGCACCAACTCACCAGCGACAACCAGTTCGGTTTTGCAGCCAACTACCTATATTGGATTTGTCGCGTTGTTGCCGAGGCCGGCATTTTTATAGCCGTGTTGCTTGCTGCAGAGCGATACTTAAGCAAAGTGTTGCCTTTTTGGGCGTTGTTGGCGTTGTCAATCGTCATTAGTCTTGTCCCGTTTACTCTGGCAGTTACCGCTTTTGATCTGGTTATGGGCCTACCGGAATTGGGCTTTAACGGCGATACCAATACGGAACTGTCAACTGCCGAAGCATTTGCCTTTGAACTTATCTACCTGTCCGACAACCACGCGGTTTTATGTGTGCTCTTAGTGCTGCCCAGACTCCTGAGTATTGGCGAAACTAATAGTGCTCTTGAGACGGATACCAGCACAGTAGAGGTGTCAGACACAAGCAAGGCGACCGGTATTCAGCAGGCCGCTACCGCGTTTTTTGACTCCTTAGATCCGCCGGTCACTGGCACCCTTTGCAGTGTCGAGGCGCAAGAACACTATGTACAAATAATAACGACCGAGGAGTCCAGAATGATCCTCTATCGATTTTCTGACGTGGTTAAACAGCTGCCTGATGAGCTTGGAATGCAAATACACCGATCTCACTGGGTGTCCTACGCAGCCGTCGAAAAGCCTGACATCCAGGGCCAATCAATGAAACTCATACTCAACGACGGAAGAACGGTGCCCGTCAGCCGCACTTTCCGTGCAGCTGTTGAACGTAAATTCCTGCAATAAAAACCTGGCGCGTTATACCTTGATGAAGACCGTCCGGTTTTAAGCCGGACGACGCCTTGTGCTAATCCAAAGCACCAGGATGGCAAACACCAGGGACAACATAGACCCGCCCAATACGCCCAGCTTCATCGAATCGGCGTACGACTGATCCAGGTTTTCGTAGGCCAAGGAGCCGATGAAAAAACTCATGGTGAATCCGATACCTGTTGTTAACGCAGTACCGTACATCATCAGCAGGTTGGCACCTTCCGGCATCTTTAACAAATTGGCCTTGATGCCTAGCCATATTGGAATGAAGACGCCAACCTGTTTACCTAGAAACAGACCCAGAGCTATACCCAAAGTGAGCGGGTTGAGTAGCATTTCCATAGTTAGGCCTTGTAACGATACTCCCGCATTGGCAAACGCAAAGATGGGCAAGATGGCGTAGCCAACCCAAGGATGCAGTGCATGTTCTAACGATCGCAAAGGAGAATCCTTACGTTCCGGCCGTACACCCGAAACAGAATGTTTAGACGTTAACGGTATAGCCAACGCAACGATGACCCCGGCGAGCGTGGCATGCACGCCGCTTTTGAGAACGGCGATCCATATAACCACTCCAACCAATATGTAGGCCGCGATTCGCGTCACGTTGAGTATATTCAGTGTGACCAGTGCCACGATGCCAATAGCTGCAAAGGCAAGTGCGTTGACGGACAAATCGCTGGTATAAAAAAGTGCGATAACAACGATGGCGGCAAGGTCATCGATGATGGCGAGGGAAGCTAAAAACACTTTTACCGACAACGGAATACGCGAGCCGAACAAAGACAGAACGCCCAAGGCAAACGCGATATCGGTTGCAGATGGTATCGCCCAGCCTTTGAGTACGGTGGCATCTCCAGAGTTTAAGAGTGCGAAAATAAGAGCTGGAATGGCGAATCCACCAATTGCCCCAACCACTGGTAAAGCCAATTGGCTACGATTCGATAGCTGGCCCTCTAATACTTCACGCTTTAATTCCAAGCCGACCAGTAGAAAGAACACAGCCATAAGCCCGTCGTTTATCCACAACAGTACAGATTTATCGATTGACAAAGCCCCGACAATGACTGCAGCGCGTGCATTTAACGCAGTCGACATGTAGTCTGCCAGCGGAGAGTTAGCGACGATCATTGAAGCCGCTGCCGCGAGAAAGAGTAAAATTCCGGCAGCAGCTTCAAGTTTTATAAAACGCTGTAGAGCATTCTTGGGCACGGTAGTAAACGATCTCCTGATAAGTTATCACCAGTTTATCGACCTAAGCTATGCTCGATAAAGTCGTATTTATTTGTTTTTAAACACGATATTTACGACCTATAGAAAGCAATCTAATTCCACTTTTACTACGTATTAATTTAATCGCCCAAATCTTTTATCTGAAACGCTCAGAAACCATACGTTAATAAAGGTTTATTGCTCTCAGCCATTGTGACTCACATTAGGAATAGTTAATAACCTCAAATTCCAATCCGTCTGAATCTTTGAAATAGAAGCGACGACCGGGTTCATAGTCCGCGTGGCTGTGAGGTGAAAAGCCTGCGGCTTTTACGCGTTTTTCAACCCCGTCAAGATCATCTACGACGATCCCCACATGATTCAGGCCTCCAACTAAATCGTAGCTTCTGAGCTCGCCGTCGAATTTCTCTTTCCGGCCATAGATCGCTAAATACGAGTTTTGATCCCCCACGTGTAGGGTATAACCGTCGTGAATCGATTCACCCTCCCAGCGTATTTGCCAGTCGAACAAATCAACCAACAGCTTGGCGGTTTTCTTAGGGTCTCTTACGGTGAGATTAATGTGTTCTAGTGATGCCATCTGCGTCTCCTTTTAGCGTTGTGTGTTAACGTTGACTCACTATAAAACCTCAAGTAATATTGAGGTCAAGGGTTAATTTATGAAAAAAACCGGCAAACGATCCCCCGCACTTCTAAGCATTGGTAAGCTGGCTGAAAGAACCGGATTGAGTGTTTCAGCGCTACGATTTTATGAAACGCAGGGTTTGGTAGAATCCACGCGGAATGCAGGCGGACAAAGACGTTTTAAACGTGACGCTATCAGGCGCTTATCGTTTGTCGTCATTTCTCAGCAACTGGGTTTTTCCCTACACGATATCCGCAGGCAGTTAGATTCCTTGCCTGCTCATCGTGCACCGACAAAAAAAGACTGGGATTCCCTGGCCAAGGGTTTTAGAAAAGATATCGATGAGCGTATTGAACGGCTTGGTGAACTACGCGAAAAATTATCATCCTGTATTGGATGCGGATGTCTTTCTCTTAAGAGTTGTCATCTTTACAATCCAGAGGATAAGGCTGCCCGTTTGGGCACGGGTCCTCGCTATCTACTCGGTGATACACCCGACACGGTAGCAATAAAAAAATAACATCAGCCCTATCGGTAACGCTCCCATTCCGGTTCATTAGCAAATACGAAATCATAGTATTCGCGCCCCTGTAAACAGCCGGCAGCTTCCTCATCAACAATTACTTTACAGTTGGGGTGTAGCTGGATGGACGACGCACTGACCATTGAAGTAATTGGCCCCTCCACTGCTCGTGCAACGATATCGGCTTTAGCGCTCCCAGTCGCTAGCAGTATTAACTCTCGCGCTTGAAGTATGGTACCCACACCCATTGTGAGCGCTCGCTTAGGCACTTTGTTCGCATCTCCACCAAACATTGCAGCATTCTGTTCGCGAGTCTTGGGGGTCAGACACTTGTCTCGGGTGCGCGACATGATTGACGATAGAGGCTCGTTGAACCCAATATGCCCCGCCACACCAATCCCCAGCAGTTGGGTATCTATGCCCCCTGCCGTGTCTATCGCATTTTCAAAATCAGTCGCTGCTTGCTGTAAGTCCGTTGCCTGCCCGTCGGGCACGAACGTGTTCTGAATATCGATATCAACCTTTGAGAAAAAATGCTCCCACATATAGTGACGATACGACTGTGTATCATTACTGGGTAGCCCAATGTACTCGTCAAGGTTAAAGGTGGTGCATTCCTTGAACGACACGGCACTCATTGCCAGTTGAGCGTATACCCGTTCCATTGTCCGACCTGTCGCTAAACCCAGAACTGCGTCAGGCTTCACCTTGACACGATCCTCTATCAAACAGGAGACGAGCTTTACCGCTTGTTCAGCAGTTGCTTGAGTTATAACTTCCATAAGCTTGTAAAGACAACGACAAGGATCACTCGACTACACGGTTTTCGCTTTCATCAAACACATGACAGTATTCTTGTCGAACACCCAGGCGACACTGGTCGCCAGGGGCAAAGCTTCTTTCACCGTCCAGCTTCGCCACCATCGTTTGATTATCGTTAAGCGTTAGATGGAGAAAAGACTCTCCGCCCAAGTGTTCGAATACGCTGACCTTGCCGTCAAACGGCCCATCGTCGCTTAACGCTAAGTGTTCCGGGCGAATACCGAGCTTTACCGACCCGTTGTTTGCCGATGTTTTGCACACAGGCGTATCGGCTAGCTTAACGGTCCCGTCTTCAACACGAGCCATCAGGAAATTCATGGCAGGAGACCCAATGAAGCCTGCTACAAATGTGTTCATGGGCTGCCGGTATAGCTCCAGTGGAGTTCCTACTTGCTCAACACGGCCCTCACGGAAAACGACAATGCGATCTGCCAATGTCATTGCCTCAACCTGATCGTGCGTGACGTAGACCATGGTATTGCGCAATCGCTGATGCAGCTTTAGCAACTCAACACGCATGTGGACACGCAAAGCAGCATCAAGGTTTGACAAGGGCTCATCAAATAAAAACACATCGGGCTCTCTGACGATTGCACGGCCAATAGCCACACGCTGGCGCTGCCCTCCTGAAAGTTCGCGCGGTTTGCGTTTCATTAAATCGGAAAGCCCCAGAATTTCAGATGCCTTATTAACTCTTTCATCGATCTCTTTTTGTGGAACTTTCGCATGCTTAAGAGCAAAGCCTAAGTTCCCGCGAACATCTTTGTGAGGGTATAAAGCGTAGGATTGGAACACCATGGCAATACCGCGATCGGTAGGTGGCAAATGGTCGACACGTTTACCCCCTATAGATATTTGACCGGCTGACAGTGTCTCCAAACCCGCGATCATGCGCAACATCGTGGATTTTCCGCAGCCACTGGGACCAACAAAAACGATGAGTTCCCCATCGTTCACGTCAAGGTTCATGTCATGTATGACATCGGTGCTGCCAAATGACTTTTTGATCCCTTTCAGTTCAAGCGTTGCCATGACTACCCCTTAACGGCACCGGCTGTAATGCCGCGTATGAGTTGTTTTGAAAAAATGACGTACATAACCAATACCGGCAGGATAGCGACTGATAGAGACGCTAGCACCGCCCCCCAATTGACAGTGTACTGACCAATAAACTGCTGAACCCCCAAGGTGACTGTTCTCGATTCCTCGCCGGGTGAAAGTATTAGCGGAAACCATAGGTCGTTCCAAATGGGAATCATGGAGAACACGGCAACCGTTGCGATTACCGGACGAACCAAGGGAATAACCACCTCGAAGAAAATGCGGTATTCGGACAGTCCATCGATTCTTGCGCTGTCTTTTATCTCTTTAGATACGGATCGTAAAAACTCTGTAAAGATAAATATAGCTATGGGCAAGCCTTGAGCGGTGTACACCAAGATCAATGCGGTGAGCGTATTCGCCAAGCCCATGCTCACGATTAGCTCTAGTAATGCAACTGTGCCTAAGCGGATGGGCACCATGATTCCCAACACCAGGTACAAACCTAAGAAAGTATCACCGGGGAAGCGATATTCAGACAACGCATGAGAGGCCATAGCGCCTAGCAGCAGTATGAGCACCAGCGACACCACCGTGACCGTCAGACTGTTACCAAAATACAGCGGGAAATCACTATTACTGAGTACGCTGTCATACCCCTTGGCTGAAAAACTCTCGCCCAGCGGCAGACCCGTTGGGTCACGGAATATTGCTTTACGCGTCTTAAAGCTATTGAGCACAATCAGCGCTAACGGAAACAGCGCTAAAACTGAATAGGCGATGAGTACCGCATGGATACCAACACTGGAGATACGCTGCTTAACAAGCATTAGCTGTCATACCTCTGTAATCGTCGTTGAACACCGAAAAGGTATAAGCCAACACCTATCAGAATGATGAAAAAGAGTGCTGAGGCTACGGTTGCCCCCATGTAGACATCACCCAGCTGTGCCTGAAACCCGAAAAATGTTCGAAACAGGAATGTCCCCATGACATCGGTAGAGTAATCGGGACCCGCCAGCCCCCCTTGCAACGTATAAATTAAATCGAAGCTTGCTGTAAAGTTACCAATATAGGTAAGTATTCCGACCAACCCTAAGGTTGGGAGAATCAGCGGCAACTTTACCTTCCAAAAGATCCACCATCCATTTAGGCCATCTATCCGAGCCGCCTCTATCGTCTCCTCTGGAACATTCAGTAAGGCCGCATAAAAAAGCATCAGCGGAATACCCACATACTGCCAAATGGATATTAGAGTGACCGTGATAAGTGCTGAGCTTTCCAGACCTAACCACGGTTTAAAGAAACTGCCAATTCCCAGCCAGTTCATAAACGCCGGAGATACCCCCCAGAGCGGCGATAGAATCAATTGCCAGATGAAGCCGACAACAACAACCGACAACAAGGTAGGTAAAAAGAAGATGGTTCTGTAGGTTGCAGCCCCTTTGAGTGTAGGAACACTCAATAAAGCAGCCAGCGCCAGCGCAATAGGGTTTTGAATAAGCATGTGCATCAAAAACAACACGATATTGTTTTTAAATGCATTCCAGAATTGATCGGCCCACAGAGGCTCACCGAACAGGCGAGCATAGTTAGCGAGTCCGACGAAGACGCCACCCCCGTCACCGGCCTCATAGAGAGATAACCGCAGGGATTCAATGATGGGGTAAATGGCAAATATCGTATAAATTAACGTTGCCGGTGCGAGGAATACCAATATGTACCATCGCACAGGTCTACGATGTGTTTGCTCGCTACTTACACTACCTGTGTTTGCCACTATGAGAGTGTCTCGAATTTAGCTGTTATTAACACTAGCCATACCGCGACGCCACTGCGCCGCGGTATGTTTTCAAAAGTGAATAGACTTTAAGGCTTATACCAGCCATCCAGGTTCGCCTGAGCCTCAGCTGCCGCATCCTCTGGAGTCTGAGTGCCATTGATAACATTGGCCGCTAAGGTCCAAAGTTGATTACCTAATGGCAGCTCACCACGAGACAGAATTTGGTGAGCAACTCGGATGGTCGCTTCACATTGTCCACGCATGGCAACAAACTCATTAGCCAACGCGTTTTCAACGTTAATATCATGTGATGACAAAGAGAAGAAACCCGGTGCAGCGTTGGTGAGTAGCTCTGCAAACTCAGCCGAGGTTGTCCACGCAAGGAAAGTCATTACTTCATCTTTGTTCTCTGTGCTCGCATTCATGCCAATACCGATATCCGTGTGATCGCTGATGTAGCAGCTGCTATCAGCGTCTTTACTTGGAGGAGCAAACGCACCAAGTTCGAAGTCTGCATTCTGTTGAAAGCCTGTTATCTCCCATGATCCTGTTGGATAAATAGCGGCTCTACCCAATGTAAAGAGATTCTGGCTGTCGGTGTAACCTTGCGCCTGAAAACCGTTGCCTAGATACGGAGTCCATTTGGCCATTTGCCGGAAACCTTCGACAAAGCCATCGTCAGTCATTTTGGCATCGCCAGAGATCAGTCCCAAACGACCGTCCTCACCGCCCCAATAAGCAGGACCGACGTTGGTGTATCCCATGGTTGCCGCTTCCCATTGGTCTTTGGTGCCCATCGCCATAGGGATGTAAGTACCGTCGTCTTTAATGGCGTCGAGAACCGCGTAAAACTCGGCTTCTGTCTTGGGTACTTCCAGGTTTAATTCTGCAAACGCATCCTTGTTGTACATGAAGCCGTGAATAACCGACGCCATCGGTACACAAAATTTTGCATCGCCGTTATCAGTAGACCATGCCGCTTTCGCAACGTCTGAAAAATTTGATAAGCCTTCAAGCTCTGCGATGTTCGCCAGATTGCCCGCATCGTACATAGCCAATGCGTTGTCAAACGGACGACAAGTAATAATGTCACCTGCTGTACCGCCAGCGAGCCTTGCATTCAACGCAGCGTTGTACTCCGTGGCCGTAGTTGGCTTGAACTGAACATCTATGTTGGGGTTTTGAGCTTCAAAGACCGGGAGAATGAGTTCATCCCATAAGGCCTGATCTTCTGCCCGCCAACTTTCAATGGAAATAACCACTTTATCTGCTGCCGCAATACCACTCACACAGAGCGTGGTTGCCAGTAAACCGGCTTTGAATACACGTGTCGTCATCCGAACCTCTCCTTCACATTTGCCTGTATTGAATCTTGGATGCTATATGATGTACAAACGAGATACAATACCAATTAGATACAAATTTCAAATCGTATTTTTTGAATTCTTAAGTAGGCGATCAGATTTTCCTATACGCTCCACCCCTAGGTTTAAAGGAATTTGATAATGACAGGCCCGATGTACTTGAAAATTGCGGAGAATTTGCGCGCAAGCTTTGCAGACGGAGACTATCGTCCCGGTCAGGCATTGCCCGCTGAAAGACTCCTGATGGAACAGTTTTCGGTCTCCCGGGTAACGATACGCCGTGCATTAAAAGAGTTAGTGGACGAGCAACTGTTGCAAGCACGCCAAGGCTCAGGCTACATCGTTCAATCCCTGTCGCACCTCAAACAACCACTTAACAGCATTACCAGCTTTTCCGAGGACTGCATGTCCAGAGGCCTGACCCCGGGATCCATACTCATTAGCCGCAAGCTGGGCAAAAGTAATCGTGAGGAAAGCGCGCATTTCTGTGTGCCTAAAGGCAGTGATGTTCTGCGCATCCGGAGAGTCCGTACGGGGGAAGGTGAACCCCTCCTACTCGAACATGCAACCTTGCTTGCCACCAGAGCCCCGACTTGGCCGTGGCCGGATGGGAGCCTCTACCGGGCTATGCAAAAGAACAACACCTTGCCGCAGCGCGTGCGGCAGCAGTACTTTCCAGTTCTGGCTGATAAATCACAATCGGATAGATTGGATGTCGACGAAAACACACCACTGATGCTGGTAATTCGGGCAGGCTATGCAGCTAACAATACCCCGGTAGAATACTCTCACTGCTGGTTCCGCCCTGACCGATGGACATTCTCCCATGAGATCCAACGCTAACTTGCCATGAGCATTGTTGCGAACAAACAAACCACAGGGCTTTGGTGGACCCCCGAAGGCTTTATTGATGCCGTATGCCATCATGACCATACGGTTCATTCCTTAGTACCCAGCTCGAAAAGTCATTCGTCCACCCTATTCCTGCCAGCGCCGGTTGATTTGCATGTTCACGGAGGTGGCGGGCACGACTGCATGAATAGCGAAGCCGCCATTCGCGGTACGCTAAAGGCACATGCCCTACACGGAGCAGGTGCACTGCTGGCAACCTCGGTAACCGCACCGTTCCAGGAAACAAGCCAATTTATTAATAACGCGGCGCGCGTTATGCAAACACCCGACGAAGATTCCGCTACGTTGCTCGGTGTTCATCTGGAAGGTCCCTTTATTAATCCAGACAAACTGGGAGCACAACCGCCACACGCCACGGAAATAGATTTACAGCAATTGGACGCCTGGTTGCGTGTAGGTATTGTGAAGGTTGTGACGTTTGCACCGGAGCTCGATCCCCGCAACGATCTCATAGCGCTATGTCATAAATACAATGTACGCGCACAAATTGGTCACACCTTATGTTCCTGGCATCAGGCAAGCGAAGCTCTGGCCGCAGGTTGCGGCGTAACGCATCTCTTTAACGCCATGAGCGGAATCGCTCACCGTGGAGGTGGCGCCGCCACCGCAGCATTGGCCTATGCTGATTTCGCAGAAATTATTATCGATGGACTGCACGTAGACAGAGCAGCATTTGATGTTGCAAAGCGTGCCATACCTAATCTTTATAGCGTCACCGATGGGACAGCGGCGTCAGGCATGCCCGATGGAAAATACACACTGGGTTCACTGAGTGTGACTAAATCAGGAGACCACGTACTGCTACCCGATGGCACAACTGCCGGTAGCTGCTTGACGCAACGTCGCGTGATCTCCGTGTTGCGCGAATGGGACGTTGACTGGCACACGATAGGTGCCATGCTAAGCGCAATTCCCGCTCAATGGATTCAGCACGAGACACTGGGAAGAATCTCTCCAGGCGCGCAGGCACAATGGCTGGAGATAGAGGACGATGAACCTGTCGCTATTTGGCTATCCGGAGAACGATTTGCCTGGCGCTGAGCTATGACGATCGATATTGCTTTGGTTTCAGATCGTGCTTTCTCAATTTGTCATACAAGGTTGCGACTGGAATTCGAAGCTCGTCGGCTGCCAGTTGCGTAGAGCCGTTGTGTATTTGCAATGCCTCGACCAATAACAATCGCTCGTAAGATCGAACCTGCTGAGACAGACTGAGCTTCGCGTCTTCTTCATCGCTTAAGGTAAACCCCAGTGTGAATCGCTGAGCGAATGCCTGCAGCTCTTTTAAATTTCCATCCCAAGACCTGGCCATTAACGCGGCCCTGACCTCTGAGGTGACTGCCGGAGGGCTTGCATTAAATGTTTTTGAATAGTGCAGTAAGTATGTCTGGAAAATTTCAAGAATGTCTTCTTGACGTTCCTTGAGAGTCAGCGTGTCAAGCGTGACGACATTGAGCGTGTAATACAGGCTCTTGAGCATGCCTTTAGTCAAGCACTCATC
>JAHDGK010000014.1:0-35203 GCA_020627685.1 Granulosicoccus sp. | reverse complement strand
AACGCATTTGCGACCGAATCTGTTTGATTAAGTCGTTCTTCTAAAAGCCGGTTTTTAAGCGTCAGCTCTCGTGCCATCAGCCATTTTTTAATAGCCTGCGTGAGCTGATCGGGATGTATTGGCTTTTCTAAGAACTCACACGCTCCCTGGCGAACGGCTTCCAATGCCATGGGAATATCGCCCTCTCCGGTTAGCAAAAGCACGGGTAACTTTTCATCAAGGGACTGACAATGGTTTAACACTTCAAAGCCGTCTTTTCCCGGTAGACGGATGTCGGTCAGTACCACCCCCTCAAATCGACGATTTAAATGCAACACCGCCTCTTCAAAACTACCGGTTTCAAGAACTTCTAAACCATCCATGCGGAGTGATTGCGTGATGGATTTTCTCATTGCAGAATCATCTTCTACAAGCAATACAGTATTAGACACTGTCAGTCTCTCCGTTCGCGTTCATAAGCTCAATCGTAAACGTTGCGCCTCGTGCATGGTTTTCACAACTCAAGTGACCCTTTAAACTTGCAACGATACCGTGAGATATGGAAAGCCCTAGTCCTAAACCGTCTCCTTGGTCAACGGTTTTGGTGGTGTAAAACGGCTCAAAGACATTATCGGTATCATCGATGCCATGCCCGGTATCTCTTATTGTCAATAGCGTAGAATTTTGCGATCGAACAATATCAAGCCATATCTCCTTTTGCGCTGAGTTTTTCATGGCATCAACAGCGTTGTTCATGATATTAACAATCACTTGTTCAAGTCTGACTTTTCCACCCTGCACAAAATACTCTTTTTCAAGCGGTTGAAAATTCACACTAACACCTGCGCTATCCAACTCTGCCTCAATAAGCTTTAGCGCTGAATTAACCGTACTCACCAGATTTATCGTGGATATCTCAACGGGCTCATGACGAGCAAAAGCCCTCAGATGACTGATGATGCGCGCCATACGATCGGCCTGTGCAGCAATATCAAAGAGATTTTCGTCAACAAGCTCCAATTGCCTTCTCTCTAGAAGACGCTTACCGTTTATCGCAAAGTTTTTAATAGCACCAATAGGTTGATTGAGCTCATGCCCTATTCCTGCTGACATTTTTCCTAATGCAGTGAGTTTGGCCGCTTGTACTAAATCATGTTGCGTAGCCTGCAACTGCTTAGATTTTTCTTCTACCCGCTTTTCCAACTCTATTGCCAGTGTTTGCTCTGATTCCAATTGACTTAAGAGATGTCTCTGATGACTCCAGATAGCGTAGATAACACTAATTAAAAAACCCACCAGCGCAAACACAAGCCCCATCGACAAATACGCAGAATTACGGGCCACAGAATCATCAACAAATAGGAAAGCCCGCAGCTCGTATATAGGGACGTCTCGTTGAATGATTCCAGCACCGTAGGCAATTTTCCCTAGCGGTAGTAAACGCGCTTTGGGTTCATAACCGACTTCACCCACATACACAGCATCATTTTCGATGGGCCCGTTTCGAGTTTGTGACAACGGCCGGTGCAACAGGTTGGCTCTATTACTCAGGGCCACCGTATTGTTATCGTCAACAAATATAACCGTCTCTTTTAAACTGCTCCATTCATCTTCAAAACGCCCTAAGGATACTTCTACCGCAACGACTGCCCATTGCAAATTTTGTTTTCCTAACACCGAACGTGCAAATATAAATTTTCGAGTATTGGCGTCTTCATCGATTACATATTCAAAACCGAGCGCACCGTTCATCGCTCTTTTAAAATAATACTTAGAAGATACATTGGGGTTAATAGTGTCGTCGTTGTCAGAGTCAATCTCTTGCGCATGCGCAGAAATAGGTTGACCTTCTGAATTATAAAGAACAATGCGGGATGCACCTGACGTCGCTGCAGTGAGCCCTAAATACCCATCCGGTAAGTAACTACTGGTTGGGTTTAACGCAAGCTTCACCACGTCCGGTTGACGAGCAACCAGGGTCGCAAGCGTTCTGAATTGCGAGAGATTACCTTCAAACTGACCGATAATTCTATCCAGGTTGTTGTAACCGTTGTTTCTCAGATCTGCGATGACAGAGTTGTACGTTTTATGCCAGACGAGTAATGCAATGACAGTCATCAGCAACAACGCGCAACAAACTACAGCGAATTTTCTCACTTAATAAAGCTCATCTGCGGGATAATTGTGGATCTTTATAAACTGCACCTAAATAATTATGGATTTCCATATTTCCTAAGGCGCCGCAACTCACACTTTTTACGTAAAACGCTGTTTTTATTGAAAAATAAACAAACACCATGATCGCGTTGTAAATAAAATAAGCGACTCTTAACATTCTATCCGCACTTTGATCACCTGAACCGAAACCGGAGGATATAATGAAAAAGTTGTTCTTGCCTATTGCAATCGCATCAGCGTTACTCGCACCACAGGCCGCTAACGCCAGTTGTGAAGAAGGCGAAATTGTCATCAAATTTAGTCACGTTACTAATACTGACAAACACCCCAAAGGTATTGCTGCAACGCTTCTGGCAGAGCGTGTGAATGCCGACATGGACGGCAAAGCGTGTATGGAGGTTTTCCCGAACTCCTCTCTATACACCGATGAAAAAGTCGTTGAAGCACTGCTTCGAGGAGATGTACAACTAGCCGCACCGTCTCTTTCACTCTTCGAAAAATTTACTAAGCAGTTTCGTTTGTTTGACCTACCGTTCATGTTTAAGAACATCAATGCAGTGGATGAATTTCAAAACTCAGAACACGGTGAAGCACTCCGTAGCTCAATGAATAAACGGGGACTGCAAGGTTTGGCTTTCTGGCACAACGGCATGAAACAAATGTCCGCGAACAAACCTCTGATTTCACCCACAGACGCAGAAGGTTTACGGTTTCGCGTCCAACCCAGTGATGTGCTTGTGGCCCAGATGGAAGCCATTGGCGGTAATCCGCAAAAGATGGCATTTGCGGAAGTGTACGGTGCGTTGCAAACCGGTGTTGTCGATGGACAGGAGAACACTTGGTCCAACATTTATGGGCGTAAGTTTTTTGAAGTACAAGATGGTATTACCGAAACCAACCACGGAATCATCGACTATCTGGTTGTGACATCTGTGGATTGGCTTGACAGTCTGGATGCTGAAATACGAGATCAATTCTTAAGCATTGTTGCAGATGTTACAGCCCTTCGAAATACAGAATCTACCCAGGTCAACGAAGAAGCCAAAACGGCCATCCTAAATGCCGGAGGTGAAGTCCGAGCCCTAACCGCTACGCAGCGTGCTGAATGGGTCGCTGCAATGAAGCCAGTTTGGGAGCGTTTTAAAGATGATGTTGGTGAAGAAAATATCGCCATTGCACAAGAGATAAACCAAAAGCACTAGTTGGCACTCTCCTTCGCGGCGCAAGGAGGCGCCGTACATCTTTAAAACCTACGAATAAAATCTTGCACGATGAAAGAGTCTAGCTCCCGTTTTTTTGATATCGAAAAACGAATTATTGCTTTTCTCATTGGCACTATGACAGCTCTGACGTTTGCCAATGTTATCGCCCGATATGTTTTTGAGAGCAACATTTTGTGGTCTCTTGAGCTTACCGTTTTTATTTTTGCGTGGCTGGTCTTACTGGGTGCTGTTCACGCAGTCTCTACGAATGCACATATCGGTGTCGACCTGGTGATAACCATGGTAGGAAACCTGACACGTAAGCGCATAAATCGCTTGGCTACCGTTATTTGTATTATTTACTGCGTATTTATCTTCAAAGGGTCCTGGGATTACTGGGCCAACTATGCCAACCTGCCCACGACATCCGGTAGATGGTTTCCCACAGGCTTTAACTGGAATTTCAGGGATCAGGGCTGGTATGAGGTCTACAGCATTCCAATGCCCGACTTTATGCGGTTTCTTGAGGGTATATTTAACGATGGCGACCCGTATGAAAAAATACCGCGCTTTATTCCCTACGCGGTTCTTCCCTTGTTCGCCCTACTCATGCTCGTACGGTACGTTTATGCACTGAGGGACATAGAGTCAGGTCGTAAAGATTGCATCATTGCATCGCACGAGGGAAGCAAAGAGACCTCTTCCGACGTTCAAGGGGAGACGCGCTAATGGATATTGCATTACTTTTTGCACTCATTATCGGCTTGCTGCTAATCGGCGTCCCAATAGCTGTTTCGATCGGATTATCGTCAATATTATTCTTACTATGGTTCTCCGATGGATCATTAGCCTCAATCGCACAAACACTGTTTTCAGCGTTTGAAGGTCATTACACGCTATTAGCGATACCGTTCTTCATCTTGGCTTCGTCATTCATGTCAACTGGAGGTGTTGCTCGACGAATCATCCGTTTTTCAATTGCCTGTGTTGGACATTTGCAAGGCGGATTAGCCATTGCAGGTGTTTTCGCTTGTATGTTGTTCGCTGCCCTCTCAGGATCATCTCCAGCAACGGTAGTCGCTATCGGCTCTATCGTCATCGCAGGAATGACACAGGTGGGGTATACCAAAGAATTCGCAGCAGGTGTCATCTGTAACGCAGGGACGCTCGGCATTCTGATACCGCCCTCCATTGTTATGGTTGTTTATGCAGCATCCGTTGATGTCTCTGTCGGGCGTATGTTTATGGCAGGGATAATCCCCGGGCTACTGGTATCGTTCATGCTGATGGCCGCCATTTACTGTGTTGCACGATTTAAAGGCTTGCCCAAAGGAGAGTGGGTTGGCTGGTCAGAAGTTATTGAATCAGGCAAAGATGCGGGCTGGGGCTTGTTTCTTATTGTCGTTATCCTGGGCGGAATATACGGCGGCATTTTTACACCCACCGAAGCTGCGGCTGTGGCGGCAGTCTATTCATTCTTAGTGGCCACGTTTATCTACAAAGATATGGGGCCACTTGCACATCGTGAAAGTAAAACCAAGCCCAGCCTCATAGAATATATTTTAGCGATCCCGCGCTCTCTTGTTCACAAAGACACGATAGATGCGTTGTATGCCGGAGGTAAGCTCACGGTCGTACTGCTGTTTATCATTGCAAACGCATTAATACTGAAGCATGTACTGACGGATGAACAAATTCCTCAAAAAATTGCGTTGATGATTGTCGACGCAGGTGTCGGACCTATCGTTTTTCTTATTTTGGTCAATGTCATCTTGCTTATTGGCGGGCAGTTTATGGAGCCTTCCGGATTGATCGTCATCGTGGCACCGCTGTTGTTTCCAATTGCCATAGAACTGGGTATCGACCCTATCCACCTGGGCATCATCATGGTGGTCAATATGGAAATAGGTATGGTTACACCGCCAGTGGGATTAAACCTGTTCGTCACCTCTGGGATAGCCGAAATGCCCATCCTGAATATTGTAAAAGCAGCAGCTCCCTGGCTACTAGTCTTGTTCGTATTCCTTATTCTTGTGACATACATACCCGCAATATCGACCTTTCTGCCAACCCTGCTGTTAGGACCCGAAATAATCATATAAGACATGTAGCGCTTTGAGCTACGCAAGCTATTGCATCTTCTTTTCATTACCGGCTTAGACAACTTCCAATTAGGGACGCGTTGAGCCGGTTCCACTCGCGAAAATTGATGACTAATTATTTCCAACATAAATAACTTGCATAATACGTGACTACTCACGTATTATGCACGCATGAACATCAAGAATACTCAGTTTGTCTTCGCGCTGCTTTCAGCAGCAAACGGTATCGAGGGACGGCTCAATCGGATCCTGTCAAACGTAAAAGGGGTCAGCTTTACCGAATACTATTTGCTCGAACAATTGAAAGATTTACACAACGGGGCTGCTACCCGTGTCGATCTGGCAAGGGCTGTCAATTTAACGCCTTCAGCCGTGACAAGGGCGTTGAAACCTTTAGAAAAAATTGGCTATGTCACAACTCAAAAAGGTGAACGAGATGCCCGGCAAAGCCTGGCAACCCTGACTCCCGCCGGTGAAGAGCTTTTACGCGATGCAAACAATCTCGTACTGGACGAAATAGCCTCTATGTCCATACCCAAGAACATTCGGGCAGAGCTTATTCAGGCACTCTTAAACATAGCGCCTAAGTATTCTTAATAACTCAGCAGCCTTCTTAAGTATTGCGTAGCCTGTAAAAAGCGATTTTCCGGCTGTGACAAGCACAGCACTCTTGCCATCGGGAAATCAAATACCAAGCCTGCAGTGTTAACATGCGCGCCTTCCCCCATGAAAGGCATCTATTTCGATGCCCAATGTTGAGCCCCCCTCTTGATCTCTGCATCGAACGTTACTATCCAGTTCGGCTCCAAGCCGCTTTTCGAAAATATTTCAGTGAAGTTCGGCGACGGCAATCGCTACGGCCTGATTGGTGCGAACGGCTGTGGTAAGTCGACGTTCATGAATATTCTGGGTGGCTCGCTGGAACCCACCGCCGGTAATGTCTCACTGACACCCAATGAACGCATAGGAAAGCTCCATCAGGACCAATTTGCGTTTGAAGAATTTAGTGTTATTGACACCGTCATCATGGGCCATCAGGAACTCTGGACGGTAAAACAAGAACGCGAACGCCTGTATGCGCTACCTGAAATGACTGAGGCCGACGGCATGCGAGTTGCCGAACTGGAAGTTGAGTTTGCTGAAATGGATGGCTACACCGCCGAAAGCCGTGCGGGTGAATTTTTAAGCGGTGCAGGAATTGAAGAGTCTTTGCATTTCGGGCCGATGAGTGAAGTTGCACCCGGTTGGAAACTAAGAGTGTTGCTTGCCCAAGCCTTGTTCTCATCACCCGACATACTGCTGCTTGACGAACCAACCAACAACCTCGACATTAATGCTATACGCTGGTTAGAGGGCGTCTTAAGCCAACAGAAAAGCACCATCGTGATTATCTCGCACGACAGGCATTTTCTTAACTCCGTGTGCACGCATATGGCCGACATAGATTATGGCGAGCTTCGCGTTTATCCAGGCAACTATGATGACTTTATGATCGCCTCTACAGCGGCAAGAGAACTTCTACAGTCTCAGAACTCCAAGAAGAAAGCGCAAATCGCTGACTTGCAACAGTTCGTTAGCCGGTTCTCTGCAAACGCCTCTAAGGCAAAACAGGCAACATCTCGTGCCAAGCAGATTCAAAAAATCGAGCTAGCTGACATTAAGCGCTCAAGCCGCGTGAGTCCTTACATTCGGTTCACGCAAGAGAAAAAACTATTCAGACAAGCGGTCACTGTAGAAAGCCTATCTATGGGTTTTGACGACGAGCTGCTGTTTGAAAAAGGCAACTTGATGCTTGAAGCAGGGTCCCGCTTGGCTATTATCGGTGAAAACGGTGTAGGCAAGACAACGCTACTAAGAGGCTTACTGAACGAGTTACAACCGATGAACGGTGAAATCCAATGGGCTGAAAATGCTTCTATCGGATACTGCCCTCAGGACAACACCAACGAATTTGCCAACAACTTTACGTTGTTCGACTGGATGACCCAATGGCGAAAACCCTCTCACAACGATCAAGTGGTCAGAGCCATTTTGGGTCAGCTTCTATTCTCGTCCGATGACTTTGAAAAACGGGTACAGGTGTGTTCCGGTGGTGAAAAAAATCGCTTGATATTCGGCAAATTGATTTTAAGTGCGCCAAACGTAATGGTGCTTGATGAACCAACGAACCATATGGATATGGAAGCGATAGAGGCCTTGAATATGGCGTTGGAACACTATGAAGGCACTATCGTGTTCGTCAGTCACGACAGAGAATTTGTATCCTCACTTGCCACTCAGATTGTTGAAATAAAAGACCAGCAACTGATTAATTTTGCGGGCACCTATGACGAATACCTGGCCAGCCAGAAACTGGAATCTAAGGCTGCAAACTTTTAACGACGCAGCCTTAAACGAAATCTATATGCTTGTTGAGCGGTAGTTCGCGTATACGTTGACCGGTCGCGGCAAATATAGCGTTGGCCAACGCCGGGGCTGTAACAGGTACGGGTGGCTCACCAATACCGCGAATTTTACTCCCGTTTTCCAAGCCCCTAACCATGATGTTCGGACACTGATGCAACCGCATCGCCTGGTGGGCATGATAGTTTGATTGCTGCGCCTTTCCATCACTGTAAGTGATTTCGCAATTCATCGCGTGGCCCAACCCCCAAACAACACCGCCCTGCACCAGGTTTTCAAAGTTTTCAGGGTCGACGACCGTTCCAACATCAGCCGCAATCCAGACATTTTGCAGGCGTATGCCAGCCTCTTCACTGGACACTTGAATGACAGCAGCTGTAGGCACACCAAAGCTTTCAACAAAGGCAACACCACGCGCATGATTCGCGGGTAATTCACCGCCCCATGATGACATGTCTGCCACCGCCTCTAAGACCTTTCTAGAGACATCGTGCTGCATAAGCCGAATACGCTCCTGCATGGGGTCGGCTCCTGCCTCATGAATAAGCTCATCGAGGAAACTGTCAAAAAAGAATCCGGCACCATTGGCACCCACCGCCCGCCAGGAAGATACCGGAGCCAGTTCAGGCGTCCTGTAAGCACGCATTCGATAGGCCGGTATGTTGTACGGGTTGTTCCATGCGCCAGCAGGTATCTGAGCATCGGGACCCGGCACACTAATACCTACCCGCCCCATTTGCGAACTCACCGGTGATACCGAAGATATGCTGAGATCTATGCCATGCACCTTCCCGTCCTTGACAGAACCCTGGCCCCGTGCCATTGCAATGTGGCGCGGAAAATCATGCGCGAAATCTTCTTCTCGTGAGAAGGTCATTTTTACAGGCGTGCCACGCATTTGGTTAGCAATTTCAGCTGCTACCTTGACGTATTCCAGCTCCAAACGATGCCCGAAACTGCCGCCCATATACTGGTTATGGAAAACGACCTGTTCAGAATCATGGCCGGTTACAGAGGCTACCTGCTGTTGCAACATGCGGGGCAGTTGATGCCCTGTCCACACTTCAACTTGCTGCTCACTCACCTTTACGATTGCGTTTAAAGGTTCCAGCGGCTGATGGGCAACATAGGGCGAACGATATTCAGCAGAGAACACAGCGCTGTCCGCTAGAGAGATATTGATATCACCATCATCGCGCCAGGTCTTATCGAGCCTGTCCTCAATGAAGGAATCGCTAACCGCTTGCCAGTGGTCTTCTTGCTCAGCCGGATAAGGTGCATCACCCCAATTAAATTCAATGGCATTGGCAGCATTAATGGCATACCAGGTGTTGGTTGCAATGACGGCCACACCGTTGGTAATTTCTATAACCTTTAGAACACCGGGCATATCATTGGCGATGGTCGCATCGAATCCATTCATAACACCGCCTTGTCGCGGGTTAATTTTTACCGTGGCATACACCATGTCCGGGACAGACAAATCGATACCGTAGCGCTGGGTGCCTGTCGATTTGGCCAGCGTATCAAGACGCGGCATAGGCTTTCCGATTAATCGCCAACTGGCTGGATCGCGTAGAGTGACATCTTCGGCAGGTTCAATTGTGGCCGCGAGATCTGCCAGTTGTGTATACGCGATTGCACTGCCATCAGGAAGAATAACCGCACCACCCTCTGTTTTAAGCTCAGACACGGCGAGGCCCGTTTTTTTAGACGCCGCAAGCTTGAGCGTTTCACGCGCGACAGCGCCGGCCTCACGCAGCTTGTCAAAGCTGTCAGGCATAGAGGTCGAACCACCGGTGCCTTGCATACCGATAAGCTTCAACACACCACCGACAACACCTCGCAAACCTTCTGCAATGGTGCTCTCGTCGGTACTCATAAACGGAACACCCTCCTCGGCCATTGCTGTGTTCCAGTAAGCCGGACTGGGCTTGCCAAAGCTTGTGTCAAAATCTCCCCAGCCAACATCCAACTCTTCCGCTATAAGAGCTGCTTGAGCAGAAGCAACGCCCTGGCCTTTATCTGCATGAGGCACTACCAACGTAATTTTGTCGGAGTCAATCAGTACCCAGGGATTGAAGGTGGCGGCACCGTCTGCAAGCTCATCGTTTAACGGGTTATCGGGCGTCTGCTTTACCTTATAAACACCAAAAGCAATACCACCGGCAATAGCCGCACTGCCAATCAGAAAAGTACGTCGCGTAATCGTCGCTAGTTTCCCCACGACTTAGCCCTCTTGCAATTTATTAGACGCCGCATGAATGGCAGCTCGTATTCTCGGATAGGTACCGCAGCGACACAGGTTGCCGGACATGACAGCATCGATTTGCGCATCAGTCGGTTTAGGGGTGGTTGTTAATAGAGACGCGGCCTGCATCATCTGACCTGACTGACAGTAACCACACTGAGCCACTTGCTTCTCAGACCAGGCTTCTTGCACGGCGTGCATGGCATTGGGTGTTCCCAGACCTTCAATGGTTGTGATAGACGCACCTTGAAGACTACCCACACGCAGCTGACACGACCGGACGGCAATACCGTCTAGATGTACCGTACACGCGCCACACTGTGCAATGCCACATCCGTATTTCGTGCCGGTTAGCCCCAGTTCATCGCGTAAAACCCAAAGTAAGGGCATTTCTGGTTGCACATCAACCTCGTGCGCTTCTCCATTGATAGTCAGGCTTATCATGATAGTTTCCCATACTTGGAATATACGAAGGCCTAGTTCAAGCGGCCATAGAACGTCATACGTGCAGATTCTGACAAAGAAACGCCAGGCTCACTATTGTAGGCCAGTACCACAAGCATACGGCACACATCACCGATGGTGGGCGTTACGCGATGTAGAGAGTTTCGCCCGCGGAACAACACCAGACACCCCGGATCCATACTGAGGGTTTCTACCGTTTGCGTACCGTCTAAAATGCGCCCAACCTCGTCGTAGTTCATATCGCCTTTATCAGCGTCTCGTACATTTTTTACAAATTCAAATACACCACCGCCGGTGGGTTTTTGCACGAGTAGTGTGATGGCGAATGAAGAGTTGTCGAAGTGCCAACCTAACTCCTGACCTTCAGAGGCATAGTGCAAATTGATGGACGACAATGGGTCCGCGTATTCATGCAGCGCCTGTTCATCGAGAACGTTGCACAGAAAACCTTTGAATTGTTCGTCGCCGTATAGGGTATGAAGCACAGACCGGTCCGGGATTTGATCGGTGGTAATGCACCCCTTTGACGATGTGACCGTACGATTACGTGGATGATTGGCATCGAACGTTGAATCGCTGGGCTTTAAGTAGGCGTTATGATCACCGCTCGTAAAAAAGGCTTTGTCATGATGAGCCTCCCCTTCATGAACCAGAGACTCAACCGCCTGTTGCGTGAGAAAATCGGGCACAACCAACACCCCGTGCTTGTCCAGTTGTGCTTTGCATTCAGCTTGAAAGCCATGGTCTGAAATCACATAGCGTTCGGTATTGATAATGTCATTCAGCATGTTGTTAACCCTAGCATGGGAAATCCTAGATTCGAGAAAATGCCCGCTGCAAATCGTTAATTAAATCTTCAGTTGTTTCCAGTCCTATATTGAGCCTTACCAGTCGCCCCTTATAGTCCTTACCGGGTCTTTCTACATCCGGATAGACCACAGCCAGGCTGTTGATGCCGCCCCAACTTAAGCCAATATGAAAAAGGGAAAGAGACTCGATAAAAGTCACCACACTTTCTTGTGAAATATTTTCAGAAAACAGGAATGAGAACACGCTGGTGGAGCCGCTAAAATCTCGCTTCCAGAATTCATGTCCCGGGCAGGAAGGCAACGCCGGATGATAAACGCTCTCGACAGCTTCCTGAGCTTGTAACCACTGAGCCACTGCCAACGTTGATCGCTCCAGCTGATCCAATCTGACAGGTAAGGTTTGCAAACCACGCAAGGCAAGACTGCAGTCATCGGGGGAAACAGCCAGCCCAAGTTGACGATAAACATCGCCCATGGCTGAGTAAGATTCTTCGTCATTGACGGAGACAGAACCCAGTAATAAATCGCTGTGCCCGCCAATATACTTGGTAAGGGCTTGCATACTGACATCGATACCGTGAGCGAACGCGTCAAAGAAAACACCCGCTGAGTAGGTATTGTCCAGAGCCACTTTCACTCCCCGTCTATGCGCCTCTGTCACGATGGCCGGCACATCTTGAACTTCCATGGTGACAGAACCCGGACTCTCACACCAAATCAGCGAGGTATTCTCTCTGATGAGGTCTGCGATGCCACTGCCAATCAGTGGATCATAGGGCTCAACGTCGATATTCAAACCGCGCAATAAACCCACAGCCATTTCTTTGTTCGGACCGTAAGCAGAATGCGGTACTAAGGCATGGCTGCCCGCTTTACAAAACGCAAAATAAACGAGGGCAATGGCAGCCTGCCCACCGGGAACAATAAAGGTATGCTCTGCTTGTTCGAGCTTTGCAATTCGGGAAGCTAGCTCTAGCGATGTGGGGGTTCCGTATAAACCATACGAGTAACCACTCTTGTCTTGCTCCCAATCATCACTCACCTTACTTTGTGAATCGAAAACAACGGTTGAGCCTCTGAACACAGGTGTAGCCAACGATCGGTAATCGCGCCGAGACTGTGGGGTTGCATCGAGTAGTCGTGTTCGCCAATCCATAATTTAAGTGTCCAGTTGAAAGCTACGCTGACAAGTTATGCCGCGTTACTGAGCTTGAAGCTTGTGTATCGTTGCAATATAGATTTCTACCGCTGCAACCATTTCATCCAGCGGCACATACTCGTTGAGAGAATGACACTGAGCAAGCGCTCCTGCCCCGCAAATGACAGCTGGCACGCCTAAGTTAGGTGCATCAGTGGAGCCGGGAAACGGAACGAGTTCAGCCTCTTTTCCTAAGGTTTCCATGACTGCAGCTTCCATGGACGTCACTAAGGGTGATGTCATAGCGGTACTGAGCGGAGGAACATTCAGCGACGGCTCCGATAAGGCATAGGTAAAGTCAGGTATGTCGGCTGCAAGTTTATTTAATATGTGTGTTAACTCACCCATCACTGATTCGTAGCTCTCGCCCGGAATGGTGCGCCGATCTATTTCAATTTCGCATGAATCAGGAACTGAACTGACGTTTAAACCACCTTTGATAGTACCGACACTGAACGTTGGGCTGCCACACATGGGATCTGCTGGGCGCATCGATAACTCGTGAGCATAGATCTGCAATGCTGATAGCAGTGCATTCATATGGTAGATCGCGTTGATACCCAGCTCAGGCATACTGGAGTGGACCGACAATCCTGTTGTGCTTATCGTCAAGCACACTTGTCCCTTATGGACAGGACTAATTTTAAGGCTGGATGGTTCTGCCACGATGGCATAGTCAACTGCGGGGCCGTGCCTGCCAAAGTACGCGGAACCTATCATGGCGTGTTCTTCGTCAACAATGCCAGCAACGATAAGATCACCGGAAAGCGGCTGCGATGATTCCTTTAGCAGTCGCACAACTTCCAGATAGCAGGCTAGACCGGCCTTCATATCACAAGAGCCACGACCATAAACGCGCCCGTCTTTCACATGGCCATCAAACGGATTTTCATAACCGACCACACCGACCGTATCCAGATGCCCGGCTAGCAAGATAGTAGGACCTTCCCCCGTGCCTTTAAGACGACCCCAAACGTTTCGACGGCCATCTTCAACCACATGACTCTCGACAGTCAGCCCGAGCTCAAGCAGCCTCGTCTCAAAATAGCAGGCCATATTCTCTTCGGAAGGCACTTCAGGGTCCGCATGACCAAACGTATTGACACTGGGAATGCCAACCATGGCGACGAGTTCGTCTGATAAACGGGAGATATCGGGTTTCATGAGGATACTTTGAACAAACACAATGACTCTAAGCTTACCCGTCTTTGTCCGGGGTTTGCGCTAACAGCGTCACCGCTGACGCATATAGCAATATAGTTGGCTCGGAAAACCATCGGCTGTGCTAAGTTCTGTTCTCAGCCCGCCAGCAAAGCGATGGAATCGCCATCCCTATTTCACCTTCAAGCCCGATTAGCTCTGTTCCGCCCGTACGGCAATCCAATAGCCAGCGCGGAATAATGTTGATGGTGTGCGCGATGTTTCTGTTTTCCGCTGGCGATACGCTGGCAAAATTTCTTACCGACTCATTCCATCCTGTACAAATCATCTGGTTCAGACAACTGGGACTGTTTTCGGGGCTTATCCTCTTACTGTTCTTAAGGGGCCCCGGCATTCTAAGAACCCAACAGCCAAAGTTACAAATTACACGCGGTGTACTGGTCGTTTGTTCAAGTTTACTGTTTGTGTATGCCGTTAAATATGTCGCTTTGGTCGATGCTGTTGCAGCAAGCTTTGTCGCACCGTTTTTTCTCACCATCGCGGGGGCGCTTATTCTAAAAGAGAAAGTGGGTGTTAGACGCTGGAGTGCAGTCGTTATCGGTTTTATTGGTGCGCTGATTGTTATACGACCGGGTATGGGGATCATTCACCCCGCTGCCATGTTGGTTGTCGGTGCTGCGGCGTTTTACGCGACAAGGCAGGTCATCGGACGAGTTCTTGCAGATACTGACAATACCGCCACAACCATCGCGTATACGGCTATTACATCCAGCCTTTTAATTTCACTGGCCTTACCGTTTTTCTGGGAACTTCCATCTACCTGGACACAGTGGATATTTCTGTTCGCAATGGCAGCGACAGCAGCCGTTGCCGAAGTCATGGTTATCAAAGCCTTAGAATGTGCTGAAGCAGCTGTTGTCGCGCCGATACACTATACGTTGATCATTTGGGGAACCATCTACGGCTACTTTGTGTTTCATCAACTGCCTGATTTTTGGACCCTGCTTGGCTCCGCCATTATCGTTGCCGCGGGGCTATACACTCTGCAACGAAGCCGGCAGTCACCGTAAGCTGTTTTCCTTGGTCAAGCCCGGGGTTGTTTAATAAAGCCGGCGCTGCTTCGCACCGTTGTAGAGAATATCGGCGTAGTTTTTACTAGCAGCTTCCCGGTCCGACATACTGAGCGGATCCAGATCGTAACGCGGGCGACGTAGTTCAACCAGATCATCATCCCGACGTTTCTCACCTCGGCAATGCATCCATTGATTCTGTCCGATAGTTTGCCTGACATCGTGCTGCATATAAGACTGCAGGGCAAAACCGATTCGCCGTTGAGAGCTTTTATTCGGTTGGGAGCCGTGAACTACTTCGCAATGGTGTACGGACATTTGACCAGGTTTTAAAATGAGATGAACCGCTTGCGATTCATCGACATTATTCACGCGTTGACCACGAGTGAGGATATTGTCTTCAGCAAAGGTATCTTCGTGATCGACAATATGGTTGTGATGACTACCCGGAATCATGCTCATACATCCGGTTTCCAGATTACTCGGACTTAGTGCTATCCAAGGTGTTAAGAAAGTGTTCTTGTTCATCCCCATGTAGGTCGCATCCTGGTGCCAACTTACATAGGATGAGGAACTCGGTTCTTTAATAAACAGTACGCTCGCCCATAAGGTAAAGTCTACACCCAGCAGGTCTTCAACAACATCGAGTACGACGGGATGATGGGCGAGTTCATCTAGAAACACAAAGCTCAAATGCGCGTTGTTCCGGTTTTCAGCATGAATATGTTCTGGATGATTGGCTTCCGCCTCTTCAAGCCGCTCTTTGTACTGTAGCGCCTCGTGCTCAGACATCACATCAATGGGAGATAAAAATCCAGTCTCCTGATATTCCTGTATTTGGCTTTGTGTCAGTACTTTCGGCATGGTCTTTCTTTTCTTACCTTACTGTTTACTTTCGTTGGCCAGTGTTGTCACTAGCTCCTTTACTCGTTGTACCTGTATTTTCCCTAAGGCATTTCGGGGCAATTCGTCGACAAAATATAACTGCTTTGGCTGTTTAAATCGAGCGACTTTAGTGCACGCGTCTTTGATGTTTTTTTCGGTTGCATTACCGACTATGACAGCGACAGGTACCTCACCCCATCGCTGATCAGCCTGCCCCACCACCGACACGGCTTCAATACCGGGTAGCTCACCGATGACACGTTCTAATTCAGCCGGATAAATGTTCTCCCCTCCGGAGATAATCACATGCTTTACGCGATCATCAAACCAATAAAACCCGTCATTATCTTCGTGCGCGACATCGCCGGTTTTAAACCACCCGTTATCAATGCTGGATTCGGTGGCTTCTTTGTTGTTCCAATAGTACGACAAGATATTACGGCCTTTGACTTGAATTTCACCGGAGCAGCCTGTCTCCACCACTCGGTCGTTTTCATCAACCAGCCGTATGTCGCAGAGTAACCCGGCTTTACCTATTGAACCCACCTTATCGCTATGTTCAATTTTCTGATAAATGGCCGCCGGTGAAGTTTCTGTAGCGCCGTATATTTGAATTAACGCAATGTCTCTTTCACGGACTTTATTGATGAGCGACATAGGGACATCGGTTGACCCAATACTGACAGCTCGCAAATCACTATACGAACTTGTTTTCCATTCCTCGGTAGCAAGAATGGCTTGCAGTACGGTAGGCACAGAATTAATTAAGGTGATTTTCTGCTCCTCCATGGTACGGGCTGCCATGGCCGGATCGAAACGTGTGTGTAAGAACAGCGTTCCACCGTAAAGCAATGTTGGAAGTGGCTGAATATTGAGGCCGCCAACATGAAACAGAGGCAATACATTGAGCACACGATCATGACTGGTCAAGTCGAGCATATGCTGAGACATCTCGGCACCGCACAAAATAGCCTGTTGATTTAGTACCGCGCCTTTCGGTCTTCCTGTCGTCCCGGAGGTATATACGATTAGAAAATCCCGGCTCAGCTCATTGTCTTGTTCAGCTACTGAAACGTTCCTATTTTCACCGACATCTCGGTTAACTCCCGTGCTCTCTATAAGCGGTTCACCTAAAGCTTGAATCATAAAACTACTACCACTTTGAGTTAACGCATTGGCTTTGAGCTTAAGCGCGGTATCCGCAAAGTCTGCGTCATGCATGAGTAGTGAGGGACTACAGTCTTGAATGACGTAGTCCAATTCATCAACTGACAAACGCCAATTCAACGGTACTAAAATAATGCCTACCCGTGATGCAGCGAAAACGAATGCAAATATATCCGGATGATTTAGAGCAAGAAAAGCGACTCTATCACCCGCTTTAATATTCGCACTATCAAAATAGGCTATGCACTCATCAACTCTTTGGAGAAGCTGTTGGTAGCTAACAACCTGCCCTTCAAAATCTATCGCTGTTTTTTCCGGTTGAAATTGTGCGTGTCCTTTCAGGCGCCGGTACAAGCTCATTCTTCGTCACTCTCACCCGCTTCGTAAAGAGCCGCCTTACCGATCATATCCATACACAGCTCAGCGGTCCACGGCAGCATCAGCGCACCGCAGCGACTGTCTCTGTACAACCTTTCTAGATGCAGTGAACGCAACATGGCCTGCCCGCCACAGGTTCGAATGGCCAATTGCGCAATTTCATTCGCATTCTCCATAACCGTATATTGCGCAGACCAGGCACGAATCAGCGATTCTTTATCCGGGCTGGGTTTAGCTTCACTGATACTCTGAAACCATAGCGATTTAGTCTGCTCGAGCATGATGCGCATTTGAGCGACTGCAAGCTGTTTGGTGGGATACATACGCCGCTTAATAGGCGGAGTACCAGGTAATTCGCCGCGCAAATAGCTCACGGTAAAATCATAGGCAGCTTGTGCAATCCCCATGTATGCAGGCGTTAATGTCATAAACATATGCGGCCATTGGCTCGCGGCACTGAAATACACTCCACGAGGCATCAGCAAGGCTTCTTCACTCACAAACACATCTTTGAATATCAGCGTACGAGACACCGTACCCCTCATACCCAATGGATCCCAATCACCCTCTACGCTGACACCCGGTGCATCTGCGGGTATTGCAACGTACATGGTATTACTGCGTGATGGTCGTGAATCCGGAGTTTCCAGTTCGGTACAGAGTGCTCCGTAGTAATTCGCGTGACCCGATAAAGATGCAAATATTTTTTTACCGTTAACCAGCCAGCCACCCTCTTGACGCAGAGCCGTGGTTCCAAAGGCCTTTTTACCAGCAGCCGCAGCGCCACCTTCGGAAAAAGGCTGTGCGTAAATCGCCCCGTCATCAATGATTCGTTTGTAATGTAGACGACGACCAGCTTGTAGGTTTTCTCGGACATCAGGCTCTATGGATAAGCCATCAGCCAGCGGCCCCGTCCAAAGACAAGAGCTTACATGCATATTGAAGGTTAACGCCGTTGCCCCACAATAACGACCAATTTCAGACGCGGTCAGCATATAGGTTTTCAGGTCTGCACCATGACCGCCTTGATCTGAGGGGATGCATATTCCCAGTAACCCGGCATTGTGCAGGTCAGTAAAGTTTTCAGTTGGGAATGACGCGGCGCGATCATATCCTTCAGCGCGCGGAGCAAAGTTAGCCTTTCCTAACTGACGAGCCTGCTCGCCCAATGCAATTTGCTGATCAGTTAATCCCCACTGCTCTGCATCAAAAATGGGTTGATCTGTCTGTATATCAGTCATGGCTAATTTGTTTTTTAATAAAATGACGAATGATGTCATTACTGGCTTCGGGCAGTTCAAGGTTAACCAAATGACCGGCTCCCTCTAACTCGTGATACTCACTATGAGAGAGTTTTTCCGCCATTTTTTTCATAGTCACCGCGGGTGCATTGCTATCTTCACTACCCGAAATTACGCAAACGGGTTGCGTAATGTTAGATAGGCTTTCCCTCCTATTAAACGTGACAAGGCATTTTAAGATCTCTCTATAGGTCTGAACTGGCACCGCTGCCATTGAACGAACTGCATGATCGATAGATTCATCGGAGACCTTTGAACCGGTTATCAAAGGCACAGTCTCTTCAGCCAGAGTTTGCATACTTTTGCCTTCATCCAAGGGCTTTAGACGGGCTTTAAGAAACGCATCTTTAAAACTGTCATCACGACCGCCAAAAGCTGGCGTTGTAGCAATAAGCACCAAAGACTTAACGAGTTCAGGATAGCGATGGACACATTCCTGGGCAATCATGCCCCCAATGGATTGCCCCACCAGATGAACGGGCCCAGCGTTCAGTGTTTCAAGCCATTCCTTTAAAGTTTTTGCGAGCAACTCAAAGGTCACGGGCGTTATTGCATCCGAGTTTTGATATCCCGGCATGTTCCAGGAGATGACACGAAATTCATCGCTCAACGCAATTGATTGCGGAAGAAAACTTTTATCATCGCCGCCGATACCATGAAGACAGACGAGCGTCTCGATCTCAGACGCTGAATTTACAGACGGGTAATCGGAAAAGCTGATGCCCGCCAGTTTATTCAACTTATCTTCATCACTCATGCAACGGGAACTCCCGCATCAACGACTACTTTGTCATCTAATGAAATGGTGCAGTTCATGACCGGTAAATCGAAATGCCCGCGAGTAAATCTGCCCGCAAATTCATTAGCGCCGGTAGAGTAAAGAAAGTTACCAGCAACAGCTCTTAACTCCGTACCGTTTGTGTCTTCACGATCATAGAACGTCATTGCCTCATAACGTGCGTCAGGGTTTAACCCCCACCCAACATGACTGGTGGCATACGCAGCCTTGTCGTTAAAGGCGGCTAAATAGTTTTTCATCAGGGCACAGTCAGCACCTTGCCCTTCTATTTTCACGACATAGTCGTTCTCAAGCGTTAGTGTCACGGAGGATTCTATATACCGCTTAAACGTCAAATTGAGATCGCCAGCTGCCAGCACAAGTTGCCCGTTAACTGAATTTGCTTTGGGAAAACTTACGACTAAGCCACCCGGCCAGTGTGCCAGCGTTCCGGGCCTGTCTGTCCAACCCCAAACACCCACCGTTTGAGCCCCAGCCATTGAGACCTCTAGATCGGTACCGGCTGCTGACTTTACACTCATACGCTGGGCATCTTTTAGATGCCGTACCGAGTCTCTGACAATGTCTTTCATGGAAGACTGCGGCACCAGGCGACTCAGGCTTTCGGGATGTTCGTTTGATATGTTGAGTATGCGAGTACCTGAGCGCAATATCTGAGCCGTCTCACTGGCGTGCATCAATCCTTCAATAGTCAGATCGATGACAACATCGGCACGACACAACGCATCCACCGCTCCGGCTTGTCCGGTCAACGCAAGGGATGCGCCGGAAGAACGCACCAAGGGTCCATTGATATGATTGGGTGTCGGAAGAACCAGGCGATAAAATGAACGATTCAGTTGCCCGAGTGCAAGCTCAGCTAGCTGCACAAGCACCGGGCGACTCTGTTGCTCGCACAACACGATGACAGACTCGGTATCGGCAATGGCACATCTATCCAATACCTGGACAAACGCCGAAAGCCATGATGCTTCTAGGGGCTGTGCTTGGATCAATGTGGGCTCCGCCGGAATAATGCGCTTATCGCAGTTTAGCTAACTCAATCTTCGAATTAAACACGCTGCGTCATAAAGTCCAAAACTTGTCGGTTTGGGGTACGACTTAAAAAGTCGTCAGGCGGCCGTACTAGGTGGTTAAAGGCCCAGATTTTCCGTCTGTACAACAGCCGTCATACCGCCATCAATTGTAATGTCTACCCCTTTTAGCCATCGGCTTTCCGGTGAGCTCAAAAACACGATGACATCGGCAATTTCGTCTGCCGTACCGGGGCGACCAACACGCTCCACGTTCTTTACCATTCTGTCGCCGAATGCCGACGCGAAGTCATTTAATATTCCGGTGCTAACTGCGGCCGGGCTAACCGTATTCATCCGTAAATCCAACTCAAGCAGGCGTTCAGTTTGTGCCATGGTCCAAACTATTAGCGCCTCTTTCGATAAGTTATAAGCGCGAACAGGATCAATACCTTCTTTGGCAATAAAGTCGCGCAAAGCGTCATGATTGGACACCTGCATTAAAGCTTTCACCTGATCGATATTTTCCCGCCAAGCCATACCTGCGCGGGAGGCTGTGTTCACGATGGCAGCACCCTTGTTCAGCCTGGGTAACAGCGCGGTCGTACAACGCACAAGACCCATAAAATTCACCGCAAGGATTTTCTCTTCCAATCCGTCTCGGGGAGGTAGACCCGCATTGGATACGAGACAGTCAAACGTGCCGCTAAGCTGCCCAACGGCTTCATCAATTGAGGAAGGTTCTGATAAATCGACGGGTAGCCACTGATCCACATTGGCGGGGTTAGCAATATCGAGTGCGACGACCTCAAAACCTTTCGCCTTCCACTTTTCAACAACAGCCGCACCGATGCCTGTTGCTGCACCTACTATCAGAGCTCTCATATTATTCTTCTACAAAGTTACCGGGTGCCGGACCTCGATAAAATTCAGTGAGCTCTGGCGGCACCTCCGAGCCATCGACTAGAAAGGGCAAAATGCCTCTGCGGATAGATCGCCCGCGCATTGCCTTTATATCGTTTTCAGACTTGGTCACTCGTTGAGCTAGACGCCTACCCCATTGCGCTAGATAGCCATAAAGCCGATCGATATGTTCTGCATGGTTATCCTCTTTGGCAAGATCGTTAAATTCTTGCGGGTCTTCTTGTAAATCAAACAGCATGGGGCGAAAGCCGCCTTCCGCGTGCATTAACTTATAACGACCATCGAACACCATAAACAATCTGGCATCACGCGGTTCAAGCCCCAGCTTTACCGCCTGCGGAGTTACTGAGTAGTCAAATTCACTGATGGCATATTCTCGCCAGTCTGGATTTTCTCCCCGTAAAAAAGGTAATAACGATCGCCCCTCTATAATGTGGTCGGGTACTTCACCACCAGCCACTTCGACAAAGGTTGCAGCCAAATCTATGGACTCCACCAGAGCGTCACAGCAAGTTCCGCGAGTGCCATCTGCTTCAGCACGTGGGTCGTAGACAATGAGTGGTATTTTGGCACTTTGATCATGGAATAGATCTTTCTCTCCTAACCAATGATCACCGAGATAATCGCCATGATCGGAAGTTAAAACGATCATGGTGTTATCCATCCGGCCCGATTGCTCAAGATAATCCAGAATGACACCCAGCTGATCATCGCATTGCTTGATTAGCCCCATGTAGGCGGGAATAACTTTCTTACGAACTTCATCCTGCTGGAATGCCTGGGCAATTTTATTTCCCATATAAGCATCAAATACCGGATGAGCATTCTCTCTTTCGATATCAGCACGAACAGCCTCAGGAACGTGTTCAACGCCAAACATATTGTGGTAAGGCGCTGGAACGATATACGGCCAATGAGGCTTTATATAACTGACATGTGCACACCAGCCGTCTTCGGCCTGCTCCATGAATTCAATCGTTTTACGCGTTAACCACGGCGTTTCACTGTCAGGCTCCATAATGTTGGCAGGCTTATCTGCATTCGCAAACATCCAACCGGAGGCTAATTTTCCGTCTTCACTGACACCGGCATTCGCAAAATCAGCCCAGGGATTATCCGAGGGGTAACCTTTAGATTTAAGGTATTCGTTATAGGGTGATCGCTTTTCATCATAGAAACCATCGGGCCCTTGCCCCCACAGTCCGTCATCACGTATCCATGTGTCGAAACCGCACTCTGCCTGACGAGCACCAATGGTTGAATCTGCTGACAACCCCAAGCGCTGCATACCATCGGCATCGGCTTTCATGTGTGTTTTACCAATTAGCCAACAGTCCATCCCTTCCCGGCGCAGATGATCTCCCATCGTCATCTCACCGACACGCAATGGAAAGCCATTCCATTGAGCACCGTGCGACGATGCATAGCGGCCGGTATAAAAGCTCATGCGTGATGCCCCGCAAACGGGTGACTGAACATAAGTGTTGGTGAAACGAACCCCTTTAGCCGCTACCCGGTCGAAGTTCGGTGTCTTCAGGTGCGGGTGCCCCGCACAAGATAAGTAATCGAATCGAAGCTGGTCATACATGATAAACAGTATGTTCATTAATTCGCTTTGCTCAGATGTTACGGACAAGAGTGTACTTTACGAAACTAAACACTCTTGATAATTTGATTAGCCACGAAAGCACTCTGGTACAGTTTTTTAAAAACAGGAGCACTCGCAACAGTTTTCATTGGTGAGACTGGAAGTGGCAGGTCCGCTTTATCCATACCCGCCAGTAAGTCTGCGAATGCTTTACCGAACAAGGTGCCAGTTGTGATACCACGACCGTTATAACCAATAGCCGTAAACAGGCCATTATCTAATTCATGTATTCGAGGTAGGTGGTCAGGCGTCATGGCAATTTGTCCGTCCCAGGAAGTTTCAAATTCCATCTCACCCAGTGTTGGGAATATTTTTCGGATGCGCTTTTTGGCCCAGTAATGTGACAAGCCTTTATCGGTTGAACCCACGACTTGACCCATGCTGCCAACCAGCAAACGATTAAAGGCATCTCTTCGGATATTAAACATGATTTGACCGGTATCCCAAAGCCCCTGCTTACCCGGCAGAATATGCGATGCCTCTTCACCTAGCGGTTTGGTCGCCAACTGAAAGTAGTGAATCATGGTGAACACCTTTTTCAGATCTGGCCAAAGCTTGTCCGTATAGGCGTTTGTACCCAGTACCACCTTATTCGCTGTGATCGCGCCTTTGTCGGTATTGACCAACCAGCCATCGCCCTGCTTTCGCAACTCTGTTGCAGTAACACCTGTGCTTATAGTGGCGCCGGCTCCATGGGCTGCACGTGCTAATCCACGACAGTAACCCATGGGGTTTATCGTGCCCGCCCTGTGATCGAGCAAACCACCAAAGAAAACGTCTGTACCGATTAACTCTGAGACCTCTTCCCTGCCAATAAGATCAACAGGTTCGCCCAAACGTTTCCACTCAGCAGCCCGACCTTCCAGTTCTTCATAACCCGACGGAGAGTGAGCCGCGTGAATGGTGCCGCTGCGGGTAACTTCACAACGCATCTGATGTTTTTCAATCAGATGGAAGACATATTCTGGCCCCTTACCAAACTGTTCGATAAAACGCGGACCATAGACCGTGCCCAGTTGTTTTCTGACGTCCTGAGGTGGTAACCAAAGCGCAGCGTTGACCAAACCACAGTTACGTCCTGAGCCACCGAAGCCAATTTGCCGTGCTTCGATGACCTGTGCCTCCATACCGTTTTCGCAACAGTGCAAAGCGGTTGAAAGCCCGGTAAATCCGCCACCAACGATCGCAACATCGACGTGCCGGTCGGGTTTAAATTCCGTCTCGATGGGGCGCTCTTCAGCGGATGCATCCCAAAGGGAAATAGTTTCCTGATTCATGATGGCTTGGTCTTACCTGAATACCAGCTAGGACGTGTTTTTATGAGGTTTTAACAATACCACTGGCAACCCATTCATCAAAGCACGCTAGCACCGCATCGGTAAATTCCTGATCATTGATATGGGCATTCACCTCTGTGAGATGAATAGGTGCTGTAAACACCTTGCGCGATTCATCAATAAAAGCTGCCAAAGCCTCGGGGTCGTGCGCAGGTTCACCGGGTTTGTCCCATTCCTCAACGCCTTTGAGAGGGAGAAACACATTCACTGGAGCCTGACTGCCGGACAACCGCTTTGCCATCTCTCTGGCAGTTTCACGTCGCTCTTCATCGTTCAAACCTGACGACTTGATTAGGCGATTGTGCGCATGAAAGGGTCTGTCTGAATATTGTTCTGGAATGTCCTGCCAGCCTGCAAAATCGATCAGATCGAGGCAACCAGGTGCGACTAGCTGCGGTATGCCCTGCCTACCCGCATTAAGCAGGCGATCTTCTCCGGCGTTTATCACCGACCCCGCCAAGAGATTACCTAACTCGGGAAGCGCAAAATCCATGACGCAGGCAAAACCACCTTGGCTGGCAATTTTTTCGAATGCCATACCGCCCATGCCGGTGGCGTGGAAAATAGCCACTTCATAACCACGCTCTTCCAATGCGGGTTTCAGCAGCTTCATGTACGACAAGCACGAAGAGCCTAGAGATGTCATGCCGATGACAGGCTTATCCATAGCAGGCGGCTCGACGGCTCTGGCAGCGCCGAGCACAGCACCAGCAGCCTGACTTAAAGAGGCCTTGCACACGGAATTCAAACCGTACAAACCACCGGCCCAAAGAATCATTTGAATATCGGGTGAGAGTCTATCTGCAGGTATCAGTGGTGAAAACGAGACAGTGGATACCACGTACTTCGGCACACCTAGGGGTAACGACTGGCAAACGTCCAGCGCCAGGTCGGTTCCCATGGTGCCACCTAATATGATGACACCGTTGATACGGTTTTCACTGTGAAGCTTTGCGGTTAATTCGGATGCCCCGCGAGCCATGATTTGCATTGCATGATTTTCATCGCCGCTATCGATAGCGGCCTGAATAGAGCTTGATGCTGCCGCTGCCACGTCATGCTTTGATATATCGCAGGCTGAAGACGGATCGCCCAAGACGCTAACATCCATCGAAAGCGTGCGACCGCCCTGAGCCGTTATGCATGTTTCTATGTAGTTCAGTTCATCATCTTTAGTGTCGTAAGTTCCGACAACAAGAATGGTTGACTCGGTCACGTGATAACTCCTGAAACGTGTAAAGTTGTACGCGCTGAAAACACAAACGGAGCAACCAAACAGGTTGCTCCGCGTTCAATCATCAGCTTTACAAGGCTGAATTCAAGTGACTTTCCTCACTCAAGGATGGCGTTGATTTTACCCAGCGTTTCCCGATCTTCTACGATACGAGCCGCCGATGCCTCAGCATCTTGCCAGTACAACAGAGCGCCAGTGTTGGCCGCAAACTCTTTAGCTCGTTCAGACATGATGGTGGCTTTTGCAGACTCAATCAGCTTTTCACGCGCATCTGCTGGGGTCTCTTTACGAACGAACAATCCATTCCAAAGCGCAAGGTTTAATTCTGGATCAAGTTCGCCTAACGTTGGCGTCTCAGGTAACAGAGCAATTCGCTCGTCAGTGATTGATGCGAGTACCTGAACATCATCAAGGCAAGGCATGACCAACTGCAACGTTGTGTTGATAACATCCGCGTCGCCCGAAGCTAGACTGTTGCAGTCAAGCATATCGAATGCCGCGTCAGAGCCCCACTCGAAACCGGCATTTTTGGCGAAAGCCATTGTTGCTCTTGTCGGTGGCAATGGCGCACCAAAGTGCCCGAGGACAACTTTGTTTGACTTAGCGTGTTCACCTAACTCTGCCATGGAAGAATACGGCGCATCTTTAGAGGCAACCAGCACAAACGGATAGGTTAGAAAAATACCAAGTGGGTCGAATTTCTCCGGTGCCAGTTCCGGTATACCAATGTTGTGGCCAATGGCAGGTACCGCTATTACAAATGATCCAACGGTGTAACCGTCAGCATCAGCCGTGGCCACATCGATAGCTCCTGGAAAGGGACCACCACCGCCACCCGGCTTGTTGATGACTGCCGCCGCGACACCATGCTTCTCTTGGAAGTCTTCAGCGATCATTCGCGTTAGGACGTCCTCTAAATCGCCCGGAGGCCAGGGAACGATAAAACTCACGGGTTTTTCAGGGTATTCGGCTATAGCGGTTCCTGCGGCGCATAAAACGGATGCACCGAGAACAGCTGCTGCAAAAATTTTTTTCATACTTTCCTCTCCAGATGTAGCGACAATTCTATTCGCACTTATAAAATTTGATTTAGTAAACCTGAATACTTTGCAATGACTACAAATTAATCTTCAACCCGTCCTGTCCAACATATAGCTTGCCTGTGTAGGTTGACTCCAGCGCGGCATGCCAGTGATCTTCTGTGTAATCCGGATCATCTGATGGAATGAGATGATTCAATGCTAATGCCCCGACAGAGGCTGCGGTAGCTATACGACCGGCATCGTGTGCGAACGTATGTGAGCGCAACCAATGCTTTTTTAAGCGATCATCGGAATTTCCAATGCGTGCGAACAAGGCAGGAAGTGCTTCTTCGAGCATAGCCTCGTGAATCAGCAATTCTGCTCCTGCCGAGAACGCTTCCAAGGCGGGCAAAGGCGCCGTGTCTCCCGAGAACACAACGTGCGTTTTAGCGGATTTAAAAGACAGCGCAAATGTATCGACCAATGGCGGATGAATATTTCTTAATGCCGTGACCTGCAAGGTATCAGTGGTCAACACCTCACCATCGTCGAGCGAGATAAAACTTACCAGCGAATGCAAATCCGGGCGACCTTCATCTTCAATACGCAACTGGATATCGTCACTCATTGAATCGATAAATTTATCCCAATAGCGAGCAAGCCCGTCTGGACCGTAAACAACAACCGGAGTTTTTAAGCCTGCCGTCCAAGCGGTATGCAGCATAGGCCCCAATTCGAGGTAGTGGTCCGAGTGTAAGTGCGTAATGAAAATGGTAGACAAGTTACGCAACTGCATGCCTTGATCGACTAATCCGCGAGTCACTCCCAAACCACAATCCACGACGATCTGCTGATTGGCGATGCACAGCAAATTGGACGTGGGGTTTGTCGACCCGGTTCTAATTGCCGGGCCGCCTTTCGTACCTAATAAGCACACATAATCGTTTTGACTAGCCATGCGCAGCACTTAAACCGGTATCAATGGCCGCGAGGATGTCGCTGACATCTTGCTCAGTGACAATCAATGGTGGTGAGATAATCATATTGGGGCCGGAAACCCGAACCATCACGCCCTCGGCATACGTAGCCTCTTGGATACGAAGCGGCGTACTTTTATCGATAGTCGCTTTTGTTTCTCGGTCGGCAACCAGCTCTATTGCCGCCATCAAGCCTCGCCCTCCGCGCACGTCGCCAACAACGTCATGCTTGTCTTTCAATTTATTCAATCCATCAAATAATTGAGTGCCACGGGCAGCAGCATTTTCAATCACATTGAGTCGCTTGGTTTCGGCAAGGCACGCGATTGCCGCAGCTGCGCCTACTGGGTGTCCTGAGTAGGTATAGCCGTGGCCGATAGCAGCGGCACCGCTCGTGTCTTGTTCAAAAACATCGACAACTTTGTCCGAGAGCATGACTGCGCCAAACGGAAAATAACCGTTGGTTATCGCTTTGGCAGTACACATCATGTCGGGCTGTATTCCCCATAATCGTGACCCGCTCCAGGCACCTGTGCGACCAAACGCTGTGATGACTTCATCGGCTATAAACAGGATGCCGTTCTGTTCGCATATTTGTCGCACTCTGGGCACATAGCTTTCATGCGGCACGATGATGCCACCGGCCCCGAGGATGGGTTCCATGATAAATGCTGCAATGGTATTCGCACCCTGAAACGCTATTTCCTCTTCCAGCGCAGCTATACATAGTTCTGATAATTTCTGCGGGTCACTCTCGTTGAATTGATTGCGATATCCGTAGGGTGATGGGACATGAAAACAACCCGGTAACAAAGGCTCATAAGCCACTCTGAAATTGGCGTTACCATTGACGCTGGCGCCACCCATATGGGTACCGTGGTAACCCTTCTTTAAACTTAAGAATTTGGTGCGTGAGGATTCCCCACGAACTTTGTGATATTGCCGGGCCAACCGTAACGCCGTCTCAATGCTATCTGATCCGCCTGAGGTGAAAAATGCCCTACGAAGGCCATCAGGTTCAAAAAAATCGGCTAACTCATAAGACAACTCTATGACCGCATCATTACTGGTCCCGCGAAACGTTGAGTAATACGGTAGTTCTTCGAGCTGCTGCGCAATAGCTTTTTTTACAGGGTCGCAAGAGAAACCCAGATTAACGTTCCAAAGACCGCCAACGGCATCTATGAGATCGTTACCATCAACATCCCGTATGCGCACACCGTGTGCACCGGTGATAATTTTAGGCGGATTGTTTTGGCTATCCGCCGGGTGCGCCATTGGATGCCACATATGCTGGGCATTATTTTCTTTAAGAAAATTTGACGTCTTTAAGCTCGCTGTACTCACCGATTGAATATCCCTTATAAAACTAAAACGAGTGCGATGACCAAACTGATTCAAGTTGAGTCGGTATCGTTCCACCCCAACTTGTCGAGATGCTTCTCGCTGCTGTCACCAGCTCTCGCTTGATAAGTTTCACCAAGGCGTCATCGACGCGCGAAGCGACAGAGGCAACCGCAACAGATCCAGCCACTTTAAGAGATGAATCGAACAAGGGAACCGCAATACCGAGAACACCTTTTTCAAAACTACTTTCAACCTCACTGAAACCCGTTGTGCGGACTCGATGCAGCAAAGCTTCCAGTTGAGTAGGATCTACAACGGTCTGGTCGGTAAAGGCCTCGGCCTGTTCGAAAGCGTGCTGCTTTAACTTATCGTCTGCAAAGGCAAGAACGGCCATGCCTGATGCAGTGGCGTGAAACGGGAGTACCGCATTGTCTAAAACGACTCTGGCGCTATGCCGCGCGGACGCATGATCTGCCAGCGTCACCAGTGTGTTGCCCTGTAGTATGGATGCATGTGCTGTCTCACCCGTCACTTCTGCCAAGCCGGGTAGAACCATGCGTACACCGGCTCGTCGCGGAACAGTGACCTCTCTAATATGAGAGAACCTTAAAACAGCCGGTCCAATTCGATAGGCGCGTGTGGTGGCATCCTGCTCTAAAAGCCCGGTGGACTCCAAGGCAGACAAATGTCGATAGGTTGTGGTCTTATCACGACCCGTCAGTCGCTGGAAATCAGCCAGCCGTATTTCGGCTCTTTCAGCTGAAAAGAAATTCAGTAAATCAACTGCCTTAGTAACTGTGGACACGTGAGATGACGCCGCTTATATGTTTCGTGGTTGTCGCGCTGCCTCAATACGGTGCCAGAGCTGATACACGAAATCAATCATTTTTTGCAATCATGTTTCATTATATGAAACACAAAAAATAGGTGATTTTTCCTAAGCAAATCGAGCGCTGACAGCTAACGCTCTTAGGCCGACATCATTATGATGAGCGAGCATTCTTAACCATCACGCAAATGCTATGAGTCCGACTGCCATCGGTGAAACCAATCTCGACCATCTCATTCGGTCGATGGAGCCCACACTTCACCCAGATGAGTTCGTTTTTTCGACGTTCTCTGACACTGCCAATGCAAGCTTCAGCAATGATCAGGACAAATTGTTGGCACTCAATCCAATCATGCAGTTCAGGGAATCCGAGGGCATAACGCTGATTCTCAACCATGCCAAAGCAGTGGAATGCGGTGTCGAATTTGAGTTTCCCTGTCGCATGATCACGCTAAACATTCATTCATCGCTAGATGCCGTCGGTTTTCTTGCGCGCATTACAACCGCCCTCGCGGCATTGGATATGGGCGTAAACCCGGTGTCCGGTTTTTTCCATGACCATCTTTTTGTACCGGTGGACAAAGCCGCCATCGCAATGCGTGAGTTACACCGAATAAGCAGTGAGTAGGCCACGCCATTTGTGGAATTGATTATTGACGACACATCAATATAGCAGCGATACTCTGGCCACACTCGGAGATTCAGAGAATTACAATGCATAAAATTGCTAAGACACTCACCATGGCAGCGGTCACTATGACCCTAGCTAACACAAGCTTTGCTGCAGACAAAGTGTTGACCGTCTCTCATTGGGCAGGTCCAAAACACGCCATGGCAACGGCTGTTTTCCCTTGGATGAACGAACAATACCAAGCGTGTTCAGGTGGCTCACTGAGCTTAAAAGTTGAAAATGGTCTTGCGCCACCACCGGCTCAATACGACACTATTCGTGACGGTGTCGCCGACATCGGCTGGATTGTTCACGGTTACACGCCCGGCAAATTTGCGGCAACGAAGCTTGCTGAACTTCCCGGCAACAGCGGTAACGCTGAGTCAATGTCTATTGCCTTCCAACGCACGCACGAAAAATACCTGGCTGCTGCAAAGGAAGCCAAAGGCGTTGAGGTTCTCGCCAATTTTGTACACGGCCCCGGACTCCTCAACACCGTTGATAAGATCACCTCTTATAAAGATGTTAAAGGCATGAAACTGCGAGTGGGCGGTGGTGTTGCTAACGCTGTTGGCGAAGCACTGGGTGTTGCCGGTGTAAACGTTCCGGCTCCTGCCGTTTATGAGACGATCGCATCTGGCGTTGCTGACGGTGTTTTCTTTCCAGCTGAAACTTTGTACTCGTTTAAGGTCGCAGAGCTGATTAAACATTCTTATCGAAACCCTGATGGCATGTACACCACCTCTTTTGCCATCATCTTGAACAGCGATACCTACAATGATTTATCTGACGAGCACAAAGCATGCGTTGATAAAACTAGCGGCGTTGGCCTTGCTGGACAAATCGGTAAATTCTGGGACGAAGCAGATGCATTCGGAATTGAAAGAGCCACTGCTGACTTCGGTCTTGAAATCGTTGATGCGAGCGATGAAGAGCGTGCCTACTTCACTGAAATTACCAGCGGCATAGAAGCATCAGTTCTTGAAGGTGTTGCTGAGCGTGGTATCGATGCCAAAGCAGCGCTTGAGTATCTTCGCGCGCAACAGTAATCACAAGGACTCAGTTTCTCAATGAAACGTTTCTTGGATAAAACAGAAAGGCTGGCAGATTCTGCCGGCCTTTTTGCTGCCAATATCGCCGCCTGTATTCTACTCGGGCTTATTGTTCTCACCTGTGCCGATGTCATTGGCAGATACTTTTTAACGATGCCGGTCACAGGCGCCGTTGAGCTGGTGCGTATTTGTATGGCGGGGATTATTTTCTTCTCCTTTCCGTTGATGTTCTTTCGCAATGACCACGTCATCGTTGACCTTATCGGCTTCTTCAGAAAAGGCTATGTGGGCTGGTTTATCGGTCTCATACTTCTGGCTATTTCCTTCTTCATTGCCATAAAGCTCGGCGACCGGGTGTATGACTATGCGATACGCGCCTTGGAAGATGGGGATGTCACTGAGTACTTATCCATCCCCCGCTACATCGTTGTAGGATTTATCACGCTTTCGATCTTTGTCGCCGCATTTATGTCTCTGCTGCGATTCGTTATTACCCTGTCCCGACCCGGCTCCACCCAAGGCTTAGAAGGAAGCGACCAAGAATGACGGCAGCACTCATTGGATTTGCAGCGGTTCTTGTCCTTGCGTTCTTGCGCATGCCGTTGGGCGTGGCACTAGGGCTGGTCGGCGTTGTCGGCTTCGCAGAACTGGCTAACTTTAAAGCAGCCATGTCCAGTGCTGCACGACTGGTCATAGACTCAGGGCAAAGCTATGGCCTGTCGGTAGTCCCACTTTTCATCATGATGGGACTGATGGTTGAACGTGGCGGCATGGCAAAAGAATTGTACCGCGCTGCCTTTGTTTTTCTGGGCCATAAAAAAGGTGGACTTGCCATGTCCACTGTCTGTGCATGCGGCATGTTCTCAGCCATTTGCGGATCCTCACTGGCGACAGCCGCTACGATGTCAAAGGTATCCATGCCTGAAATGCGGCGCTACAAATACAGCGATTCACTCGCTACAGCCTCTATTGCAGCAGGCGGAACTCTGGGCATCCTCATTCCGCCAAGCGTCATCTTGGTTATCTATGGCCTCATTACAAACGCATCGGTTGGCAAATTGTTTATCGCGGGTGTCATCCCGGGCATTATCGGCGTGATGTTTTACCTTTTTGCAGTTAAGTATGTCGTCAGTCGAAATCCTGATGCAGGACCCGCTGGTGAACGGAGCACCTGGAAAGAGCGCTTAATCGCACTGCGCGATGTATGGACCACACTCGGGCTCTTTATTTTCGTTATCGGCGGTATCTACATCGGTGCTTTTACTCCTACAGAAGCGGCCGGTATGGGTGCGGCTGGAGCCATTTTAATAGCCTGGGCTCGCGGTGCTTTGAGTTGGAAAGTCCTATTTGATGTCTCTCGAGAAACCACGCTTACAACTGCGAAGCTCTTTCTGGTGCTCTTTGGCGCTATGATTTTTTCAAACTTCGTTAACCGCGCAGGTTTACCCGACGGCCTTATTCAAATCGTCAATAGCTTCGATGTTTCGCCCCTGGGCGTCATTTTCATCATCCTGGCTATCTACTTGGTACTGGGCTGCGTGTTCGAATCTTTATCCATGATTCTCCTGACAGTACCTATATTTGCACCCGTTGTAGAAGCCTTGGGATTTGACTTAATCTGGTTTGGAATTCTGGTAGTTGTAGCTACTGAAATAAGCCTCATTACGCCACCTATTGGTTTGAATGTGTTTGTGCTTAAAGGCGTCCTTAAAGATGTCTCTGTAAAAACTATCTTCAAAGGGGTCACACCATTCTGGATAGCGGATATTTTCAGACTACTGCTGCTGGCTTTGATACCTTCAATCGCGTTGGTGCTTCCGTCGCTAATGTAAGTTGGCGGTTGCGATCAACTCTTTTTGATATGTCGCGCTATTTTAATTCTTGGTTCTCTAGAACTGGTGTAGGAACTTGCATTTCATAAATGCCCGTTGCTGGCACGTCAACGTTGTCAACATTGAATCGCCTAAACGACAGGTAAAATCGCTTGTTAGATCAAACAAAAATCGATGCACTGCGACACACTAAGGTCGCCACTCAAAACCTACTTATCAACGGGAAGCATTTGCCATCAAGTGATGGTGGAACTTTGGATATCGTGTCTCCATTGGATGGTCGTCTACTTACCCAGGTTGCTGCAGGTACCAAAGAAGACACTGAACGCGCTATTAGCAGTGCAAGGGCTGCGTTTAATGATGGTCGATGGCGCAATATGCCTGCCGCTGCTCGTAAGAAGATCATGCTTAAGTGGGCTGACCTTATAGAGGCGGAGGCGTTAGAACTTGCTGTTTTAGGTGTACGTGACAATGGAACTGAGATCGGTATGGCGTTCAAGGCTGAATGCGGTTCAGCCGCTACCACACTTCGGTTTTACGCAGAAAGCATTGATAAAATATACGGAGAAATTGCCCCCACCTCTCCCGACGTACTTGGATTGATTCATAAAGAGGCTATCGGTGTTGTCGCAGCCATCATCCCATGGAATTTTCCATTAATGATTGGTGCATGGAAGTTAGGGCCAGCCTTGGCAACAGGAAACTCTGTGGTCATAAAGCCTTCCGAAACAGCATCGTTATCACTGATACGTATGTGCGAATTAGCACACGAGGCGGGACTACCCGAAGGTGTCTTAAACATCGTGACAGGTGAAGGCAACGTTGTTGGTGAAACCTTGTCGCACTCCATGGACGTTGATGTACTCGTGTTTACCGGCTCAGGTGCGACTGGCCGAAGACTGTTACAGGCCTCTGCTGCATCCAATATGAAACGGTGCTACCTAGAGCTTGGTGGCAAATCAGCCAACGTAGTCTTCGCAGACACCAAAAACTTAAAGCAAGCCGCTGCTGTTAGCGCCGCCGGTATTTTTCGAAACTCAGGGCAAGTCTGTGTTGCCGGCTCACGGCTTATCGTTGAGAGATCCATACACAACGAATTTACAGAGGAGCTTGCCAAGTGTGCAGCTGCCATGAAGATTGGTGATCCGCTTGACGTAAACACGCAATCCGGCGCGGTCAATAACGAGCGTCAGCTGCAAATGAATTTGGATTTTGTTGAAACTGCGCAAGCAGAAGGCGGGAATCTGTACCAAGGTGGAAAACAAATATTGAAAGAAACCGGTGGATACTATATGGAACCTACCATTGTTACAGGTGTAGAAGCCAACCACACATTGGCTCAAAAAGAAGTGTTTGGCCCTGTACTTGCCGTTACCGCATTTGATACTGAAGACGAAGCTGTAGCGCTTGCGAATTGTACAGAGCTTGGCTTAGCAGGTGGTGTCTGGACGAGCGACCTTAGCCGCGCACATCGTTTCACACGCGCAATGAAAACCGGTGTTGTCCATGTAAATACGTATGGAGGCGCAGACCTTACTGTTCCTATGGGTGGTGTAAAACAATCAGGCAACGGGCACGATAAATCTCTACACGCCTTAGACAAATATATGGACTTAAAGACTGCCTGGATAAAACTCTAAGCAATCAGGACCAATGAAAACTGTCGAGAAACGGTTAGTCGTAGGCTGCTGTCACAATAACTTCAACTTTCAAAATGGGTCTGGCCAACTTAGCTTCGCCGCACGCACGCGCCGGTGCATGCCCGGTAGGCACCCAGGCATTCCACACTTCGTTCAACGCAGCGAAGTCACCGATATCTGCCAACCAGATAGTTGCCTGAAGAATCTGCTCGCGAGAAGACCCGGCTTCTTTAAGCAACGCATCAACCCTTGATAAGCAATCGATGGTTTGCTCGGTGATGCTCTCGCCGTCGCCTACCTGTCCACTCAGATAGACAACACCGTTGTGCT
>JAHDGK010000013.1 GCA_020627685.1 Granulosicoccus sp. | reverse complement strand
CCGTAGTCCACTTGTGGAGAGCCGGAAACGTTCAGTACAGAACGCTTGGACAATTTGATTTCCATGGCCGGTAAAGGCAGTAATTTGGTTTCAGCTTCAGCGTTCTTTTTGTATTGCTTATGAACAACCGATGCGCCGATCAGGAAGCGAACACGACCATAGAACTTAGGCTGAGTGGCGTAGTTGATACCGCCGTACATGGCTTGATAACCAAAGCTGTCAGACAAAGTTCCAACGTGCCAACCGATCTTGCCAGACGGTGAGTATTCCCAACCGATGCCAGGAGTAAACGCATTACGCTCATCGAAGTTTTCAAAGTGATAGGCGCCGGCACTAAGCACTAGGAAGTCGTTGTCAGCAGCGGTTGCTGAAGAGGTGCTGAAAGCGGTGGTTACTGCAAAAAGTGTTAGAGCGATAAGTTTGAAAATCTGCGTTTTCATTGTGAGTAATTTCCCTATAAGTCGCCGGTCTTCGCCGGCTGTTTATTCGCGTTGATCGCTGTGCGTCAACAACATGCCGTGAACTGTACTGCGAGTTTAAGTTCCGCGCAAATAGGGTGGCTAATTACTAAAAATCAATACATATCAATAGCTTATAGTTCTTGGATTAGTGTTGGAAAAATGACGCGCACACGAAAGCGCCGCTAAGATGCTGTAATCAAAGCGTTTTTTTAGATCAAACGGAAATTTATGGTCTCATCGGGAAACGAGAAGCCGTCCCCAATTAATAGCCACCTGCTTTTGAGAGTGTGACTTGTTTCTCTGGATAGTTGCAGCCGAGGAGGCTACAGATCAGATGTCTGTTCGCTGGCTGCTGCCAGTTCAGGGCTGTCAATGTCGTCAATAACGGCTTTGAAGACCGTATCTGTGAACCGGTCCCATTCATCGCTGTTTCGATTACTGTCATTGTCCGGCATGGTGACTCGAACCTTTAGTAAAGTGCCCTTGTGCTCGGTCTGATACACCAAAGTATAAGAGGCTAGATTTTGTCGCAAGTACGTCGCTTGTACTCTGGCGATTGTTCTCAACCCTTGCGAGTGTGTTACTGCGTCTACAACGTTAAAATTTGCATAGTGGCCCTTCTGAGCTGCATCGCTGATGGCATCCATGGTCGCTCGCGTCGAACCTATGACGAGCTGCTGATGATCCAGAGAGGCGTTTTCATCAGCCACTTGATAGATATAGAGATCGGCCATGCGCTGTTTGCGCTCATTGGCGTAGCGGATGGAATAACCTGACCCATCGTTAAAATACTTATAGCCTCGGCGTTCGAATGACTGGACGGAGTCCGGCAGGACTTGAACTAACGCAGGTTCTTGCAAATTGCCTGAGTTTTTCTCTGTTTGATCAGGCGTCAGAGTGACCGCTGCGCACGCGTTCGTGAACAGAAGTGAGGCGAGGATCAAACTTAATCGAGCATTTGACATGAATAGCATTACTTGCGAGTACTGCTATGCCATGCGCAATTACCAAGCCTAAGCGCGTCTCCCTATGCGCATAACCTAAGAAGGTTACGTGCAATGTGTTAACTGCCTGTTGTCAGATGCTCAAGGCTTATGTCATTAGCCGTCACCAGCGCAAAACGGGTGGGTGGAACTGTACCGTCATGTGCGGCTTGAACAGGCTCGAGCCAAATGGACAGAGGTCGGGTCCAAAAGCCTTTTCCCGCGTAAAGTGCTTGATAGACAACCATCCACTCTTCGGTTTCTGAGTGTCGTGCCATGCCAAGTACCTGATATAGATTGCCTTTGTAATGTTTATAGATGCCCGGCTTCGGTGCATCATGAGGAACGGAAGAATTAATTTGCATACATGTCCTGTTAGGTTTCACTACGAATGTGTATTTGCTCACTACACTTAATGCATGAAGATTTATCACACAACGCGTTTGGCATCGCGATTATTTCTATTGCTGGGCTTGCTCATTACGTTGTCGGCCTGCGCGACAGCGCAGCCTCGCGATGCCACTAATGTGTGCTCAATTTTTAAAGAGAAAAGAGGGTGGCACAAGGCTGCCGTGAATGCGCAAAAAAAATGGGGTACGTCCATGCATATACCCATGGCGTTCATGTATCAGGAATCCACCTTTCGGGCTAAAGCTAAACCGCCGAGACGAAAGCTTCTCGGTTTTATTCCCTGGCGCAGATTGAGTTCGGCCTATGGATACGCGCAGGCAATAGACGGTACATGGAATCAGTACCTTCGCAGCACAGGCGACTATTGGCGCGTAAGGCACGATTTTGCTGATGCAACCGATTTTATACATTGGTACATCGCTACCTTGTCCAGGCAGAACGGCATTTCCAAAGCCGATGCGTACAGCTTGTATTTAAGTTACCACGAGGGGCCTGCAGGCTATGCGCGAAAGTCATACACCAAAAAACCGTGGTTAATGAAAGTGGCCACCGGGGTACAGATTCGTTCCCAAACATACGCAACTCAGTATGCTCAGTGCCGGGAATCACTTAATCCCGGCTTTATGGACAGACTTATGGGTTGGTGAAATCAAACAACTGACCTTCACCACGTTCGTGTGCCAGTAACCATGATTTGGTTAGCAGTCCACCGGCGAATCCTGTGAGCTGACCGCTAGCGCCCACAATACGATGACAGGGAACGATAATGGGAATGGGATTCGCGCCATTTGCGGCGCCGACAGCTCGACTGGCTTTTGGCTTGCCAATACGCTTTGCGATGTCTCCATAGGAACACGTCTCTGCATATTCTACGGCTCTCAGGGCATTCCAAACAGTTTGCTGGAACTCAGTCCCTGTCGGCGCTAGTGTGACCGTAAATTCCCGTCGTGTACCGGCGAAGTATTCATCAAGTTCTGTAACAACGTGCGTGAATGGCTCTGCACGACTTTCCCAATCAGGTGGGGTGTCGAAAGCACGGTCACCGCCCGGGAAAATAATGTGCCTCAAACCTTCCGAATCGCAAGCTAAGGTGAGGATGCCAATGGGGGAGTCGTAAGTGGTGGTAAACACGCGAATCTTGAATGCTTAGGCTGAACGCCTGTTAAGGAGGAATACTGTCGGTAGGACAGGTATTATGGTGGATAATTTCTAGCATGCTAGGTCAGACAGGAGAATAAGCATGGGCTTTGGATCGCTTTTGGGAAAATTATTCGGTGGTGGAGAGGCTAAGCCTTCGGTGGCAGAGCCTGCAGACTCTATCGAATACAATGGTTTTACGATTACTGCGGCACCGATTAAAGAAGGTGGTCAATTCAAAACAGCAGGCAAGATCGCTAAAGAGATCGATGGTGAGATGAAATCTGCAGAATTTATACGTGCCGATAATCATGCTGACAGAGACGGTGCCATCGCTCATTCAAACCGCAAAGCGCAACAAATCATTGATGAGCAAGGTGAGGCCATGTTTGCACGGGCTCATATCTAGCTGCCCGTGCTGACTGTTTTGTGGGCTAGTGTAGGTCGGTTGCCATCGCAGGTTTTGCTGGTGCTGCTGGTCAGTACCTTTTCGGTGCTTGCGCAAGAAGTAGCAGACCCACCGGTACCTGTATTGCTACCGTCTAACGGTGGTGAAGAAATAGTAGTTCGCGTGGCTATGGTGGATTCAGGGGTGAACTACACCTTGCCGCTTATTCGGGATGCCTTGGCACGTTCATCACAAGGGGAGCTCATCGGTTACGATTTCTGGGACCTGGATGAACAACCCTTCGATAGCCATCCGACGCCTTCAGGGAGAATCCAACGGCATGGTACGCAAACCGCATCGTTGCTGATTCAAGAGGCACCTTTCATTAGATTGGTCCCGTATCGATACCCTAGACCGGATATGACCCGCATGGAGCAGTTGCTGGCACACGCCAGTGAAAACGGAGTCCGAGTCATGGGGTTGCCCTTGGGTGGCAATAGAAAAGATGAATGGTTGGTTTTTGAGGCGGCAGCTGAGAAATACCCGAATATCCTTTTCATAGCATCAGCGGGAAACAACAATCGTAATATCGACGAGCAACCCGTCTACCCCGCATCATTGACTATTCCCAACATGCTTGTCGTGACCTCGGCTGATGATTTTGTCAGGCCCGCTGACGGTGTGAATTGGGGACGCACCAGTGTCGACTATATGGTGCCTGCTGAAATGCAATCGGTTCTTCGATTTGACGGCTCCACTGGCTTAGTATCGGGCAGTAGTTATGCCGTTCCGAGAGTTGTCGCCCTGGCGGCTCGAATTATCCGAGATGACGCTTCACTCGATGCTGAAGGTGTTATCAAAAAGATACGAAGCCTGTTTGCGAACGGTGCGGCTCCCAGGCAGCTAGGGCAAGGGTACATACATGATCCGCGTGTCGATACCAACCATTCGATTGCGACGGTTAAAGAACTTCAGTGGCGCGTGGCTGATACGCTCTTAGGTCGCCTGCTAGGAGATGATCAAGACGATGAACTGATATCTATTCCCATTGACGTTCTAATCCTGTCTGAGCAGTGGGCAACTGATGTCGTATTGGATGTCCTTGATGAAGCTCAGGCCATACTGAGTCAATGTCAGGTCGTGTTTGATGATGTCGATATTCGCGTTGTAACGGCGCCCGAATATTTGCAAAATTTGGAAACTGGCGCTAGCAAGACCATCATGGATGCAATGAGAAGAAGTGGACCAAATCGTCAGCCAACCGTGGTTTTTGCAAACGATACGCGTATGAATCAGCCTTATGATGCGGAGGCTTTTGGTAAAGGTAACACTCGTTCAAGGCCCTGGCTCACAGACTCTGTTTGGTTAACGCTAGCCTTACAGGATCGATCCATTGCATTGGCTCATGAGTTGTTTCACGTTTTTGCGAATTCTGGTCAGCACAGTGAGTCTGCGGGCAATCTGATGCTTGGGCGTACGACCGGAAATAACCGTGAATTAACACCGAGGCAATGCGAATTCATGCGTGCCAATGTCCTTCAGGCCGGTCTGGGGCAAAATTAATAAGAACTCTCGCTGGCTAAAGGTTACAAGTACCGACAAGTAACCTTGCAATATTGGTCATTTGTGTCGATAGCTCTTATTGAGTTAGACATTGATGCAGCCATGGCCTTGAGACTTTCCGTTAAATGAGTGCGTTTTATATAGCGCGGCAACCAATTTTGTGTGCCAATGGCGAAACCTATGGCTACGAATTGCTGTATCGCTCATCAGATAGCAATGCCTATGACCCCAGTGTTGACGGCAAGACCGCAACGTCCAATGTTTTGTTTAATGCCGTTGTTGAAGTTGGCATGGACAATCTGGTTGGGAACGGCTTGGCGTTTGTAAACCTCACCGATGATTTTCTAGTATCCCCTGATCTGTTAGAGCTACTTCCTCCGGGCCGATGTGTGCTTGAAGTTTTGGAAGATGTTGTTGTCACTGATGAGGTTGTTGCAGGAGTCGAAAAGCTTATCGCCAAAGGGCACGTTATGGCCTTGGACGATTTTGTTGATAAGGAGCAATTTGCGCGCTTACTACCGCTAGCGCAAATCATAAAGTACGACATCACTCAACACTCTATGGAAGCCTTGAAAGCTTACCGGCTGGAAGATGAAGCCGCTGGACGTCGCTCTTTGGTTGAAAGGGTCGAAACTCACGAAGAGTTTGAAGAACTGAGTTCTTACGGCTTTCATTACTTTCAGGGTTATTTCTTTGCCAAGCCAAAAATTATCTCTGGCGCTAAGCTGCCGGCAAACAGAGTTGCCCTTGTGCAACTAATGGCGGAGATCAACAACCCGGACTCCACGATTCAAGAACTGGCGGAGATTGTTGAACGGGACGTTTCCCTGGGTGTGCGTACACTTAAATATATAAACTCTCCCATGAACGGTTTGCGTGTAGAAGTGACTTCTATTCAGCACGCTGCGGTCATGCTGGGGAGGGAGATGATTAGCAATTGGGTTACGTTGCTAGTCATGTCTCAGATGGATGACAGACCCACTGAAGTCATAAAGTTAGCGTTGACGCGAGCCAGATTCTGTCAGCAAGTGGCGGAAAAGAAATCGCTAAATTCAGCGACCTACTTTACGTTTGGCCTGCTCTCACTGCTTGACGTGTTTATGGGGCAATCGATGCAGGATGCATTAGGCTCGGTTGCAGTAAGCGAAGATCTTCACGATGAGCTGGTTAACCGCACTGGCGAGGGTGGCTTGATGCTCGACTTGTTGGAAGGCTTTGAAACAGGTTCTGTCATCAACCCTGAAGGGGCCGGGGAAATCAATATGGGGCAGCTGTATCAATCGGCTGTTGCCTGGTCAGAAGAGACTTCCGGGCTGCTTAATTAGCTGCCCGCTATTACTCTAGCGCCAGTGAAAAGCTGCGCCTGTGAGTTGTCTGTCCTTGCGGCTTATAAGCGAGAGTAGCGGTCCGAGTTTGTTTTGAGGTGGAACAGTTTCTTCTTCCAGTTCCCCCGGGAACGCCCGCCGGCGCAAGGGGGTGCGCATGGGGCCCGGATCATAGCCATTGATGGCTACAAGAGGATTGCCTGCTTGATCTTTTTTACCTTCGTGTTCATCGGCCAGCATATGCATGAAGGTTTGCACCGCTTGTTTTGAGACGCCGTAACCGCCCCAGTATGCCGTCGTTTTGTAATCGAGTAGAAAGCTTATGCTGGCAAGCGATGATTTAGACAGTAGCGGCATGCAGTACAGAGAAAGAAGGCGGGCGCTGCTGAGGTTGACATTCATGACACGCGCCCATTCACTTTGGTCAATTGCCATTTGTGGTGTGGATGTGCCAAGGTCGGCGGCGGTATGGACAATAGCATCCAGAGAGCCGATTTCTGATTCGAGCATATCCGCAATTTCGATGTACTCATTAGGCCCGGCTTTGTCTTGTTCCAATGTCATCATCGCAGGCTCAGCTTTCCCGAGGCCCTGAACAACGTCGTAAAGTTTTTCCAGTTTCTTAAGCTTACGACTCACTAAAATCACCGTAGCGCCTGCTTCCGCGCAGGCTTTGCTCAATTCAGTACCCAGCCCACCCGTCGCACCGGTGATAAGAATAACTTTATTGTCAAGGCTGCCAGGGTCTAATTTAAAGTCTTTCTGATCTGCCTGACAATCTATGTAGTTGGGATTTTGCATAAACGGGTTTGGATGATTTTTAACGGCGGTTGCACCATGCATGGAATAGCTTTGCAATGGGTGTCAGTGCCATATGTTCTGTTAGTAAATCCGGTTGTTTCTTCTGCCAAAGCGCTAACTGTTTGCGTCGCAACACTAACAGTCGCCAAAGCGGTAGCAGGGGGGCAGTTCGGTATCGCTTCGACACATTAACACTCACAGTGGCTTTGATGAGTGTGGCATGCGCATCTTCAATGGCCGATGTTAACAGAGTCTGTTTGCCTAATTTCTCTTCAATAATGGGTATGCCTGATAGGGAGCTATCGTCGTTTGCCGTTTCGCTGTTCATATCTGAGGCGACTCTGATGCCAGCAGCCAGATCCTTGGGAGAAACATTGTGCGCACGATAGGTCTCATCGCTGAATACTGCGTGACCCCTATGAATGAGCGCCGGTAGGCGCGTCAGTTGCTCATGTTTCGCCAGAGCCTCGGCTGATTGCTCCGGGTGCGTAGCTGTGTCCAGATCCTTGCTGTCATTGCTCAGAGCGTGGCTGAGTAATGCAAGTCTGGCTTGAAAGTTCTGAATCAGTTGCTGGTCCCGTTCAGCAATTGTTTCCGCAGGTTGCAATCTGGCTGTTGATACGCTCGATAGTAGGGACAGACAGGCACTTAGAAACGGGTTTTCAGAAGGCTTCGGGTAGCGCTTAGTGACGTTGAACGCTTCTGCCTGACAATCTTTGGTGCTCGGGTGCCTCGACTCGCCCTGACACATTCGCTCCAGTTCTTCATGCCACCAATGAATTTTCTTTTGCGCCACGTCTTGTTCTTGAACATCGTCAAGCGTTGTGCTCAGCGCATGTACAAGATTTAACCGGCGGATAAATCTATCCCTTGATTCCAGATCTGTCCAAAGCAGGCTGTAATACAAGCTGCTCCCTTGTTCAACCTTTATCACGCGCTACTCAGGCAATCCGAGTCGTTGCAATCATGTAGTTAACGTCGACATCATTCTCTAATTTGTAGCGTTTGGTGAGCGGGTTATACGTAAGCCCGATGATTTCATCGACCCGTAAGCCCGATGCTCTGCAGTGGCTACCGAGGTCGGAGGGTTTGATAAATTTTTTCCAATCGTGAGTTCCGCGCGGCAGTAGTCTCAAGACGTATTCAGCGCCTACTATCGCGAACAGGAATGATTTTGGGTTTTTGTTCAGAGTGGAGAAAAAGACTCGTCCACCGGGCTTAACCATGGCTGCGCACGCCGCAACAGTAGATGCTGGATCAGGAACATGCTCGAGTAATTCAAGACAAGTGACGCAGTCAAATTCTGCCGGTTTTTCAACAGCGCAATCTTCCGCTGAAATTTCGCGATACTCAAGGGAGGCTCCTGACTCCAGAGCATGTAACCGAGCTACAGCGAGCGGGGCTTCTGCTAAATCGATACCTAGAACATCCGCACCTTTTTCTGCCATCGACTCGGCGAGTATGCCGCCGCCACAGCCCACATCAAGCACGCGGGCACCTTCGAGCGGTATACGCTCGTTGATCCAGTTCAGTCGCAGCGGGTTTATCTGGTGCAGTGGTTTGAATTCACTGTTGGCGTCCCACCATCGGCTGGCAAGGTCCTGAAATTTTGCGAGTTCAGCCGGGTCGACGTTGTTCGTGGTTGTGCTCATAGCGATTGTGGTGTGTGTTTGCGAGTCTGCAGATACCGATACATACGGGATTGCGTCGTGAGTCGATGCCTACTGCTTAGTTCAAGTTGGCGTTTTCGGCAATTTTTTCCGACCACCGGGCGGCGTTTGCATAAAGTCGCTCGGCATCAAGCGTGAGGAGTTTTCGGTTTCGCATCAATGGCTTTCCGGCGACCCAGACGTCCTGAACGCAGGGGCTGCTGTTGGTATACACCACTTGGGCTTGAGCATCATAAACCGGAATCATGCCCAAATCGGGTTTTATGACAATGCAGTCTGCTGATTTTCCGTGTTCCAAGGAGCCGATTTCATGTTCAAGACCCAGCGCACGAGCTGCATCAATGGTGACCATGCGTAGTGCTGTGCCTGCATTGAGTGTTGATGCATCTCCATCGGCTAGTTTGGCCAAAAATGCTGCGGTGCGAAGTTCGCCGAGAAGATCGAGATCGTTATTGCTGGCGGCGCCATCGGTGCCCACAGCAACATTGACCCCGGCTTTTAACATATCGGCAACAGGTGATTGTCCGCTGGCAAGTTTTAAATTGGATTCCGGGCAGTGGATCGCATGGACACCGGTTTCTGCAAGTGTTGATATTTCATCTTGCGTCAGTTGTGTGAGGTGAACGGCCAGAAGAGATGGGCTGAGGAGTCCGATGTCGTGCAGTCGTTGAATGGGTCTTACGCCATGGGCTTTGACGAACTCTGTTACCTCGAAAGCTGTTTCGTGCACGTGCATATGCACGGGGATGTCCAGTTCGGAGGATAGGGTGGCTATGCGCTCCAACGGCTTTTGAGAAACCGTATAGGGTGCGTGCGGAGCAAAGGCAGTTTGTATCAAGGGGTCGCCCTTGCAGGCATCGTGAAGTGCAATGCCTTTGCTGAAGTATTCATCAGTGCTACCGGCCCAAGCTGTTGGAAAATCAAACACCAACAAGCCAACGGTTGCTCTGATGCCTGCCTTGCGACACACCTTCGCTACTTCGTCGGGAAAGAAATACATATCGTTCACTGTCGTCACACCATTGCTGATGGATTCAGCAATGGCCAGCTCAGATCCGTCAGCGACGAATGAGGTGCCCATATGTGCGCTTTCAGTTGGCCAGATATGATTTTCTAGCCATTGTTTAAGCGGGGTGTCGTCGGCAAAGCCGCGCAACAGATTCATGGCCAGGTGTGTGTGTGCATTGATGAGGCCTGGCATCAAAATACTGTCTTTTGCGTTTTGTGCGGGTAAGTGAGCAAATTGCACATCAGCATCTCGCCAAGGCAAGCAAGCAGAAATTCTGCCGTTTTCAACAATGAGGGAATGCCGCGGCAGCACATCATTGCCGGCGTTCATCGTGATTATCCAGCCTGCATCGATTCGAAAATCAGTGTCCGGGGACTCGGTGGAAGAGGCGTTAGAAGTAACGGACATAGGCCATCATGAAATGCGTTTTAGTTGGGAGCACGATAACGTTGTAGGGCAGGTGTCGCAAGGCTGCTGAAACCGCGCTGTTACAGGCTTCGATGTGATAGAATTGAGCGGTTGATCTGACCCGATCGCCACACTGTTTGGCCCTTCGCTACATGTCTGATTTCGCCAAAGAAATTCTGCCCATCAATCTCGAAGATGAGATGAGGCAGTCGTTCCTCGATTACGCTATGAGCGTCATCGTTTCACGAGCCTTGCCTGATGTTCGTGATGGTTTAAAACCGGTGCATCGTCGCATCCTGTTTGCCATGCACGAACAAAACTACGACTACAACCGCCCTTACAGAAAATCGGCGCGTGTGGTGGGTGAGGTTATGGGTAAATACCACCCGCACGGCGATTCCGCCATTTACGATTCTATGGTTCGTATGGCGCAGCCATTCAGCATGCGCTACATGCTGATCGACGGACAAGGCAACTTTGGTTCCGTAGATGGTGATCCACCGGCAGCTATGCGATATACCGAAGTGCGCATGCACAAGATCACCCAAGATCTGCTTGCGGACATCGATCAAGAGACCGTCGACTTTGTCCCCAACTACGATGGTTCTGAGAAAGAGCCTGCGGTTCTCCCGTCCAGAATTCCTAATTTGTTAGTTAATGGCGGCACCGGTATCGCCGTCGGCATGGCCACGAATATACCGCCACACAATATCTCTGAAGTCATCAACGCAACCATTGCGATGCTCGATGAACCTGACATCACCGTTGAGCAATTGATGGAGCATCTGCCTGGCCCCGATTTCCCAACGCGCGGCATCATCAACGGCGCTCGTGGAATTCGTGATGCTTACAGAACAGGTCGCGGCAAGCTTTATATTCGAGCGAAAGCCACCGTTGAGCACAGCGAGAAAACGGGCAAAGACACCATCATCGTTCACGAGTTGCCTTACCAGGTCAACAAGGCTCGCTTGCTTGAAAAAATAGCGGAGCTCGTTAAGGACAAAAAGATTGAAGGCATCACCGAGCTTCGTGATGAGTCAGACAAAGACGGCATGCGTGTTGTCATAGAACTGCGTAGAGGCGAGGCCGGTGAGGTCATGCTTAACCAGTTGTATAAGCAAACGCAGCTTCAAGTCGTATTCGGCATCAATATGGTTGCCTTAGACGATGGCCAGCCTAAGTTGCTTAACTTGGTGCAGGTGCTTAATGCGTTCATACGCCATCGCCGCGAAGTCGTCACACGCCGTACCGTCTTCCTATTACGAAAAGCCCGCGATAGGGCGCACGTATTGGAAGGCTTGGCTGTTGCTCTGGCAAACATCGATCCCATCATCCAGCTCATTAAAGAGTCTCAGAACTCGCCGGAAGCTAAAGAAAAATTAGTGTCTCAGACCTGGGAGCCGGGCATCGTTAGTGGCATGCTCGAAAGGGCAGGTGCTGCTGCATCAAAGCCTGAAAATCTGGGTGAGCAATACGGTTTGCATGATGGCCGTTATCAGTTAACGGAAGTTCAAGCTCAAGCCATTCTTGATCTGCGCTTGCATCGCTTAACAGGTCTTGAGCAAGACAAGATCATCGCAGAATACAAGGAAATTCTCGAGAAAATCGAAGATTACCTCGATATCCTCACGGATCCAGAGCGTCTGCGTCTGGTCATCAGAGAAGAGCTCGTGGCCATCATTGAAGCCTATGGCGATCAACGTCGAACAGAAATTCAAGTTGATCACTCTGAGATGACCGTAGAAGATCTCATCGCTGACGAATCAGTGGTTGTCACGCTCTCCCACAGCGGTTACTGCAAGGCCCAACCGCTGTCCGATTACCGTGCGCAACGGCGAGGTGGGCGTGGTAAATCAGCCACCTCCATGAAAGATGAAGATTTTGTCGACAAGCTATTTGTCGCCAGCATGCACGACACCGTTCTGTTTTTCACAAGCGTCGGTAAGGTTTACTGGAAACGCGTATACGAATTACCGGTTGCCAGCAGAGGTTCGAGGGGTCGACCTATCGTCAACTTGTTACCGCTTGAAGAAAACGAGCGTGTTAATGCAGTGTTGACGGTCAGAGAGTACAGCGAAAATCAAAATATCGTCTTTGCAACGAGCAAAGGTGTGGTCAAGAAAACCGCTTTGTCTGATTTCTCCAGACCTCGTGCGAACGGCATCATTGCTATCGATTTACGCGTCGACGACTACCTCATCGATGTTGCTTTGACCACCGGTGATAGCGACGTCATGTTGTTCTCCAGTGGCGGTCGAGCAATGCGCTTTAATGAAGAATCAGTTCGCAAGATGGGACGTACTGCGGCGGGTGTCCGTGGCATACGGATGCCTGAAGAAGACAGCGTTATTGCACTCATTGTTGTGGGTGAAGGTACGATCCTCAGCGCCACTAAAAATGGCTATGGAAAGCGAACCAAGCCTGAAGACTATCCGACCAAAGGTCGCGGTGGCATGGGTGTCATTGATATCAAAACATCCGATAGAAACGGCCCGGTTATCGGCGCTGTTCAAGTGGGTGAAGACGATGAAATCATGCTCATAACCGATGCTGGAACGCTTGTGAGAACTGCGGTATCGGGCGTCTCTACAGTGGGTAGAAACACGCAAGGTGTTCGTTTGATTCGCCTGAACGAAGGAGAGTCGCTTGTCGAGCTCACGCCAATCGATGAATCAGATGTCAGCTCTGATGACGATGATTCGAGTGCTGAAGACGCAGATTCGTCAACAGATGAAAGTGCAGCAAACTCTGCAAATACAGCAGATTCTTCCAACGATGACGCTTCTTCAGACGATGCGCCTGATAACTCTGAAGACGAATCCAATTGATACAACTTGCCGTTTCATAACGGGTTGGAAGAGTGTTGACACAAGCAACAGCAAACCGCTGCTTTAATTTCAATGCAGGTCCGGCAGCAATGCCGGCTCCTGTGTTGGAAAGCTTGCAGAATGACCTCGTTGATTATCGTGGGCGTGGTTTGTCCGTGTTGGAAATGAGTCATCGCAGCTCTGATTTTGCTGAAATCGCTGCCAAAGCTGAGTCCGATTTCCGTCTGCTGCTGAATATCCCGGATAATTACTCAGTACTGTTCATGCAAGGTGGTGCGAGCGCTCAATTCTCCCTGTGTGTCCAAAACCTTGATCAGCGAAAAAAGGTCGCTTATGCCAATACCGGATACTGGGCTAAAAAAGCGATGGCCAGTGCCGCAGCGCTTACCAACGTTGTAGAGGTAACCGCTTGCCAGACAGAACCGTTAATCAGCATTCCCAATAGTAAGCAATGGCTTGATGTTGCCGATGCCAGTTTTTTGCACGTAACCGATAACGAAACGATCGACGGCATTGTGTTTGATGAGATTCCCAAGACAGAGTTGCCCATCGTGTCGGATATGTCGTCCTCAATATTGTCTCAGCCAGTCGATATCTCGAAATACGGCATGATCTACGCCGGAGCGCAAAAAAACATTGGCCCTGCGGGTATTACGTTGGTCATCATCAGGAACGACCTGATCGAACGCAGCGAACAGGCCGGATTGCCGCCAGTGTTCAACTATGCAGCTATGGCAAAAGCAGGCTCTATGCTCAATACACCGCCCACATTTGCCTGGTATGCGGCTGGTTTGGTCTTCGAGTGGTTGCTTGAGTCGGGTGGATTAACGGCTATGGCCGAACGTAATCAGCGACAAGCCGAGAAGGTCTACCAAACCATTGATAAGCACGACGTATTTCAAAATTCGGTCTGTGCCGCCAACCGTTCCCGCATGAACATTCCGTTTCGTTTAAGCGAAGAATCTCTCACTAAAGCATTTTTAGACGAGGCTGCCGCGAGAAACTTTACGGGCTTGAAAGGGCATAAATCCGTCGGAGGCCTGCGAGCGAGTCTATACAATGCCGCAACCGATGACGCTGTTGATGCACTGGTTGATTACCTTGAATCCTTTGCGCGAGGAAAGCCATGACCACGGACAATTCATCTAACGATAAAGCGTCTTCGGTTTCCGCGAAGTCGCTGGATCTAGGGCAAGTGCGAGACGAAATAGATTCCTTGGACGCACAGATCCAGGATTTATTGAATGCACGAGCCCGTGCTTCTTTGAAAGTGGCTGAAATCAAGCTTGGCGAATCTAATGCTCAAGCGCTAGATGCTTACAGTCCTGAGCGAGAGGCGCAAATACTCAAAGAGATTGCCCGGCGTAATGACGGACCTATGGGCGACAAGGCTTTGCAACGAATTTTTCGGGAAATTCTTTCTGCTAGTCTGGCCTTGGAGCAACCGATGCGTGTTGCCTATTTAGGGCCAGAGGGTACCTACAGTCACGCAGCCGCCGAGCAGCATTTTGGTCATGCGGTCGAGACTCAACCTGAAGCCGGTATCGCTGAAATTTTCAAAGCCGTAGAGGCTGGTCGGGTTCGGTTTGGTGTCGTGCCAGTAGAAAACTCCACAGAAGGTGCGGTAAATCTAACATTGGATTTATTAACTCAAACATCATTGCGAGTGTGTGGCGAATTAAGTTTACGCATTCAGCATTGCCTCATGAGCCAGGCTGAAAACTTGTCGGATATTAAAGCGGTACATGCTCATCCACAGGCATTGGCGCAATGTTGGCATTGGCTTAACGCGAATCTGCCAAACGTTGAGAGAGTCAGCGAAAGCAGTAATGCCGCAGCCGCAAAACTTGCGTTGGATAGCCCCGACATTGCAGCCATTGCAGGTGAGTCTGCTGCCAGTCTTTATCAATTAAACGCGCTGGAAAAAGGCATTGAAGATGAGAAAAATAACACCACGCGTTTTCTCATTATCGGCGATCAAGATATTCCGCCCACTGGGGATGATTCAACGTTGCTGCTGGTTGCAGCACCTCACAGGCCGGGTGGTTTACGACGGTTGTTACAACCATTGGAGGATGCTGGTGTAAGTATGACCCGAATAGAATCCAGGCCATCCCGTTCTGCTTTGTGGGAGTATGTGTTTTTTATTGATGTTAATGGTCATCAGTCTGATGCAACTCTGGCCCCCGTATTAATTCAGTTAAGAGAGCTTGCACCGCTGGTGAAAGTCATGGGGTCGTACCCTAGATCACTATGAAAACACTTTGTATTGTTGGTCTGGGGATGATTGGCGGTTCTTTGGCAGCCGGCTTAAAGCAAGCGTGCTACGAAGGCAAAATTACAGCTCTTGTCAGATCGCCGGCTAGCGGTGAGAGAGGTTTGGAGCTCGGGTACATCGACGAATTCAGCACGAATGCAGCCGATCTTATACCCACTGCCGACATCGTCATGCTTGCTGTACCTATGCTTAGCATGCATTCGCAATTGGTAGCGATCAAGCCTTACCTGAAAGCGGACACGGTCGTGACTGATGCTGGCAGTGTGAAAACGCCTTTCATAACCGATGCAAAATCTGTATTGGGCAGTCTTGCGCGCGTGGTACCGGGTCACCCAATCGCCGGCCGCGAGAAAACAGGGGTTGATGCCGCTGATCCTGTGCTTTACCAAGGACGCCGTGTATTGCTGACACCTTCTGAAGAAACCGAAGATGACGCAATAGAGTCCGTTAGGTCACTGTGGGTTTTGACGGGGGCTAACGTTGAAACTCTAGAACCCGAGCAGCATGATAGGGTTTTAGCCGCCACCAGCCATTTGCCTCATGTGCTTGCATTCGCATTGGTGGATACATTGGCAACGCAGCAAGAAGCGGAAGAGATTTTTCGATACGCGGCAGGTGGGTTCAGAGATTTTTCCCGCATAGCATCCAGTGATGCGGTTATGTGGCGCGATGTCTGTCTAAGTAATCGAGATGCCATATTAGATTCCATGGATCGTCTTGATGTGCATCTCAAAAAGCTGCGTACCTCAATAGCTAATGGAGATGGCCAAGCAATAGAAGAAACTTTCAAGCGTGCTAAGAAAGCACGCGATGAATATACGTAGGCCGTTCCATACATCGTCGCGTGACCTCGCTTTTAATTGGCCTCGCATTCATCCGCTGCAAAGGCTAATAATGATGGTCATCCGATTCATAAGTGCGTTTTTACTGTTATATGCGTGTTCCCACGCAAGCCTTTCTCTTGCTGAACCTTTTGGTTTGAAAATTGGGACGGCTAGTTCTGAACTAGCCATAGTTAAAGACGACGGTTCCCCTGACGGGATGTTTCGTTTTACGGAAGTTGCGCAGCCACGCCCGGAGTACGGTACGTACATTGGTCAGTTCTCTGAAAACGAGGGTTTATGCTGGATCAAAGCGATAGGTCAGGATGTACCCAGCGATGCGTTGGGTTCCGAAATTAAAGCGCTTTTTGAGATTGAGCAAGAGCGGTTGGAGTCACTTTATGGCGCTGTTAAGAACTTTGACTTCCGGTTTTCAGGACGTTCAGATGAGGACATTGAAAATTGGTTACAAGCTGTTAGTGAAGGCGACAGATACGTCGCTGCGATATGGGATCGTGATAATGGCTCAATACTCCCGGACGATCTAGAGTCCGTCGGTTTGGTATTGAATGCTTACAGTCAGTCGGTTGGCTATTTATCCTTGGAGTACACGTTCAATAATATTGTTCTCTGTGAGCAAGAACTCACATTGGTGGAGTAGGCGCAATACTAAATATGCAGCGAGTTTCTCCAACGTTACTGGTTCTTTTAGCCATCGTATCGATACAACTTGGCGCGGGGTCAGCAACATTTTTATTCCCCTATATTGGTGCTGAAGGCACTGTTGCATTACGCATTTTATTGTCCGCATTTCTGCTTGCGTTAGCAGCGCGGCTCAGTTTTCAGTCTCTGCGGCAAACCTTCGTTCAGCATTGGCGTTTGATGGTGGTTTTTGGTGCATGTATAGCAGCGATGAACCTGTTCTTTTACATGGCGATAGCCCGTATACCGCTGGCGGCAGTTGTTGCCATTGAATTTATCGGTCCCCTAAGCGTTGCTGTTTTTTCATCGCCGAATATCAAACAGCTAGGGTGGGTATGTCTTGCCGGTTTGGGAATTGTGTTGCTCTCGCCGTTCTCCGGTTCTGATCTAAATACGCCCGGGGTCGTTCTGGCCTTAATGGCCGGAACAGGTTGGGCAATGTTTATCATCATCGCCGCGCGCGTTGGAAAACAGGTAGAGGGTAATACCGGGCTGGTGCTGGGCATGAGTGTCGCGGCAATTTTCATGATCCCGCTAGTGGTACCAGCTGTCCCCGAACTCATTACACATCCATGGTTGTTTTTGGCGTGTCTGGGTGTGGCGCTGTTGTCTACAGCACTGCCATTTAGTTTTGAATTTGAAGCTTTAAAGCGATTATCTAAGCGCGCTTACGGCGTACTAGTCAGTATTGAGCCTGCAGTTGCAACCGTTGTCGGAGCTGTGCTGCTCGGAGAACGCATGGGACTACAAGGAATTGCCGCCGTAGGTTGTATTGTCATTGCGGCAATTGGCATAACAGTGACAACACCTGACGACTAGCGCGCCACTCACTTACTTTTTCGTATCCTGCGTAAGCTAGCTGGAATGGCAAGAAGCAGCCAGAAAAGAGATAGAGATCCACCACTGGATCCGCTGGACGCGGCGGTATTGTCAACTGGAGCATTGTCTGCTGGATTAAGCGGCTCAGGCTCTGGCCCCAGTTCTCCATCGACGACGCTGACATTAATGCTGGCGGCATTGTTCGTTCCATCGCGATCACTTTGATCAGCTTCTACCGTTGCCTGTACCACTAGAGTCAGTAGTTCCTCTTTGCTTCTGAAGGAGAGAGTCATAGAGTGACTTTCACCGGCTGCGATTTCGGGGAAATCACAATTAAGGCCAAGCACGTCCTGTGTGCATTGATCTGCTGATACGACATCGACAGCCGAAAGAGCGATAGACAAGTCGACTATGGGTTGGGTGGCAATAATGCTATTCGCTGCGTTGCTGACAGTTAGCGTGATATCAAAGTCCTCGTTACGCTCCAACGATTGCTCACTGCTGCTTATTGCAATTCCTAGGTCGATGTCAGAGGGCGGGGGTGTCTCTTCAGCATCGCTTTCGAGTAATTCCAAGGCAGTCCAGCGACCGCGAGCGAAGGCAGTGCCGTCGCCTTCTGGAATCTTGCCGTTGGTATTTGCCAAAGATTCAACCGCTATGGTCGCGCCACTAGGTACAGTGATGTTTTCAAAACTGTGCCGGACAACGGTGTAGTCGACGGTGACCTCCGGATTGGTCGCTTCTCCGACCAGTACATCATTGATAAAGATGCGGTACTCCGCTTCCCCGTCCAATTCAGCCAGACCTACCAAGGTGAGATCGTGAACGCCTTCGGTACCGTCGTAGACAACTTCTGCCCTAGCGTAAACATCGCGATAGGCCTCAATGGCAGCGTTAATTGCCAAAGAAGGCCGGTCGGGTACTTCGGAGTAGTAGGGTGCTTCGCCGGCATCGATGATGGGAAAGTCCGTTGTTGCCTGATACGTGCGAGTATCTGCCAAGGCGCTCTGACCAACCATGCCGGCAATAGTTAGAAATGCACAGAGAATGCGGTGTGAACTTGTTTTAAGCATCATGGATAACAGTGTCTGTTGGTACAGTTACTGTCCGAGCGATTCAGCTCGCTCGGACGTTCTATACCTGTAAAAGCAAAGCAAGTGCCAGATACAAAAGCGCCTTAAATGGTCGAATAACTCCGCAAATTTGATGAATTCATAAGCTTTTCGGTCTTCGCATGACTAATAAACAGGCCTTGGGAGTGTTACCATTTTGGGAATAACCAAGGATCTAACGTGACTACAGCTACTTCTTCCGACGTGACCGGCAAAATATTCAAACTGGCCCCTGCAACTAACCTCAACGGAACTGTTCAGGTGCCGGGTGATAAGTCCATGTCTCATCGCTCCATTATGTTTGGTGCGATTGCGGAAGGTGTTACCGAGGTATCTGGCTTTTTAGAAGGCGAAGATAGCCTGCACACTCTGGATGCTTTTCGTGCCATGGGTGTAAAGATTGAGCGCGGCGGTGAGGGGGAAGTCACACTTCACGGACGTGGAGTCGGTGCACTGGTTCCCGCAGCTGAGTCTATTTATCTGGGTAATTCCGGTACCGGCATGCGTCTATTAACGGGCTTGCTGGCTGGTATGAATATTCCTGCAACGCTCACTGGTGACGCCTCGCTCACGGGCCGACCCATGAAAAGAATTGTCGACCCCTTAAGCCAGATGGGTGCAACGATAGGCACTGGTGAGGGTGGTACGCCTCCGTTGACTATTGAAAAGAGCGACACGCTTAAAGCGATTGAATACGTCTGCCCTATGGCCAGCGCCCAAGTGAAATCGGCGGTGCTTTTGGCGGGATTGCATGCAACCGGGACAACAGTTGTACATGAACCTGCGATAACCCGCGATCACACCGAGCGCATGCTCCGTGGATTCGGCGTAGACGTCTCAGTGGACGGCCTCACATCTTCAATTCGTGGTGGGCAGGTGTTGAAGGCTACAACGTTAACCGTACCCGGCGATATATCGTCTTCAGCATTTTTCCTAGTCGGAGCCAGTATGACTCCGGGGTCGTCATTGCTGTTAACCGGTGTAGGCATGAACCCGTCTCGCACAGGCGTCATTGATATCTTACGGCTCATGGGCGCAAGCATTGTCGTTGAAAATGAGCGCGAGACAGGGGGCGAGCCTGTGGCAGATTTACGGGTTTCGGGTTCCAGACTAAAGGGCATCGAAGTCCCGGAAGAATTAGTCTCTCTGGCAATCGATGAATTTCCTTCACTGTTTGTTGCAGCGGCAAGTGCCGAGGGCCAGACCGTGGTAACCGGGGCCGAGGAGCTCCGGGTTAAGGAAACCGATCGTATTCAGGTCATGGCGGACGGACTACGAGCTCTCGGGGCTGACATCACCGATACCCCGGACGGCGCGGTCATAAACGGCGGGCGATTAACCGGCGGTACTGCGGACAGTTGTGGTGACCATAGAACCGCAATGTCATTTGCCATGGCGTCCTTGATTTCTGATGGCCCAATCACGGTGCTCGATTGCGATAACGTCAATACTTCCTTCCCGGGATTTGCTCAAATTGCTCAACGGGCAGGCCTGAACATCGAAGAAGTCGCCGCAACCCCTTAACTTAGGAGTCTATTAAGTTGGTCGAATCGATTCCAGTCATCACTATTGATGGTCCATCCGGGGCTGGCAAGGGCACGGTGGCCCAAAATTTAGCGGATCAGCTTGGATTTCATCTGTTGGACAGCGGGGCTGTTTATCGGGCAGCGGCGTTGCATGCATTAAATTGTCAGGCGAATATTGACGATGAGCCATCTGTTATGGCGGCTCTGGAGTCCATGAAAGCTAGCTTTCAGCCGCATCCAGACGGTGTCAAAGTAGATTTAAACGGTCGCGACGTTACTCAACAATTACGTTTAGAAACAACGGCTTCCGCGGCATCAAAGGTGGCAGTGATGCCTGCAGTACGCGCCTCCTTACTCGATGAACAACGCAGTTTTCGAACCTCTCCCGGGCTAGTCGCCGATGGCCGGGACATGGGCACAGTCGTTTTTCCCGATGCCACCTTAAAGGTGTTTTTGTCAGCCTCAGTGGAGGTGCGGGCTCTGAGAAGAGCTAAGCAGTTGAAAGACAAAGGAATAGAGACTACAATGCCCAACTTGCTGCAGGAGATTGGTGCGCGCGACGAACGAGACAGTTCCCGCGAGCACTCGCCGTTGGTCGCTGCCCACGACGCGCTCATCATCGATTCCAGTGATTTATCCATCCGTGCTGTGGTTGGCCGAATAGTCGCGGCGCTACCGATGTTAACAGCGGTTGAGTAAATCATTCTGGAGTAACACTTGCATCATAGAGTGTAGGTCCGTTGCTTTTTTGTTTGGTGTTTACACGCTTAGCTTTAAAGCGTTACGTTCGTAACTATAGGTATTCCGGTCACTCAATTACTGTGTGCCTTGTTCAACCTGCATAACGTTTATCGCTGAACCATGAGGGTTCGGTTTTGTATCACTAACACATCGCCTTGTCACGATGACACTGCGTCACTCACTTACAGGTTTACTTCTTAATGTCAGAATCTTTCGCGGAGCTCTTCGAAGAGAGTATCTCCAAAGCCCAGATGAAGGTCGGTTCCATTCTTACGGGACAAGTTGTCGACATCACTGGCGATTACGTTATCGTTAATGCCGGACTCAAATCAGAAGGCGCAGTGCCTATTGAAGAGTTCGAAGATGAAAACGGTGAAACAGATGTAAAAATCGGCGATAGCGTCGAAGTTGCTCTTGACTCCGTCGAAGACGGTTTCGGTGAAACAAAATTATCACGCGAGAAAGCTCGTCGTGCTCGTTCCTGGACTGTTCTTGAAAGAGCTCAGGAAAATGATGAAATCATCAAAGGAAACATCACAGGCAAAGTCAAAGGTGGATTCACCGTTGAAGTTTGTGACATCCGTGCATTCCTACCTGGTTCTCTGGTCGATGTTCGCCCAGTTCGTGACACCAGCTACCTGGAAGGCAAGGAACTCGAATTTAAGGTTATCAAGCTGGATCAGCGTCGTAACAACGTTGTCGTTTCACGTCGTGCTGTTGTTGAGTCTGAGTACAGTGCAGAGCGTGAGCAGCTGCTTGAAAATCTGCAGGAAGGACAGGAAATCATTGGTATCGTCAAGAACCTCACCGATTACGGTGCGTTCCTTGACCTCGGTGGTATCGATGGTCTTCTGCACATCACAGATATGGCTTGGAAGCGTGTTAAGCATCCATCAGAGGTCGTTGAAGTCGGTCAAGAGATGCAAGTTAAGGTTCTCAAGTTCGATCGTGAGCGTAACCGCGTATCACTCGGCCTGAAGCAATTGGGTGAAGATCCTTGGGTTGACCTAACTCGTCGTTACCCAGAAGGTTCACGTCTGTTCGGTAAGGTCACTAACATCGCTGACTACGGTTGCTTTGTTGAGATCGAAGAAGGCGTTGAAGGTCTGGTTCACGTATCCGAAATGGATTGGACTAACCGCAACGTTAACCCGAACAAAGTTGTAGCCTTGGGTGACGAAGTTGAAGTCATGATTCTTGACATCGATCAAGAGCGTCGTCGAATCTCCTTGGGTATCAAGCAATGCAAGCCGAACCCTTGGGAAGATTTCTCTGAGTCGTTCAACAAAGGCGACAAAGTGAGTGGAACTATCAAGTCAATCACTGACTTCGGTATCTTCATTGGCTTGGAAGGCGGCATAGACGGACTCATTCACTTGTCTGATCTTTCTTGGAACGAGACTGGCGAAGAAGCCGTTCACAACTACAAGAAGGGCGACGAGATCGAAGCAGTTGTTCTGGCTGTTGATCCTGAGCGTGAGCGCATCTCATTGGGTGTTAAGCAAATCGATCGTGATCCATTCGGTCAATTTGTTGCTGACAGCCCGAAGGGCAGCATCGTCAAAGGTATCGTCAAAGAAGTTGATACTAAGCACGCAATCGTTGATCTTGGCGATGGTGTTGAAGGCGTTCTACGCGCTAGTGAAATCTCTCGTGAACGCGTTGAAGACGTCAAGATGCACTTCAAGGAAGGTGATGAGGTTGAAGCGAAATTTATCGGAACTGACCGTAAATCACGTATGCTAAGTCTGTCCATCAAAGCGAAGGACTATGCTGACGAAGCAGAAGCGATGAGCGATTACAACGAAGCATCAGCAGAGCCTGCAGGTACAACTCTGGGCGACCTGATGAAAGAGCAGTTAGGTAATTTGGATAAGTAAGTTCTCAAGTGGTTAAGTACTAACCCTATCCAGGAACGAGACGGGAATCTTCTCCCGTCTCGCTCTTAAACGGTACGGGAAAGGAGGTTAGATATGAGCGAACGGTCACGTACAGATAACAGTCTGACTAAATCGGATCTTATCGATTCGCTGGCTCGGAACCAGAGTCATTTAGCCCCCAAAGATGTCGAGCTTGCCGTCAAGAGTATTCTTGAAAAAATGAGCCAGGAGCTCGCCGGCGGTGAACGCATCGAAATTCGAGGCTTCGGTAGTTTTAGTTTGCATTTTCGCGGTGCGAGAATGGGGCGAAACCCAAAATCCGGCGATGCAGTTGCTCTTCGCGGAAAGCATGTTCCTCATTTCAAACCGGGTAAAGAACTTCGCGAGAGAGTGAATAACGGTACCGGTGGTGTCAACGACTCATCCGATGACGACCACGACGATTCGTTGGACGACTAAGCCTGCTTAAATTTTCTCTGGACTGCTATTCCGGTGTCTGCATTGCGCTAGACTGGGCGGGTGTCCATTCCTGATTTACTTTGGTTGTTACTCCCCGTAGCTGCGGCAACAGGCTGGTTTGCAGCCAAGCGCAGTGAATCCCGCTCGCGTTCCCAATCCACTAAAGCACTTTGGGACTACAGCAGTGAATTCCACGAAGGTCTGAAGGGGCTTCTCTCGGATCAGGCCGAGCTGCCAACAGATATCTTTAACACGACCTCAGACTCTGCAAACAATGCAGCAGATACCCATATTGCGTTGGGCAATCACTATCGCCAAAAGGGCGATATGGAACGCGCAGTATTCATGCATCAAAGCGTCGTGGATAATCAAGAATTATCGGACGAAGTTCGGGCATCTGCTCGGTTTGAACTGGCCCGCGACTACGATTCGGCCGGCCTTCTTGATCGGTCTGAAGCCACATTCAAAGCACTTATTGAGTCGGGCCATAGAATCGCTGATGCCTACCAAAGCTTATTGCAGTTGCACGAAAGAGAAAGTGACTGGTCACAAGCAATTGCTGTGGCAACTGCCGCGGAGCAGCAGCTGGGTGAATCTGAAGGCTGGCGTATCGCGCACTATTACTGTGAGCTGGCGGCTGATGCCATTAAGGCGGATCAGGAAAAGGACGCCGATGAGCACTTGCGCAAGGCCTTGGGCCACGATGACTCATGCGCGCGCGCATCCATCATGTTGGCTGATCTTGCCCTTCTGAATGGCCAGTATTCGCAAGCCAACGAATTATACGAACAAGTAGAGCAACAGCGCCCTGAGCTCATTCCCGAAATTATCGATAAGCGATTCGATGTATTTCAGAAAGCGGGTGATGCTGCAGAGTTTGATTCTTTTTTAAAACGTATCCACTCGCAGCGAAATGCCTATTCGGTTATCAGAAGCACACGGCAAATCATTGCAGAGCGTCACAGCCCGCAACTGGCAGATCGCTTCTTTAAAGATCAGATTCTCAAGCGTCCGTCGTTAAAAGGACTGCGGGACTGGGCTCATGATCAAGTTGAATTAAGCAAACCGGGAGAGCGCGATAAGGTGCAAGTCATCTGCGATCTTCTGGATAAAGTTATGGAAGATAAGCCTGCGTACCGCTGCAGTTCGTGCGGATTTCAGGGTAACGTAATGCATTGGAGATGCCCCAGTTGTGGTCAATGGGACAGCGTTTCCACCATCATCGGAGTGGAAGGTGAATGAATAGAATTATTACAGCTCTGGACTTTGCTGACGTCAGCAAGGCGCAAGAACTGGTGGATAGACTAGAACCCAGCTTAACTCGCCTTAAGATTGGCAATCAGCTGTTTACCTTGGCAGGGCCTGCTTTTGTAGAGCGTTGTCAGAAAGCAGGCTTCGATGTTTTTCTCGATCTCAAGTATCACGATATTCCAAACACGGTTGCCAGTGCTGTAGAGGCGGCCGCCTCGCTGGGTGTCTGGATGGTTAATGTGCATGCCAGTGGCGGGCCGGCAATGCTTAACGCTGCGCGCGATGCCGTGAAGCAGTACGACAGAGATGCTGCTACGGGCGGCGGCACCCGAATTATCGGAGTCACAGTGCTGACAAGTTTTGATCGAGACGAGCTGTCGGCAACCGGTTTGGATATAGAGCCTGCCGATCAAGTGGCCCGATTGGCAACGCTTGCTCGTCAAGCCGCTTTAGATGGCGTCGTATGTTCACCCCATGAGGTGGGTTTGATTCGATCCATTGCCAAAAATAATTTTCTGACCATCACCCCGGGGGTGCGACCAGATCCAGCGAGCGCTGTTCCATTGGGCAATATTTCCTCACACGGTGGGCGCCCAGATGATCAAAGACGCACACTTACACCGTTTGATGCCATCCTGGCGGGCAGTGATTTTCTGGTCATCGGCAGACCGATAACGCAAGCTGCATCCCCCATTGATGTGCTCGCTGCATTAGCAGCTGAAGTACAGATTGCTTCGGCCCAGGCAGCTGGTTAATATTCTGTGCCAAAGAAGTGATGCTTCCCAACTCCCTTTTTAACGCAAGGCATTAAATGAGTACTGACGAAAAAGTTTATATCTCAGCGCAACAGCTGCTGGAAGACTCATTAGAGCTGGGCAGGCAAATACTAGCCAGTGATTTTCGCCCCAATTTTATTGTCGGTGTTTGGCGTGGTGGCACGCCAGTGGGCATCATGGTTCAAGAGTTACTGGATTTTTACGGTATCGATACCGACCATATTTCAATCCGCACATCGTCCTATGCGGGCATGAACAAAAGAAAAAACAATGTCCGGGTACATGGTCTGAGTTACCTCACTCGCAAGATGAACGCAGAGGATTCACTCTTAATCGTAGATGATGTGTTTGACACAGGGTTAAGCGTCAAAGCTATTCTCGATAAGCTAAAAGAACGAGCCCGGAAAAATTTACCCCATGATGTTCGTGTCGCAACCGCTTACTTTAAGCCGGGTAAAAACCGAACTGATTTCGTTCCGGACTTTTGTGCTCACAAAACTGACGACTGGCTGGTTTTTCCCCACGAGATGGAAGGGCTGTCTCGAGCGGAGATCGAGAAAAACAAACCGCATTTGTTGCCAGTGATGGATTCCTTAAAAGGAATTATCGAGCCTGCGAAAATGCGAGAAGAAGGCTAATAATTACGCCTGAGTTCCTTTCCGTCTGTAGGGCTCCGTAGGGAATAGAAAATTAAATGCCGCCGTAGTGGCATTTTTTCTTCCCGATGCTTGTTGTTCAGCTCGAACTTGCCTACACTTCTGCTGCGCTGCCGGAGTGGTGGAATTGGTAGACACGCCGGATTCAAAATCCGGTTCTGGAAACAGAGTGCGAGTTCAAGTCTCGCCTCCGGCACCAAGCGCCTAAACCGATCGAAGTGCCCTAGGCCCTGTAGGCACTTCTACTTTTATTTATCGGTATTCCTTAGACTCTAAAGATACATCCATTTGGGTCCAATCACTTGGCATCCCGCGCGTCCCTGATCTACTCGCCCCGGGCACTGATCAGGGTCTTCATCTCCCGCGTCGTTTGCCGGACCGTTTCCGCACTGAATATCATTGTATAGAGCGTCTGCGTGCTGGTCTCCGGGTCCCACGGCCAACAGATGCAGCATGTCTTTCACTTTTGCATACGAGCCATCGGGCAGTTGCACTTGTTGTTCACGTGCGTTGTGGTCGTATCCACCGGAGATGTAACAAACGCCTTGATATGAATAGCTGTCTTTCCAGCTGAGTTGAGGTACCGGGCCGGTGTACGTATTTGAACTCGTATTTGTGTTCGTGCTCGTCTGTGAGTTTGTCGTTGAATTGTTCGTGGTCGGTGCAGACGTAGTGTTGCTTGAGCCCGAGCCCACGGATACTCTAGTCGATGGTGCCGAGTTGCCCAGCACGCCGGAAGAACAAGACCAACCGCCGCTGACCGGGTCGCAGTCGACTCGCGGCGCCATGCAGGATGCATCATAGGCCTCAATTGCCAGCGTCAGATTCGAGCCGGTGGCCACACACTCCGAGGCGGTATTGGTGGGCAGTTCGATTTGCGGGGCGGGGTCTGGAGCGGGTGTTTGCGTCTCAGCGATAGACGTGTCAAATAGCAGCGGCGCTCTGTTGCCGATTTGTGCAGAAGAGCAGGTCCAGTTTCCATTGCCAACTGGATCACAATCTACTCGAGGAATATTCGGGCACTGAGCTGAATATGCCTCCTTGGCGTTGTTTAAATCAGTGCCTGTGGCCTGACAGGAAGAATCCTGAGCAAGTCCATTGGTTGAAGCAGTGGGGCCAAGCAGTGCCAGAGCAAGCACAGGAATACTAAATTTCATAAAGCGATACGTCTACGTTAGTGAGCTAAATCAAGTCGAGGCCCACTATAGGATTCCGTCCGCTTATGGAAAGTGATTCAGTTAATGATCGGTAGACAAGTAATGGTGCAGACGTTTGTTAATTATCAAATTTGAGAGCTACTGAAAATTTTTAAAATAATTGTCTTGTGCTTAATTCCCATGCCTGCGTAATAGGCAAAGGTCCATGGGTTAGAATGTAAGCCTACAATTTATAGCGCCGAATACGTGCGCTAAAATAGCGCGCTAAGAAGCCTGTTTCTTCGGCTCCCGGCGCTTAGCTTTAGTTGGTTCCATGCCCTTGACCCCTACAGACTCAATTCCATCAGACAGCACTAGGTCTGACGACTTCAGGCTCAGTGATTATCACTATGATTTGCCACCTGCGCTTATTGCTCAGTCGCCGTTAAAAAATCGTAGTGACAGTCGATTGCTGTGCGTTGACGGTCAAGAACTCAAGCACCTTCATGTCACTGATTTAGCTCAGCAGCTAAAACCCGGCGATCATCTGGTATTCAACAATACACGGGTAATCCCGGCTCGGTTGTTTGGTCAAAAGCAATCTGGCGGAAAGCTTGAATTAATGCTGGAACGATTTGGAGCCGATGGTCAAATGCTGGCCAAAATACGATCGAGTAAATCACCAAAACCGGGCTCACTGATTGAGCTGCATGGTATGTCCGACAATCAGTCCAGCAAAGACACTCTCACGTTAAGGGTTGTTGGCAGACAAGATGATTTGTTTGAACTGAATACACTTGCCGGAGCTGAGGATCAGCTTGCGCCGTTTATAGAGCGCTTCGGCGAAATACCGTTGCCACCCTATATTGAGCGTAAGCCCGATGATGCAGATCAGGAGCGTTACCAAACTGTTTTTGCCGAAAAGCCAGGGGCGGTAGCTGCGCCAACAGCGGGCTTGCATTTCGATGAGGCATTGATGGCGGCTCTGGAGGCCGCTGGTATCTCGCATAGCTTCATTACACTGCATGTCGGCGCCGGAACATTCCAGCCGGTACGGGTTGAAAACCCTTCCGATCACGTTATGCATGCCGAGCGAGTGAGTGTCGATCAAAATACAGTCGATGCCATTACCGCTGCCAAAGCACGTGGAGGGCGGGTAATTGCAGTAGGCACGACCAGTGTTCGCGCGCTTGAAGCGGCAGCCGCTCAGTCGGGAAGCGTAAGACCTTTTAATGGCGAAACGCGGTTATTTTTAACGCCGGGTGCTAAGTTTCATGTGGTTGATGGCATGTTCACTAATTTTCATTTGCCTGAATCCACTCTGCTCATGTTGGTCGCAGCATTTGCAGGCCTTGATGAAACGTTGGCGGCATACCGTAGTGCCGTTGAACATCAATATCGATTTTTCAGCTATGGCGACGCCATGCTCGTTTGGCCTAAATTCGGAGTGCGATCTTGAACTTCAGTTTTCAACTTAACAGCACGGACGGAAATGCGCGCCGTGGACAGCTGACGTTTGATCGTGGGACCGTGCAAACTCCCGCTTTTATGCCCGTCGGTACCTACGGCACTGTGAAATCCGTGACCCCAGAAGAAATTCGTGAAGTGGGGGCAGAAATAATCCTGGGTAATACATTTCATCTCTGGTTGCGGCCGGGCACAGACATTATCAAGCAGCACGGAGATCTGCATGATTTTATGAATTGGTCCGGTCCCATTCTGACTGACTCAGGTGGCTTTCAAGTGTTCAGTCTTGCCAAGCTTCGAAAAATCGATGAATCGGGAGTGAAATTCCGTTCGCCGGTCGACGGCTCGGAAGTCTTTTTGAGCCCAGAGGAATCTATGCGTATTCAGACCGACCTCGGGTCTAACATTGTTATGGCCTTCGATGAATGTACGCCTTATCCAGCGACACACGAGCAGGCCGCTGAATCCATGGAGCTCTCAATGCGGTGGGCGAAGCGGTGCAAAGACGCGTTTGTTCAACTGGAAAACCCGAATGCTTTGTTTGGCATTGTGCAGGGAGGGATGTATGGCGATCTTCGCAAAATCTCCACTGAGGCTTTAGTCGAAATTGGATTTCCCGGATATGCCGTAGGCGGTCTGGCTGTGGGTGAAGAAAAAGCCATTCGTGATGAAGTGCTGGAACAATCGGTTCCGCATTTACCCGCTGATGCTCCGCGTTACCTGATGGGCGTGGGCAAGCCGGAAGACATAGTGGCATCTGTTGAGCGGGGTATCGATATGTTCGACTGCGTACTTCCGACGCGCAATGCACGAAACGATTACATCTACACATCCTTAGGTGATATCCGGCTGAGAAATGCCAGATTTCGTACCGACACATCGCCAATTGATAGCAATTGCGACTGCTACACCTGTAAAAATTACAGCCGCGCCTACCTCTACCACTTATCCAAGTGCGGTGAAATACTCGGGTCGCGTTTGAACACCATCCATAACCTGCATTACTACCAGCAACTCATGAAGAGCATCCGAAGCGCTATAGAGCAAGGCAGGTTCACTGAATTCACCAAAGAATTCGCCGATGCCCGGGCCACGGGTGCTTGATGGTCAGATTAGGAGGCGGTCAGTAAATCCGCTCAATGACACCGTCTATGGCATAATCGCGCGTTACCTTTCGTCGTCATTTTAAGAGTATTTGTTATGGATTTTTTCATCAGTAACGCTTATGCCCAAGCAGCCGGTGGTGCCGGTGGTTCCATCATGGGTATTCTCCCATTGCTCCTCATGCTGCCTATCTTCTATTTTCTGATGATTCGCCCGCAGCAAAAGAGAATGAAGGAACATAAAGCCATGGTCGAGGCCTTGAAAAAGGGCGATGAGGTCGTTAGTAATGGTGGATTGGGTGGAACTGTCACAAAGGTTGGTGACGCTTTCATCACTATGCGAGTTGCCGAAGGTATGGAAGTTAACGTCCAAAAGCAGGCTATTGCGGCACTTCTGCCCAATGGAACTCTGAAAAGCGTTTAGTCTCCAAAAGCGGCCAGTTCTCGTTTTCGTCCAACCTTAACAAGCGTTTTTGAGTATGACCAATACTAATCCTCTTTGGAAAACGGTGCTTCTGGCAGCGGTTGTAGTCATTGGGGTGCTCTTCGCATTGCCAAATATTTTTGGCAGCGACCCGGCGGTTCAGGTCTCGGGGCGAACGAATACACTCACGGCTGTCGATATCAGCCAGCTAACGTCGACCCTTCAAAACGAAGGCTTCGATGACACTGAAATCCGAGTTGAGGAAGGGCGATTTCTGGCCTTGTTTCCCACTGAGGACGAGCAGATCAAAGCGCGGGATGTGCTGGCGAAATCTGTCGATTCGAACCGCTACATCACCTCGTTGAACCTAGTCGATGCCAGTCCCAATTGGCTCAGAAAAATTGCAGCTCCAATGTATTTGGGGCTGGACTTGAGGGGCGGAGTACACTTCCTAATGGAAGTCGACGTTAATGCCGTGCTCATATCCGCCGAAGAGCGCTTTGTTCCGGATTGGAAGCGAATGGTTAGAGCGGAAGTGATTCGCGGCACCTCTATTCAGTACTTGGATGGCGAAATAGTAGCGCGCTTCAGAACCGAAGAGGACAGGGACCGGATGTATCCCATCTTTAACCGGGATGCTACCACTCTGGATTTATCAGCATCTGAAGACGACGAGTACGCCTACATAACCGCAAACCTCACAGAGATTGCCGCTGTAGAAGAGCAGCGCACAGCCATCCAGCAGAACATCGTCACATTAAGAAACCGGATTAATGAACTGGGTGTTTCGGAGCCTGTCATCCAGCAGCAGGGCTTGGACCGAATTGTGGTCCAACTGCCTGGTGTACAGGACACGGGTCGAGCCAAAGATATTATTGGCGCGACGGCAACTCTAGAATATCGCTTAGTGGCTCAAGGTGGTAACGGAAAATCATACAACCGTCGTAGCGACGGCACTCCGATCATGTTGGATCGGGACATTATTGTCACCGGCGACCAGATCAAAGGTGCGTCATCGGGCATCGATCAGCAAACCGGGTCGCCGGCGGTTTTCGTTAACCTGGACAGCGCGGGTGCGCGACGTATGCAGGAAGTCACTCAGGACAACGTCGGCAACCCAATGGCTGTCGTCTTCATCGAGAATCGAATCGAAAATATCGAAGTTAATGGCGAAGTTATTAAGAAGGTTACCAAGATCGAAGAGGTGATAAACGTTGCCACGATCAACGATGTGCTGAGTCATCGATTCCAAACCACAGGTCTTGGGCTTCGTGAAGCGGCAGACCTGGCGCTGCTACTGCGTGCCGGTGCTTTGAAAGCACCTATGCAAATCGTGGAAGAGCGGACTGTCGGCCCAAGCTTAGGTAAAGACAACATCAGACAAGGCTTTCTATCCGCTGTTGTCGGTTTAGCGCTGGTTGTTGTATTCATGGCTTTTTACTACCGGATGTTCGGTGTGATTGCGGGTTTCGCATTGGTCACTAACGTCGTACTAATCGTTGCGGTATTAGGTGTGTTGGGTGCAACGTTGACGTTGCCGGGTATTGCGGGAATCGTCTTGACGACGGGTATGGCTGTTGATGCCAACGTTCTTATATTCGAAAGAATTCGAGAGGAGCTAAAGGGTGGCGGTAGTATTCAGGCAGCACTATCTGCGGGTTACGACAAAGCTTTTGTCACCATCGCCGATGCCAATATCACCACACTGATTGCGGCGGTCGTACTATTCAGTCTTGGAACAGGGCCCATCAAGGGTTTCGCTATTACCTTGTGCATTGGTATTTTGACATCCATGTTCACCGCCATATTCGGTACACGTGTTCTGGTTAACAGTTTGTACGGCGGGAAACGTCTACAAACCTTACCCATCTGATTTCCGTGCGTTTACTTTTTCCCCTCATATCGATAACCATCAGTTCATTAGCTTGTGTGATGAACATAGGACTAACGCATGCGTAGTTTTATCAACAATACGAATTTCGATTTCATGGGGCGCTACAAATTAGCGCTGATTGTCTCCGGTTTTCTGTTGGCCGTATCTGTTATTTCAATTGCTGTTCGCGGATTGAATTTTGGTGTTGATTTTACCGGCGGGTACACCATTGAAGTCGGTTACGAACAAGCACCCGATCTCAATGTTATCCGTACTGCTCTGGCAACAGCCGATTTGCCCGATTCGCAAGTTCAGACGTTCGGTTCGAGTACTGAAGTACTTATTAGGATGGCCCCTAAAGAAGGTTTTACCGGGGCAAGTGTTAGTACGGAAGTGCTTCGCGTGCTAGCCACGGCCAGTGAATCTGAAGTTACGATGAGGCGAGTGGAATTTGTCGGACCTCAAGTGGGCGAAGAGCTTCGCGAGAAGGGTGGTCTGGCCGTGTTGGCAGCACTCTTCGGAATCGTTTTGTATATCTGGTTTCGATTCGAGAAAAAATTCTCGGTGGGTTCCGTTTTAGCGCTTGTGCACGATGTTCTTATTACCGTGGGTTTTTTCGCATTGTTTCAAATCGAATTTGACCTGACTATCCTTGCCGCCATCCTGGCAGTCATCGGCTACTCGCTCAACGACACCATAGTTGTTTTTGATCGTATTCGCGAAAACTTTGTGCTCATGAGGAGCGGGACACCGGCCGAGGTCATGAACCAATCTATTAACCAGACATTATCGCGTACAGTAATTACCTCGTTCACGACGCTGCTGGTACTAACCTCGTTGTTTATTTTCGGTGGCCAGATTATCCATGGGTTTGCACTGGCGCTAATTCTCGGTGTCCTGATCGGGACATACTCGTCTATCTTTGTTGCGAGTATTGCAGTGCTTCGCTTGGGGATCACCAAAGAAGATCTCATGCCGGTAGAAAAGGAAGGGGCAGAAATCGATTCAATGCCTTAACGGTATTGAATAAACACCCGCCACACTGGCGGGTTATCAACGCTTAGCAAAAAATTACAGTTAAGCTTTCTTCTGGGGCATTTTATGCCGCGCCGCAGACAGCGGCTTCATTACTTCCATCATCTGATGATGCACTTTTGGTGTGGCAGCAATGACCTCACCTTTGCTCATCCAATCATCGCCGCCATCAAAATCATTTAAGAGTCCACCGGCTTCTCGAACGATGAGTCCACCAGCTGCCATATCCCAGCTACTCAGCCCGGTGAGCCAAGTTCCATCGATCCGGCCTGCTGCAACATAGGCAAGATCGAGAGCGGCCGAGCCGAGGCGGCGAACCCCACCACTGCGCTCCGTGTAGTGCCTGGAAGTACGTTGGTAGAAGTCTAGATCCTGTCCGTCTCTGTAGGGAAAGCCACTGCTTAGCAGGGCGTTTTCGAGTTTTGAGGTTGGTGACACGCGCAAACGTTTGCTATCAAGAAAAGCGCCTTCGCCTTTGCCTGCCGTGAAAAGTTCCTGACGCATCGGGTCGTAGACTACCGCCTGGAAGAGCTTGCCATGCTGTGTCAGGGCTATCGAGACACTGAAATGTGGCAGGCCGTGGATAAAGTTGGTGGTGCCGTCCAAGGGGTCGATGATCCATTGGAATTCTGAATTAGCGTCACCGATAAGTCCGCTTTCTTCGCAAAGAAACGAGTGATCGGAGTAAGAGCGTCCAAGCGTGTTGATAATTTCCGCTTCAGCTTTACGATCGATTTCTGTGACGAAATCGTTACGCTGTTTTTTTTCAATTGTCATCGGATCGTATCGATCGATGTTTTGAGTGATGACCTTGCCGGCTGCACGGGCAGCTCGGATGCCGATGTTGAGCATCGGATGCATGGTAATTTCGCTTATCTGTGGCAGAACTCCCTAGTGTAGTGCTAAACGGCCTTCACCGAGTAATTTTGCGAGTATCTGTTGACAACTTTTGCAGTGAAGTTCCTCAGTTGTGACATCATTACGGTATGAGCCTCGAAATTGTTTTTGTCATGGTGGGTACAACCCACACCGGTAACTTGGGTGCGGCAGCTCGTGCCATGAAAACCATGGGATTTACCACCATGCGGTTGGTGGATACCTGTTCGCATTTGTCAGCTGAAGCGTTGGCCAGGTCCTCGGGTGCAAACGATGTGCTGAAAAACGCCCAATCGTTCGACACGCTTGCTGACGCCATCGCAGATTGCCGGGTCGTTGTTGGAACCAGTGCGCGGGCCCGTCAACTCGCGGTGCCTTTGCTTGCTTGTCGCGAAATCGCCGATGAAATCGGATCTCTTTCTCAAAGCCTGCCTGATGGCGAAAAAGTGGCCATGGTGTTCGGGCAGGAGCGTTCTGGTCTCAGTAATGAGTCGTTGGATCTATGTACACGTCTGCTAAGAATCCCTTGTAATCCGGATTTTTCGTCTTTGAATCTGGGAAGTGCAGTGCAAGTTGTCTCATATGAGCTGTCTCAAGCAATCGCTTCTGTGCCGCTCGGTGCGCCAATCCCCATGCCTGGGAAATGGAAGGGCTCAACCGAGGCTGTTGATGCCTCTGATAACTCGGCAGACCCAGACGACCTTCCGGCCACTAGCGAGGCAATGGGACATTTTTTTGATCACCTCGACAGAGTTATGATCAGCACCGGTTTTATGAATCCTGATAACCCGAGGTTGCTCCGGCGGCGGGTACGCCGTTATTTCGAGGCCAATCGACCCACCGGAAATGAATTGGCAATCTTCCGGGGCATCCTGTCTGCGACTGAAAAACCTCGAAATCGTTAAATCCATCCCCATATAGTGTCTCTCGGGGCCGGCAGCCAAGTATCGATGCCGTTCGTAAACTTCGCAGACTGTTTCCAGAATTGGGAATAGGGCGTACAATAACCTACTAAATCAGTAGGAATTATCGGCGGTGTGGTATGTGGCAACTGCTAAAAGAAGACGTTAACTGTGTTTTCCAGCGAGATCCTGCCGCTCGGACAACCTTTGATGTGCTCACCTGTTACTCCGGCGTGCATGCAATTCTGTTCCATCGTTTCAACCATTGGTTGTGGCGCAGGGGTTTCCGATGGCCGGCCAGATTTCTAGGCAATATTGCGCGTTGGTTGACCGGTATCGAAATTCACCCCGGTGCTGTAATCGGTCGCCGTTTTTTTGTAGATCACGGCACAGGCGTGGTTATCGGTGAGACAGCAGAAATCGGCGATGACGTGACCTTGTATCAGGGCGTCACCTTAGGCGGCCGCACGCTCAATGAAGGAAAACGACATCCGACACTGGGAAATAACGTTGTCGTGGGTGCCGGGGCTAAAATTCTCGGTCCTTTTACAGTCGCGGATGATGCGAGAGTCGGTTCGAACGCAGTGGTGCTAGAACCGGTGCCCGCAGGCGCCACAGTAGTCGGTGTTCCCGGAAAAATTGTGCGCTGCAAAGATGACAATGCCAAATGCCTGGAGTTGGTTCGCGAGAAGCAGGTCAAAATGCGCGAGCAGGCATTCGATGCCTACGGTGTGGCCGGTGAAACTGACGACCCAATGGAAAACGCAGTCGAATTATTACAGCAGCAAGTTGCTGAATTGAGAGCCGAATTGGATCAACTCAGAAACAAAGCCTGTTAGCTGTTGACGCTCGAATCATCGTTTTTTTCGGATCGCTCGTAGAAGAGGATAATACTTGACTAATTTGGTGGGTTATGCGACTCTAACACCCTATCTAAAGGGGCTGGACGGTTGTGTAGCCCGCAAACTCAGCTGGCAGAAGTTGATGCTATGAAACTGACAACGAAAGGGCGGTACGCAGTCACAGCGATGCTCGATTTGGCCTTGCACGGCCAAACCGGCCCGGTTTCGTTGGCTGAAATTTCCGTTAGGCAGGAAATATCTCTGTCGTATCTTGAGCAGCTGTTTTCGAAGCTTCGCCGGCACGGCTTGGTCACCAGTACCCGAGGCCCGGGCGGTGGATACTCTGTTTCCAGAGAGCTCGGTGACGTGGCGGTGTCAGAGATCATCGGCGCTGTCAACGAGTCAGTCGACGCCACCCAGTGCGCAGGTAAAGAAAATTGCCATAGCCATGGCCGGTGTCTTACCCATGATTTGTGGGAGGGTCTTAGTGCCCAGATAGAAGAGTTTTTAAGTAGCGTATCGTTGCAGGACATGATCGATCGGCATCGCGTGCACAGCTCGTCCGTTCGTCAAGAGGAAGTCATCGTGCAACAACCCTTCGTTTAGGCTGGGTTGGTCATACGAACAACCATTAATATCGTAAAGAAATATTCACCGGGGTCTTAAGCACCCCAGTTAACAGAAAATTGAATTGAGGCAGTCATAGTGAGTTCTTTAAATATACCCATTTATATGGATTATTCAGCAACTACTCCGGTAGACGAGAGAGTTGCTGCAAAAATGGCTGAGTGTCTGACTAAGCAAGGTCATTTCGGAAACCCTGCTTCACGCTCACACCCGTTTGGTTGGCATGCAGATGAGCTGGTCGAACAGGCTCGCGATAATGTCGCAACTTTGCTCGGCGCTAACAGTAAAGAAATCGTTTGGACTTCCGGTGCAACCGAATCAGATAACCTCGCTATCAAAGGTGCTGCCCGTTTCAATGTGAAAAAAGGCAAGCACATTGTTACTTTGAAAACTGAGCACAAAGCTGTACTCGATACTTGTCGTCAGCTAGAGCGGGAAGGCTTTGAAGTCACCTACTTGGACCCAATGGAAAATGGTCTGCTTGACATGGACGCTTTCAAAGCAGCACTGAGAGACGACACGACAGTCGTATCTATCATGCACGTCAACAATGAAATAGGCGTCATTCAAGACATCGCTGCGATCGGCCAAATCACTCGTGAAAGAGGGATTATCTTCCACGTGGATGCTGCTCAAAGCCCGGGTAAGGTTGCTATCGATGTTAACGCTATGAATGTCGATCTCATGTCCTTATGTGCTCACAAGGTCTATGGTCCAAAGGGCATCGGTGCACTTTACGTTCGTCGCAAGCCACGCATTCGCCTTGAAGCTCAAATACACGGCGGTGGACACGAAAGAGGCATGCGTTCAGGAACATTGGCAACGCACCAGATCGTTGGTATGGGTGAAGCTTTCCGTATTGCTCATGAAGAAATGGATGAAGAAAACGTACGCATGGGCGCTTTGCGTGATCGACTGTGGAATGGCGTATCCGATATGGAAGAGATCTACCTCAATGGCGATCTTGAGCAGCGCATTCCTGGCAATTTGAATGTCAGCTTCAATTTTGTTGAAGGTGAAAGTCTTATAATGTCTATGAAGGACATTGCTGTCTCCAGTGGTTCAGCGTGTACTAGTGCAAGTCTGGAGCCTTCATACGTGCTTAGAGCGATCGGTCGAAATGATGAGTTGGCTCACAGTTCAATCCGTTTCACCATTGGCCGATTCACAACCGAAGAAGAAATCGACTTCACTATCGCTAAGACGCGCGAAGCGGTAGAGAAATTGCGAGATTTATCCCCATTATGGGATATGCATAAAGAAGGGATCGATCTCGATACTGTTGAATGGGCTAGTCATTAGTTCCAATCGAATTTTTAATGCCGCAGGTTCGCCTGCGGTGGCTTTTATAGATAACTAGGTAATTATTCAAACGGCGTTACTCGTCGTTTTAATCGGAGAAAATCATGGCTTACAGTGACAAGGTTCTTGACCATTACGAAAACCCACGCAACGTTGGTGTGCTCGATAAAGATGATCCAAACGTGGGTACAGGTATGGTAGGTGCTCCAGCTTGTGGTGACGTAATGCGTCTTCAAATCAAAGTCAACGATGACGGCATTATTGAAGATGCAAAGTTTAAAACTTACGGTTGCGGCTCTGCTATCGCATCCTCATCTTTAGTCACTGAAATGGTGAAAGGTAAAACTCTTGAAGAAGTGGGTGAAATCCGAAATAAGCACATCGCAGATGAGCTGGCTTTGCCACCGGTTAAAATCCATTGCTCAGTGTTGGCTGAAGACGCCATAGCTGCGGCTATTGCCGACATCAAAGCAAAACGAACTGAAAAAGATAGCTCTGAAGCTGTCGCCAGTTAGAACTTAGGAGGCCTTTATCATGGGCGTAACGTTTACAGATCGAGCAGCTGAGCACATCAAGGGATTCCTTGAAAAGCGTGGCAAGGGTGTCGGTCTTCGTCTGGCAGTGCGTACGACAGGTTGCTCCGGACTAGCTTACGTACTGGAGTTCGCGGACGAAGTTGCTGCCAACGATGAAGTGTTTGAAAATAACGATGTCACTGTCGTTATCGATAAGAAGAGTTTGGTGTATTTGGACGGTACCGAGTTGGATTTCACCCGGGAAGGTCTGAATGAGGGTTTTAAGTTCAATAACCCTAACGTTAAGGACGAATGCGGCTGCGGTGAGTCTTTCACGATTTAACTCAAGTCGTTTTCGTTAGCTCTTAAGACCGCTGCCCGGAAGTCAACTTGACCCGGGCAGCGTCGTTACTAAGGTTCGAGATTGCTTTGCCATGCACGTTGATTTTTCAAAAAACTATTTTGATCTTTTCGGCTTGGCAGAAAAGTTTGACATTGACAATGCACAGCTTGTGTCGCGTTTTCAAGAATTGCAGAAGCAGCTACATCCTGACAAGTATGCGTCTAAGCCTGACGCTGAGCGTCGTTGGTCCATGCAGGCGGCAAGCTTTGTCAACGAGGCCTATCAGACGCTTGGCGATGATCTTAAGCGTGCCATCTACTTGCTCACTCTGCAGGGAGTTTCCATTGACGAGGAGACTGACACACAGATGTCTCCCATGTTCCTAATGGAACAAATGGAATACAGGGAAGCTCTTGAAATGGCACCTGATGCCAGCGACCCCTATCAAGCTCTCGACGCGGTTAGGAAAAATTTGAAATCCGCTACATCAGAGCAGCTTGCCGCATTTGAAAATGCGTGCAATCAACAATCATGGGATGAAGCCAGAACGTCAGTGCGTCAATGGCAGTTTCTGGATAAGCTTAAACAAGAAGTACGAAGTGCTGAAGAGCGATTAGATGAGTAGGGCGTTAGCCAGGCAACGGTTCTAGAAAAGCCTTCTCATCCATCATTTTAATTTAAGGAGATCAGTCAGTGGCATTGCTGCAAATCGCAGAACCCGGACAATCACAAGCGCCTCATCAACATAGGTTAGCTGTCGGTATTGATTTGGGAACTACCAACTCTTTGGTTGCTGCGGTACGAAGTGGAAGTGCTGATGTGCTTCCAGACGAGTCGGGAAATCGCTCCTTGCCCTCCGTTGTGCATTATCAATCTGGTGAGGTCCCATTAGTCGGGCATGAGGCTGAATCTAACGTTTCTGATGCGCTAAGTACCATCCGCTCAGCCAAGCGATTGATGGGCAAAGGTGCCTCTGATATTCAGGATTCGTGGCTCAACAAGCATTACCAATTCGACGTCGACTCGGGCTCGCTTCCAGCGTTTGTGACAGCCGATGGGCCTAAAAGCGCTATCGATGTCTCTGCAGCTATTCTAAAAACATTGAAAGAGACTGCTGAACAAACCTTGGGCGGTGATTTGGTAGGGGCGGTCGTGACTGTGCCCGCCTATTTTGACGATGCTCAGCGTCAAGCTACGAAAGATGCGGCGGCTTTAGCTGGTTTATCTGTGCTGCGTTTATTGAATGAGCCAACAGCGGCAGCGGTTGCCTACGGTTTGGACAACGATAGTGAAGGCACTATCGCTATCTATGATCTTGGTGGGGGCACGTTCGATATATCCTTATTAAAAATGCAGCAAGGCATATTTGAAGTGCTTGCAACTGCCGGTGATACCTCTTTAGGCGGTGATGATATCGATAATCTCATTGTTGATTGGTTGATGAAAAAAGCCGATATCGATGCATTGTCCGGTGAGTCAGAGCAGGCGTCCATAAAGGAATACGCTAAGTCCATTAAGGAAGCGCTCTCGACAGAAGAATCCGTCACTGTGGATTGGTCAGATGCACATGGTCATGCGTGGAAAGGTGAACTCTCTCTTGAAGAATTCAATAGTATGTTGGAACCACTCATCGCCAGAACGCTTAAGCCTTGTCGGCAGGTGCTTCGCGATGCCAATGTCGATAAGGAATCTGTAACGGCTGTTGTTATGGTGGGCGGTTCTACTCGTGTACCGCTCGTGCGTAATAAGGTCGGTGAGTTTTTTGAGCAGACGGTGCTGACGTCTATAAACCCTGATGAAGTAGTTGCTATCGGTGCCGCTATTCAGGCCGATGTGCTTGCAGGCAATAAACCGGACAGTGATCTTCTACTACTTGATGTCACGCCGTTATCCTTAGGCTTGGAAATAATGGGCGGCATGGTTGAAAAGGTTATCCCTCGCAATACAACTATTCCAATAGCGCGTGGGCAAGAATTCACCACCTATAAAGATGGTCAGACTGCCATGGCGTTGCATGTTGTTCAGGGCGAGCGAGAAATGGTTGATGATTGCCGTTCTCTAGCGCGTTTCGAATTAAAAGGTATCCCTGAGCGTGTAGCAGGCGCAGCTCGAATACAGGTTCTATTTCAAGTTGATGCTGATGGTCTGCTGACCGTTAGTGCGCTGGAGCGGGAAAGCGGTGTTGTTGCCAGTGTCGATGTAAAACCTTCATACGGTTTGTCCGACGGTGAGATCGAACGGATGCTACGAGAGTCTATGGATAACGCAGGCGAAGATATGCAACGCCGTGTACTTCAGGAGCAAAGAGTTGAAGCCTCACGCGTGTTAGAGGCTATCGCTAGCGCGCTTGAGGCCGACGGCGACGAGCACCTGTCCGCGGAGGAGAGGGAGCTTGTCGATCAGCAGATTCAAAACGTCAAGGTATCTATGGAGGGTGAAGACCGGGCCGCCATCAAAACGGCTGTTCACGATCTTGAGCATGCCAGTGCGGAATTTGTAGAGCGTAGAATGAACGCCAGCGTTAGAAAAATGATGTCTGGCAAAGAAATAGACGCTATTGATTCAACACTAGAGAATCCATGAGTTGAAACGATAACGGCAGATCCCAAATAAAAGTATGTAATTATTATTGCTGAGCGAAATTCGTCCGGCTGAACTTAACAAAACGACATTGGAGTTGAAGGCAGTATGCCAACCTTAACGATAAAACCGCATCCTGAAATTTGTCCTGATGGGGCTGAGTTCTCTGTGGACGCCGGCGTGTCGGTATGCGATGCCATGTTGCGCAATGGTGTGCATATCGAGCATGCCTGTGAAAAATCTTGCGCCTGCACCACGTGCCATGTGCACGTGAGAGTAGGTGGGGAAACCCTCGATGAAGCCGACGAGTTAGAAGAAGACTACCTCGATAAGGCTTGGGGCTTGGATCCCGATTCTAGGCTCAGTTGCCAGGCAATCGTCGCAGACGATGACCTCGTTATCGAAATTCCGAAGTACACAATCAACATGGTTTCTGAGGCGCCGCACTAGTGAATTTAAAATGGACAGATGTTCGTGACATCGCCATTGAATTGGCCGAAGCTCACCCTGATGTGGATCCGCAATATGTGCGCTTCACAGACATGCATGCATGGATTTTGGCGATCGATGGGTTTGATGATGATCCGGAAAAATCGTCGGAAGGCATCCTTGAAGCCATCCAAATGACCTGGATTGACGAAATAGATTAAATCTTTGTCACTATTTACGTTAATCAACGTCATGGTGTTGTTGACCAGTCGTTAAGTTGCCGCTATCATTGCGCGGCTGAATGAGGCGAAGTTTCGGGGTATGGCGCAGCCTGGTAGCGCATCTGCTTTGGGAGCAGAGGGTCGTAGGTTCGAATCCTGCTGCCCCGACCAACTTTGCGAGCTTAGAGTCAGCAATTTCTAAGCGCTATTTGTTCAGATATCGTTCTGGGTACGTACCGTCGCATTAACGGGCACGGGGTGTTCTAGATCCTCACCTGATGATCGGCAGAGAGCGCCCGTAGCTCATCTGGATAGAGCATCGGCCTTCTAAGCCGAGGGTAGCAGGTTCGAGTCCTGCCGGGCGCACCATCTATTGCACTTATCTGAGAGGTAGCTCAGGTAAATTCGTACCTAAGTAGGACGCCAGCCCAGTGTTGGTAGAGGCTTGGATCTATCGGAGTCTATCCGGTTGGGGCAAGTTGGTATTACAATAGCTAGGGTAAATTTGTGGTGAGCGTAGCTCAGTTGGTAGAGCGCAGGATTGTGATTCCTGTGGTCGCGGGTTCGAATCCCGTCGTTCACCCCACCTTAGCCTCAAGTGCATCGACTGATATGCACATTTTGTCTCGTCATTGTTGTCGGGATTTCGCTATAATTAGCGACTTAGGATGTACCACTGCGAGAGTGGCGGAATTGGTAGACGCGCTGGTTTTAGGTACCAGTGTCTTTGACGTGGGAGTTCGAGTCTCCCCTTTCGCACCAGATTACGTGCCGTATCAGGCACATCACCTGACCCGATGAACAGCCCGAATAGGGCAATGTCGAACATCGTGGTTAATAGAGGCAAGCATGCAAGTATCCGTTGAAACCACCCAGGGCTTAGAGCGTAAAATGACAGTCGCTCTGCCTTCTGAAGACATTGACAGCGCAGTGCTAGAAAGACTTCAGAGTCTGAGTAAAACCACGCGTATGAATGGTTTTCGCCCCGGGAAAGTCCCTTTTAAAGTCGTCAAGAAACGCTACGAATCACAGGTTCGCGGCGAGGTTCTGGGGACGTTAATTAATCGCTCATACTTTGATGCGGTTCAGCAAGAGAACCTGCGCCCGGCAGGGCAGCCGGAGATCGTTCCTGGTGAGACGGCAGAAGACGATACAGAAACCGGCTTCAGCTTCGTAGCCACTTTCGAGGTCTATCCGGAATTTGACCCGGTTTACAACGACTCCATCAAGGTTACTCGCCCTGTAGTTAACGTTGAAGAATCTGACATTGATGACATGTTGGAGAATCTTCGTAAGCAACGTACTGAATATGTCGCAGTGGATCGTGAATCAAAAGACGATGATCAGATCGTTATCGATTTCCTCGGCCGCCTCGACGGCGAAGAATTCGACGGTGGAAAAGCTGAGAAAGCCCCTCTGGTATTGGGCAGTAACTCCATGATCCCGGGTTTTGAATCTCAGCTAGTCGGTATGAAGGCCGGTGATGAAAAGACCATCAAAGTAACATTCCCCGATGAGTACCAGGCAGAGCACCTGGCGGGTAAAGAAGTTGAGTTCGATATAACGGTTCATGAAGTTAAAGAATCTCATCTGCCGGAACTAACTGAAGACTTAATCCGTACATTTGGTATTGAGGACGGATCAATGGAAGGTTTGCGCGCCGATATTCGTAAAAATATGGAACGAGAACTGTCTACTCGTGTCGAAAACCAAGTGAAGTCACAAGTAATGGACGGTTTGGTCGATCTAAACCCTATAGATGTTCCAAGTTCGCTGGTTTCAGAAGAAATTCAGCGTCAGCGGGAACAACTTATGCAACAAATGCCTGCGGATTCCGATTCTTCAATGCTTTCTGACGAATTGTTCTCCGAACAAGCCAAGCGTCGGGTGCAGTTAGGTCTGGTGGTTGCTGAAATTATTCAGCGAAGCGAGATCAAGGCCGATGCGGCAGCAGTTCGAGCACAAGTGGAGCAGTTAGCGTCGTCTTATCAGGATCCTCAGCAAGTCATTGACTATTATTACGGTAATCCGGAAATGTTGAAGAACATTGAAGGCCTGGTTCTTGAAGATGCTGTCACTACATCCGTCTTAGATGCAGCGACAGTTAGCGATGAACCGACTACATTTAAAGACATCATGAACCCGTCGGAGCCAACAGCTGCGGCAGAGAGCGAGAACAGCTAATAATGAATTCAGGTCCTACTTGGGGTTTCACCGGCTCATTGCCTGGCACATTCGGTAACTCAGCCTTTGGCGCTGGCGATCCATCTGCTGCGGGCGGCTTGGTACCCATGGTCGTGGAGCAATCGTCACGTGGCGAGCGCTCCTATGATATTTACTCGCGTCTACTCAAGGAACGAGTAATTTTCATGGTCGGCCAGGTCGAGGACTATATGGCCAACCTGATTGTGGCCCAGTTACTGTTTTTAGAGTCTGATAATCCCGATAAGGACATTTCTCTGTACATTAATTCACCCGGTGGTTCTGTCACTGCCGGAATGGCCATTTACGACACCATGCAGTTCATTAAGCCAAACGTCAGTACCTTGTGTATCGGGCAGGCGGCAAGTATGGGTGCATTCCTGCTAAATGCCGGTGAACCGGGTAAGCGCTTCATTTTGCCTAACTCTCGTGTAATGATTCACCAACCTTCGGCCGGTTTTCAGGGACAGGCCACGGATATTGATATTCATGCTCGCGAAATTCTGTCGATAAAAGAGAGAATGAACAAACTGATGGCTCAACATAGCGGTCAGAGTGTTGAAAAAGTAAAAGAAGACACAGAGCGCGACAATTTCTTGACAGCAGAAGATGCTGTTGAATACGGCCTCGTAGACAGAATCGTCCAAACACGCGACGAAGAAGTCGATGTAGCGAGTAGTGGTAACACGTCGGACTCTGAAGACTAGTTGTAAAAGACAGTTGGATAAGTGAAAGCCGGACATATTATCCGGTTCGAGAGTGTGATCCGCCCAACATCCCAGATTCCGGTGCGACTTTGGTGCTTGAATCTTATTGGGAAACACGGCAATGTGTTGGAAAGCCAGAGGTTAGTGAAGCATGAGTGACCAGGAAGACAAAAAAGACGACGGCAAGCTGCTGTATTGTTCTTTTTGTGGAAAAAGCCAGCATGAGGTTCGCAAGCTCATTGCAGGCCCTTCTGTATTTATTTGCGATGAGTGTGTGGATCTCTGTAATGACATCATTACGGAGGAAATGCAGGAGCAGACAAGTGATGAAGAGAGTTCACTTCCCAAGCCTCATGAAATTAACGAATTGCTCGATCAATACGTTATCGGGCAGGCAAAAGCCAAGCGCATCCTATCTGTAGCGGTATACAACCACTACAAGCGATTGGAATACAAAGACAAAAAAGGTGATGTAGAACTCGCAAAGAGTAATATATTGCTGATCGGTCCAACAGGTTCAGGTAAAACACTGTTGGCTGAAACGCTGGCGCGCACACTTAATGTGCCGTTCACCATTGCGGATGCAACCACGCTGACAGAAGCGGGTTACGTGGGTGAAGATGTTGAAAACATCATCCAGAAGCTACTTCAAAAGTGCGACTACGATGTTGAGAAAGCCCAGACGGGTATTGTCTACATCGATGAGATCGATAAAATCTCACGCAAGTCGGATAACCCGTCCATTACACGTGATGTGTCTGGTGAAGGTGTTCAGCAGGCGTTGTTGAAATTGATTGAAGGCACAATTGCTTCGGTACCACCTCAGGGCGGACGCAAGCATCCTCAGCAGGAATTTTTACAGGTCGATACCTCTAACATCCTGTTTATTTGTGGTGGTGCATTCGCCGGTTTGGAAAAAATTATTCAGAACCGCAGCGATAAGGGCGGAATTGGTTTTGCTGCAGAAGTTAAGTCAAAAGACGACTCCAGCAATATTGGCCAAATGCTCATGGATTGCGAAGCGCAGGATCTCATCAGTTTCGGTCTGATTCCAGAATTCGTAGGTCGTTTGCCTGTGGTCGCAACGCTTGAAGAACTCGACGAAGATGCACTGGTACGTATCCTCATCGAACCTAAAAATGCGATCACGAAGCAGTATCAAAAACTACTGGCGATGGAAGAAGTCGACATTGAGTTCCGTAAAGATGCGCTTCATGCAGTGGCACAGAATTCCTTGGAGCGCAAAACCGGTGCTCGTGGTCTTCGAACGATATTAGAAAATGTACTTCTGGACACTATGTACGAACTACCCAGAATTGAGAACGTTAAGAAGGTCATTCTCGATGGCGCTGTTGTTCGGGGTGAAGCCAAGCCATACCTGCTGCTCGAAGGGCAGGAAAAGGTTATGGAAGAAGAGAAATACAAGCGGGCAGCCTCTGACGACTAAGCTCAGAGCGCAAGAACGCTGCGCAGTTTGCGCACAATGATCAACGAAGAAGCCGGTTTTCAGACCGGCTTTTTTGTGCGCGTGTCCTACGTACGCCGGGTGGGTTTGGATTATTTATTTTAGAAACTAGCAACTCGAATTACCTGCCCAAAGATCCTACAGGTTATAAGCTTGAATTTTCTCAAGCTGATCTCACCTTGTCGTGTATGCTCGACCAAAAGATGTCGACGGCACTCAGGAGAATTCAGCCCAGTGACTGATAGCGAAATTACGAACGAACAAGAATCGGATACGACTCAATTGCCCGTCCTGCCATTGCGGGACGTTGTGGTCTATCCCCATATGGTGATTCCTCTCTTTGTAGGGCGGGAAAAATCTATCGATGCTTTGGATGCAGCCATGTCTGTGGACAAGCGAATTATGTTGGCTGCTCAAACTAGTGCAGCTGTGGATGATCCTTCCGATGAAGACATTCATCGTGTTGGGACAATAGCAACCATCCTTCAATTGTTGAAATTACCCGATGGCACAATCAAGGTGCTTGTAGAGGGTGTTCAACGGGCGGTGATCGATACGGTCACTGTTGCCGAAGCCGGATATTTTGTTGCCGACTTTAGTTCCCCTGCGGTTGTCGAACAAGAAGACGATATTGATACGGACGGTAAAGAGCTGGATGTGCTGGTGCGCTCTGTTACCAACATGTTTGATCAGTACGTAAAAATGAACAAGAAGGTACCACCTGAAATCTTAAGTTCATTAACCGGCGTGAAGGACGCCGACCGCCTAGGCGATATGATCGCGGCTCAAATGTCACTCAGAGTTGAAGAGAAGCAGAAGATTCTCGAGTTGTTTGATCCTGCGAAACGTTTAGAGCACTTACTCAACTTGATGGAATCCGAACTGGATATGCTTCAAGTTGAAAAGCGCATTCGTGGCCGCGTTAAGACCCAGATGGAAAAAAGTCAGCGCGAGTATTATTTGAATGAGCAAATGAAAGCTATTCAAAAAGAATTGGGAGAGATGGACGATGTGCCCAATGAGAACGAAGAGCTGACAAGAAAAATTTCCAAAGGTGGTCTCTCTAAAGAAGCTCGGAAAAAAGCGACTGCAGAGCTAAACAAATTAAAAATGATGTCGCCCATGTCGGCTGAAGCCACGGTCGTCAGAAACTATATCGACACCTTGGTTAGCTTGCCTTGGAAGAAAAAATCTAAGCTGAAAAAAACCTTAGACGAGGCAGAGGCGACTCTAGAGCACGATCACTACGGACTTGAAAAAGTTAAAGAACGCATTCTGGAATACCTTGCGGTGCAGAAGAGAGTAGGGCACGCCAAAGGGCCTATTCTTTGTTTGGTAGGACCACCGGGGGTCGGTAAGACTTCACTGGGTAAGTCTATTGCTCGAGCTACCGGACGAAAATTCAGTCGAATGGCGCTCGGTGGCGTACGCGATGAAGCTGAGATCCGAGGTCACCGTCGAACGTACATTGGTTCGATGCCTGGAAAAATTGTTCAGAATCTAGCCAAGGTGAAGCGCCGCAATCCTCTGATATTGCTTGATGAGATAGACAAGATGTCTACGGACTTCCGAGGTGATCCATCTTCCGCTTTGCTGGAAGTGCTTGATCCTGAGCAAAATCACACGTTCACAGATCATTACCTTGAAGTTGAATACGATCTGTCTGATGTCATGTTCGTCGCGACAGCCAATACGATGAACATACCGGAGCCTTTGCTCGACAGAATGGAGGTTATCCGTATCCCCGGTTACACGGAGATGGAGAAATTTAATATTGCTGAAAGATATCTTCTTCCTCGCAAAATGGAAGATAACGGTCTGGATGCGACGGAACTCTCTGTCAGTGATGATGCCATTATGGAGATCATAAGAAGTTATACGCGTGAGGCCGGTGTTAGAAATCTAGAGAGAGAAGTTTCTAAAATCTGTCGTAAGGTTGTGCGTGAAGTGATGGAGCTCGAATTAAAGAATAAAGCGGAAGGGAATGAATCTGCCGACGAGTTGGTCACGGTAACTGCTGAAAATATCGACGACTATCTGGGCGTGCCGCGTCACAGACATGGCCGTGCCGAAAAGGAAAATAAAATCGGACAGGTCACAGGTCTTGCTTGGACTTCCGTAGGTGGTGAGCTACTAACTATTGAATCTGCGGTTGTACCGGGTAAGGGTAAGTTAAGCTCGACCGGACAATTGGGTGATGTCATGCAGGAGTCCATTACGGCTGCCATGATGGTCGTCCGAAGTCGCGCCGAATCGCTGGGTATTGATACTGACTTTCACGAGAAGCTGGACATCCATCTTCATGTGCCTGAAGGCGCAACTCCAAAGGATGGTCCAAGTGCCGGTGTGGGCATGGTCACAGGAATCGTCTCATGTTTAACCCGAGTGCCGGTCAGGGCCAATGTTGCAATGACTGGAGAAATTACGCTTCGTGGAGAGGTTCTTCCAATCGGTGGGCTTAAGGAAAAATTGTTAGCTGCGCAGCGTGGTGGCATTGATACAGTTTTGATTCCTGTCGAAAATGAAAAAGACTTATCCGAGATTCCAGATGAAATTAAATCCGGTCTGGATATCCGCCCCGTGCAGTGGATTGATGAGGTGCTCGAAGTTGCATTAGCCAGTACGCCAGGACCGGATGATGAAAAACTGCCTGACCCGGTTACCGGAGGTGATGATCGTAAGGATGGTCAATCCGGTTCCGTGAGAACGCACTAAACCAAAGTTGATGGTGTAAAAGTCTATGTTGATCCCCTGTATGAATTACTTTTCATGCAGGGGATCAGTGTTAAGACTGCATTCAAATGCGCATAATTTGTTTCCTAGAAAAAAAATACGCGTAATTGGCCTGAAAGCCTTATGGTTGGTGTGTTTTTAGCTTTTTTTCGCGTATCATTCACGTCATAGGTTAAGCCGTGAGACAACACCGAATTGATTCGGTGCTTACACAACTAAAAAATACATTGGGATAGCTTTTCATGAATAAAGGTGAGTTTGTTGATGCGGTTGCCGCAAAAGGTGACATGTCAAAAGCCGACGCGGCCAACGCTGTAGATGCAGTTTTGGAAGCTGTTACCGATGCCATGAAAGACGGCGACCAAGTTACGCTAGTTGGATTTGGCACATTCCTTGTTCGTAAACGTGAAGCTCGTACTGGCCGTAACCCACGAACAGGTGAGCCATTACAAATTGCGGCATCAAATGTTCCTAGTTTTAAAGCTGGTAAAGCTTTAAAAGATGCGGTAAACTAATCGGCTTGGGTGCTTAGCTCAGCTGGTAGAGCATCGCCCTTACAAGGCGAGGGTCGGCGGTTCGATCCCGTCAGCACCCACCATTTTTGGAGCGGTAGTTCAGTTGGTTAGAATACCGGCCTGTCACGCCGGGGGTCGCGGGTTCGAGTCCCGTCCGCTCCGCCAACACCAGAAAGTGTCGTTTTAGTTAAATCGGCGCTTAACTTGCCAGTAGTTTTGGTAAGTCGATTAAAGGGTGCTTCGGCACCCTTTTTTCGTTGTGCAGTTCACAGTGAACTATTTAGGTTTACTGAAGGTCAGTGAGGCATGATTGCGCTGAGTACTGTTGAGCAGCGTGTTCGTGTGGCAAGTCATTAATAAGCTCGGATAATCACAATGCTATTAGATCTAAGAGAGACAGTCAGGAATTCAAAGCCGATCAAGTACACCTTGATCACCCTGATCTGTATTCCGTTTGCTCTGGTTGGCATCGGTTCGTACTTCAGTGGTGGCTCAGCGACACCAGTCGCCGAAGTGAATGGTCAGCCCATCGTTCCTCAACAATTAGAGCGTGCCTATCAGCAGCAGCGTCAGCAGCTAGCGCGTATGTTTGGCGGTCAGCTACCACCCGCTTTGGCAAACGAAACACTTCTCAGAGAACAAGCGCTTGAGCAACTGATAACTCAGCAGGTTCTGGAAAGTGAAGTTGAAAAACAACGTTTCGCGGTAGGGGATGAAACCTTAGGTCGTGCCATCCGACAATTACCGAACTTTCAAGTTGACGGCAAATTCGACAGCGAAACCTACCAGCTGCAACTGCGTTCGTCGGGTTTGTCAGTCCCTGCGTTTGAGCAAAGTTATAGAGACGACACGGCAATCAATCAGTTTAGATCCGGTATCAGTGATACCAGCTTTACGTTGCCGCAGGAAGCTGATCAGCTGTCGGCACTGGCTAGACAAACACGAACGGTTGAGGCTGTACGATTTGATTTCGAAAAAGCCAAGAGTGGCATTGAGTCGACCGAAGACGAAATTGTCGCCTACTTTGAAGCCAATAAAGACTCATATACATTCCCGCAAAGGGCGAAAATTGAATACATAGAGTTAAACGTTAATGATCTCGCCGATGCTGTTGATGTCAGCGAAGCGGAAGCGCAAACCTACTACGATGAAAATCGTGCAAATTTTATTCGCCCTGAGCAACGTGATGCCTCTCATATATTGTTGAGTTCGGATGAAGGCGATGCAGATGATCAGGTAGCCAAGCTTACAGAAGTCAAAGCACGAATCGATGCCGGTGAGTCTTTTGGCGATATTGCTAAAGAAATATCCGATGATGTGGGTTCAGCAGACTTAGGTGGTAGCCTGGGTACTATCTCACCGGGATCGATGGTTGCGGCGTTTGAAGAAGCTGTTTTTTCCCTGGAAGAAGTTGGTGCGGTGTCTGACCCTGTTGTCACTGAATTTGGTGTTCACCTTATAAAACTTGATGCAATCCTGCCTGAGGCCGGAAAGCCTTTTGAGGAAGTGAGTGCCGATATCATCGATACACTCAAGCAGGATGAAGCGGACAGTTCCTACTTTGAATTACGTGAGCTATTGATTGAATACTCTTTTGATAATCCCGATTCTCTTGAAGCGGCTAGTGACGCAACAGGCCTAGAAATCAAGTCGAGCGACTGGTTGGACTCCGATACAGATTCTGGTCCGGTGTTGTCTAACCCTCAGGTGGTTCAAACCATGTTCAGTGATGAGGTGCTTCAAGATGAAATCAATTCTGAATTGATTGAGGTTGAGCCTCGTCACGTGGTCGTCCTGAGAGTTGCAGAGCACGAAGGGCCGCGTCCAAAGACCATCGATGATGTTAGAGATGAGGTTGCAGATACCCTGAATGGCGAGAAAGCTACAGAGAGCCTAAGCGCTCTGCGCGATGCCGCGATAGAAAAACTAGTGGCTGGCAGCTCTGCTGCAGAGATTGCTGGATCAGACGATTTTGCAACTGCCGTAGAGCAAGTCGTACTAGATCGCACATCAACTGAATTTGATCGAAACGTTATTGCTGAGGTGTTCGGTTTGCCTAAGCCAGGTGAGGATGTTGTCACTCACGTATCTGCAGCGGCTAATGGTGACCTGTTGGCCTTGCGATTAGATTCAATTGACATACCGAAAGCGCCGGATGAATCCTCAGACTCGGCAGCGCCGGTTAGAGGTGTCGTAGAGGCTGGCGCTGATCCTCGACGTGGTGGAACTGAGTTTGAAGTGTTTTTGCAGAGTTTGCGGGCACAGGCTGAAATTGATATTTCGACAGAGCCCTACGAGTCGCCTTATTCCAATTACTAAATAACAGCACATTTTTGTTGACGTGTTGTGTCTCTGGATTGGCGCGCAAAGTCAATAAGACAAAATAGTAGGCGCTGATAAGTTCAGTGCCGAATTAAAAGGGTTGTTCTGCACAATTGTATTGTCAGAACAGCCCTTTTTTGTTGTTGCCTTTATAACGGCTTATATAAAGGCAGATTCGGATACAACGTGCTGGATGCGAATCGCTATCCGTGTCGAAATGTCAACTTTATGACTATTTTCGAATCTAAATATTCATCGATTTGAAAAGTAAAGTTACATCCCTCAATTGGCAGGTGACAACCTTGTAATACATCCCTAGTATGGGCGCTGATCCATGCACGCCTTGGGCTTTGTGCTGAGAGTTGTATTGGACGTAACTTAAACCCAATGTAGATTTACGGAGTAAAAAAGATGGGCATGATTTCAGAATTCAAAGAGTTCGCGGTTAAAGGCAGCTTAATTGATATGGCGGTAGGTATTATCATAGGTGCTGCAACCGGGAAGATGGTTAGCACTCTTGTTGAAAACATTCTGATGCCGATTATTGGCGTATTTATGGGCGGCGTTAACTTTGAGGACTTGTCTATCAAAGTGGGAGATGCCGCGATTGGCTATGGTGCCTTTATTCAGGCAACCATAGATTTCGTCATCATTGCTTTTGTCGTGTTCATGATTCTGCGCGCGATCAATAAAATGAAAGCTGCTGCAGAAGAAGAGAAAGCGGCTGAGCCTGAAGCAGATCCGGCTGACGTTGCATTGCTGACTGAGATTCGTGATCTCTTAAAGCAAGGAAAATAGTATTGCTGACGCCGCCCTTGGCTTTTAAGGGCGGCGTTTCTAGATTGCCAATTAGCTTTGGCTGATATCAGGCATTGAGGCGATGCTGAAACCGCCATCGACATAGATAACTTGACCGGTAATGCCGGAAGAGAGCGGAGAGGCTAAGAATGCAGCCGTGTTGCCCACCTCTTCAATGGTCGTATTCTCCTGTAGAGGTGCGACTGACGCGACGTAACCCAAAAGCTTTTTAAAATCACTAATGCCTGAAGCCGCCAATGTTCTGATCGGGCCGGCTGAGATGGCATTAACGCGTATGCCTTCCGGCCCTAATGCTCCGGCCATGAATCGCGTATTAGCTTCCAGTGAAGCTTTTGCAAGCCCCATGACGTTGTAGTTCGGCATGGCTCTAACAGCACCCAGGTAGGAGAGCGTGATTAGTGAGCCGCCTTTTCGCAGTTGTGGTCTTGCAGCTTTGCCAACAGCGGCAAAACTATACGAGCTGACATCGTGCGCAACGCGAAACGACTCTCTGGATACCGATTCCAGGTAGTCACCTTCCAGAGCTTCACGCGGGGCAAAAGCAACTGCATGTACAAGCCCGTCGAATCCATCGCTCCACTCGCTTTTCAGGTTGTCCATCAAAGCGTTAATTTCATCATCGCTGGAAACATCGCAGGGCAGGACAATGTTTGAATCGCATGCTGCGGCCATATCCACTACACGGTCTTTTAATCGATCGTTTTGATAAGTGAAGGCAAGTGTTGCACCTTCTCTATGCATGGCTTCCGCAATACCCCAGGCGATAGAGCGCTTGCTCGCAACGCCAAAAATTAGAAACCGCTTTCCGTCAAGCATGCCCATGATGTTAATCCTCTTGTTTGCCTAGCAATTGTTGCAGTACAGACTCATAGATTCTGCTGAGTGCATCTACGTCCGCACAGCTTACACGTTCGTCAATTTGATGAATGGTGGCGTTAATAGGGCCGAACTCAATAACCTGAGCTCCGGTTGGCGCTATGAATCGCCCGTCAGAAGTACCCCCGCCAGTGTCAAGCGTTGCTGTTAGGCCGACTTCAGCATTGATGGCCTGTTGCATTGCATCTGTGAGTGTTCCAGGGGTGGTAATAAATGGATGTGCACTGTCTTTCCAGCTGATGTCTGTTTGTAGGTTGTGGTTCTCAAAGAGACTTTTTACCGTCGCTTGAATGTGTTCAATCGTGGTCTCAGGGCTATAGCGTAGGTTGAATTCAACGCTTAGCTCGCCGGGGATGACATTGGTCGCTCCAGTACCTGCGTGTATGTTGGAAATTTGTAAGGTGGTTGGCGGGAAGTGATCATTGCCTTGGTCCCACTCAATGGCGCACAGTTCGGCAAGTGCAGGGGCCGCACCATGCACCGGGTTGTCTGCCAGGTGAGGGTAGGCGACGTGCCCTTGTTTGCCTCGAACGACGACTTTCGCTCCCAGAGATCCACGTCGCCCATGCCGGATTACGTCGCCCAATTGTTCGGTGCTTGTGGGTTCACCTACCACGCAGTAATCAATACTTTCACCACGGGCATTAAGTCTGTCGATGACCTCTTTGGTGCCGTGAGTGGCGGGGCCTTCCTCGTCACTGGTTAGCAACAATGCGATAGAGCCATGATGATGATTGTCGGCTGATACAAAGCGTTCGATAGCGGTGACCATAGCGGCAACACCGGCTTTCATATCCGCAGCTCCGCGGCCAACGACATGCTCGTCAATAATCTCGGCATCAAACGGAGGAGACGTCCATGCGTTGATATCCCCTGTGGGTACTACATCTGTGTGGCCCGCGAATACCAGTAAGGGCTCTGAAGTGCCTCGTCTGGCCCATAGGTTACTGACTCCATTGGCCGGCATGTTCTCAAGTTCAAAGCCTAACGGTTTTAAACGCGCCGCGATGAGCTCCTGGCACCCTTGATCTGCTGGAGTGACCGAATCTCGCTTAACCAGATCTATGAGTAAGGCGATGGTATTGCTAACGTTTGTGCTCATAACTCTGCTTTCAGGAGATGGCTAAGAGATTCCTGCTCGTCTTTACTGAGAGGTGTGCCTGTCTGGGTAGACAATGAAAAGACATCGTCAATGCGTTCGCCGAGAGTGGAGATTCGGGCGGCGTGCACATTGACTCTTGCTTCCATCAATATTTGACCAATGGCAGAAAGAATACCCGGCCTGTCAGCTGCAGTAATTCTCATATCTGTGAAGCCTGATTCTCCGTCGGAGAATTCAACCAGTGTTGAAATTGAGAAGTAGCGTAACTGTCTGGAGGGTCTCTGAGTGCCCAGTTTTGGGATTTCACGCGGTCGGCCTAGTTCTACTACCAGCGACTGTCTGACTTGTTCCACTTTTTCGTCAGATTCCAACGGTAGATTGGTAGCATCCAGAACATGAAACGTATCCAATGCAAAACCGTGTGCTGTTGTGTGAATAGAAGCAGACAGAATGTTTAACTGTAGTTTTTCCATGACGGCCGTGATTAACGCAAACAACGCATTGTCGTCAGGTGTGTAGATTAGGATCTCAGAAGAGCCTCGAGAATGTGAGTACCGTATCGATACTAACGGCCAGGGAGTATTCTCGTTTGCGATTAGTATTTCAGTATGGCGAGCAATCTCTATTGCCTGATATTGTTTAAAGTAATCATCGCCAAGAGAGCTCCATAGCTTGTCGACTTGATCGCTTTCGTTTAGCGAGCTGTCCAATAGTGTTCTGGTGTGATCTTGCCGGCGCTTAATGACATCTTCAGTACCTAACGGATTGTCTAATCCTCGTTTAAGAATCAAATACGCGTGCTTGTATAACGACTGAAGCAGGCTTTGTTTAAACGAATTCCATAATTCGGGATTGGTGGCCCTAATATCTGAAATGGTCAAAAGGTACAGGTGATTGAGTTTCTCAATACTGCCGACCTGACGAGCGAAGTGCAGTTGCTCCTCTGGGTCGTCTATGTCTTTACGTTGCGCTGTGATAGACATGAGCAAATGATAGCGAACAGTCCATTCCATCAGCTCTGCATCTGCCGGTGGTAGCTGATGCGCAAGCGCAAACTCCCTTGCGTCATCGGCACCGAGTTCGGAGTGATCTCCGCCACGACCTTTTGCAATATCGTGAAACAACCCGGTTAGGTAAAGTACATAGGGGCGCTTTACTTCTTCAAACACGCTACTCCCGTGCGGAAACTCATGAGCGAACTCCGGCAGAGCCATCCGCCTGAGATTTCGTATAACCAGAATGGTGTGTTCATCAACGGTATAGATATGGAACAGGTCGTATTGCATACGGCCGACGATTTCGTCAAACGCAGGAAGATAGGCCGCCATGACGCCATAGCGATTCATCATGCGCACTGTTCGGGTTAACTTGTTCGGGTTGCTAAATATTTTTACGAATAGATTTTGAGCAACCGGATCACGCCTGAAATCATCATTGATGTTCGGGAGGTGCGCGCGAATCAGCCGAACTGTGTGAGAGCGAACGTTAACGGCTTCTGGCGTGTTGCCAAAAATTAAAAATAACTCTAGAAGGGCTGAGGGGTGTTGTTCAAAAACTTTATCGTGTGAGACTTCCAAAAATCCGTTTCTAACATGAAACCTCTCATTGATGGGTTCGATGTCTGAGGCTGCAGTCACGCCACTGATAATGCCACCTATCCCTTGAAGTACGATTTCGTTGAGGCGTTGCAAGGACATGACAGTTCGATAGAACTGTTGCATCAGCTGTTCGATCGATCGGTTGTTCGTATCGTCAGTGAACCCGAAGGCATGAGCAATATCTTTTTGGTAGTCGAATAAAAGCCGATCTTCTCGTCGGCCGCTAACGTGATGCAATACGTAGCGTATGCGCCACAGTAGCTCTAGGCCTTCGCGAATAGTGACTAATTCCTGCTGTTCGAGTAGGCCACTTTCAACCAAGGGATCTAAACTGCGAGTGCCGAAATGACGTTGGCATACCCAAGCGATGGTTTGAAAATCTCTTAGCCCGCCTTGGCTCTCTTTAATGTTAGGTTCGAGGCGATAGGCGTTAGTTTGGAATCGTGTGTAACGCTGGTCTTGTTCTTCTACCTTTGCCTCATAGAAAGCGTCTGACGGCCACATGCTTGCAGGCTGAATAATTTTCTGCATGTCGTCAAACAGAGGCTGGCTGCCACAGAGCAGGCGAGCTTCCATGAGATTAGTGATGATCGTTATGTCTGCACTTGCTTGTTGTTTGCACTCACTAACGGTTCTAACACTGTGGCCGATGTCGAGGTTTAGGTCCCAGAGGGAGGTTATCCAGGCCGACAAAGCTTCATCGCGAGCTTTATTCTTTTTTTTGTTGCAGCCCTCGGGAAGTAGAACGGCGATGTCGATATCAGAATGCGGGTGAAGCTCTGCTCGACCATAACCGCCGACTGCAAGCAATGCCAGTCCATCGAATTCAGCTTTATTTTGATCCCATAACTGTTTGAGTAAGTGATCAACGACGGCAGTTCTAAGAGCAAGTAGGGTGGTCGCGCTGGCGCCTGCCTCGAAAGCACTGTGGATAGAGTTTCTGGCAAGCTCCAACGCTTTTCTGTATTTGTCAGATGCATCCGACTGCGCTGCGAGCAACGCGTCAACGTCTTTAAGGATTTGCGGTAGATTGTTTTGCAAGTCAGGCCCTAGCCCGCTTTCATTGAAAGTGATATTCACGAATTCGCGCACGGTGTGCTGAGTGAAAAATAATCCATCTGCACCTTAAAGCGTTTGCCCGTCTTCACTGATGGTGAGAAGTTCATAACCGTCTTCGGTTACCAGAATGGTATGTTCCCACTGGGCGGACAAAGATCGGTCCTTGGTGACGACTGTCCAGCCATCGCTCAGTACTTTTGTATGCCTTTTACCCTGATTGATCATGGGTTCAATGGTGAAGGTCATGCCGGGTCGAAGTACTTCGCCTTCGCCTGGGCGGCCATGATGCAGAACCTGCGGATCTTCGTGGAAGCTAGATCCTATGCCGTGCCCACAGTATTCCTCAACAACGGAATAGTGCTTGCCTTCAGCAAACACTTGAATAGCGTGTCCGATGTCCCCCAGGGTGATTCCGGGTTTTACGATCTCGATACCCTTGACCATGCTTTCATAGGCTGCCTCGCACAGGCGCTTGGCGTGCGGTTGTACTGCTCCGACGTAGTACATGCGACTGGTATCACCAAACCAGCCATCCTTGATGACCGTGACATCGATATTGACGATGTCGCCTTTCTTGAGGACTCGGTCGGAAGGGATGCCGTGGCAGATCTGCTGATTGACAGATGTACAGATCGATTTGGTGAATCCCCGGTAGCCCAAAGTGGCCGGAATGCCTTGTTGCACATTAACAATGTGGTTGTGGCAAATGGTGTTGAGCTCGTCAGTTGTGACGCCTGGAACTACGTATTCAGTAATCATGTCCAGAACCTCGGCTGCCAGACGACCAGCGATTCGCATCTTGGCGACTTGCTCGGGCGTTTTCAGGGAGATGGCCATAATGTGATCATTGCATGCTAAACGGGGGCATAGTGTACAACGATGGCCTCAATTGTGTTATAAAGTCGGGCTGACCGTAGCCAGATTGCTGGCGCGGATTTCACACGCAAGTCGTTTCAACCCGGCCGGGTGCCCCGAGGATTAACATTCAAAGGGTCAGTCGCGGTTGGCTTGCGGAGGCCAAACCCAACCAGAGGATAAACCATGGCTGATGTAACCATGCGCCAGATGCTAGAGGCAGGCGTACATTTCGGACACCAAACACGTTATTGGGCGCCGAAAATGGCACCGTACATTTACGGTGAAAGAAACAATATTCATATTTTTAACCTCGAGAAGAGCCTGCCGGCACTAATCGATTCCACTAACTACGCTGGTAAAGTCGCCTCCAAAAACGGAAAAATTCTGTTCGTAGGCACAAAGCGCGCTGCACGTGATGCCGTTCGCCAAGCGGCTGAGAGCTGCAACATGCCTTTCGTAAACAGACGCTGGTCCGGTGGCATGATGACAAACTTCAAGACGGTTAAGCAGTCAGTTAAGCGTCTTCTTGAGCTGGAAGCTATGCGTGAAGACGGAAGCTTTGAGCGACTAAGCAAAAAGGAAGCGCTAGGGCTGACTCGCGAATACGAGAAGCTGGATCGTGGCATGGGTGGAATCAAGCACATGGAACGACTCCCGGATGCCCTGTTCGTGGTCGATGTCGGTCATGAGCGCATTGCAATCACCGAAGCCAACAAGCTGGGAATCCCTGTTATTGGTGTCGTAGATACAAACAACACCCCCGATGGCATTGATTATGTCATCCCGGGTAATGACGATGCCATCCGCGCTATTCAGTTGTATGTTGAAGCGATCGCTGCGGCTATCCAGGACGGCAAACGCTCCTCGGGCAAAATGGACGATGAAGCTGCGGCTGCAGTTGACGCTGCTCAGGCGGCTCCTGCAGAGCCTGTTGCAGAAGCGCCGGCAGCTGCTGAAGCAGAAGCTGCTCCTGCTGAAGCGGGCGACTCTGCCCCGACTGCATAAGTCGCCGGGCGCCTATGGGCGTCTGAGTACTGTAATACCGCTCAAGCCCGTGTACCCACGGGCTTGAGCGAAATCCCAATTCAGGTTCGGCCCAATCCCAAAAGGTGGTCCGGACAACAGATTCAAAGAGAGGAATGAACATGGCCATTTCGGCGAGCATGGTTAAGGAACTGCGCGAGCGTACGGGCGCGGGCATGATGGAGTGCAAAAAAGCACTAACTGAAGCTGACGGCGACATGGACGCGGCTATTGAAGCGATGCGTATTTCTGGTTTGGCGAAAGCTGACAAGAAATCCGGCAATACTGCGGCAGAAGGCGCGGTTGCTATTAAATTAAGTGACGATGCGAAAAGTTTTGGCATGGTTGAGATCAACAGCCAGACAGATTTCGCCGCGAAAGCCGAAGATTTCGTCAACTTCACCGCTAAAGCTGTCGACGCAGTTTTAGAACAGAAGCCTGAGAGCGTTGATCAATTGACTATCGATGGTGAAGTCGTTGAAGAAGTGCGAAAAGCACTGGTTGCGAAAATCGGTGAAAACATTCAGGTACGTCGTTGTGTCGCGGGTAGCACTGAAACCGGTGTCTACGGCTCTTACTCTCACAGTGGGCGTATTGGTGTGGTTTGCGAAGTCGTTGATGGTGACGCTGAGCTAGCTCGCGATCTGGCTATGCACATTGCAGCAAGTAAGCCTGTTTGTGTTGATGAAAGCGGTGTTCCGGCAGAGCTTCTAGAGAAAGAAAAAGCGATCTTCTCAGCAGAAGCTGCTGAAAGTGGAAAGCCGCCAGAAATCATTGAGAAAATGGTTGTTGGCAGAATTCGCAAGTACTTGGCTGAGATCACGTTGGTGGGTCAACCGTTTGTTAAAAATCCTGATCAGACCATTGCACAGCTTCTAAAAGAGAAGGGCGCTACAGTTGCTAACTTCTACCGTTTGGAAGTCGGTGAAGGCATCGAGAAGAAGGAAGAAAATTTTGCAGACGAAGTTATGGCCCAGGTTCGCGGTGCATAGTCGTTTGTTAGACGCTTTAACTTCGCGATATCGGGCAAATGAGATGACAGCAGTTTATCTTTTCGTCCGCCAGCTGGATAAATCGGTAGGCATCGCGAGTTATCCGATCTAGAATTGTACTGAACGAAGCCGGGCTTGTTCCCGGCTTTTTTGTATCAACGCATCAGAGGGTTTGAAGCTCCTGATGCAACGCATGAGTCATCATCAAATGGAAACTGCACGTCCGGTGTACGAGCGAATCTTGTTGAAACTCAGCGGTGAAGCGCTGATGGGAGACATGGACTATGGCATCGACCCCGCTTACATCCGCCGATTAGCAACAGAAGTAAAAGCGGTGAGTGATATCGGTGTCGAAGTCGCGATGGTCATTGGTGGCGGAAATATTTTTCGTGGTGCCGGCCTCGCAGAAGCCGGTATGGATCGAGTCACGGGTGATCATATGGGCATGCTCGCGACCGTCATAAATTGCTTGTCGATGCAAGATGCCCTGGAAAACTTGGGTGCTTACTGCCGAGTTATGTCGGCGCTGGAAATAAATTCGGTGTGCGAAGACTATATTCGACGCCGGGCAGTACGGCATCTTGAAAAAGGTCGCATCGTGCTTTTCGCAGCCGGCACGGGGAATCCGTTTTTTACCACCGATTCCGCAGCGAGTCTGAGAGCTGTCGAGGTTGGTGCCAATATTATGATCAAAGGCACCAAGGTCGACGGAATCTACGACAAGGATCCGATGAAGCACGACGACGCGGTAAAATATGATGTGGTCAGCTTTGATGAAGCAGTAGAAAAACGATTAGGTGTAATGGATCAAACCGCTATCGTGATGTGTCGAGACAACAATCTGCCGGTAAAAGTTTTTGATATGAATCAAAGCGGTGATCTAATGCGACTCGTCATGGGCGAAAATGTCGGTACGACGGTAAAACAACTGGATTAATAGGTCTTAGCAATGATTGACGACATTCTTGAAGATGCAAAGATTCGCATGGGAAAAACGGCGGAATCCTTGGAAAATGAACTATCGCGCATGCGTACCGGTCGAGCACATCCGAGCTTGCTGGAGAGCGTTAAGGTCGATTATTACGGTGCCGAATCGCCGTTAAGCCAGGTCGCCAATATCAATACAGAAGATGCTCGTATGCTGACGGTTACACCGTGGGAACAATCTATGGTGCCCGCGGTTGAGAAAGCCATTATCAACTCGGATTTAGGTCTAAACCCCAACACCGCCGGAACTGTCATCAGAGTGCCTGTTCCTCCCATGACTGAGGAGCGGCGCAAAGATATGGTGAAGATGGTGCGTGGTGAAGCTGAGAACTCAAGAGTGGCAGTTCGGAACATTCGGCGGGATGCTAACAGCGACTTAAAAGAGCTGGAAAAAGAGAAAGAAATTTCTAAGGACGATCTGCGCAAAGGCGAGGAATCTGTACAAAAGCTTACAGATGCTGCCATCAAAGTTATCGATAGTGTGCTGTCAAAGAAAGAAGCGGACTTAATGGAGGTTTAACTACCTCCTACGCCTTGCCAATTAGTGCACTATAACGAAGCCAGATTCCTAACAGAGAATAGACGAGTGTCCTCCACTGATCAAAATCGGCCAAGTCACGTTGCGATTATCATGGACGGTAACGGTAGATGGGCCAAACAGCAGGGCAAGGCTAGGGCATTCGGGCACCAGGCAGGTTTTCGCACCACACGCGATATCGTTGAGGCTTGTGCGCGGCAACAAATCGAAGCATTAACTCTGTTTGCTTTCTCCAGTGAAAACTGGAAAAGACCCGAAGCCGAAGTGGGTCTGCTGATGGACCTTTTCCTACGTGCGTTGAAAAGTGAAGTCAGTAAGCTTAACGAAAATAATGTTCGCATTCAGTTTATCGGTGAGCGGTCAGCTTTTGCTGAGAAGCTGCAGAATGAAATGCTGCGCGCCGAAGAACACACTAAAGACAACGATGGTTTGTCGCTCTCCATTGCCGTTAATTATGGCGGTAGATGGGACATTGTGAATGCTGCAAAGCAAATTGCCTACAAAGCCCGCGATGGTGAATTAGATCCAGAATCTATCGATGTGGATCTCTTTTCTCAGCACGTTTCGCTGTCCGATTTCAAAGAACCCGACTTGTTCATCCGAACCGGCGGTGAAAAACGCATCAGCAACTATTTGTTATGGCATCTGGCGTATACAGAGTTGTACTTTACCGATGTGCTCTGGCCTGATTTTTCCGACACCGAATTAGGTCATGCACTCGAATTCTATGCGGGTCGACAACGACGATTCGGCCGCACTGGCGAACAAGTACAGGGTAAAAATGCTTAAAACACGAATCATAACGGCGGTGGCTTTGCTGCTTGTATTTGGGGCAGCACTTGCGTTTTCCTCAGTAGATGTTTTTGCTCTTATGCTTAGCTTTATTGTTGCTGCATCTGCGTGGGAGTGGGGCAGGCTATGTGGAATAAAAGACGAGTCGGTTCAAACAGGTTTTGCGGCGGTTGTCGGTTTGATCGGACTACTGGCGCTCTATATCCCTTACAGCGATGAATTTGCTCGTTGGCTTTTCCTGGCAGGGTTCTTATTCTGGGTTGCAGTTCCTGCCATGTTTTATCTGACGCCACGCATGGATCCAATCGTTGATATAAGAGAGATGCTTCTGATAACCGGTGCCTTTCTTTTTATTGTTACGGTGCTTGCACTACAGAATTTAAGAAGCTTTGTGCCACAAGCTTCGTCTGGATTGTTGCTGTATGCGTTGAGCATCGTATGGCTCATGGATATAGGCGCCTATTTCAGTGGTCGCCGCTTTGGTACAAACAAGCTAGCACCAGCTATCAGCCCCGGTAAAACCTGGGAAGGTGTTTATGGTGGCTTGGCGGTTACAGGCCTTGTGCTGCTATTCATTCTAGTGTTTGCACCGTTCGCTGCAGATAACCGTTTTAAATTAATCATCGCAACGGTGCTTGCTGCTTGTGCATCTGTCATAGGCGATTTATACGAGAGCAGGGTCAAGCGCGCTGCCGATATGAAAGACAGCAGTCAAATGTTGCCTGGCCATGGTGGTGTACTCGATCGCATTGATGGAGCACTTGCGGCCTTGCCCGTTTTCGCATTCGTCTGGGTGTGGCTGTGAGTGATTGTGATGATGATCATTCGTCAAATATAAGCGCGGCCGAGCCACATGATGCTTGTCAGCAGCTGCGAGCTATTACAGTGCTCGGAGCCACCGGCTCCATTGGGAAGAGCACGCTCGATGTCGTTGCCAGGCACCCTCAAAAATACCGCGTTTATGCATTGTCTGCGCACTCAAGGGTCGATGAACTGTTTGCATTGTGTGAGCGTTTCAATCCCGAAGTAGCTGTCGTAGCCGACGAGGACGGGGCTCACAAATTACTTAAGCTTTGCACGAAGAAGGGGCTATCGGTCGAGGTTCGTCACGGTCCTGATGCACTGAACGAAATTGCATCGGCTGCAGCTGTTGATACTGTGGTTGCGGCTATTGTCGGTGCGGCCGGTTTGATGTCTACGCTTGCGGCTGCAAAGGCCGGAAAGCGGCTGCTTTTGGCTAATAAAGAATCACTGGTGATGAGTGGCCAGCTGCTAATGAGCGCAGCAAAAGATGCCGGTGCCCTGATTCTGCCTGTCGATAGTGAGCACAATGCGATCTTTCAGAGTTTGCCTGAGACACCTGACGGGGTAAATACGCGAGGAATCGTAAAAATATTGCTTACTGCTTCCGGTGGTCCATTACGTAATTGTACGGTTGAACAGCTGAGTGTTGTAACGGCGCAACAAGCTTTGAAGCATCCGAATTGGTCAATGGGCCCGAAGATTTCCATCGATTCAGCCACGCTGATGAACAAGGGATTGGAGGTTATCGAAGCCTGCCAGTTGTTTTCTGTTTCCGCCGACACAATAGAAGTGGTCGTCCACCCCGAAAGTATTATTCACTCAATGGTGAGTTATGAAGACGGCTCCGTGTTAGCCCAGATGGGACGCCCTGACATGCGGACTCCCATTGCACATTGCCTGGCTTGGCCGGAACGGATTCAATCCGGTGTTGAGCCCTTGAACTTCTTTGATCTGGCCGGTTTGCATTTTGAGAAACCGGATACTTCCCGGTTTCCATTACTGCGTTTAGCCTTTGAAGCACAGCGCGCAGGTGGCACCGCCCCGACCATTCTTAATGCCGCTAATGAAATTGCTGTCGAGGCATTTTTATCGGGATCTGTTGCATTTTTGCAACTTTCTCAGGTGGTTGAGGAGACACTAAGTCGTTCAAAAATATCCCCCGCAGTCGATTTGACCACTATCATTGATGCAGACAAAAATGCCCGAGAAACAGCAACTAACCTGATCAACTCAGGTGTAGCTTGATTTCAAATGATCAACTCAGCGAAAAAATAATTTGCCCTCCACCATGATGTTTCTATGTTCAGCAATGTAGTCGTCAGCGCGCTCGCGTTTCTGGTGGCGTTGGGGATTCTTATTTCTATCCACGAGTACGGCCATTTTTGGGTCGCTCGTCGGGTGGGGATAAAAGTTCTTCGCTACTCAGTGGGCTTCGGCCGCCCGCTGTACAAGCGCCGTGGAAAAGTTGATGACACCGAATACGTCATCGGTGCAATTCCACTCGGTGGCTACGTCAAAATGCTGGATGAGCGAGAAGCTCCCGTGGGCGCGCAGGAAAGGCATCGAGCGTTCAATCAAAAGCCGTTGTGGGCCAGGAGTGCGGTGGTTATCGCCGGTCCGGCAGCCAACTTCCTATTAGCCATCATCGCTTACTGGCTGGTTATGATGATCGGCATCAGTGGCGTAGCCCCGCTCGTCGGATCTCCCGTAAAGGATTCACCCGCGGCGCTCGCAGGCTTTGAATACGAGGATCGAATCATATCGGTGAATGGCTCTGCGACTCCCACGTGGACAGACGCTCGAATTGCGTTGCTCGAATCGTCTATGAGTGCAAGCGGTCCATTGAACATCGACGTGGTAGATGCTGGCGGGCAACAAATCACCAGACAGTTGCCGGTCACGCAAGAGCAAATGCTGAAATCAGACGGTGATGCGGTTGCCAACCTGGGGTTTCGTGCCTGGTGGCCCGAAATCGATCCCGTCATCGGTGAAGTGCTTGAGGGCGGGGCAGCAGACGCTGCTGGGCTCCAAGCAAACGATATCATCATGTCTATCAACGACGTTTCGATTGAAAGCTGGCGAATGTTGGTTGAAGCCGTACAACCCAGTGCCGGGATACCGCTGGCAGTTGTCCTCAAGCGGAACCAGGAAACGGTTGAATTAACCTTAACGCCTGATGCGTTCGAATATGGCGATACGACCATTGGCCGCATAGGTGTGATGGAAAACCAGTCGGCGGCCTTGTCAGAGAAGGCGAAGGTTGTGGTGAAGCATGCCCCTGTGCAGGCCTTCACCGAGGCAGTCGTACGAACATGGGATATGTCGGCCTTGACGATTCGGATGCTGAGCAAGCTTTTATTAGGACAGGCTTCGCTTGACAATATTAGCGGGCCAATCAGCATTGCCCAATACGCCGGACAGTCGGCGAGCATTGGTATCGATCACTACATTAACTTTATAGCGTTGATAAGCATTAGTTTGGCTGTGCTCAACCTTTTACCGATACCCATGCTGGACGGGGGGCATTTGTTGTATTTCGCTGCCGAGGGTATTCGCGGCAAACCCTTGCCGGAATCTGTTCAGATTTGGGGTCAGCAAATTGGAATCGTGCTGCTTGGTGCTCTCATGTTCTTGGCATTCTATAACGACATTTGGCGACTAATCCGATGAAACGTTTCATAGCTTCATCTGTTAAATACATGTTGCTCCTGATATTTGTTTCGGGTGTGACAACGGCACAGGAACCATCGGCAAATTCTGTGCGTTCCTCACAGTCGGGTGCTTTTGTCATCGCTGATATCGTCATCGAGGGTAACAATCGAATTGACCTGGGCACCATACTGAATTATCTGCCGGTTAGAAATCGCGATGTTTTTGTTCCCTCTGAAGATAGTGCCCGTGTACTTCGTTCTCTATATGAAACCGGCTTATTTAGCGATGTGCTTCTGAAGCAGCGCGGTAGAGACACTTTACTGATCGAAGTTGAAGAGCGTCCTGCGATTGGCAGTATCAATATATCGGGTAACCGTAAAGTTGAAACGGATGAACTAAAAAAATCGCTGCGCCAATCGGACATCGCACTGGGGCGTGTCTATAACCGCTCCATTCTAGAAACTGTCGAGAGAGAGCTGCGTAGAGTTTATTTCAGCTCAGGCAACTATGGCAGCGAGATTGACATTGACGTTACTGATTTACCGCGAAATCGGGTTGCGCTGGATATCAATATTACTGAAGGTGCGATTGCTCGCATTGAGCACATCAACATTGTTGGCAACGAAACCTACAGCGAAGATACATTGTTAGATTTGCTTCATTCCAGCGAAAAAAAGATAAACCCGTTTAGTACAGCGGACGAATACTCTCAGGTTAAGCTGGCTGCTGATATCGAGACACTGCGTTCCTATTACCAGGATCGTGGATTTATTCGTTTCGAAATAGACTCGACGCAAGTGTCTATCTCGCCAGACAAGCGCGATATTTTTATTGTTATCAATATTCGAGAAGGTGAGCGCTTTACATTGGGTGATATTCAGCTTGAAGGTGAAGTGGATATTCCTAAAGAAGAACTCACTTCCCTAATCACTGTGAAGGAGGGTGACGTTTTTGCCCGAAAGGATATTGTAAAAGGTAGCAATGCCATAAATGATCGCCTTGGTGAAGATGGTTATGCGTTCGCCGAAGTTGATGTCATTCCTCGTATCAACGATGAAGAGCGAACCGTCGGCTTAACCTATGTAATCAATCCGGGTAAGCGGGTTTATGTGCGTCGAATTACTTTTAATGGTCAATATAAGACCCGTGATGAAGTTCTTCGCCGTGAGATGCGACAGTTGGAAGGCAGCCGGTTTTCCCCCGCGCTGGTTAATCGATCGCGAGTTCGACTTCAGCGATTAGCGTTTATGCAATCTGTCAGTATTCGAACCCCTCGAGTGCCGGGCCGTGACGATCAGGTCGATTTAGAAATCACAGTTCAGGAAGGGCAGTCCGGTTCATTCAGTGCCGGCCTGGGTTATGGCAGTGATGGCGGTGCAACGGTTAATCTAGCGTTCCAACAAGATAACTTGTTTGGTACCGGAGAAAGCCTTCAGTTCTCATTTGACAACTCTGACACTACACGCCAGTTATCCCTCTCCTTTAGCGACCCGTATTTCACTGATGACGGTATCAGCCGAACGATAGGTGCATTTATTCGAGAGACTGATACCAGTAACAACACATCTACGTCGCGCTATCTGGCGAGCACTCGTGGAGCCAGCGTAAGATTTGGTGTGCCACTGAGTGAATTCTCCACGTTCAGAGTGGGCTTGGGTTACGAAAGAACCGAACTGGGTACTACCTCTGGTACGCCGGATGAGATCAATACATTCGTTGAAGAAGAAGGCGATGTTTTCAACATCTACGATTTAAACTTAGGGTTTACCTATGACACGCGTAATCGTACGGTGTTTGCCACTAGTGGAGCGGTTAACCGCTTTTCACTGGAAGCTGCGATTCCGGGAAGCGAGTACACATACTATAAGCTGGGATATTCATTTGAGTATTTCAAAGCCATCAATGAACGCTACACGTTTTCCACGTCGGCGCGCATAGATTCGGGTTACGGGTATGGTGACTTCGAGAAATTGCCGTTTTTCAACCGCTACTTCGCCGGTGGTGTTCGGACACTTCGAGGTTATCGAACCGGCAGCTTGGGGCCCAAGGATAGTTTGGAGAATGCCTCTGGTGGCGACTACCGAACCTTGGGAACGTTGGAAGTTATTTTCCCGCCACCGTTTGTTGAAGAGCCGGGTGCAACGCGTTTCAGTTTGTTTACCGATTTCGGAAATGTGTTCACAAGTACAGATTCATTTGATGTGGATGAATTCCGAGGTTCCTACGGTGTCGCATTTGTCTGGTTGTCTCCCGTCGGACCATTGACATTCAGCCTGTCCAACCCCTATAACGATCAGGAAGGTGACAAGAAGCAACGATTCCAGTTTACGATTGGGTCGATCTTCTGATGATTAAGATGAGCAGGGTGCTTACCTGCAATGAGGGGATGACCCATTGAACACTAATTTCGGAGCCCTATCCGGTAGATTGCTGTGTGCGTTTTTCGCACTCGCGGCCTGCTGTATATCTCCAGCCATGGCGCAAGGGACTGAATCGCGTATCGGTTTTGTTGATATTCCGTATCTAATTGATCGCGCACCCCAGGCACTGGAAGCTGAATTGCGACTAGAGACCGAGTTCGCACCCCGTCAGGCCGAATTGGAAGCGCAGAGAGCTGAGCTGGCCCAACTGGTCGCGCAATTGGCCAATTCAAGCCTTGAGCTTGATGAGTCCGAACTGGCGCAGCTTGATAGAAAAACCCGTGGGCTGGAGCGACGAATAAAGCGCAGCGAGCAAGATTTCCGCGAAGAGCTGAACATTCAGAAAAACGATGAATTCAAGAAAGTCAGAATATTAGTGCTCGAAGCCATTGGCGAGTTTGGTCGTAAACACGACTACGATTTGATTGTTAGTGATGGAGTGCTTTTTGCCAACAAGCGTGTCGATGTTACCGAGCGTATTCTTGAATCACTTACGCGAGAGAACAACAGACTGCAGTCGGCCAATTAAGCTGTGTTCTCAGGGGCTCGCTGTCAATGATTCTTAAAGAGCTGGCAGCTAGCCTCGGCCTTGAAGCACAGGGCGATTTGTCTCAAGAAATTACCGCTCTTGCACCCATCGAACGTGCTGTCGGGACAGAGCTAGCATTCGTCGTCGGTGCTAAGTTTGTAGATGCCTTGAAAGCATCCAAGGCGGGCGCTGTCATCCTTCCTGAAGCGATGGCCTGTCATGCTCCGGGAAATTATCTTATCAGCGATGATCCGTATGCCTCCTATGCGCAAGCATCATGGATTCTTAAACCTGCGCCCAAAGAAACCATTGGTGTGCATCCGAGTGCCACGGTGGACTCTTCAGCGATCATTGCAGATAGCGCCAGCATCGGGCCGGGGGTTGTCATTGGCGCTAACACTGAAATTCATGACCACTGTGTCATCGGTGCGCAGAGTGTGATTGGTCGTGACGTGTCCATAGGTACGAATACTCAACTTTTCCCTCGGGTTACACTCTGCAACAATGTCCGAATAGGCAGTCGGTGTAGGGTGCAATCTGGTGCAGTGATTGGCAGTGAGGGTTTTGGTTATGCGTGGACCAAGCAGGGTTGGTCACAGATACAGCAAACCGGAGGAGTCCGTATTGGAGACAGGGTGCATGTTGGGGCGAACACGACTATCGATTGCGGAGCAATTGATGCGACAACCATCGCCGACGGAGTCATTCTGGATAACCAGATACAAATAGCGCACAACGTGCAAATTGGCGAAAATACGGCTATTGCCGGATGTGTGGGAATCGCGGGAAGCACAAGAATTGGTGCCTACTGCCAGATTGGCGGAGCGTGTAATATTGTGGGGCATCTGCGCATCGTCGACAAAGTTGTCATCAATGCGGCGTCATTGGTGTCGCGGTCAATTTTAAAGCCCGGACGCTATGGATCCGGTACTCCGCTGCAACCTGAACGGCTTTGGCGCCGCAGTTTTGTTAACCTAGGCAAACTGGACGATCTGTTTAAACGCTTGCGCAGACTCGAGCGCATGAATAATATCAATTGATACTAAAAATCAAATAGGATTTGTACACGCAGTGGATGATATCCGAGAAATTCTGAAGTACTTGCCTCATCGTTACCCGTTCTTGATGATAGATCGTGTGATCGATTTTCAGCCGAACGAATCACTGACGGCGATCAAGAACATCACGTTTAACGAGCCGATTTTTACTGGCCATTTTCCTCAGTCCCCCATCTTCCCCGGAGTGTTGATACTAGAAGCGATGGCGCAAGCGTGTGCGTTACAGGCATTCAAAAGCATGGGTGGCTACCCCAGCGAGAAAACGCTGTATCTGCTGGTGGGAATTGATAAGGCTCGCTTTAAACGTCAGGTGATACCGGGCGATCAAATTGAATTTCATGTCACTGTGCAAAAGGAGAAGCGCGGTATTTGGCGCTTTGATGCGACAGCTAAGGTAGAAGGGGCGTTGGCCTGTTCTGCTGAAGTTCTTATCGCCCGCAACGAGATAGACGATTGATTCATTCAACTGCCATTGTCGATTCTTCCGCTAAAGTGGCGGATGATTGTGAAGTCGGGGCTTACAGCATCATCGGCGCCGACGTCGTTATCGGCTCAGGGACTGTCATCGGGCCGCATGTTGTTATTAAAGGGCCAACCAGAATTGGCTCGAATAACAAAATATTTCAGTTTGCCTCCGTTGGCGATGACCCACAGGATTTAAAGTACGCTGGTGAACGTACTCATCTTGAAATTGGAGATGGCAACACGATTCGTGAATTTGCCACGATAAACCGGGGTACTGAGGGTGGTGGGGGTATCACCCGAATCGGTAACAATAATCTTTTTATGGCCTATATCCATGTCGCTCACGATTGTATTATCGCGGACAACATCATCATGGCTAACAGCGCATCGTTGGCTGGCCACGTGACCGTCGGAACCCACGCCATACTGGCAGGTTTTGCATGCGTACATCAATTTTGCGAAATCGGTGAGCATGCATTTGTTGGCCTTAATTCTGTGGCGAATCGCGATGTTTGCCCGTTTACGCTTGCCGTAGGCAATTACGCAGAAGGAAAGGGGATCAACAAAAACGGGCTAAGGCGTCGGGATTTTTCAGATGAAACGATTGCAGCTTTACACCGAGCTTACAAAATTTTGATTCGACAGCACGGGGAGCGAAGCAATGCCATTGCAGCATTAAGCAAAGAGGCTTCAGAATTTCCTGAAGTGGCGCGACTCATCGAATTTGTTGAAAATAGCGAACGAGGTGTTGTTCGCTAGTGAGTCAATCCTGATTACTCGCAAGCATTCTTTGATAGCCCGCTAACACTTACCGGGCAAGTTGCAGAATCAATTTTGCCACTCTTTCAGAGGCTCCTGCGTCTCCCATTTTCAGCTTGACGTCGTTTAATTCGCGTAGCATGACTGCACGTTGTTCTTCATCGTTTAATAAACTGATGACATGTTCTGCCATCGCTTCCGGTGTTGCATCTTCTTGCACGAGTTCAGGAACAATCCTCTTACCCGCCACAATATTAACTAAAGAAATATCGGGAATTTTTATAAGCCGTTTCATGATCGCATAATTTATTTTATTGACGATGTACATGACGACCATAGGGGTTCCTATCAGCGCTGTTTCTAAGGTTGCTGTGCCAGATGCGACTAGTGCAACATCAGCGGCTCGCATGGCATCCCGGGAGTTCACACTCAGGATGTGTAAGTTATCCGGGGAATTCTCGGCAGCTTTTTCAACATCTGAAAGCTCAAGTGTCGGGGCCACTGGCAGAAGGAACTGACAATTAGGTATTTGCTTCGCAATCAGGTTTGCACTGGCCAGCATGGGTTGCAGGTTTCTGGCGATTTCGCCGCTACGGCTACCGGGTAATAGAGAGACGACAGGGTAGTTGCTGTCTAACTGAAAATGATCGCAGGCTTCGGCTTTAGACATCGATGAGACGGCATCGGCGACAACCGGATTGCCTACGTAGCTAACGGGTATGTTGTGTTTTTGATATATCTCAACTTCAAACGGAAACAAGACTGCCATGTGCGATACCAGGCTTCCAATACGAGGCACCCGGCCTGCTCGCCAAGCCCATACCTGTGGACTGACGTAAAACAGTACGGGGATGTTGAGCGATTTCGCGGTCTCAGCAAGTTTTAAATTGAAATCGGGGTAGTCAACGAGCAGGAGCAAATCAGGTTTACGTGCCTTCATTGTTTTCCTGAGCTGCCGCAGTCGCTTCAGAAACTTGTGGTAGTTGAGTAATACATCGACGATACCGATAACCGCCAAATCACGACAATCTACAATGAGCTCGGTGCCCGCGTCTTTCAATTCACCTGCACCCATACCGAAGCTGTCGAACGGGGTACCCAGGTGGCTTAGCGCATCCAAAGCGTGGGCCGCATGTGCATCGCTGGAGGCTTCTCCGGCGGACACCATGATGGATAGTTTCTTCGAAGAACTCATGGAAGGAATCGATAGATGATTCCTTCCATGGTAACGCTATTTATTCACCTAAGGCGAGTACAAGAAGATGGATTTCATCAACCGTATTCGAGGCTACGTGTGGCTAGTGTGCGTCCTTGATTACTAACCGTCTTCGCCTTTGCCAAAGAAGGGCCATGCCAGCGATAACTGCGATTGCACCGTTCTCTGATCCTGCACTAGCAGCACCGCCTGACGCAGCGCCAAGTGCCGGAGTTTCTTCTACCGGTGCCGGGGTAGGTTCGGTTGTAGGTGTCGTGGTGGGTGTTGGTTCAGGCGTAGGTGTTGTCGTTGGTTGGTCAGCAGGTTCCTGCGGTGTCGGTTCGGTAACAATGTCGTTGAATGTGTTGTTACTTAAATCGGTATCGCCGGTACGTGAACTCAGTGTCAAGCTGAGGTTGTTATCCTCAGTGGCAGGATTCAAAAGCAACGTAAATCTGGACTCAGACTGTTCACTCAGTGTATCTCTCGTGCAGGTAAGTTCAGCTGCGATAGAAGTGCAGTTCCAGTCGCTCTCCTGCGATATACCTTGCCACTGGGAACCTCCGTCTGCTGTTGCGACAAGCTCCAGTTGGTTCGCGCCCAATTGTCCTTGATTTGCAATGCTGATACCGATTTCCAAGCCCGACGCCACTGTATTTAGCGTAGGTTCAAACAAGGCTAAATCTGTGGCATACATTTCATTGATTGCGCTTGCGTCTAAATCACTTAAGCTGGTTCTTTGTCCTATGCTGATTCCGTCGGGAACCGTGATGGTTCGTAAACCGGTAGCGCTGAAGAAGTATTCTCCATAGTGCATGATCGAGCCATAGTCGTATGGGCCGAAATTCTCCACCCCGGCCTCAAGAATATCGAAGTTGATTTCTTTACCGGCTACAATTTCATCCCAGTTAATTTGAGCGAAGTTGTCACGATCAGGCCGTGTATGTTCGTGAAACAACCCTAGCGCATGTCCTATTTCGTGGATGATGCTACCGGTGGAACAGGCATCTGACACGAGCACCGACTGACCTCCACCTTGCATACCCACATAAGATGCACAGCTGTTACTGGAGTCGAATCTGAGGTAGTTAGGATATTGATCCTGATTCTCCGATGTGCGCTCGACGAAGCTTATATTGGTATTCGCAGTCCAGTGTTCAATCGCCTGCGCAATTCTATCTTGTTGCGTTGTTGAGTTATCCGTCGGAGCCTGGTACGGAACGATGCCGTCAGGCCAGCGCCCGAAAGCGTCGCTACGGCCTAGTCCACGTGGCATTAACTTTTGCGGGACTGAGCCAGTGTGATCTACCTTTCCCAGCAAGATATCACCCTCGAATACGGCGAATCCCTGGATGATTTCATAGTTAAATCCCCCGGAACTTCCCGTGGTGGGGAGGCTGAGCGTTTGATCGTCAAAGAGGTTTGGATCCGCTCTGAAAAGCTCCGGGTCAGCAGCTTTGGCACAACTGGCTAGCGCTATGAAAACCAAATAAGACGCAGCCGTTACGGGCCTCGAGGAGACGCGTTTTTTGCGGTTGTACAACATGGATTAACTCACTTTATTATTGTTTTTATGTGGTGTCATTGCTTGCACAACGCATCCATTTAAACTGTTATCGGTACAAATCAGAATCCATGAACAGCCATTCAAGGAAAGCTGTGAGCTGTAGCCCTCCAAATGTTGATCGACTAAACAAAACCTTTTTAGCTTGTCGGGTGCGTCACAGCGAAACTGTCAAACTCTGTTAACTCGCTGCATTAAATTTATTTGAGAGGCAGCGGTAATTAGGCGATTGGCTTCAATTTACGTGTTCAGTGTTGCCAGCTTAGAGCGGTGTGTGTATTTTTCCAAGCTGCAAGGGGCCGGCATTTAATCTAAATAAACCTTAATGAATCGCAGACGATGAATATGACGTTTCTACGCGCCCCTTGGGTGGTTATTGTGGCTGGTTGCCTCATCGCGGCGATTGGCTTTGGTGCGAGATCCTCTTTAGGTCTGTTTCTCGAACCGATGACGCTAGATCGGGGGTGGTCTCGTGAAACCTTTGGATTAGCGCTGGCCTTACAAAATTTGTTTTGGGGTTTAGGGCTGCCGCTGGCAGGCGCGCTAACGGACCGATACGGTGCCTCTAGAGTTATCGTACTGGGCGCTATTATCTATGCAGTAGGTTTGCATTTTATGGGCGTCGTCGAATCGTCCTCGATGTTGTATCTCAGTGCCGGCTTGTTATCAGGGTTGGGTATCGCGTTTTCCGCTTTCTCCTTAGCACTTGCCGCAATGGTAAAAGTTGTAGGGCCTGAGAAAAGAACCATTATTCTGGGGCTTGGCACGGCTGCAGGATCCTTCGGGCAGGTGATGTTTTCGCCGTTGGCCCAGAACTTTATCGATAGCGTTGGTTGGTCACAAACACTCACGATCATCGCCCTGATTGTTTTAGCCATGATTCCGCTGGCGCTCATGCTTCCGTCAGTATCGAATGCTGAGTCAAAGCAGGCTGTGGATCAGACCTTGCGCGAGGCAGTTTTCGAGGCCTTTGCGCATAGAGGGTTTGTCTTACTTACCGTTGGCTTTTTCGTTTGCGGCTTCCATGTGGCATTTATCACCGTGCACTTTCCCGCGTACGTGAAAGACCTGGGTTTGGATAGCTTAGTTGGATCCTATAGCATTTCGTTAATAGGCTTGTTCAATATTATTGGCTCTTTTCTAGCCGGCTACGTCGGGCAGCGATACAGCAAACGACTCAGCCTTTCGTCTATTTACTTCTTAAGAGCGCTATTGATAACAGCACTTCTTTTATCACCTAAAACGCCGTTCGTTATACTGTGCTTTGCATCAGCTATGGGCGTACTTTGGTTATCAACGGTCCCGTTAACGACGGGAATCATCGCTCAAGTATTTGGTATACGCTATATGGCGACGCTTTTTGGCATTGTATTTCTAAGCCATCAAATCGGTAGCTTTATAGGTGTTTGGCTAGGCGGTGCTTTATACGACGCCTATGGAAGCTACAACGGGATGTGGTGGGCAGGGGTTGCGCTTGGCTTGTTAGCAGCCATTTTGCATTTGCCTATCGACGAAAAACCGCTTGCGCGAATAACTTCAGTTGCTCGGAGTTAACCGACTCGTTCGCGCGCCTCGGTAATTCAAGGCGCGCTATCTTATTTCAAACCAAATCGTCTTTGTTTAAAAGACGATGGGTGTTGATCACTCTACAGAGTCTACGCGGCCAGCTCTGGCATTGTCGGCAGATCGCGCTCGAATCGCTACGACGCCTGCTGCCGAGGTAACACCTGTATACGGTTGGAAACTCGTTCCATCGGTTGAGTATTCCAAAGGTAAGCCCGGAAGGTCACTGTTCATATTAAGTTGACCACCATTGACACTGGCGCCAGGCACGGATACCCGGTAACGAATTCCTGCCGCATCCAGCTTTCTGAGTTCTTTATAACCTAAGGCAGCTGCAAACCTCGCGTAGTCATCGTTCAACGCATTTTTATCCACAAGGTTTGTTGTACCAGAGTAGGTGATACCTGGCACATAGTCTTGCTCCCATGAACCTCTTGACCAGGCACGCTCGGCTAAAGCCAGCAGTCGAGGGAAGACCATGTAATCAAATTGTTCGGGTGTCCGTACCGTCTCGCTCCAAAGTTGCCCTTGCATGCCTACAAAGCCTTGATTAGTCGCATTGCCCGCTGCCGTCCAACTGTTACCGTCGCGGTTTACAGACGTCTCTGCATTTTGTGGAAGGTTCTCCGGCGCAAAGCCGAACACTTTTCGTGTATCGGTGTATCGCGTAGCCCAGTAATAGCCTCGTTCCTCTGGATCAACTTCTTGTGGAAAATCGAAATACAAAAAGTCAGGTACGGCAACTAATGTTTCAAAGCCGCGGTTCGAGTAGCCATTGATATTGTTATAACCCGCTGATGTGCTCACAGGCTCCCAATAGCCGACACCTGCGTTTAACGTTGCTAACTCGCTGGCACTGATGTCATCGTAGATATCCTGATACGCATAAAATGTTGCTATGCCTGCATCAGCTACACGTTGTGCAACTTCTTTAACGAAATAGGGTTGCAGATCATCGCGAGAATTAACACCTGGTGTATTGGCAATAAACGTCTGGCAAGCCGGAGATGCTTCCCACGGGAAATCCCAATCGCTGCGTGTAATCTCGCCGCGCCAAGGAACTTTTGAACCGGCGTTCACGTCCTGAAAGCCACCGCCGGTAAACACATTGTTGGCTTCATCGCCACCCATGTGCCACGTATCTAAGGTAGCACCGGCAGCTGTGTACATGGATCGTACGTCGGTGATAACCGTTTCTATAAAGTTGTATGTACCGGGTAGGCAAGGATTAAGGATGCCATCGTTGTAGTGTTGAATGGTCAGGTATCTAGAGGTATCTGCAGGATCATCAAGTCGAACATTTATATCGTTGATGTCACCAAGGTTTTGCGCACGAACACGCATGGCAACAACAGCTGCACGCGCGTGTGCCGGCATATCGAACTCTGGAATAATCTGGATATGTCGCTGTAACGCATACTCAATGAGCGAAATAAATTGAGCGCGAGAGAAAAAGCCTGTGCCTTGATTATCAGTAGACGGACCTGAACCAAGTTGTGGCATTAGGCCCGTTGATTCCGTGACATTACCTGATGCATCGAGCTGGAAGCTGCGGCGGGCTCCTATGCTAGTTAATTCCGGTAGTGACGGTATTTCCAAGCGCCAACCTTCATCGTCACTTAAGTGCAAATGAAGTTTGTTCATTTTGTAAGCAGCCATCTGATCGAGTAGCCGTTGTATGGATGCCACTGAATGGAAGTTCCGGGCAACATCGACATGCATGCCGCGATATTCGAACCGCGGTGAATCACTGATGTTCACGAATGGAATCGTACCAACACCGGGTTGAACAAGAGACAACAACGACTGTGCCGCATAGAACAATGATTGTTGATCCGCACCTGCCATGCTAATACCGCCAGCTGCCACTGACAGTGTATAGCTGTCTGTTGCCATGGAAGAATCGATGACGGCGGTGAGTGGTACTCCCGCAGCAGTACTCATAAATTGTGCCTGACGAGCGTTTAGTGCCGCAACAGAACCGGCATCAAGGGACGTGCCTGAGAAGGAAAATCCTCCTCCGATGTCCAAAACACCTGCACCCAAAGCAATGCTGCTTGGTCGGGGGATGATGCGCGACTGTATATCGGTTGCACTCAAAGTAGCGGCAATGGCATCGATATCAGAGTTTTTAGAAAATCGTGTTGACGCGGTAGCAAGATCAATAGGCTCACCGTTGAATGCTCGTTGGTTATCGCCAGAAATTGTTGTTGCGTATTGAGACTCGTCCGTATCGTTATTCGTGTTGTTAATGACGGTAACTGCACCGCTGTCACGTACTAACCAGTAGCGGGGCATAAAGTCTGATTCGATAAGGTAGTTGTATTCCGTGACCAAGCCTATGGTTTTAACATTGCCATCAAACCCAAGAAAGCCTGCTGAAGGTTCGATGTAATTTAAATCGCCATTAACGTGAGTCACGGTGAATTCGTTGCTGTCGACCCGTAGCACCCGGCGAATGCTGTGAAAGTACAACTTCCAGTCACCACTGTTTAGAGTTCCGGTGGCATCCTTGATATGTATATTTGAAATACTGCAGGAACTGTATTGCGCACCGAGGCTGCTGCAGTTAGGTGTTGTCCCGGAAGCGAAAGCATCACCACCGTGGTTTTCGACAACGTCAAATACGACAGCAAGATTGTCGGGCAAGGCTGCGGCCTTGTCTCTGCCTCGGGTTGAAAAGAAGCTGGTTGTCGTTGGGTCTACACTGTTCACAGGAACAGCAGTACCGCCGTGACTCAGTGAGCTGCTATCGCCTCCGGTGGATGAGCCGTCGCCACCCCCGTTTCCAGAATCGGTAGTGCCATCGGATCCGCCACCTGTGGTTCCTGGTGTTGAACTGCTGGATCCTCCTCCGCAGGCACTCAATATAAGAGCTGTGGACACGATGGCGGGTAGGGCTGCACTGAAAATCTTTTTCATAGTGATGTGATCGAGCTTTTGAACTGGCATTATGCCTGTCCGATCCGCGAAAATTCGAGTTCTCGATAACACCTTGCAAGACAGACACAGTCAGAGCCTGCGAAAAGCCGGAATTGGGGACTACTTACTGCTTTTAACCGCTGCAGGCATGTGGGGCGGTACGTTTCTACTCAATGAGATAGCGCTGGATGACTTCTCACCGGTCGCCATAGCCGCGTACCGTATCTCTCTAGCCGCCATCATTTTGGGGCTAATTTGTCTTTGGAAAGGGCTTCTTCCCAAGTTCAATGGAAGGACTCTGGGGCTGATCACTCTGATCAGTTTGCTTAACAGTGTGGTTCCATTCTCGCTGATTGGTTGGGGACAGCTTCGAATAGACAGCGCGACAACCGGTATATTGCTAGCGTCCTCACCATTTTTCTCATTGTTGTTGTCACATTACATGACACACGATGACCGCTTCTCGTGGAATAAATTTGTCGGGCTGGTATTCGGTTTCTTAGGGGTTGTGTGCCTGTTGTGGCAAGGCCTGTTGATTGGTGGTGGGAGTCTTGTCGCGATGTTTGCAGTGGTGTTAGCCGCTGCTTGCTATTCGCTTTCTGCTGTATTGATCCGACGACTCGGCCCTATGCCCAGTTTGTTGCTGGTGGCCAGTTCTTTGGCCATAGCATCATTGGTGTTGCTGCCCATTCTGATCTGGTGGTACCCCCCTTGGCAGCAGGAATACTCGGGTATCACGTTAAGCGCTGTGTTGTTTTTAGCGATTGGGCCCACGGCCACGGCCTATGTCTTGCGCGTGAAGATCGTGCAAAATACCGGCGCTGTGTTCATGTCTAACGTGGGTTATCTGATTCCACTTTTTGCCGTATTTTGGGGATGGTTGTTCCTTTCTCAGACTCCCACTATCGTGATGTGGGTGTCCTTGACCCTGATTTTTATTGGTATCGGGTTGGGGCAGCGAAAATAGGCGGGTTATCTGTGGCTCAAACGACTCTAGATGTCGCCGTTAAGGATTTGTAGGCCGAGGAATAAAATTGCTGACTTATTTATATACGGATTTCAGTTTCATCCCTATATTCTTCGTATCTAACACCAGACTACTGACTTGTTAAAAAACTATGACTCAAAGTAAACCTTGGTCTAACCCGATGCCCGAAGAACAATTCGACATCATGCGGGACATTCTCAAAGCGCCCAGTCCTGTGGGTTTAGAATCGGCCATGACGCTGGGTGTGCTGAAACCCTATTTCGACAGCTTCATGCCTGATTCCTGGGAGATGCACCAATTTGTCGGTAATGCCGGTGTCGTGTGGGATTCTCATCCGGGTGAGGACGATATGTTCAGCGTCATGCTCGTTGGCCATGCCGACAAAATCCGCATGCAGGTAAGAAAGATTGCCGCGGACGGCAAGGTTTACATCAATAGCGATTCTTTTTTACCGTGCACTCTGATCGGACACGAAGTGATTGTTTTCAGTGAAAACCCGGATGTTCCCGGTGAGTATCGTTCGCTCAAAGGCGGAACTATCGAAGCGATGGGTGCGATCCACTTTTCTGATGCTGCTCAGCGTACGGGTGACAAAGGCATTCGACCCAATTCGCTGTATTTGGATTTACAAATACACGGTGAGAACAAAGCTGATCAGGTCAAGCGATTGGGATTAAAGCCGGGTGATACGATTATTCTCGACCGTCCTATCAAACGTGGATTCAGTCCGGACACGTTTTATGGCGCCTACTTAGATAATGGGCTGGGATGTTTTGTTACTGCTGAAGTGGCACGCCTGGTGTCTGAAGCCGGCGGCACCGACAATATCCGCGTGCTGTATGCCATTGCATCGCATGAAGAAATCGGTCGTTTTGGCAGCCGTGTGTTGGCGGGTGAAATGGCCCCCGACGTTCTTATTGCCATTGATGTCAATCATGATTATGTCGCCGCACCAAGCATCGGCGATCGAAATATGCAGCCGCTGGAAATGGGCAAAGGTTTTACCTTGTCTTCAGGCGCTATCGTGAGTGAGCAACTCAATGCGCGTATCAAACGCGCTGCCATGGCTGCAGACATTCCCATGCAGTTGGATGTTAGCGGACGCGACACAGGAACAGACGGCATGGCCGCTGTGTTGGCCAGTGTTGATAGTGCTGCAACGTCCGTTGGTTTCCCAACTCGAAATATGCATACCATCTCGGAATCCGGGCATACGGGGGACGTGTTAGCGGCTATTCATGTACTCAAAGACACGCTTTTAGCCATGGATAAAGAAGACGATCTTTTCGCCTCGTTCCGCGCGTCTCACCCTCGACTGGACCAAACCACCGCAATTATTCACCAGGGATTTGAGAAACTTAAAAAGAAAGGTGATTGAAACCTGTTAGACAGTAAAACTTGTGTTGAGGGGAGATAACCCCTCAGCACAATTCCCAATTTTTTGGCTACTGAGATTGCGGGAATTGATGCCCCAAATTCGAAGATCTTGGGGAAAGTGGTGTCCCGGGAGGGATTCGAACCCCCGACCTGCCCCTTAGGAGGGGGCTGCTCTATCCAGCTGAGCTACCGGGACGGAACTCACATAACGCAGTATAGCGAATTCTCTGCGTAACCGATGTGCCCAGTATTTGCTTGTTTAGGTGGCTACACTTACTTTCAGTTATATAAGGCAGGCTAGCGCAGATGAATACTGAAGATACCCCCGCTGTTCAGTCCGATCGTCGCCAATATGTGCGTGTTCACGACGCTGTTGGCCTGGAAATTCAAAAACTGAACGAAATGCCGGCCGCTGGTCAGGTTGTGACGCCAAAGCCTCGCAAAACTGTTCGAAAAAACGATAAGTACGAGATTGAAGGGTATGCCACTGTTAGACGGGATTTTCCTGCGGTCGGTGCCTACATCGATGAGCTCGAAGAGCGAATTAGGCAACTGCTACTGGACGGTGATGAGGGCAAACGAGCGACGCCTACCCACAAAGTCAGTTTATCCGCAGGCGGCATACACTTTGCCGATACGATGCTATTGCGCCCAGGCGAACTCATTGGTATTACACTAACGCTGTTCCCCTCAGGAATTCGCATCCGTACCGATGCTCGCATATTGGATGGTAATGAAGCACCTGAGGTGGCGAAACGTGATGAACCCAGTTATCGCGCCCTGTTTGAGCGATTAAGCGACGGCGATAGAAAGCTCATAGAAGGTCATGTGCAGCGTATTCTCGATAAAAGTTCATTGATTAAGACTTGAACCGCCATGCATATTAATGAACTCCAGCAACTCTTCTACGGACCTTTCGACACTTAAATCATCCGCGCAGGATGCTATCGATAATAAGACTAAGCCACCCGGCTCATTAGGGCAGCTTGAGTCTGTAGCGGTCCAGTTAGCTACCATTCAAAGAACCTTAAAACCCGTCGTTGATCCGGCTCGAGTGATTGTGTTCGGTGCGGATCACGGTGTCACCGAAGAGGGGGTTAGTGCTTTCCCGGCTGAAGTGACTGTGCAAATGATGGCTAATTTTGCCGCAGGCGGCGCAGCTGTGTGCGTACTGAGCAAAAGTGCGAATGCCTCTTTGGAAGTCATAGATGTCGGAGTCAATGGCGACCTATCTGAATTCAGCGCCATCGTTCAGCAGAAAGTGACTAGGGGGACTGCCAATCTTGCCAAGGGCGCTGCAATGACTCACGAGCAGCTTGATTCTGCGTTGCAAGTGGGCAGGGAAGCGATAGTGCGTGCAGCTGATCAAGGAGTCCAATGTGTTGGACTTGGAGAAATGGGAATCGGCAATACCACCTCGGCTGCAATACTCACGGGTTTACTGTGCGCGCAGAATGCAGATGCTGCCGCTGACGTAACCGGTCGGGGAACCGGGTTGAGTGATGAGCAAATGCCGGTTAAGCAAAGAGTTGTTGCGGAGGCTATGCAGCGACTCGAATCATTAAGTGATGATCCAATGGAATGCTTACGGCAAGCCGGAGGACTTGAAATCGCGGCGATAGTGGGTGCAATGCTTGAAGCGCCCGCCCACAGTATGGTGGTTATTGTCGATGGTTTTATTGTGACATCAGCTGCTTTGGTCGCTTGCCAAATTCGACCGGCGGTGCGAGACAATTTACTGTTTGCCCACAGGTCTGCTGAAATTGGCCATGCTCTGGCGCTAGACACTTTGAATGCAGAACCGTTGCTTCAGCTTGGCATGAGACTCGGTGAAGGATCTGCTGCTGCCATGGCAATCCCGTTGGTTCGTGGTGCTGCGGCGATCATGTCAGACATGGCAAGCTTTGCGGAGGCGGGCGTCTCCACTGGTGAGTGATGAAAGCACGGATCATTACCTTTGGTACTGCCTTGATGTTTCTAACGCGACTACCCGTTGGAAGATTCTGTAGTCCTGATGCAAAGGTTCTGTCCGATTCCAGTCGGTACTTTCCGGCGGTGGGTGCCTTAGTAGGTTGTTTGCTCGCACTCTCTTTAGCTGTCCTTTCGAATTTCCTACCGATACCCGTCGCTGTATTTTTAACACTCGTTCTCGGCATTAGAATTACCGGTGCGTTTCATGAAGACGGGCTGGCAGATGTCGCAGACAGCGCAGGCGCGTTTGATGTCGACAAGAAACTCGACATCATGCGGGATAGTCGAGTTGGTACCTACGGTGCCTTAGCCCTGATACTGCTGGTCTTGGGTAAATTTGTTCTTCTCAGCGAGTTGCTGGCTATCGATTTAGTCGTTTGTGTCGTGGCCTTGGTCAGTGCTCATATTCTCAGTCGTTGGAGCAGTGTCTTTTTAATGGCCACGGCCCCTTATGCTCGTCCTGAAGCTGCCAATAAAGTGGTTGCTGAGGGGGTGACAATGACGCGTTTGATCGAGGCAACTCTAATAAGTATCTTGTTAATGCTCCCTCTTTGGTGGTTGTCTTCGCCAGCTATATTTGTCTTGCTTCCTGTTGCCTGGCTAACCGCATTTGTATCGGTCAAACGTTTTAAGCATGCCTTCGGCGGAATTACCGGGGATTGTTTGGGTGCGACAAATCAAATTGTCGAGATAGCAATATTGCTGTCGGTACTGGCTTATTTGCAATGATAAACCTGCATCTGGTTCGCCACGGTCATACGATCTGGTCAGACACCGGTGGTGTTGCAGGGCGCACCGATATTGATTTATCAGACAAGGGTCGGGCATCAGTTAATGCCTTGGCAAAGACATTCCGTCACGAAGCCATGGCTACTCATTGGTTCTGCAGTCCAATGACACGCACTCGCGAAACAGCCGATATTATCCGAACCGTTCTTGAATCAACACGCTCGTATTCGCTGCCTGAGCTTGTATTCGATAAACGGCTTGTGGAGCTCGACTTCGGCGATTGGGAAGGGCAAACCTGGGATGAGGTCCATCAAAACACTCCGGACATTCTCGCGAAGTGGGGGGAAGACTGGGTCAACCGCTCACCCCCTAACGGTGAGACGTTCAATGAGCAATGCAACCGCTGTCAGTCATGGCTTAATGAGTGGCTGACCAGTGTGCAGCAAGAGACCGAAGCTTCCGCGACGGTTATATCCCACGGCGGTTCTATTCGAGCACTCGTTTGTCTGTGTCTGGGCTGGGATCTTTCCGACGCGATGACATTCAATGTTGATCCTGCCTCACAGTGCTGGCTGCAATGCAAAGACCCGGGAGGGCCGTGGCAGATAAAAGCGATCAATTCGCTGCGGTTTTGAAATTATTCATCGTGTGAGCCACGTGCGAATCCAGCCACCGTCCAGATTCACCCAGAAAACCGACATGGCCTCCGTGTTCCGATATTTCCAATGTGACCTGATCAGACAGCTCAGATGCCTCCGGTAAGATCGCTTGTGTAAAAAACGGGTCATCACGAGCACTGAGAATTCGTGTGGGTACGTGAATGGACGACAAGTATTGGCGCGCGCTACAGCGTGTGTAGTAATCATCCACACCGGCATATCCGTGTAGCGGGGCGGTTATTTCGTTGTCAAACTTCCAAAAAGTATTTAAGCCTTTGTGGGCAACGGGCACGTTTAAATCGGGATATCGAAGTCGTTTTTTCTCATGCTGCTTACGCATGAGATTAAGCAAGTACCGTTGGTAGATCTTGGCAAAACCGCGATCCAGCTGATTAGCCCCTTCGGATAAAACCAAAGGAGGAGATACGGCCATAGCACCTTTCAGAGGAGATTTGTTGCCTTGTTCCCCCAGGTACTTAAGTAATGCATTGCCACCGAGTGAATAGCCAACGGCATAGAGATTTGCATCGGCATAGCGATTTTTCAAATACTGGATGAACCAATCAATGTCATCGCTCGCGCCGGAATGATAGGCTCGGCTAAGGCGGTTAGGCTCACCACTGCAGCCGCGCCAGTGCATTAAGACCGCTTGAAACCCACAGGACTTAAGCGCCGCAACAACACCTTGTATATAAGGACTCTCGACACAACCGGCCAGCCCGTGGAAAAGGGCTACGACGTTCTGAGAATCACCCTGGGCGATATTGATATCGATGAAATCACCATCGGGTGTATCAATCCGCTCTCGCGTGGTGTCTACCAGCTTTGGTTTAAAAACTTTAGACGCCAATACAGTTTGTAAGTGCGCATTTTTCAAAAAGCCTGTTGGCCTGAACTGACTATTGATAACGGGCACGAGGCTGAGTGTCGTAGATTGGATGCAAGGAAGGAGTCTATCAGAGGCTGATTTTTAACCATAAATTCCAATTTTTTCTATCTTGGTGGTAATTCGGAACAAATAAGGTGTTGCGTAACCGCTAAGGCAGACTAAATTCATTCAGTCTTCATAAAAATGTTGTGTAAAACGCCACTTCAATGCGCATCCTTATTTCTAACGACGATGGCTATCTGTCGCCTGGCATTAGAGCTCTTTTTGCAGCATTGAAGCAGATTGGCAATGCGACAATTGTGGCTCCTGATAGAAATCGCAGTGGCGCGAGTAATTCGTTGACCTTGTCTCACCCGGTCCATGCCGTTGAGCGCGAAGAATCGATTTATTCTCTGGAAGGCACGCCCACGGACTGCGTCAACATTGCACTAAACGGATTACTGGAAGATGACATTGACATGGTGGTCAGTGGTATTAACGATGGCCCGAATATGGGTGATGACACGATCTATTCAGGAACGGTGGCTGCCGCGATGGAAGGACGGCACCTAGGGCATCCGGCTATAGCACTGTCTATGGCAAGTCACGAACCACAACACTTTGAAACCGGTGCAAAGGTTGCGGCTGACATGGTCGCGCATTTGAAATCGGTGCCATTGCCGTCGGACACCATCCTAAATATTAATGTGCCCGATATTCCTTACGATTCCATACAGGGGTTCAAAGCGACGCGTTTGGGCACCCGACACCCATCCAAAAGTGCCATTCGTCAGCTAAATCCACGAGGTGAAACCATCTTCTGGATAGGGGCTGCAGGTGACATTGCTGATGATGGCCCAGGAACTGATTTTGGTGCAGTTCGAGATGGATTCGTCTCTGTAACCCCACTACAAATTGATCTAACCAAGCGCGACAGTGTGCTACCAGTGGCCGAATGGCTGGAACAAATTACGTGATCGCAAGTGCTCATCAAATAGCTGGAATCGGTTTTACGTCACAGAGAACCCGCACGCGGATGATTCGGCGTTTAATCGATCGCGGTATCGAAAACGAAGCCTTATTGCAGGTATTGGCAACAGTTCCACGACATATGTTCGTTGACGAAGCGATATCCACGCGGGCTTACGAAGATGTGGCTTTGCCCATTGGTGAAGGACAAACAATCTCTCAACCGTATGCGGTTGCACGCATGACTGAAATATTGCTGGAAGAAGGCCCCGTGCAGCGGGTACTGGAGGTCGGTACCGGCTCTGGATACCAAGCGGCAGTGCTCTCCCAACTCGTCGATGTTGTCTTTACAGTTGAGCGTATAAGAAATTTATTGGACAAGGCACGCAGCCGGTTCCGGGCGTTGCAGTATCGAAATATCCACACACGTTACAGCGACGGAAGTTGGGGTTGGGCGAGCCATGGTCCATTCGATGCGATTATGGTAACTGCGGCACCAGCGAAAGTGCCTATGCCATTGCTAGAACAATTAACGATTGGCGGACGCATGATTGTGCCGGTTGGAGCGCAGGATGGTGCTCAGTCGTTAACCATCATTACGCGGACAAGAGATAGTTTTTCTGTGCGTGAAGAGAGCGATGTGAAATTTGTTCCATTTCTTTCTGGTAAGTCTTGAATTGCCTACTACACTCATAAATCGCAGGCGGGGCTCTTCCCGTCAATATGAAGCTGTTTTCTTGTAGAACTGTTTTTAGAGTGATCGATGAAGCAATTGCCTAGAGCTTGCTGTATTGGTTTTCTGGCTCTCTCCGCAGCGGCCTGCCAGTCTGTGTCCAACATAGACTCTCGCCTGCAAAGCCTGGAGTTAGGGTCAGATACGTACATCGCTCGCGCGGGTGAAACCATTGAAAGCATTGCGTTCCGTTATCAACTCTCACCACAAGAACTGGCAACACTGAATCCTGGGCTGAGTGGCCGATCGTTGGCATCAGGAACTCGCCTCTACGTTCGCACTCCCGGCCAGCAGATGGCCCAAACCAGACAAGGTCATTCGTTCTCATCGCCGACTCGAGTCAGACAAGGCGTCGTAACCAGAACCAACGATGTTGCAACCACGCAGCCGGTCTACCGCCCGCGCGCCGTTGAGGTCGCTGCCTCTAGCAATAATGGTTACGGTCAGGGTGGAACAGTCGTGACCGATAGAGCTTTATTGAATTCTCGAGGCTCTGCTGCGGGTGATCAGGTTATGCGTAACGGGGTTATGGAAACCATGACTTACGCAGGGCAGGAGATCGTTGAAGAAGAATATATTCATAACGGTGACATACCACTAGCACGTCGCGACTCAGATTTAGGTCTGCAAGAACAGCGCGGTGGATGGATGTGGCCGACTCAGGGACAAATTGCCCGAGGCTTTGCTCCTAAAACAGAAGGTCGACACGGCGTTGATATTGCTGGCCTTCCCGGACAACCGGTAGTGGCTGTATTGGATGGTGTGGTGGCGTATTCGGGTAAAGACCCAAGTGGCGCTGGCAATCTGGTGCTGGTACGGCATGACAACAACTTGCTAACCGCCTATTCGCACACCAGAGACCTCTATGTCGCCGAAACGGACCGCGTGAAAGCCGGGGATCCTATCGCCACATTAGGTGCAAATACCAAACAAGAATCTGTACTCCGTTTTGAAGTTCGTCAAGACGGTAATGCTTTGAATCCTATGGAGTTCTTAAGTGCACGTTAGTAACACCGCATATTACGTGCTCCGTGGTGTAACCGTACAAGGGTTACAAAAAAACGAAAACCGGCGAATTTGCGTTAGCAAGTTGCGCTAAGTTCCTTTAATATATAAAAAAAATTGAGAGTGTCATATGACACAGCATTGGGGAAACTTTACGATGACCACTGACGAACGCACCGGTTGGAACCGGAGAAGCGTCGACACTGGCGCGTCCGCATCAACCGCTGCCGTCGAGGAAGACGATAGCGAACCGAGCGAGAAGATCACGGCGAGTAAGCTGCGTGATATGTCTCGTAAGGAGATGGACGCCACGCGACTGTACTTAAAGGAAATTGAGCATTCGGAGCTTTTGACAGCCGATGAAGAGAAGATGTACACGCGTCTTGCTCAGAAAGGCTGTGAGAAATCGCGGGCGAAGATGATCGAATGCAATTTGCGCCTGGTGGTGAAAATTGCTCGCCGTTACATGAACCGGGGCTTGGCCTTACTCGATCTGATCGAAGAAGGAAACCTAGGTCTTATCCACTCGGTTGAGAAATTCGACCCCGAGCGTGGATTCCGTTTCTCAACCTACGCTACTTGGTGGATTCGACAAACCATAGAGCGGGGTTTGATGAACCAGACTCGTACTATTCGCCTGCCTATTCATGTTGTTAAAGAGATGAATGTGTACATCAAGGCGGAAAGACGTCTTCAGCAGTCTTTGGACCGCGAGCCGACACCTGAAGATATTGCTGCACTGACTGAGCGCCCAGTAGAAGATGTCATCCGTCTATTAGGTTTACGTGATCGTGTGACTTCAGTAGACGTGGCCATCGGTAAAGACGGCGAACGGCCTCTGCTCGATATTATTCCAGACGAAAACAACGTGGATCCATCCATGGTGTTGCAGGACGAGACCGTTAACTCGAACATCAACGATTGGCTGCTCAAGTTAGAGTCGAAGCAACGGGAAGTACTGGTCCGTCGCTTTGGACTACACGGACATGAGAAGTCTACGCTTGAAGAAGTGGGTCAGGAATTGGGCGTCACGCGAGAGCGCGTACGTCAAATTCAAATGGAGGCGCTCAAGCGGCTTCGACGCATTTTAGAAGGCAGTGGTTATTCGGCCGAAAACCTGTTTATGGCATAGCCGAAAAACAATTTTCAACACAAAGGGTGCTTTTTTAGCGCCCTTTGTCGTTTTTACGCTTTGGAAATTTGTATGAGGGCTGCCGCTACAGGGCGGTATTCGCTAACCAAGACACTATAAGTTCGACAGGCAGCGCGAGTGTTCATGACCTCCAAAGCAACGCCTTTCTTCTTAAGCTCAGCCATTAAAGAGAATGATGGGAATAGATGTTTTTCCCCGGAGCCAAGCACGACGATTTCAGGTGTTTCAGCCTCAACGTCATCGAACAGTGGTGCGAAGTGCTCTAAGGTGAGCTCTGTGATGTCGCCGCTAAACCAATCCTCAACAACCCGGGTCTTGGTTATCAGAATATTGTTGTGAAAATCCTGACCATTGACGCTAAGTAGGCCAATCCCGTAGTTACTGATCAGGTTTTGATCAGAAGTCTCTAGATGCATTTTCATAGCGCTATAATAAGCGCCCAGACGCCGACTGAGTCATAGTCGGCTCCTTTATTGGCAGGAGATTTTTTTGAAACCGGTAAACATCGGACTACTCGGCTTGGGAACTGTGGGGCAGGGAGTTGCCAACATCCTGATTCGTAACGCAAATGAGATTAAGCGTCGAACCGGCCGAGACATCAGAGTCACGCGGGCTGCTGTGCGCAATCAGGAAAAAGCCGAGGCACTGAATCTGGGTATCGATATTACGACGGACAGTCAGAGCCTGGTAACCGACCCTGATATCGATATTATCTGTGAAGCGATGGGTGGTGACGAGCCGGCCCTGACTCTCTTGCACACTGCGCTGGACAATAACAAGCACATCATCACGGCCAACAAAGCGCTTATTGCCGTTCACGGCAATAGCCTTATCGACAAGGCCCGCGATCATGGCGTATCGGTTGCGTTCGAATCTTCGGTAGCTGGTGGAATCCCTATCATCAAAGCACTCAGAGAAGGATTAGCCGCGAATAAAATCGAGTGGCTGGCAGGCATCATTAATGGTACAGGCAATTTCATTTTGAGTGAAATGGCTGAAAAGGGCCGCTCCTTTGAAGATGTATTAGCCGAAGCCCAGGCGCTAGGCTACGCAGAAGCTGATCCCACGTTCGACGTAGAAGGTATCGATGCTGCGCATAAACTGACGATCATGGCCTCTGTCGCTTTCGGTATCCCATTGTCATTCAACGGGGTGTACACCGAAGGCATCAGTAAAATCAGTCGTGAAGATGTTGAATTTGCAGCAGAGCTGGGTTACTGCATCAAGCACTTGGGCGTAGCTCGCCGAAGAGAAGACGGTGTTGAATTACGAGTACATCCGACGCTTATTCCGGAAAAACGATTATTGGCAAACGTAAATGGCGTGATGAACGCCGTTGTCGTGCAGGGCGATGCCGTTGGTCCTACGCTTTACTATGGTCCCGGCGCGGGCTCCGAACCGACCGGTTCATCATTGGTTGCCGACATCATTGATGTCGTTCGAGGTATCGATGCCAACATGCTGCATCGCGTTCCTACCCTGGGGTTTCAGCCGGATTCAATCGAACCACTGAACATCCTTAAAGCTGCTGATTACCAAGCTGCCTTTTATCTACGTTTACAAGCGCTAGATAAGCCCGGTGTCATGGCGACGGTGACGGGCATATTCGGTGAACTGGGTATCAGTATAGAGGCCATTTTGCAGAAAGAGCCGGACGAGGCTGCGATTGATCCTGCAATGTGCACGGTTCCGATAATCTTGCTGACGGGTTCTGTCAAAGAGGGCTTAATTGATCAGGCCATCGAACGCGTGCAAGCGCTAGAGACCGTCGTAGAACCGGTAACCCGAATACGCGTCGAGACATTGTGATTTATCATATGCCCCGCTGAATCGTTTATCGAATCTAAAGAAAGCGCATTTAAACTCTTCAGTGTTTTATTTACTGAGCCCTATAGATCCTTAAAAGGTCCGAGAGTCATCCATGTCTGCACCTTCAAATCGTCCGGCACACTACACGGGTCTGATCGATCGTTATAAAGACCGGCTGCCGGTCGATGAAAACACCCCCGTTGTATCGTTAAACGAGGGCGATACACCGTTGATCAAATTGGCCAACATTCCTCGTGAGATTGGTTTTGACGGCGAAATTTACGTCAAATACGAGGGTTTGAACCCTACCGCCTCTTTTAAGGATCGCGGTATGACCATGGCTGTGAGTAAAGCGGCAGAGGAAGGAGCTAAGGCTATTGTCTGTGCCTCTACCGGCAATACGTCCGCGGCAGCTGCAGCCTATGCTGCGCGAGCGGGTATGACCGCGTTTGTACTCATTCCGGAAGGTAAAATTCCGATGGGTAAATTAGCTCAAGCCATCGCACATGGCGCTGTTGTGCTGCAAATCAAAGGCAATTTTGATGATGGAATGCGCTTGGTTAAGGAAGTGGCAGGCGAGGCGCCGGTTGCTATTGTTAATTCGATTAATCCTTATCGACTGCAAGGTCAGAAAACGGCGGCGTTTGAAATCGTTGAAGCCTTAGGACGGGCGCCGGATTATCACTGCATTCCTGTGGGAAATGCCGGTAATATTTCCGGCTACTGGATAGGCTTTAGCGAGGCTTGTGGGCACAACACTGCCTCTTGTACCTTGTGCAATGGCGATTGTCCTTACCTCGAAAATCCTATGACGGATAAGCGACCCATCATGGTGGGTTATCAGGCTGACGGAGCGGCACCTTTTTTAAGAGACGAACCGGTATCTGAACCGGAAACTTTGGCAACAGCCATCCGCATTGGTAACCCGCAAAGCTGGGATTTGGCTCATGCAGCCGTGAATGAGTCCGGTGGCTGGTTTGATGAAGTCAGCGACGAGGAATTGTTAGCAACACAAAGCCTGCTCGCTAAAAAAGAAGGTGTGTTTTGTGAGCCTGCCTCTGCCGTGTCCTTATGCGGTGCATTGCGTGATATCAAATCAGGATTGATTCCAGCGGGTAGTGTGATTACTTGTACGCTCACAGGGCATGGCTTAAAGGATCCTGATATTGCCATTCGCGGACAAGAAGCTGTTCAGACAGTACCAGCCGAACTAGAAGCGGTTAAGGCTGCGATTTTGTCGCATATCTAAAAGGGTTAATCGTTGCTGACCTGTGTTGTTTTATGCAGGTCAGTATCGAAACCTCCAAGGGTGTTGAGCAGCTCAATGTAGCGTTCGCGTTTTATACACGTGGCGCCCATGCTGTTTAGATGAGCCGTTTCCAGTTGGCAGTCTATAAGATGAATATCATCTGACTTAGCCAAATGAACCAAGGCGATTTTCGATACGTTGCTTTGTCTTGAGAACATGGATTCTCCTATAAAGACACGGCCGAGTTTGATGCCGTACAGCCCACCGACGAGTTCGTCATCACTCCAGACTTCAACCGAATGGGCAATGCCCATTTCGTTTAAACGGCAGTAAGCGTTAATCATATCGCTTGTGACCCAAGTGCCACTGCTGTCGCGACGAGGTGCGGCGCAGGCGTTCATCACATCGCGAAAAGCCGTATTTTCTTTTATCAAAAATTCGCTGTTGCGAATCGTCTTGTTGAGGCTGCGGGTTATTCTGATGTCATCGGGGAATATGACGCAACGTGGATCAGGTGACCACCATAAGATCGGTTCGCCGGCTTCATACCAAGGGAATACACCGTTTTTATAAGCGGCGATGAGTCGGCTAGGGCTCAAGTTTCCGCCGGCCATGAGCAGGCCGTTAGGTTCACTTAATGCTGTGCTCACTGACGGGAACGGTGTCACGTCATCGTCGTGGGCCAGATAAGGAATAGGCATTAAGTCTTCACAAAGAAATTGATTCGGACTTGAAAGGTAGCAAATCGTTAAGCCCTGTGCATCGTTGTTCTACATGCGGTCTTTCTTGTTCAAGGTAGTTTGCAATCGCATCTCGAAATCCGGGATGCCTTATGTAGTGAGCAGAGCGGGTGATCGTTGGAATAAAGCCGCGCGTTATCTTATGTTCGCCCTGAGCACCGGGTTCAAACGTACCAATGTCGTGTTCAATGCAATACTCGATTCCCTGGTAGTAACAGGCTTCAAAATGCAATGAGTTGTACTCAGCTCGGCAACCCCAGAAGCGTCCATACAAAGTAGAACTGCCGATAAACATGATGGAGCAAGCGACTGGCCAGTCGGGGGTGGGGTCGGCATCATCGTAGGCAAAGACAATCAGTATTTTGTCACCCATCAAGTTACCGACACGCTCAAAAAAATCACGAGTCAGCGAAGGGTTGCCCCACTTGCGATCAAACGTGGATTGATAAAATCCGTGCACCCAACGCCATTCTCGCTCACTCAGCGTGTTGCCTAGTCGCCGTTCAAGTCGCAAACCCGCATCGCTCACATGTCGTCTTTCACGGCGAATAGTTTTACGCCGTTTGGCCGTGCAGCGGGCGAGAAAATCTTCAAAGCTTGAGTAGTCTGAATTCTTCCAATGGTATTGGCAGTCAAGACGTTTCAGGTGATCGTTTGCCACGAATGAATTGTCCAGATCAACACTGTCTTGATCTGCTTCTGCTTCTGCTTCTGCTTCTGCTTCTG
>JAHDGK010000107.1 GCA_020627685.1 Granulosicoccus sp. | reverse complement strand
GTGGTTCGCAAAGTGGAAGTGTTGCCGATCCCACACTGAGTCTTCTGGGCTTGCTTGCGTTGATCACAGCTTGGGTTCGCCGGCGCGGGTGGTTCCGAGCGTAGCGCTTGTCGCTCTTATCCGCGGTAGTTTCCGCTTAGAGAAAAGAGGCTCAGCGAATTGCTGGGCCTTATTTGTTTGTGTCCAACTGTTTCATGGCTGGCATCAAAGCACGTTTTATAAAACGATTTATCCGAAAGAGCATGTATTGGCTCACCCATTGCTCAAACACGATGTGAATTCCCATCCGCTTAACCGTGAGCTCATGGAATGAATTTGCACCAGCACCCAAAAGCACCCTCTGACGTGCTTTGTAGTCTCAATTTGACTGCATTGGTATCGAATTGTTAAGGATTTTCTGTGAATTATACTTTCGAACATAACAAACCGCTCGACAAGAATATGACGTGTGCAGTGGTCAAAGACTTGACGTGTCTTTTGCGATACTTAGCCTTGATCGGCTTGTTAATTATTTCGCCGTCCATTTTTGCTCAAAGCATAAACATCGGTCCGTTTGGTCCGGGTGTTACTTCGGGTACCCCCCCGTTTAACACCACAGGGAACTGTACTGACGCCGGGGATGATTGTGGAACTGGTGATAACCGAATACGAACCGTAGACACACAGACGAACTTGTACTCGATAACGGTTACCGGCATCCAGGCAGGTGATCCTCCCATTGACTCGGTTGTATTCGAGCAAACCATTATTCCCAGTATCGACGCCGAGTTGCTCTTTGATGACATTCCACCAATCTGCTTACCACCGCCTCAGGGAACTGGCGGAACGACGCCTGAGTCCAGTATCACCTTGAATCCAGATGGGTCTTCAACCCTGTTATGTAACTTGGGCTCAATGGCCAACGGTGATCAGAAATCGTTCTCATTGGCGTTTCGTCCAACAACCAATTCGATAAACGGAGCGACCTTTACAACCGAAGGTAAAGCCTACGGATTTGACGCTTCAGGAACTCAAATCGTAGCGGACACACCTTACAGTGATGGCGTGACCTATGAGATTTCTGCAGCCCCCGCCTGGGATCTTATCGGGGACCGACTGAACATGCACATTGGTGGTGTTACATCACGTGACATGGGTACAGGCCGAGGCACTGAACAAGGGTTTTATGTCTGGGCAACGGCGCATTTGGCAGCCGATGCGACGAGAGGTGGTAAAGGTATTTCTGCACTGTCAAATTCCTACGATTTTGATTTGGGATTCACAACGGTGGCCAGTGATGGCACCACACCCTTTCCAATCGAATACCAAGTAATACAGTGCATACCTAATCCCACCAGTTGGGGACTCACGGTGTACGGTCTAGAAAGTTACTCACCCGCTCAACCTATCGATAAAAAGGTGGTGGATTCGGGTACTTGTGCAATCTCCGGTGATCCAATCAATGGTTATTCGTTAACAGTAAATGATGCAGACACCAGTGGCACGCGTTTTCCCACTGAAACGGTTAACGGTACCTCGTTAGTCAACGGACCTTACTTTGCTGCCGCTCATCGAATACAGCTCTTTGTACCTTTTTCAGAAATAGAAAGAGAAGATGCGGTACAGGACTCGGGCTCGGTTGTCGCATCACTTTGTCTTGATAATTTTGATCCGTTGGATGATCAGGGTCTCTCCAACTACGATAGTGGAGTGGAACCCGGACATAACGGAACTGCCATGCCGAGCGGTGGAGCCAGTAATAACTGCACCGGGCCGACAACTTTGGAATTAAGAGTTAGAGGAAGCTATGGTCATCGACATATGTCAGTGGTCACGCCAGGTTGGAGTTATCAGTACGAACCCTTGATGTCTGGCTATCACACTGGCGATGGCGTTGTTGAACCGTCAACGGCCTACGGCACGATGACAGTGATTAATAATAACGGTAGTGCGGCTTGGGACAACGCGATGGTGTGCGCTACCTTTGACAATGCCACACAAAAACTGACAGATTCCGGCCGAATAGGGTTTACTGCTGGTCAGTACGCGTTTGCAAGACCTTTAGGAGGATTGTCCTTAGCGGATTACGATATTGAATACGCTAGCGTGAGCTATCCCAATGTGGATCAGTTGGATGGTGATGGGGACGGCACGCCTGATTTTAATCCTGTTTCCGGACGTTACGAAGGTGACTGGGCCGATATGCGTGCATTTCGCTGTGATACGGCCGGCGTTACGTGGAACACAGACCCCAACGTTATTGGAATAGATGACGTTAATGCCGTGCGGTTCGTTGCGAAGAATCCCTCAGTTACTCAATTTACTAGCGGCCACCAGGTTTACTTCAACATACCACTTGAAGCGCGATTAAATTTCTACAACGGCCCATATGCAGGAACACCGATTCCAGTGGGCACGGTGCTGCCTTCGTTTGGTAATGCACGAAGTGATCAGCAATGGTCAGGTGGTATTGGTACCAATTACATTCCGGCACCTGAGAGTACTAGTACACACGGGGACCGTATGACGTTAACCCGAGTTACGATCGGCACATCGAAGGCGACGGTATCCCCAGAAGCTGCTGCAGGTGTATCGACAAGCACATTAGCCGGTAACGATGTAGTGTGGTCCATACAACCGACGGTATCTTCGATATTGCCTGCTGGTGGTACGGCTACCTCATTGGAAGTAGTGGACGTATTACCCGAATTTTTGTACTACGACCAAACCTGTACGGTCAATACCCCAAATAGCACCACGCCAACACAGGTCTTGTACAACACGCCTAATCAAGGTGAAACGACGCTGAAGTGGACGCTGGGTGATGTGCACTCGTCTGACACCATCGCGCCCCTGATTTTCTGTACAAACTCGGAAGTTACTGCGCCAGATGGTACGCAAGCAACAAACGTCGCCTATGCCAATGCTACGAACGCCGTACGTTCGACAGATACATTGCAAACGATAATTCTGGGCCAAGCTGGGGCAATGAACGCAGGCGCCCGTTTGGATGTACCGGTTGACTTAGTTGACGATACTCAAGAACACACCTTGGTGTGGTCGAACTTTGCCACGGCAATTGGTATTAACAATCCGACCATGGTTAATGTGTTGCCCTATAACGGTGACGGATCGGGTTTGTCACAACGTACACCAGCTTCAAATTTCTCGGGCACGCTGCAGTTAACAGGGCCTGCTACTGATACCTGGAGCGATGGTTCGGTTCCAGGCGGTGGTGATCCATTCCCGACCATCGGTACGCTGTATTACTCAGCGGATGCTCCCAACACGATTGATCACAATCCTGATGACAACACCAGCGACTGGTGTGAATGGAACGGCACAGCGTTTGTCCCTGAGGTGGGTGGTATGACATGCCCCATTGCGTGGAGTAATGTCACCGCGATTAAGCATGTAGCTAACTACGAGCTTGCCCCCAGTCCCAGTGTTAGACAGGCTGTTCACTTAACGTACACGCTCCAAGCGTCAGGTAACGAACCCGGGGATGAGTATGTCAACTTGTTCGGTGTTGACTCTACGGATTTACCGGCGGACCAATACGTAAAATCGAATCGTTCGATCTTAAAAGTTGCCTCACATTCAATCGGTGAATTAGTCTTCGCTGATATGGATGGCGACGGCGTTTACGATGAAACCGTAGATCAGTTAGTTCCGAACGGATTAACGTTAGAACTGCGCAATGCCGGTACAGATGCGCTTGTGGCTACAACAGTCACTTCTAACGGTACGTACTTATTTGATCAGCAACCCCCAGGGGATTATTACGTTCAAATCCCTGCCACACTGTTTCAATCCGGTGGTTACTTAGCCGATTGGACAGCTGCTCCGG
>JAHDGK010000106.1 GCA_020627685.1 Granulosicoccus sp. | reverse complement strand
CAATCGAAGTGCTCGGCCGTGACCGAATCCAGAACGCCTTCGAACAACGTCATCTAAGTCGTTTCAACAAGACAATCATTGAGTTGCGGGATAACTCACCAGAACTGTAGTTCAAGAGCCCTACCTGGCTTTCGCTAGACGAATCTTGACAATCCGCAGGGCTGACTGCAACTATTAGCAGATGGACGTCGTTATTACCCTGCCAGACCAATTGGCTGAGGATCTTTTACTCAGTAATGACTATCAACGGAGGCAATCTTCCCGTGGTCCGAGCCTTGATGCGATAACAATGGTGCTAACTGTTGCGAATACCTCGGCGACAGTTATCACACTGAGTCAGGGCGTCGAGGCGCTAAAGAAGATTCACGCAGCATACAAGAACTTCTTTGATAAGCAGGGGCCCACCAAACGAGCTTATCTAGAGATCCAAGGCCCTAGAGGGAAGATATCGGTGGACGTCGATGATCAATCAGATATCGACTACGAGAGCTTGGTCAGGTTAGTCGGTGGGTGACAAGATATTTCCCGACTTGAACTTGGATCCTGAAATCTAGGGCCATGAATCGGTCATGGATATTCCTGCTAGTTCGGAGTTCTTAAGGGCAGGTCCATAGACCGCAGTCGTTCGTGAAGAGGTTTTTCGCCGATTAGCTCAGGTTGGTATTGGGGGGTTGTCGAATCGCCTAAGACCCAGGCAGGAATCAGACAAAGATGTTCATAGGTTGACAGTTTCTGGACCTGTAAGCGAAGTGATTTATAGTGCTGTTCACTCTCGTCCCAATTGCCCGCCCGTGCTTCAGTAACACATAGAGCTTGTTTAGCAAATGCGTGGCCGGCGGGATAGCTGGCATTGGCAAAACCGATCAGGGCATTGTTTGCGAGATAGCGAGACTCGTCCAGGTTTCCTAATGAACAATGTGCGATGGCTGACGCTACTTCGGACTTTGCTACCTCTATTGGGTTTCTTGCTTGGTTCAGCTCCTGAGCTTTTTCGGCGCTTTCCAATGCCAAAGTTGGTTCTGTCCAACAAAGCGTTTCTGCTATGTTCGTTTGGATCTGCCCAGCCAGAGCCCTCGGCCGATCTGTCAATGGAATGCTTGAGTAAATCTGATGCGCATGCTCGAACATGAGAGAGAAACGGTTAGCATGACCGAGATGTCGTGTGTACTGGGCGATATCAAGAGGGGCTTCTGGTCCAAATAGCTTAAGGGTAGAAGTTAATTCCTGTTCGGCCGCTTTGAAGTCTCCTTTCATTATTGCTAGATCGGCTTTGTATAACTTGGTCTTTACATGGTCTCGTCGGAGCGGGTCGAAATTCTCAAGAGACTGATCAGTTTCGCTGACTTTCTTACTGAAGCCTCTATAGTTGCCGCCCAAGCTTGCAAGATACGCTGCCTCAAGCGACGCTGTATTCTCTAACTGGGGACTCGTGTGTTTCTTCCCTTTTTGCTTCAGGTAAGTATGGATCACATTGCTGTAGGCAGCCAGCTCTTCTCCAAGATCTTCTGAAAGCGCATCATCGATCTCCTCCAAGTCAGAAGAGATTGTTTTGAAGGCATTTACTTGACCCTCTTCACGCAGCTTCTTTGCCAGTTCGAGCTTAAGGACGACAGCGAGTTGTGGGTCATTAGAAAGTAGTTCTGCATATCTCCCGATTGAACTAGCAATGCTGTTCACCCCTTCAGGTGTTTCAAATAACTGATCAAGTATCGAGTCAGCTTGATTGTCATCCAACTTCCGGAGCATTCTAATGTGATAGAGGGTCTCCAAGAACATGCTTGATTGGACATAGTGCTTGGCAGCTGCGCTATGTACATCTGGATCCGGATACCGATTCTCGATATTATTTCGGAGTAAAGGATGTATCGAATAGTCTCCTGGCTGTCCCTCTAACCGTATGGCTCCTTTTGCAATCAGCGCACGCAAAGAAGCGGGGAGCTTGGTGGTGTCTTGTTCTAAGATTTGGCAAGTACTGTCGAGCGTTTGATACGTAAACTGACCCAAGAAAACGGATGCGATCTTAAGGAAATCCATCTCGCCCGGAGTGAGTCTCTCAAGAAAAGCGTCCTTGACAAACTGCTCAGTGTCTGAGGCGGAGTCTAGTTCGTTCAAGGCCACTTCTAAGGGAAGTCCGAAAAAAGTAGCAGGCAGCATTCGAATCATTAGCGGGTTACCGTTCAAATGCCGGAAACCTTTACGTCTGACAATCTCATCAACAGAATCGACCAAATCAGGTCGGTTATCGCTTATCACAGAACGAAGTAAGGCCTTCGCATTATTGTGAGACAATCCTCTGACCCTGAAGCTAAAGGCACGACTTGCTGTTTTTCCATCTAGTGGCAGGACTCTTGTCGTAGCAATAGTCCTGAGGCCCGGGGAGTTTTCGCTAAGGAAATGCATGAGACGACGAGTTTCTGGCTCAGCAAAGTAGCCGTTGTCGTTGATGAGACTTTCAAAGTTGTCTAGGAGGAGGAGGCCATTCAACTGGCCGTATTGTTGGCGCACAGACGGAAGTGTTGATGGTCCAGTCTTAGATGCTGAACCGGAGACCTTCTCCGTCATTCGATTGATCAGATCCTGAAAAGTCAAATCATGGCAGTCGATTTCAATGCAACGAAGCCCTAGATCTGCCCGAACGAGTTGGGCAAGCGTGGACTTACCAACCCCTGCGATTCCATGTAGCCAGCAGAGTCTGTTACCTCCCAAGCCGGATTTCACCTTAGCTAGTTCCTTGGCTCGGTTCGTAGATGCCTCTTTAGGGAGAGAGTCAGTTCTCAGAGATGTTGATGGAGTGGACCACTCGGAGCCGCTAGGATCTCGGTACCAAAAGAGTGCAGGACGTTGTGCGCCATCTAAAGATCGGCGGATTGTTTCGTGGATATTGGAAACGTTCGGTGGCCAGTCTCCCTTTTCTAGTTCTTTTAGAAGAGTGTCGGTGAACACGCCAGTCTGTTCTGAGTCGTTGTTGTATGCGCGTTCTCCAGGGGCGGCAGCGAATACTGCGTACTGCTGCCGATTGAAGCAGGAACCTTGTGGAATTAAGAACCTGTACGGTTCTTCGACCCTGGTCGGGTCAAGTTCATTGGCGCAGACGTCGAAGAAGCAGAGTTGGAGATTTGGGAAGTCGTGACCCAGGTTATTGTTCTTTCTTAAAAGATCTAAGAAAGACGTGCAATCGAAGTTGGACGGTGAATTCGCAAAGAAGGCACGACGCTCGTTATCTCGTTGCGCAGACACATACGCATGTCCACCCCAGTAGGTCACGAGAAGGTCCCCGGATATTTTAGGAATTTCGGTATTGATCTTTTCAACAACCGTGTCCCTACGTGCGTTTATCGTTCGGATATTGTTTCGTCGGGCATATTCAAACACTTCACGTTGGTTCTTCGCCAGGGGCGAGACAATCATCGTGATATTAGCTTGTGGGACACCGACACCCACGAGAAACTTGCACATTCGAATTGCGTCTAGGCAAGGTCCATCAAGGTCATCGAGTTCGGATGAATAACGCTCAACTCCTACGATGAGTGCGTGAGTGGTCTGTATTGACCCGTTGATGATCTTATTCATAGTGCGAGAACTCCCAGAAGGGTTGATTCAAGTCAGATTGTGATCTAGACAGACGAAATATTAGACGTAAGTTAGTACTTGTGTCCAAAAAGCCTCTATGTGACGACGTCTGCTTTCAGCAGATTCAACGCATGTTTAAATCGGCGGTATCTGGTGTCGTGGCCGTGGTTGGCGTTCAACTGTCCTTGAGGGTCTGGCGCAGTTGGGTTGCCGTGATTCTGTCGTCCGGGTTAGGTGCAGTGGCCCGTCGGAGCAAGTTCTGCAGAAAAGGATCAGTGGATTGTTCTAGACGGG
>JAHDGK010000105.1 GCA_020627685.1 Granulosicoccus sp. | reverse complement strand
GGGTGACAGATGCGATCCCAGTATCGCGTGACGGCTTTAAACGCATCGTTAACGCCAAGTGTCGGATCCTGGAAGTGCTCCATTTGCTGCAAGACCGGATCGGGCAGGCGCGTCAGATACGCATCACCACACAACATAAGCATGGGTAATCGGTTAGCGTGTGCCAGTGCGCTGGATGTTAAAAGATTGGACGTGCCCGGCCCGGCCGAGGCTGTACAAAACATAATGCGCTGACGCAAATGGTATTTTGCATAGGCCGCTGCAGCAAAACCCATGCTTTGTTCGTTCTGCCCTCGATACAGGGGCAATTCTTCCCTGTGGTTATACAGTGCCTCGCCCAGACACGTGACGTTGCCATGACCAAAAATACCAAAGCCGCCACCAAACAGACGTTGTTCTTGTCCGTCGATAACAATGTATTGATTCGCCATCCAACGAACAATGGCTTGAGCTAGCGTCAGTGTGACAGTTTCCTGAGTCATGGGCTTTATCCGGACCTGTTTAACAACGTACCGAGCACAGACTGCTTGCGCACTGACAGGGGCCCATACAAATAGGACCCAATTAGTTGTGCACCAACCAGCAATCGAGTGTTGACGGTTCAACAACCCAAAGAATACAATAAATGCAACCGGTTGCAAACGAAAATTCCTCGCGTCCAAGGCACTTGCGTCTGATTTAGCTTTGGAAGATTTTGGTAACCGTTCTTCCACGGGTCTAAAACTTATACAAACCCGCTAGCACTAGGCGTTTAAACATGAGCATCAGAATTGGAAATGCACCCTGCTCCTGGGGTGTTGAATTCGCACAGGACGACCGTAATCCCACCTGGCAAACCGTACTGCAGCAATGCAGCGATGCGGGCTACCCGGGTATCGAACTCGGCCCGGTCGGCTTTATGCCAGAAGATCCTGCCGAATTAGGCGATGCCCTGGCCGCCCACAATATGGAGCTTATCGGTGGCGTTGTCTTCCGCGCTTTCCACGATCCGGCCCAATGGGACGATGTCATGGATGGGGCTGTACGCACCTGTAAAGCTTTGCAGGCTCATGGCGCCAAGCACTTTGTACTCATCGATTCCATCTCGCCACGCCGTGCGCCGACTGCAGGTCGTGCCGCTGAAGCTGAGCAAATGGATAGCGCTGAGTGGAAAGCTTATCGCGATCGCATCGCAACGGTTGCGAAGATGGGCTTTGAAGAGTACGGCCTCATCTCTGAAATTCACCCGCATGCCGGTGGTTTTATGGATTTTGAGCCTGAAGTTGAACGACTGCTTGAGGAAGTAGACCCATCTATCTTAAAAATCTGTATAGATACTGGTCATTGCACTTACGCAGGTTTTGACCCTGTTGCGTTTATGAAACGCCACATGGATCGCATTACTTATGTGCATTTCAAAAACACAGATGCCGCTGTAAAAGCCAAGGTTATTGAAAATCGCACAGGCTTCTATGATGCCTGCGGTCAAGGCATTTTTTGCCACCTGGACAAAGGCGAAGTGGATTTTCCAGCCGTCAGACAAGTGCTGCTAGACGCAAATTACGAAGGCTGGTGCACCATCGAACAGGATTGCGACCCGACGCTCGACCCGGATCCTGAGGGTGATGCACGCATCAATCGTGAATACCTGCAGTCAATCGGCTTCACCTGAGCCAACAGCCACAGACATCGTCTGCATATTTTATTTAAGGATTAACAATCAATGAGCAAACTGAACTGGGGCATGATTGGCGGCGGCGAAGGCAGCCAGATCGGGCCGGCACATCGTTTGGGCTCAGGCCTTGACGGTCTGTTTAATTTTACCGCTGGAGCACTCGATCATCGACCAGAACAAGGTCGTGAATACGGACAACGTTTAGGGCTGGCGGCAGATCGCTCCTATGGCGATTGGCGTGAAATGCTTGAAGGCGAACGCAATCGAGATGATCGCGTGGAACTTGTCACCGTTGCCACGCCCAACTCAACGCACTTTGAAATTACCAAAGCTTTTTTAGAAGCAGGCTTTCACGTGCTGTGTGAAAAGCCGATGACCATGACGGTTGAAGAAGGCGAAGAGATCGTCAAAGTGGCCCAGGCTACCGGCAAAATCTGCGCAGTCAATTACGGCTATACAGGCTACTCGTTGGTACGCCACATGAAAGCAATGGTGGCACGTGGCGATCTTGGCAAAATCAGATTGGTAAAAGCTGAGTTCTCACACGGCCATCATGCCGATGCGGCAGATGCAGACAACCCCCGCGTACGTTGGCGATATGACCCAGCCCAAGCCGGCGTTTCGGCCCAGTTTGCGGACTGCGGCATTCACGCCATGCACATGGCAAGCTTTGTCACAGGGCAAGAAGTGACCAGTCTTGCAGCAGATACGGTCTCGTGTATTTCATCGCGAGAATTAGAAGACGATGCCATGGTTAACTTTCGCATGGACGGTGGCGCAGTGGGTCGTTTGTGGACGTCCTCTATTGCTATCGGGCGGCAGCACGGTTTAACCATTCAAGTGTTTGGTGAAAACGGTGGCTTGCGTTGGTCTCAAGAACAACCTAACCAGCTTTACTGGATGCCACTCAATGAAAGACTTCAGATCATTGAGCGCGGTGAAGGCAATTTGTCACCGGAAGCGGATAGAACCAGCCGCGTTACCGTCGGCCACGCCGAAGGTATGCCATTAGCATTCGCCAACATCTATAAAGATCTGGCAGAAGCCATTAACGCAGCCAATGAAAACCGCGAAATTGACCCGGCGGCAAACCTGTACCCACGTGCAAGCGATGGCTTACGCTCTATGGCAGCGGTTGTTGCCGTCGCTGAATCAGGCGCTGCCAACGGTAGCTGGCTTGATGCAAGACCACCGATGTTTCGCGACTAATCGGTAGTCAAAAAAAAGGGCCTCACGTTTATCGTGAGGCCCCAGTACTACACACACGGGGAAATACTTTTAGTTTTTATCGTGGAGGGCCGCCGGGGCCTGCACCCGTGGTTTCAACAACGCCGTTTACGCAACGTTGAAAGTATGGGTAAGTATCCGTAGCGTAGTAATGATAAATACCACCCGGAAATTCTGGGGTCACACCCACCCGACCATTACACGCATCCAGGTCACCCGAGCCTTCAACATACTGCCAATCCTGGGCGAATGTACCCAATGGATAATCATCGGTCGACGGTCTGGAATCGTTGACGGTAGTGATCAACTCATAACTACCTGTGACAGCTTTAAGGGCTGACGTAGCATCGTCTGCAATGCTATAGCCGTAGCGTGCATATATGGGAAATCCATCAGCAGCCCATGCTATCAGCGTCATCGTAGAGCTGTTTCCACCCTGCTTTGTAATAAATCCTTCCGGCATACCGTGATAGTGATAAGCACCACCGGGTTGCACGTGCGCGTTGTTGTCGTCTGTGCCGAAATCAAAAGTCGTTTGTCCTAAGGCTTCAATCGACCATGCACCTGAGTTATCAATCAGGCTGCAATTATCCCCAGAACTATCGCAAGAACCAGCAGTGCTTGAATCAATCTTTACACCGTTAAGCACATAGCCTTGAGGTCCGCTGGGACCGCCCAGAATCGTCGATGTATTCGATACAACAGGGTCAAGCGTGTATTCCGTAGACACTTCTTGCGCCGCAATCGTGTTCGGGTTTCCGGCATTAGGAAATGTACCAACTGCGTGGTCAGGTACACCATTGGCCGTGAGAATACGCACGGTATCTGAACACGTCCAAGACGACGTACTCTCTGCATTGACCGATGCGGAATCATTAAACGTCGTATCCACATAATCACAAACAACACCTGCGGTAGACCCGGTCATATCGGCCGTGTCTGTCGTGTCTGTCGTGTCTGTCGTGTCTGTCGTGTCTGTCGTGTCTGTC
>JAHDGK010000061.1 GCA_020627685.1 Granulosicoccus sp. | reverse complement strand
GGCTCGGTGACTTGGCTAAGCCCGTTTATTACACACGGCATCATAGATACAACAACGGTTGCGACAAGACTACTGACTCGCTACAAACCTAAGCAGTGCTATCGATTTCTTTTTGAGCTTGCGTGGCGAGAGTACTTCCACAGAACCTGGCATAAGTATGGCGATGCTATTTATAAAGACTTGCTCTCGGAGCAGGGTAGGGAACACAGTCTCGTTCCATTGGCTATTCAACAAGGTGAAACCGGAATAGATGCGCTAGACGGATCGATTAAACATCTGCTTGAGCACGGAAGCCTACATAATCATGCGCGCATGTGGATAGCCGGTATTACGTGCAATACCGCGCAGACCCAATGGCTTGAACCCGCTAAATGGATGCACTACCACCTGTTAGACGGGGACTTGGCATCGAACACCTTAAGTTGGCAGTGGGTGGCCGGTACGTTTAGTCATAAGCAGTACATAGCGAATCAAGATAACCTCAATAAGTACAGTGCAACCCATCAGAAAAATACCTGGCTTGATTGTACTTACGAGGACTTGGCTGAATTGCCAATACCTGCTGCGTTAGAGCAACGGGCTGAATGGCGGGAAGAAAAAACTGATCTTGCAGAATGTTTAGCGGCTGTGAATGTATCTGAGCTGACGGGAGATGTGGCTGTTCGCTCTATTTGGAATCTTGATCCGGATTGGTGTAAAGACGTGAAGCAACAGGTACTTTTTATCGATAGCGACTTTCATAACAGTTGGCCGCTGAGTCCAAAGCGTTGGCAGTTTATTCGTCATTGGATACCTGAAGGTACTAAGGTAATGACGGGGACAACTGCTGAATTAACGGCTGCTTGTCAGAACGCTAGCGTTGTACATAGAGAATATCCGGTATGTGACGACTGGCCTGGCGTGAAGGATGAAAGGCGTTGGTTGTACCCCACTCCTGCGAATGAATACAGCAGCTTTTCGCAATTTTGGAAGCAGGTTAAATCTGACGTGGGCTTATGATTTTAAGAAATCCGGAGTTTAATTCCCTTCTTTAAGCGTTTTCTCGCGATAAAAAATATACAAGCCACTGGATACGATAAGTGCTGCACCTAAAAGTGTCCAGCGATCTGGCAAGGTATCAAACACAATAAAACCCAAAATCGTGGCCCATAAAAGAGCTGAATAACTGAAAGGTACTACCAACGAGGCGGGGGCATTTCTAAATGCCCGAATGAGGCAGAAGTGGCTTACACATCCTAGTAAGCCCACACAAGAGAGTAATAGCCAGTCCGATACCGTCGGCAATTGCCAAACGTTTGGCAGCCAAACCGTCGTACCGATAGCGCCGATGATGCCAGAGTAAAAAAGTGCGGTTAGGGATGAATCAACGCTGCTCAGTTTGCGAGTCATCAACTGATAAAGTGCGTTGCTCAGCGCTGCGCAAATCAGAATAAGGTGACCTGTTTGCGGTAACCATTGAGTGACAGAAACGGCGGAATCCGATAGTACCGAGGAAGATGTTTCCGTTTTTGGCGACACGATGATCAAGGCACCTAAGAACCCGACAAGGACGCCTAATAATCTTCGCAGCCCCACTTTTTCTCCCAACAGAGGTACCGCCAGTACCGTTACAAATATGGGGGATAAGAACATGATGCTCGTGGCAGTCGATAACTCCGCCGTTTGTAGGCCGGTAAAAAACAAAAGTGTCGTCAACATCAAACACGCCGAACGCACTAATTGAAGTTTGAGATTGCCGCTGCGGACAACTTGCAGAATGGACGACCTTAAGTACAGGGTCAGCCAGGCCATATGGAAGAAAAACCTTGCCCAGACAACCTGCTCAACCGGATAACTTTGGGTCAAATACTTCGCCACCGTGTCCATGGTTACAAACAGGCACATGGTGGTCAGCATCCAAAGTACGCCTACGGCGTAGTTTTCAGTTTGAGAATTGGACGGTGTCACGAGAGCGCTGAGCTATGGGCTGGTGGTCGGGAGGTGGAACTGTATCGGTTGCACCTGCTTGGGGCAATGAATATTCACGTTATCGATGTACCCACTCATTTTTAGTAGGTAACACTCCCAATGCATTCAGATGGGGTGGAGTAAGCCGCTAGTGGCTTATAGTGCAGTTGGCCGGGTACCATGCCGGTTTAGTCCAATACGTTCAATAACTTGCAAACCCTAACTGAAAGTGCAGTATGGGTCTGTGAAACGACAAATTAATAAGTGATGGCCTTAGTTGGCAGGGGTAAAAACACATGAACGGCAGCATTAAAACCAGATTAGCAACTGCAATGCTATCTGTATCCATTCTCGCAGGCTGCGCAGCAGGCCATGTCGATCCAGCCGATAGAGACACTACCGGTGCATACGACGGCGTGTGGATCGGTGAGGTGGAAGGACCACGAGCCTTGAAGGAGATTCTCCCCGGCAATTGGGAAATGAGTTGTGGGTGGGAACCCTTTGAAATTTATTTGTTGGTGGATGACGGCCGCATACAGCTGGGTCGTTTAGAGAACAAATCACCTGTTTCAAAGAACGGTGATTTTCGAATTGACATAAGCAGTGGTGACGCCAGTATGCGTAACGGAATCATGTCCGGTAATGCAGATTTTATGGAAGTTTTCGCAGGCAATCTGTCAGGCGACGATCCCCGTGGCAAATACCGCCAGTTCATAGCCTCTATCGGCACCCATGGTTGCAACGCAAAGATTCGTTTTACGCGCGAAGATGAATCTTAATGTTGAGAGCTTTCTTGATGAGGATCGGTTTGTTGAAAACCTTGAGTCGAATTGGCTTGTCAATAACGGTCATCTTGATGATGGCAAGTGCAGCCAGTCATGCTTCCGAGGCTGCTACTGATGGATACTCCATTGCACCGATACCATCATGGGTAAAAATGTTCGGCCCGGGCCGTGTTAACAAGGATTCAGACACGGCCGGAGGCGAACGGTATCTATTGCTGGATCGCCAGTCATACGATGATGGCAAGGTGGATGCCTATCACAGTCACAGTATTGTTGAAGTCGTGGGGCAGGCAGGCTTAAGTGAGAATTCCAATTTGTCGATTTCGTTCGACCCTAGTTACCAGCGATTAGAATTGCACTCAGCCATTGTGACTCGCGATGGGCAGTCGAAAGATAGACTCAGGCAGGCAAGAGTTGATCTTGCTCGTACTGAAGACAGCAGCCATTTGGATTTACTGAATGGAGATGTCACCGCGTTGGTTGTATTACCCGATGTGCGAGTGGGTGACACTGTTGAAACCCGCTACACGGTGTATGGCCGAAACCCCGTATTTGAAAAGCGGCATCATAGCCAATGGCGGGTGCGTTGGAGTACACCTGTTGAGCGGTCTGTCCTTCGAATTACGGTGCCCTCGTCTAATCGGTTGAATCACTCACCGGAGCAACCCACAGCAGATTTTACTGAGAGTTCTACGGCTGGGTTGCGCACGCTGCAGTGGATATGGAACGAAGGTGAAATATCAGAAGCAGAGTCCGGTACAACACGTTGGCAGGCGCATCCTGATCTGTTGCAAATCACGTCGTTTAAAACTTGGACGGACGTTGCCAACTGGGGTGAACGATTATTTGCGGGCCATTCGGCTCAGGGTGAAAAATACCGCGCGCTAGCGAGCCGTATTCGTAATACTGCCGAGAAAGAAGGACGTGATGCCGCCATTGCCGAAGCGATAGATTACGTACAGAAACGCATTCGCTACTATGGCATCGAATTGGGTGAGAATTCACATCGTCCGCATGCACCCGATGAAGTACTTCAAAATGGATACGGTGACTGTAAAGACAAAGCACTGCTGCTCGTTTCTCTTTTGAATGAAATTGGTGTCGATGCGTGGCCGATTCTGGTGTCTACTCGAATCAGAAATGGCCTGTCTCATCGGCTTCCGAGCCCCGGAGTGTTTAACCATGTTGTCGTGCTAGTTGAGCACAATGGCGAGCAATACTGGGTAGATGCAACCGATAACCGTCAGAGCGGATTGCTTGGCTTAAGAGGGCAACCTGAATACGGAGCAGGCTTGGTACTCGGTAAACCCGGTGATGCACTCATTGAGAGAGAAGCACCATTGCCTGAGTTACCTGGTGTAGCAACGCATGACAAATTTTACCTGTCATCGTTTGGCGGGCCTGTAGATTTTGTTACCACGAGCACTTACACAGGTCGTGAAGCCAATCGATTTCGCGGTCGTCTCGATAACACGGGTAGGCGGGCTCTGGGTAAACGGTACGAAGAATATTACGAAAATATCTACGGCGATCTTTATGCTTTGCATGCGCTTGAAGTTAAAGAGGATAAAGTGACGAACACCATAGTGGTTACTGAGTCTTATCGTTTAGATGAATTCTGGGAAGTTGATAAGCGTACTGGGCAGGCTGAATTTGATGCGTATGGGTTAAGCATTAGTCGAGCCCTTGATGACTTTGAAGATGTGAAGAAAAATCGAAAAGCTCCTATCACAGTGAGTGGGCCCAAGAGAGTGTTACACCGCATTCAATATTTTCCGAACATGGCAAGCACAGAAAGGGCGCTGGAAGAAACCACGGTCACAACTGACGGGTTTAGTTACTCCGATGTGGAGTACGTATTAGGTGACTCTTCCGTTTTCGAAGCTGAATTAGAAATTTCGACACAGAAGCTTCAACCCGAACAGCTTAAAGACTATAAAAAGTTTATCGAACGGGTGGGCAGAAATGCTCAAAGTGGCCGTTATTTTCCAGAGTCAAATCCTAAGGATGTTCAATTGGGAAAAGACACATCATCGCTATTGAAGATGCTGGGAGGGCTTAACTAGTGGCCAGATTAACGTGCTTTAAAAAGTGGCCTGAAGTATTGCTTCTATCCAGTGCAGTGCTTGTAGCTGGCTGTCAGACTGTGCCGGGCGGTGTACCTGGAGGCTCAAATGGCGTTGCCGTATCCGGTGAGCTTGCGCAGTCTCTACATAGTCATATATTTGCAGCCTCTGACTCATTGGGTAGCGTTCTTTCAAAGAAGAACGTTAGCCTTCAAAAATTGGTCATAGACAAGTCCTTATATTCCAAAGAAGCGTCAGTGAGGGCTTTGGCTGAGAAGCACCTTGTTAACGCGGGTCCGTATCAGTTGGTTTACAGTGATACAGGTACCAACCGGCTTGAGTATCGCTCTTTAGATAACGACCTGCATGTGGCGTTCTATATTCGTCCCCCAACGGCTGCGGAGCAATCTGAAAATCACTCCTTTGTGATTACCGATATCATTGGACAGACAGCCTTATCGGCTCTGGCACGTGACACTGCAAACGAGCTCACAATGGGTTATGCGCAAGTGGCACTCAAAAGCGCAGATGAAGACGCAGTGATCTTATCTCACTTTAATTCACTCCCTAAAGTAGAGCAGGAGAGAGAAGACTTACTCAGTCTTCGCGCAATGTTAATGTTGCGAACAGGAAAAGACGATCAGGCTAAGCCTCTAGTCGAGCAGGGTCTTATCAGGTACCCCGAATCAGCGACGTACCTCTCGTTGGCGGCAGAGCTAATGCAGAGAGCCGATCAATACGGTGATGCTCAAGTGGAATTAATAGACACCCTAATGAATCAACGATTCAGCAAGACGCAAATAAACGCCAGTAAAAAGCGTGTTGCTGAGTTTCTCGCGGTCGAAAAATCTATTTAAGCTAAGTGTTGTGAAGGTGGTGCCGTATGGCACCACTTTATTCTGTTGTTGGCGCACCCGTCCTCTGCACTTGAAATACCCAATTCAGACTCAATGTTGTTGGCCTGTATTCGTAAATCGACAAGCCAGGGAGTCTAAACAATGTCAACTAACACTTACCACTATCCCACCTATCCGCCCCAAAGCGGAGTCATGACCGATAGCATTCGTTCTCGGTATATTGATAAAGCCATTGAGCAAAATCTTCTGCCAGAGCAGTCGCATCGTTTAGCGCCTGTCGTATCGCTTGTGGCCTCCGATGATCCAAGTAAGCCTATTCAGTTCTGGCAACTGTATTCCGTCATGGGGCCTCATCGTATAGAAGCCATAGTGAGACGCTTTTATAACCGCGTGTTTGAAGACGAGCCTTGGTTCACGTCAGTGTTTGAAAGGGTTGCCTCCAAAGAGCGCCATATACAGACGCAGGCTTCCATGTGGATTGATGTCATGGGTGGTGGCCGTGCTTATCACGGAGGGGAATTTCGCCTGAATTTCCACCATACGCACAATGCCTTTGAATTAATGAATGATAAAGGGGCACAACGTTGGGTAGATATTATGGTTGAGACATTGAACCACCCATCTGTTGATTACACGCAAGACGATAGAGTCAGGCCTGCCATAAATACGTTCTTAAGTTATTTTATGAGTAAGTACGCCGATGATTTTAACTTCCAAGATTGTTCGGCGTTTGGAGATACGAATCCGGTGGTTAAACGTCGTATTAATTTTTTGAATCTCTCATTCGATGCTATCGAAGCACTATCAGAAGAGGAGCTCATTGATGAGCTTGTGGCTCGCGGCATTGATATCAACTTGCTTGCAAGTAAATCTCAGCTGGTTAACAAAGCGTTAAGTTTGTAACGCCTGCATCAGAGACGAAAACTGATTCACAAAATCTGCTTCAAGAGCGCGATTTGCGCTCTTGAAAACACTCTAACAATCCCTAGTTTGTTGTTGTGCCGAGGTCTCCAAGAGAGTCGGCGCACTAACTTATTGCTTCTAATGGAGAATATTGAAATGAAAATTGATTTAACACCGCTATACGCAAATACTGTTGGCTTTGACCGTTTTGGTTCACTACTCGATGCTGCACTTAGCAGTGACAGACAAGCCGCAGGTTACCCTCCCTATGACATCGAACTCGTCGGTGAAAACAAGTATTCCATTACGCTTGCCGTAGCAGGTTTCATGGAAAGCGAAGTTGATGTTCAGGTTGAGAAGGGCGTACTTTCAATCAGCGGTAAAAAAGAGGATCCACGCAAGGACTCTCGCTATTTGCACCGTGGAATAGCAACGCGCTCTTTTGAGAGAAAATTTAATCTGGCTGATCACGTTGAAGTCGTCAATGCCCAGCTTGATAACGGTTTGTTGAAGGTATCTCTGGTTAAAGAAATTCCAGAAGCCATGAAGCCTCGTAAAATTCCGGTAGGCAGCGCTAACCCGGTTATCGAGAATACTGTAGAAGCTTAATTTAGCGAGTTCAGGAAGTAACAAAAGCGGCGTCCATGTGGCGCCGCTTTTTTTTGCCTTTTTTAACCTGAAGAGCATTGTCTTGTTGTAGTCTACTGAAAACTGTAAATAAAAACAGTATTCGACGACATGAATATCGAACAGCAAGCATTCCTGGAAAAATTAGCATCGCGCATACCGCGCTTATTCGACGTCATCCGGCAAGGGAATATTAAAAGCGAGTACATCATCGGCATACGGCGTATCGGGCAACGCCAAGTGCGGCTGAAGATGGTGGCTGAGGTCGTTGATCCGGGTATTAACCCCTTGTCGTCTCATAGCACCATGAAGTCTGTCGATGTTACCGACGGGCAAGTGGCTGCGGTAACAGAGCCTGCTAATTCCGGGGATGTGGTTGGCGCTTCGGCACGACGAAGGCCGCGTAAGCGTTAAATTAACAGTGGCACAACGAACAAGGGATTCAACTAAGAATCCCTTGTGGTAATACTGACTGCGATACGTGTTAGACGTATTCGTACTTATCTTTGTCGGTCCAGCCGCGATTAATAAAGAACAGCACGAATCCCAGCACCAAGATAGAGACCGCTGCATAAAACAGGGATCCGCCATCGCTCTCGCCGTTGTGTAGTACTTCAATGCCCAATGGCGACACAAGATGGAAAAATACGGCGCCTGCCATGACTGCCGAGGCCATGAGCCCGCCAAACATGTGGAAACGGCGACGGGTTACACCGAAATATGACCCACTGAGTTTTGATATGACCCATAGCAACGCCGGTAGTAGAAGAATGATGGATACGAAAAGCTCGAACCCGCCAATGACGTAACTACCGTAGTCGGAGAAGAGTCCACCGATCGTTTCGCCGAAAAATGTCCCCAACCAATCGCCTATGGTGCCGAAGATATGTTGTGTGTCCGGGTGTCGCGTGAATTTGTAAGGCAGCGAGGCCAGGAAGATGTAGCACATCCACAAAACGGAAACCCAAGAGACTAGGGGGCGTATATATTTCATGTCACTAATTTACCAGCTGATTGTTTCAGCAGTAGACTAGCACGCCCCCCAATAGTTGCATTATGGGCCTAGACGAATTACCCAAATCTCTCGTGTTCTATGAATCGATCGGCGACGCGAAGGTAGTTAATCTCATAGTCACCGTTCGCAATTTCGGCTTTTATGCGTTCGACCTTCACTTTATCGAATCGCCGGTTGCTCACTAAGGAACGTTTGGCAGGCGTCTTGATGACTGCCGGTCCGGAATTTTCAACGTCGGGAGTAGAGACGGTACACAGTTTTACTGATCCCTCATCGAGTTTCTCGTGGGCATCAGTCTCAAAACTGTCCGCCGAAACGTGAGCCTCGTCCTCATTCGAAGATTGGGATTGATTGAGATTATTGCGTTTTGACTTCTTGTGCTTGTTGCGGACATCTTCAAGCTTTAGGACATTGCTGCCCGACTTGCCGCTCTTAGGTAGAGCCATTGTTTACATCCTCTATCGTAATCCTTTGACACCTACACGCATGTAACTGTCGGATTATTCTCGTTTTTATGGTGTACAGCAATCTGCAGTAGGAAAAGACTAAGTAGTCATGTCATCGCGTTTGCGATTTCAGAGCACTTTGCATTGCTACAGCAGTTACTGCACTGGATCGGCGCAATTGCAACTTAGTGTAACGTCAATTGGCCGTAGAGCCGGATAGGTCACAAAGCTCGAGCTCTTGATTCACAGTGTTCGGGGGCCGATACGTTTTCCAAGTCGCGAGTTCGTCAGAAAACAGTCGCGGATGAGTCAAAACCACTAAAAACGGGGGAATAGGCAGGAAGTTTAAAGAATTGCTCGTCAAATCTTTGTCTTCTTGAAACTGTCTTCTATCCTTCTGGGAGTCCTTTTATTTTTCGACACGGCCGCCTAGCGGAGAGCGTCTAAATGAGCGTAAAAAAAGAAACCCGAAAAGTACTGATTGTTGATCAGGATGCTGACAGTTCTCAGCGCCTATCGCATCAGTTGCAGTTTATTGATTATGAGACCAAAGCTTTAAGCTCTCCAGAGCTTTTAGATAGTCTGGGTGATCTAAGTATCTACAGCAGTATTCTTATTGCGAACTTCCATGGCATTGTGCCATGGGCAAAAGGATTACGAGCGAAGCATGAAAACTGCCCACCTCTAGTTCTGTTACTTGGTAACCAGCCAGCAGATATCTCTCAAGAGGAGATAGACGAGAACTTCGTAGGCTGTTTAAAGTCCGACATACGTTACGCCAGTTTGTCCGATTTGCTGCATAAGTCGAAGGTACGCGGAACCGCCAACACCACGCCGAGCAAAGAGGGTACGCAAAACCCAGAACTCTTTCGCTCGCTGGTCGGCAACAGTCGCTCAGTGCAACGTGTACGAAAGATGATCGATCAGGTAGCACCTACTGAGGCCACTGTCCTCATTTTAGGTGAGTCTGGTACGGGTAAAGAAGTTGTTGCCCGTAACATTCACTACTACTCAAATCGTAGAAACAAGCCCTTTGTGCCGATCAACTGCGGGGCTATCCCGAGTGAATTGTTAGAGAGTGAACTGTTCGGTCATGAGAAAGGCTCGTTCACAGGAGCTGTAGGGTCTCGGCAAGGTCGTTTCGAACTGGCCGAAGGCGGTACGATCTTCCTTGATGAGATCGGTGACATGCCTCTGACCATGCAAGTGAAGTTGCTGCGGGTTATTCAGGAGCGTTCATTCGAACGTGTCGGTAGTAACAAGAGCATAAAGAGTGATGTACGAATCGTAGCCGCCACTCACCGTGATCTTGAAATGCTCATAGAAGACGGGCGTTTCAGGGAAGATTTGTATTATCGTTTAAACGTATTCCCGGTAGAGATGCCTCCATTAAGTAGTCGTGCCGAAGACTTACCATTACTGGTCAATGAGCTTATTACGCGTCTTGAGCACGAAAAGAAATCGTCTGTACGGTTAACCCCTGCCGCTATGATGGCTCTGTGTAACTACGACTGGCCGGGTAATGTTCGTGAACTAGCCAATCTGATGGAAAGGTTAACCATACTGCATCCATATGGCGTCGTTGACGCGGCAGACTTACCACCCAAGATGGCACCGCATGGCAGAGTGTTGACCGAGGGCCGTGATGAAGTAGATGCCAATGCCTCGGGTAGCGCAATTCCTTTAGTGTCAGGCATGCCTCAGGTAGCATTGAACAACAAGCCTCGCTTGCCAAGAGATGGTATCGATTTAAAACAACACTTAACTGATATAGAAATCAGTTTAATAGAGCAGGCGCTTGATGAATGCTCAGGTGTTGTGGCGCATGCTGCAAATCGATTGAAGATACGACGTACAACGCTTGTAGAGAAGATGCGTAAGTACAGTATCCAACGACCAGAAGAAGTCTCTTAAGTTAAGACGCGGTAGCCGTATAACGGCTACCGCTGCCGTATAACGCTTACCAGTGTTTCAAGCATTTTGCGGCGCGTATCCCAAAACGAGCGATTGACACTTATTCACGTTTGCTGATTAACGTTATTCGGCACGTCGTGGTTCGAGACTTGCTCCCAACTCATCCCGTCACCGTAGCGATTCACACTGTCTACTCATAGCGAGACAGTGGCGTTGCGGAACTATCGAGGAATGAGTGTTTTGATGTCAGTCGTTCAATTAGTTCAGTCAGGCAAACGTGGAATTACTATCTCGTGATTCTGCCTGCAACAACTAACCCTACCGTATACCCTGATCCGGTGCAGACTATCGCTGTCGCTGGTGGTAAGGGTGGTGTCGGTAAATCTATCGTAGCTGTTAATTTGGCGGCTGCTATGGGAACTTCAAATCATGAAGTGTTACTTGTTGATGGTGATCTTGAATTAGGTAACGTTGATCGACTGCTGAACCTCCGACCCAAGTTCGGTTTGCAGGAAGTTTTCACTGGCGCACGTCGTTTGGATGAAGTCGTGTTGCAGGGACCTCGCGGTGTATCTGTTATTCCAAGTGCGAGTGGGATGATGGAAATGGCGCGTCTGTCACAGATTGAACACGCAGGCCTGATTGGGCTATTCAGTGAACTGCATACCCCTGCCGATACCCTAATTGTAGATGTAGCGACCGGGCTCTCGGAAAGTGTTTTGAGCTTTTGCAGAGCAGTGCGGGAAGTTATTGTCGTCGTTGTTGATGAGCCAACCGCTGTACAGGATGCATTCACAACGATTCGGGTACTGAATGAACGATGTCATGTTAATCGCTTTCGAGTGGTTGCCAACAAGACCAGTTCTTCTCAGCACGGGATAGATTTATATGCGTCTCTGTCTCGCTTAACTGATCGTTACCTCGATGTGTTGTTGGATTTTTGCGGATCGATACCCTTCGATCCTCGTTTGAAGCAAGCAGTGTGTCAGCAAAGTACGGTTGTTGAAGCCTTTCCAAGATCGCCAGCAGCATTGGCGTTCAGGAAATTGAGTACTCGAGTCGCTCGATGGCCTCAACCTCAAACGCCTTGCGGGCACATAGAATTTTTTGTAGAGCGGCTAATTCAAGCCGACGCTGGTACACGGTGAGAAAATTTTCAGCATGAATGCACACGCTATGTACAACGAAGTAACCACTGTAGACCCGGACGGTCTGGTTGCTGCTAATGCGAATTTGGTAAAACGGATCGCGTTCCACCTTATGAATCGTCTACCGCCAAGTGTGCAGGCAGAGGATCTGATTCAGGCTGGAATGATCGGTTTACTCGAGGCCGCTAGGCATTACGATCCCTCACAAGGCGCAAGCTTTGAAACCTATGCCGGTATCAGGGTACGGGGAGCGATGTTAGATGAGATTAGACGCTCAGACTGGACACCTCGATCGGTTCACCGAAAATCTCGCGAAGCTGCCGAAGTGCTGCGTGATATTGAGCAGAGCAGCGGCCGAGAAGCCAAAGCCCAAGCGGTTGCTGAGAAGCTTGGAATTGAGTTGTCGGCTTACCATTTAATCTTGACTGAGAGCTCTGCTGCACATGTTTTCAGTTTTGATCAACCAGACGAACACACCGGCGAAACAATTGCATTACCGCAAAGCTCTGAAATTAGTCCTGGTGAGCAAGTGGAGTATCAGTCTTTTCGTGAGGCCTTGGCGACATCCATTAAGAATTTACCTGAGCGAGAGGCACTCGTTATGTCTCTCTATTACGACGATGATCTCAACCTTCGGGAAATAGGTGACATCCTCGGCGTGAGTGAGTCCCGCGTCTGCCAGATTCACGGTCAAGCTCTGGTTCGATTGAAGGCCCGCATGACTGAATGGACGAAGAAGTAGGGCAATCATTATGGTGACTGACGAATCACAATGGTACGTTCAGAAAGGCTCTCGAGTTCAAGGCCCTTTCTCAACCACCGAAGTTGGCCGTTTTTTGCTGCTTGGCCGGGTTCGCAATACTGATAGAGTTAGTCGCGACGGCGAACTCTGGGAGCCAGTGACTCAAGTTCCTGAACTCATCCCGGAAGAATTACTTAATTTGCAGTCCGATGAGGGCTGGAACCAGTTTCTGAACGTTCGCAAGGTCGAGGACGAGCGGCAACTGGAAATACCGGCGGTCGCCGAGCGACGCACGATTCCTGACCCAACCCCGGATAATTTACGAAACGAATGGTCTGCACCGGCAGCACCGGTTTCGCACAACGTTCTACCCTGGTCTTTGTTGGGGATCACGCTGGCGGCACTAAGCGTGGTTTTGTACCTAAATGCGAGTTCCGGGCTCATATCCTGAACCGGTTCGCGGGTCATTGGTCCGCAGCTTGCAACACCTCTGTCACCTTCGACAAATGGAGTGGGTTCTATGCCCGTTCTCAGCGCCAAACAATCTGCCGTAACCTCGCATTCAGCATTGCGCCAGCAGCGTCTGGACGTTCAACTGCGGCAATTGGAATTCAATGCGCTGTTGCATCGAAAGCTGGACCTGGAGCGTCTGTTCGAGTGTCTACTAACCGAAGGGCAGGGTTTCGTTCGCTTTGATGGCCTGCAGTTTCTCGCCGCCGAGCGTGGCGCTGACATTATGCTGGGTTTCTCAAGACAGCACAGACAACGATTTGAATTAAAGCTGGGTCAGCGCAGTTTGGGTGAAGTCATCCTTATGCGTGCCAAGCCATTCACCCCTCGTGATGAACGCGATTCTGAGCGATTGGTAGAAAGCCTTGTATATCCATTGGACAACGCTCTGGAGCATCACAAGGTAACCATGAAGGCCATGACCGATGGTGCAACGGGATTACGCAACCAACGGGCTATGGATGATCTTCTTCCACGTGAAATTCGTCTTGCAAGGCGAGTGGAGGAGCCGCTGGCCGCCATCTTAATCTCTGTGGACTATCTTGAATCTATCAGTGAGCACCATGGAACCCAGGTAGGTGAGCAAGCGTGGCAATCTGTTGCCGAAACGCTCGCAGGCAGACTGCGTGAAAGTGATCTGATCTTTCGAACTGAAAGCGATGAATTCTGCATTCTGTTGAGCCAGACAAGCCTTGATGGTGCATTGGTACTGGCCGAACGTTTGCGTCAGGAAGTGGACCGTTGTGTCAGCTACGACAATGTCCAATTTGTGTTGACTGCCAGTGCAGGCGTTACTGAGTTGAGTGTCACTGACGATGCTCACACATTAGTTTCCAGAGCGACCGATGCATTGACTCTGGCCCGTACAGCTGGTCGGAATCAGGTGAGGGCGTTGTCACCTGAAGATCCTACCGACGGGAACGACCCGACTGCGGCTTAAAGGCCCGTTTCTCTGTTAAGAAAAACGACGAGTACTCAACAAATAGTCATTTGTTTGAGCTAAATCGAAAAAATTCTTTCTCGTTGGTGCCACAGGCAAATACTTTCGGGTATACTGCGCAGCTCGAAGGCGCTGGGTTCTCCAGCAAATCAATGTCCCCTTCGTCTAGTGGCCTAGGACACCGCCCTTTCACGGCGGTAACAGGGGTTCGAGTCCCCTAGGGGACGCCACCTTCGTTTTTCTAGATCACACACCTGCCAGTGCGGCCCTATGGCCTGACACTGGGCAGATGTTGTGTGATCGACGGCGTCTCTCTACACCTTATCCAGCACTAAGCCAATCGCTCACGCGCAGCCATGCGTCTTACTCTTAGGGCGGCGAACCATGCTGATACTTTTGCGCCCAGTACCAGCAAGCAAGGCGTTAGAAATAAGGTAAGCAGCGTTGTAAAGGCAAGCCCACCTGCTATGGCACTGGACAGTTGAGTCCACCATTGTGTAGAAGGTGCGCCGAACGTTAACTCACGATCTATAAGGTCGATGTTCATAGCGAATACCATCGGTACAAGACCCAGGATAGTGGTGATAGCGGTGAGCAGTACTGGACGTGCTCTAGCCGAACCGGTAAGCAGTGCAGCTTGAACTGCTGGAGCACCTTGCCGTAAAAATCCGTTGTAGGTATCGATGAGTACGATGTTGTTGTTCACAACGATGCCGGCTAGGGCGATGATGCCGATACCCACCATAACGATGCCGAACGTCTGGCCGGTAATCATTAAACCAATCAACACACCTGATGTTGAAAATATGATGGCCGAGAGCACGAGGATAGCCTGATACAGGCTGTTGAACTGAGTAACCAATATGATAGTCATGAGGAAAATGGCTGAAATAAAAGCGGTTCCCAGAAACACCATCGTCTCCTGTTGCTCTTCTGCTTCACCTTTAAACTCAACACTCACATCAGGATCGTTCGCTTTTTCCAGCAAGGTTTCCTGAAGTTTTTTCAACTCTGTGTCGGGTAGTTTGTCTTCGGCGACGTCGGCTTCCACCGTGATGACTCTCTTGCCGCCGACGCGCTGAATAACGCCGGTTTTAGGTGCGGGGCTAACCGAGACAAAATTTGAGATAGGGACCATGCCTTTGCTGGTCGGCACCCGGAGTTCTCCAATTTGATCGAGGTTGCGTTGATCGACAGGGTAGCGCACGCGAATGTCCAGTTCGTCTGTTGCATCGTCAGGTCGATAGCCGGCAACTCGGATGCCGTTGGTCACTAGTTGGATGGCATTACCTATGAGAGCGACATCCGCTCCATATCGTGCAGCTTCTTCTCGATCCACTTTTAATCGCCATTCAACTCCGGGTAATGGCCGGTTATCGGAAATATCGATAAAGCCACCTTGCTCGGACATGATGTTACGAAGCTCGTTAACAGAATCATCGAGCTTGTTTACTGGCGCACTGACCTGAATATTAATAGGCTTGCCGCCACCATCGGGTCCACCTTCATTGGCAACAAATTCCACGCGTATACCGGGAATGTCGCTTATCTTTTCACGGAGCTCGGCGGTGATATCTACCGCTTTTCGTCTGACGTCCCAGTCGATAAATTCAAGTGTGATATTGCCTATGACATCGCCATCACCGTTCCCCGTTCGGGTGTAGATCGATTCAAGCTCATCGTGACCGTATAAGCGCTCTTCAACTTGTTTCAGTATTTTGTCTTGTTCATAGATAGATAAGTCACCTCGGGCTTGCACCTTAATAGCCATAGACTCAGGTTCAACACCGGGGAAGAACTCGACGCCTTTTCCAATGTTGAAGTACAGAACGTAGCTGAGGAGGGTGAAAGCAATTACCGACAGCAATGTTTTTGCAGGGTTTAGCAAAAGCACATGAAGCACGTTCATGTACCCCTGTTTGAACCCTGAGGCAGATGAGATAAGTTTTTCAACACTGTGTTCAGCGGGGCTGAAGACTTCCTCATACGCGGTTGCTTTGCCATTCGCTGAGCTCGCTATCGCTCGACGACCAATAAATTTTCCAATAACTGGAATAAACACCAATGCCATTAACAGCGATGCTATGAGGCAGCTGATAACCGTAATGGGCATGTAGCGCATAAACTGGCCAATGATGCCCGGCCAAAAGAGCAAGGGAAAGAACACGGCAAGGGTGGTAAACGTGGATGCTATGACCGGCCAAGCCATACGCTTACTGGCACTGGCATATGCCTCGCCGGTGCTCATGCCTCTATCAATATTTCTATCGGCGAGTTCAGAGACGATGATGGCTCCGTCAACGAGCATACCCACCACTAATATCAGACTGAACAGAACAACGACGTTCATGGTGTAGCCCATGGCGTTGATTACCATAATGCCCGTTAAAAAAGACCCGGGAATGGCGAAGCCCACCAGAATGGATGAGCGAATACCCAGTGTTGCCATGATGACAATCATGACCAGAACCACGCCGGATATGACGTTGTTCTGAAGGTCAGTCAGCATGACTTTTGTTTCGGCTGATTTATCTTGATGAAATCCGATTTTCAGCGACGGTGGCAACAGATGCTTTTCCGCTTCAATGGTGCTTCTTACCGACTCGATGGTTTCGATAATGTTGGCACCCAGCCGCTTTGATATTTCCAGCATTAAGGTGGGCTGACCATTCAGCCTTGCGAAACTAGAAGGGTCTTTATAGGTTCGTCTGATGCTGGCGACATCGCCGAATGTGACAACCCCCGTATCGGTGACTTTGACCGGTAAGTTCATCACGTCTTCTATGTTCTCGATAACGCCGGGGACTTTGAGCACCATGCGTCCGGCACCGGTATCAATAGCCCCAGCAGCTACTAATAAATTGTTATTGCTGATTAGACTGAACAGAGAGTTGAAATCTACTTGGTAGGTTTCCATCACCAAGGGCTCCACCACAATCTCCAGTACTTCCTCACGCTCACCGGCAATATCGGCTTCGAGTACGCCTGGAAGCGCTTCTAATTTGTCTTTTAAGCTACGCGCTATGCGAATCAGCGTACGTTCCGGAAGTGCTCCGGATAAGCTGATGTTTAGAACGGGGAAGAGGGCGACATTGACTTCGTTGACGGTGGGCTCATCGGTCGCTGCAGGCAGTTGTGATTTAGCGGCATCTACACGTTCACGAACGTCTGCAATGGCGGTATCACCATCAAAGCCTGCATCGAATTCCAGCAGTACAGAGGCGTGGCCTTCGCTGGCTGTGCTGCTCATCTGCTTTAGGCCGCTGATGCTTTGTAGTTCTTTTTCCATGGGACGCACGAGAAGGCGTTCGGCATCATCCGGTGAGATGCCATCGTGGTTCATGGATACATAGATAATGGGAATAGGTACATCGGGTTCCGATTCTTTCGGAATATTGATGTAGGCGACAATCCCGCTTGCCAGCAGAAAGATCATCATCATGATGACCGTACGGTTGCGGTCAAATGCCGCGTCGATCAACTTGTGCATCTTTAGTTGCCGCCGTTGTCGGAAACCGGTTCTACGACTTCGCCGACATTAACAAATCCTTGGCCCATGGTAATGACTTGCGTGTCAGCTGGTATTCCGCTCACCCAAGCGCCGTCTATGGAGGTACTGACCAATTCAATGGGGAGAAAAATGACGGTGTCATTTTCGTCAACCGCTTTGACACCTAGCTCTCCATCTTCACCCAAGGACATAGCAGAGGGAGATACAAACGTGGCGTTAACTTGTTCAACGGGTATGTGCATAGAGGCACTGACACCTGCGGCAATACTGCCCGTTGTGTTTTCAACGCGGGCTTCAACCGCGAAGCTTCGGGTTTGGGTATCGGCAATTGAACTGATGTAGGTCAGGCGACCCGGCAAGATTTCGCCTGTGATGAGTTCTACCGTGACCTCTTGTCCTAGTCTTAGTTGCGATAAAGACTGTTGTGAGGCTTGTGCGCTGACGTTAAACGCGCTGTCGTCAACAAGCTCTGCTACGACATCGCCACGTTCAACAAGCGAGCCGAGGTCGGCGGGTAGATCGTTAACGACGGCGCTGAAAGGCGCTGTGATAGTCGTGTTGGCAATGTCCAGTTCAACGGCTGCCAGGAGAGCTAGCGCAGTTTCTAAGGAGGCCTCGCTTTGTTCGAGTTGCAACTGCGACTGAAGTCGTTGTTGTCGTAAAGATTCAGCGGCTTTTTGTTCGCTTCTGGCTGTTTTTACACGTGCCTGTGCTTCTGCCAATGTGTTCTCGCGACCGGCTAAGTCAAGCGTTAAGAGCGGGGCGCCTTGCTCAACTCGATCGCCTTTAGCAACCATAAACTGTTTTAAAGAGCCACTGGTTTGGGCCTTGAGTAAAAGGTGTTGGATGGGTTCGAGTTGCCCCTGAAGAGCGATTTCCCGATCCATGGTTTCTACGCCCAGCCCCTGTACAGCCACCCTCATGAGTGAAGTTTCAGGCTCTTCTTGACTGGTTGAAGTATCCTCCTTGCTGAGCATGCCGGAGGCCATCCAGATAACCAGCGCGAAAACGAGCAAACCTGCCGCTAACCACGACGTTTTCACGATACTTCCACTCCGACTACTATCATGAGTACAGTATAGAGCGGTTCCACACCCAGACCTATCGACTTGGCGAATGACATATCAGAAATTTCGTAATATAAGAGGCATCTTTAAAGCATTGCCTGTCAGGGTCGTTTTACTTGTATCTCTTTGTAACTTGTTGCAAGCGTGTGCAACGCCCAGCGATAAATTAAACCTTTATGCTAGGGAAAAAGGGTACACCAGAAGCACCTTGCGCATTAGCGGGTTTGAGTTGCTTGTCTATCAAAATAAAGTGGAGTGGATACCGCGAGTAGAGGAAAGTAGCGAGAATCCTCTTGTGTTGCATGTCTACCTGGAAGGTGATGGAACGCCCTGGCGATATAGAACAGTCATCATGTCCGACCCCACTCCCCGACAACCACTCATGCTTCGCTTGATGTCGCTCGATAAACAGCCATCTGTATATATCGGTCGCCCTTGCTATAACGGAAGTTCCCGTGACCCCGGATGTACCAGTAGATTGTGGACGTCCGGGCGCTATTCAGAACAGGTGGTTGCCAGCATGACAGAGGCAATCAACGTTTTAGTCAATCGCTATAAACCCGATCAAATTCGACTGTTCGGTCATAGCGGAGGAGGCGCTCTGGCCATGCTCATTGCTGAGCAATTGCCAAAGGTTGTTAAGGTGGTCACGTTGGCGGGTAATTTGGATACAGATGCTTGGATTGAGCATCACGGATACTCACCTTTGTACAGCTCACTCAACCCGGCTCAAAGGCCACCGTTGAGTAATACAATACGCCAATGGCATTTGGTGGGTGAACGAGATTCTATTGTTCCACCCCAGTTGGTTAAGCCCTTTATACAAAGCCAACCTGCAGCTGATGGATTTTCTTTCAGCGGTTACGACCATGGATGTTGCTGGATGAGTTTGTGGCCCAGGGTTCTGAAAACGATAGACGCAGACAAACCTAAGCTTTTGTTAGCGGATCACTTTAAGACGTCAGAGAGTCCAGCATCACTTTCGGGTGATCAGTGAATACGCCGTGAACACCCCATGACAGAAGTTCTTTAGCTCTATCAACGTCATTAACGGTGTAGCAATACACACCGAGTCCATGAGATAACAGAGCTTTGGTTTGATCGCTTGTGAGGTGTGATGCATCGCAGTGCAGGTTACAACACTCATAGCGTTCTATCAGTTGCATCCAGTTGTCTGGTAATTCCTCGACCAGTAAGCCACGCGGTATTGCGGGTAGTCTTTTATGCACCAGTTCAAGTGATAACTGGCTGAAGCTGGAAAACACTAACGGTAAACCTGTCGGCCAAGAGCTTTCTATCATCTTGCAAATGGCTTCAACAGTGTCGTGCTCTAAACCTTCCTGGGGTTTGATTTCAAGGTTTAAGCCTATGTTTCGTTGGCTTAATAAATCGATCACAGCAGCAAGGCGCGGAATCGGCTCATGAGCGTAAGCCTCGTTGCCTTTGTTGGCTATGAGTTTGTCCAGTGACTCTGCGGATTGCTCACTGAGTAGGCCGGATCCGTTTGTGCAGCGATCAAGGGTATCGTCGTGATGTACAAAAGGGATGTGATCGCTGCTTATCGATACATCGATTTCCACGCACTTGGCGCCTTGATCTGCAGCCAACGCTAAAGCCGCCACCGTGTTTTCCGGTGCCTCGCCCGATGCACCTCGATGGGCAATTACAGAGGCCAGTGCCCCCAATCCGGTGGGCTCGGTCATGTTGAACTCGCTTTACTGAACGTTGGTTGCGACGATTCTAGACTCATCTTGACTTGCGCGCCAAACCTCTTGCTGTTGACTACGCATGAAGTCGCGGCGCATTAGCTCGTATTCTCTAAATTCGTGAGCGAAGTTGCGGCTACAGAAATCATCCAGCTGATTTATCCGGCAATCTTCTTGTCGCAATGCCTCATAGGCAATTTGATTGACATTGATATGCGAGCAACCAGCGCCCATGGCCACAAGCGACAACATCGCGGTTTTTCCTAAGGAGGTTACAACCACTTTTTTCATAACGTAAATGTTCCTACGATTCCCTTTAGAAAATGCATGGAAGGGCTCTCACCAAAACAGCCTTGTGAACAGCGCGGTCAAGGTTTATAGGTAAAGGAAAGTGGCAATACAAGGCAATGTAGCGTTAAATTCACATTGATTTAAGGATGCGAGAATTATCACGCAATAGGCTACCGACACGTGACGCAAACTGCGTATAACACCCGTCAACAAATGCATCGGTAGTCAATCACTTGTCTCTTACGTGCATAATGCTTGCGCTACTCTTTGAGGCTAAGGTTCCCGGAGCAACTACCATGAGTTTGAAAAAGCAGGCCGCTGTTTCAGTTTCTACACAAGAGCTTGAACGTCTGCTGGCAGCGGCTGAGCGCGCTTCAGATGCTGCCGCCAAAGTGACTATGCAATATTTCCGGCAGTCGCTTAACGTGGATAACAAGGCAGGTGAGAACGCGTTTGATCCGGTTACGCAGGCAGACAAAGAGGCAGAAATAGCCATTCGCGAAATACTGTCTTCAGAATTTCCGCAAATCGGGTTCTATGGTGAGGAGCATGACGCGGTTGAAAGCGAGTCTGGATTGACGTGGGTGGTTGACCCCATCGACGGAACACGGGCCTTTATGAGCGGGATGCCTCTTTGGGGGACCCTTATAGGACTGTTCAACGGAGAGAATGCGATTCTAGGAGTCATGGATCAGCCCTTTTTCAATGAGCGTTTTACGGCCGCCAATGGACTTTCCCAATTGCGTAATGCGAGTAGCGTGCAAACGTTGAAAACACGTTCGGGTATTTCCTTGGAGTCGGCAACTATGTATTGCACGACACCCGATATGTTCGTCGGCGATCAGGAAAAACGTCGATTCGAGGGCGTTAAGGATGCAGTTCAGTTAACGCGTTATGGTGGTGACTGTTATGCCTACGGTTTATTAGCTGCCGGGCACGTCGATGTGGTCTTGGACTGCGATTTAAAGCCTTATGATATTCAAGCGCTTATTCCGATAATAGAAGCGGCCGGAGGTGTCGTCACTGACTGGCAGGGAAATAGCGCTGTTGATGGCGGGTTTGTCGTGGCTAGTGGATCAAGCGCTATCCACGAACAAACCCTAAAAATTTTGCAGATGCCTTAGTTGAGAGTCAGTAAGAAACCATCGTCAACCGTGCCACCGTATCCATCGTCTGCGGTCACTACAATAAACCATCGCCCCTGGTTCGATGCATCGACTTCACCCTCGATAATGCCGTCGGCACGGATTTGCAAACCGGCGGGAAGATTGATCGCGGTGTAGGTTAGTAGATCATCTGCATCTTTATCGGAAAAGAACGGACTCACGTCGTAAGTAAATTCACCGGAAAAGGCTCGATTTTTAATATCGGTAACAGTAGGTGTTGCGTTTTTCTCTGTGTCCTTGAGTGAATCAGGCAGTCGAACGGTAAGTACAAAGCCACCGCTCACACTTTCTTTTCCATCGGTAGCGTTTATGAGTATTCGCTGCTGTTTTACATCTTTGGTACTCGCATCAGAGTTGAGAAAACCCTCTGTGGTTAACGCCACTAACGCTGTTGGCGGTAGTTCATCCGAGCTGAAAGTTAACTCGTCACCATCAGGGTCGACGAAGTACTGTGCGATATTCAATGTTCGCTTGTGTGAATCATCAAGGCCATTGTCTGATGTTAAGACGACATCAGGTAGCTGTAATAACTGTACAGGTGGCTCGTTTGTATCAATGATTTTGATGCTCGCTTTTGCCTCAACAGTATGAAGGCCATCAGTCACGGCATAGGTGAACGTATCATCCAAAAAGCCGTTGTCGTTGAGTGGAGCTGTTGGGGAAACCACATAGGTGAAACCTCCATCGCTTTCCAGTTGGAACTGACTGGCATAGAGAGGTCGTGTCACAGGCGTTGTTATAACTCTGAGTGCGTTGTTACGAATATCGTTATCGTCGCTATCGTTGTTCAGTAAGTTGTCAGTGTCTGCACCGCTAACAATCTTTGTCGAGTTTATACGCACAGTGTAAGCATCATTTTCTGCAACCGGCGCCTCGTTAACAGACACTCCGCACAACACCTGTTCGCGTCTTACCGTGGCGCCGTCATCCCGGGTTGCCGTCAAGCTGTAGCTCAATGCAACTGGAGCTTTGAGCGTAGGCATATTAATTGAGAATTGAGTGCTGGATTCTGAGTTGATCTCCTCAATATTGATGGCGCATGTTCCACTGTCGGCACACGCATCCGCCAGTGAGGTTTCAGCGAAGTTTTCATCAAATCCGTTCATGCCATGACAGCTTGATCTGGCGTCGGTGTCCTCCAGCGTCCAGTTCCAGTTGTCTAAGGTTGAGCCTTCGCCAATAAGACTGGCTTCTACAGTGGTCTCTTCAGTCACCACAATAGGCTGAGCATTCCGCAGGCCTGCGGTGCCTGTGAAGTCGGCCACTTGCGTACCTGTCGAGTCAACCCATCCACAGGCTGATAGAGAACTTATTGCTACTGCGCATACAACGAGCTTAATGGGTGTATTGGGCTGCATCTTCATGTTGCCGTCACTGGCGTCTAAGAACTTGACGACAAGCTTATTCATCCCCCCAATTAAGACCGTGGTGTCGATCGCAAAGTCAGGGCGACATATTTTGAGAATATGGTCAGAATTTGCGATTTGTTACGCGCGTCTCAGTTGTCTTATGGGCGGGAAATACGCACACTTGGCGCAGCGTTAAGCCTTATGAACATAAAACTCCCTATATCGACGCCAGCTCGCAACGGTCGCCTATGGCTGGGGCTTGTCTGTGCGCTGGTCGCCTGGGCGGGGATTTGCCTCTGGACGCTGCAGCTGGTGGGTTACAAGCCTCTCAACTATGGGCCGTTTGGCTCTGTGGCTGCTGAAAGCCAGATTGACCCGGATGAGTCGGAGAGTTTGACGCCTGTAGTTGCCGATGAGTCGCGGCAACTGGTGATTCTTGATGCGGGTGCGTCGAGTACGGTTTCCCCTCAAGCTCAAAGTATGGTGCCTACGATTCGTTTAATGGATGAATCTGAGCAGGCTCGCCTAGCCGCCAGCGAAACGGAAATGGAGGTGCCAGAGGTGCCAGAGGTGCCAGAGGTGCCAGAGGTGCCAGAGGTGCCAG
>JAHDGK010000012.1:62555-98664 GCA_020627685.1 Granulosicoccus sp. | reverse complement strand
GGTTGACGATACCCCTAATTTTTGACTGAGAGCTGATCGCCATATCCCGTTAGTTCATACAGTTTTTCTAACTGAGATTTCAGTTCTGCATTGCTCGCTCTGAGTGATCTAATCTCATCATTCAATTCTGCGATATCTAATGCTAATAAAGATGCCGAATCATCGTCATCAACACGACTAGCTGTTGCCTCAGCACGGAGCGCTTCCGTTTTCGTGACCTTTAACTCAGGCATACCACTGAATAGGTGCCCGAATCTTTCACCTCGCTGTCCGGGCAAATGCCCTAGACGAACCACGTAAGGAGTTTGTCTGTCACAAAGTCGCTCTAGACAATGTACCAACTCATCCCTGTCACTAAAAAGATCCATTCGTTGTGTTCGTGTTTGCAACTCACTTTCAGTTTGCGGGCCACGCAACATCATTACGCAAAGAAGTCCTTGTTGCTTCTTACCTTGCTCAATACGGTTGACCAGCTGCTGACTGTATTTATCAGAACGTGAACCTAACTCACGCCTGACTAGCTTTTTATCTTCCAGCAATTGCAGCGTTCGGACAACCTCGCCTTGTTGATAGTTTGTCACGGGTTCACGGCTTGATTTCTGATTACACGCGCTCAGGAGACTATTTAACGTCAATGGATATTGATCGGGAGTTGTAAGCTGCTTCTCCATTAAAGAACCCAGTACACGTAACTCAATAGCGGACAGTTGAATTGCCGGTGGCTGCGGTTCGTTGACCAGACTGCTTGAAGACTCAGAATCTTGCATACGTAAAATATCTTTTAAGTGATAACTACCAAGTGACTAGTAATTCTTTAGGCCCCCTAAAAGTAATATTAGGCGAATACTCCAATGTTTGGTTTGCAACCAAATCTAAACTCGGTAAGTTCTTCGCCAGTGTCTCTAACGCTATTTCAGCTTCCAGACGGGCTAATCGCGCCCCCAAACAAAAATGAATTCCCTGTCCGAATGAGATATGTTTTCTGGCGTTTTTTCGACGTATATCGAACGTGTCAGGCGAGTCGAATAATGACGGTTGATGATTACCCGCACCTAAACTTAAAAAAACTTGCGTACCGGCTGGAATACTCACTCCAGCTATCGACGTGTCTACATTGGTTATTCGTCGCCAGCTGGTTTGCGGCGATTCAAAGCGTAGAACCTCCTCTAAGGCATTGGGAATTAGGCTTGCGTCTTCACAGATAGCCGTCCAGTCTTCACGTCGGGGCAAAATACACAACAATGCGTTGCTCAAGTAGTTACTAACAATTTCATGACCGGCGAACGACAAGCCGTAGACGATAGATTCGACTTCACGATAGGCGAGATCGTCTGGATCTGCATCGTGGGCGTTGAGCAGCTCTGAGGTGAAATCGTCTGCCCGCTCCTTGTATCTTTTAGCCACAAACTCGCGGCAATATCGCCAGTAGCGCAACATGTTTTCGGCAATATCGACTTGTTCATCATCGTCGGGATTTCCCCAGGTGAATGCTAAGCGATTTGACGTCCAGCTAATCAGCAGATCGTCATCGGCCTCGTCGAAACCAATGAACCGGAAAATGATCTGACCCGGTAATGGGTGACCGAAAGCACTCACAAACTCACACGGCCCACCCTTCTCCTTCATGGCGTCAACTAATTCCTGGCTGCGGCGTCTGATGTAAGGTTCAAGAACCTTCATACGGCGTCCGGAAAAACCATCCATGGTGTATTTTTTAATTCGTGTGTGATCCGGCTGCTGTCGGTTAGACATAACGGCTACCGGATTAAAATCTTCTGCACCTAAAACTGCCGCCGCGCGTTCGCACACGGGAAATACCGGATCTTGAACATTCTCAGATGAGTAGACTTCGTGATCACGGAAAACCGTTTGTAGATCTTCCATACGAGTCACAACCAGATACCCAAGTTTTTCAGAATAAAAAACCGGATTTTTTTCACGAAGCCGAGCAAGCTCGGGATACGGATTTTCTAGATAGGATGGCGTGAACGTTGTGAAGTCATGATCGATAGGACATCCACTAGGAGGGGTCCGAGCCGGTATTCTGATTTTATGGTACGACTCAGTTTCACTGCTACTCATTGATACGCCTTCCTCAACCCACTACACGGGGTTCGCCAGTTACTATAGAACGACTTTACTACAATTACAGCCGTGATTTTATCGCAATACCGGCCTGCTTAGAGAGTTAAAAAATCAACTGCATTCTATGAGCTTTAAGCCGTTTTTAACGGGGTGTTTCAATAAACGCACCTATTATGTGAAGTTGCGGCGGTACAGGTTCAAATCAAAAGAATTTCGTATTTAAGTGAGCTGTAGAGCTGTCGATACCCGACTTGAAGACGTTCAAGCTGAATCCCTAGAAAGAAACACCTTTTATTGTATTCCAGCAGCGAGACGCCCAAACAGGACCCTTACGCATGAATACAGAACTGTACAGGCTTGTGTATTTGAGCCAAAACAACATTGCAGGAGATGGTGATGCCCTGCATAAAGAAATTTCTCAGATACTGCGTGCCGCGCGCGAAAACAATTTGAAAAATGAAATAACCGGCGCTCTCATGTTTAACTCAGAATATTTTGCGCAGGTGTTAGAAGGTCCACATCATCAGGTGGAATCATTGTTTGATCGCATACAGTGTGACGAACGACATTCCGGCATGACAATGCTGGGATTCACCGCGATCGAAAGTCGCAGCTTCCCCGAATGGGCGATGGCTTATATTGGCGAGGAGTCCAATCTATCCGACCGTTTTTTCATGATAGCGGAAGAGACTAATTTCGATCTGGACAATGTATCCGGGGATATCGTGGTCGAGACACTTCTGGCAAGGTTACAACAATCTACTGAAACGTCTGGGGAACACAAAGCCGCCTAACTCACGCGTCAAATGAATGCTTTGATGGCAGCATCGGCTTCGCTAATGAATCGACGGTTTCTTGAGGCAGCACCTGATTCGTTCAATCGGGATATATTCCAACCCACATACGTGCAGGCACGCAGCGCTTCAAAAAAAGCGACATCGTCCAATTGTGCTTTAACGATGCTGCTATAGCCTTCGATAGCTGCCGTAGCGTATTCGTAACTAGCGTTACGTCGACGACTACGATGAGTTATCGTAGCCAAATCGAACAAATGGTAACCAAATCCGCCGTCGTCAAAATCAATCAACTGTAGTGATTCACCATCGTATAGAACATTGTCCGGGACCAAATCTGCGTGTATAAGTCCTTTGGAATACCCTAGCTCAGAATTCAATCGCTCTTGCGCATAGTCTCGAAAATACTGCAGCCTTTTCACTTCAGAAGCCGTAAGATTCGGGTTCTCCCAAAATCGGCCCCAAGTTGGATTGTCTCCCACGAGATCCCATTCAGGTCGCACAAACCCTTCTGGGTATTCCCAGGTGAGGGCCAAGGCTTGCATTTGAGCCAGCAACCTGCCTAACTCATAATACAAGTTTGGTTCGGCTTCGAATTGACTGAATGGCGTGCCATCTACCCATGTCAACAAACTAACAACCGTATTGGTCGACGTTAGAAACAGAGAATTGTCCGATGCCCTGATAGGTGACGGCACACAAATATCATTGAGTGCGAGCATCTCCATCCACTGCAGTTCAGAAATTATCTCTGGGATATTTCTATAGCCTGGGCGGTGTACCCGTAAAGCCGTTTTTACAGTATCTTGCTCTACGCAATAAACTCGGTTTTCACGCGCTGCGACCAACGTGATAGTCGCGTGACCCAAAGACCAATGTTCGCGAGCTTGTTCAATGATCGTATCGTTCAAAGACAGGCCCTTATAGCGGCACGAGGCTTAAACCGGTGCATCGTCAAGAACGTGAGTCAGGGTATCGAAAAGCAGATCGGTATTTTCCACAGAAAACGGCATAGGCGGACGAATTTTCAGCGTGTTTTTGTGTCGACCAAGCTTCGAGTGCAGAATGCCCTCTCTGCGCATGGCATTCACGAGATAATCAGTTAATTCACTCGCCGGTTTTTTCGTTTCTTTGTCGAGCACCAACTCAGCCCCAAAGACGAGTCCGGAACCTCGAATATCCCCAACGCAATCATATCGTTGTGCTAAACGGGATAGGCGATTCATCGCGTGCTCTCCCACTTTTAACGCATTGTTTTGCAAATCAGCTTCTTCCATTTCGTCGAGCACAGCGGATGCCGCCGCGCAACTTACCGGGTTTCCACCAAAGGTATTGAAGTATCTGAACTTGGTTCTAAACGATGCCATACAATCTGCGTTGGTCACTACAGCGCCTACCGGATGCCCATTAGCCATAGGTTTACCCAGTACAACAATATCGGGCGTTATACCGTGTTTCTGGTGGGCCCAGAAATGAGTACCAATACGCCCAAACCCTGATTGAACCTCATCGCAAATTAGTAATCCACCTTCCTTCGCCACAATATCTGCTGTTGGTTTTAGCCAGTGGCTATTTTGTGTAGGAAAGCCTTCATTGAGAAAAAAAGGACAAACCACAAGTGCCGCAAATCCGATGGGGCTTTTCTTCAATGAATGAATGTGTTCAGAAACCTTTTCAGCAAACAGGGTTCCATCTGGATCATCAACACGAAGACTGTCAGGCGCATCGACATAGCGAAAGTATTGATCGAGTCCAAAACCAACCTGTGGAATGTTGCTTTGGCCTAGTTGACTCACCAAAGCCGTATTGCCGTGGTAAGTGGCGTCAGTCGCAATAATGCCCTGACGACCTGTGACAGCTTCTGCCATACGCAAGGCAATGTCATTCGCTTCAGAACCCGTACAGGTCATGATTGCCGTTGACAAGCTATTGTCAAAGGTCGCCGTAAGCCTCTCAACGTAATCAAGAATACCTTCGTGTAAATAGCGAGTGTGGGTATTCAGCGTGCTGGCCTGTCGGTAAATTGCCTCTACAACACGCGGGTTGCAGTGTCCTACATGAGCGACGTTGTTATAACAATCGAGGTATTTACGCCCGGTCTCATCCCAGAGCCATACCCCTTCGCCCCGGACAATCTGAACAGGTTCGTCATAAAACGTAGAAACATTGGGGCCTAACAACCGCGCTCGTTTAGCGATGAGCTCAGCATTGGTGCTCAATATGGACTCCGTGATATTAAAGAGGTGCACCTGCGACAATTCGATGTTAGCAAAATTACCAACCCCAAGCTAATTGGCGAATACGGCGTACGCTCGCTGACGAGCGCATAATGTAAGACATAAGGACTGACTTGAAGCAATAATATAGGAACGATCTTTAGACTTTTATCTCCTGCAACGCCGGATTTTAAATAATGAAACGAACCGACGACTTTCAAAAGCATTCCGTGACGATGGAAGTTCGGCCAGACGGTACACAATTGATGTCCAGTACCGAGTCTTTAAGTACTGTTGTGAACTCAACTGGCGATTGGTTGCATCAATGGTCTACACAGGCCCCCGATCAAGTGTTTCTCGCAGAGCGCTCCGGTGCTGGATGGCGGGAAGAAAGTTATGCATCCGTACTGGCGCAAGTGAAAGCCCTTGCATCATCACTCGTTGCGCGCGGCCTTAATGAGTCCACACCCATCGTGATTCTGTCGGGCAATAGTGTCGACCATGGGCTACTCAGCTTGGCTGCTCAATACGTTGGTATTCCAACCGTACCGGTCGCGGAGCAATACTCGCTGATTCCCGAAGCGCATAGCAGGCTCAAGCACGTCATTGACTTAACAAAGCCTTCATTAATCTACGCAAGCGATGCTAAGCAATACGCAAAAGCATTGGCACTTAATGAAGTATCCGACCTAGAGATTGTATCCAGCCTCAACTGCCCTTCCTCGGTGACCTCGTTCAACGAGCTACTAAAAGGTGATTCTTCGGTGGATGTGGAGAATGCTCACTCTCAGGTTGGGCCGGATACAGTGGCCAAAATACTCATGACGTCCGGTTCTACTTCGGCACCAAAGGGCGTACTCACAACCCACAAGATGATGTGCGCAAATCAAGCGCAAATCGCTGATGCACTACCGTTTTTACGGAAGCGGCGCCCCAGGCTTACCGACTGGCTCCCGTGGAACCATGTCTTTGGAGGATCCCACAACTTTAATCTTGTGCTTGCCAATGGTGGGTCCTTATATATCGACGACGGGAAACCTGCTAACGGGTTGTTCAATAGAACAGTGGAGAATCTGGGACTCGTGCCTGGCACGATATGCTTCAATGTTCCCGTCGGTTTTCAAATGTTATTCGACGCATTAACCGCTGACAAAAGCTTCAGGGTTAAGTTTTTTAAAGAGCTCGACATGATCTTCTACGCCGGTGCCTCTTTACCACAAGAAGTCTGGGAAGGTTTCGAAAATATGGCATTGGATGTCAAAGGAGAAGTCCCACTAATGACATCATCCTGGGGCCTGACGGAAACAGCTCCTGCAACACTAATGCAACAGGAACCAACGGATCGTTCAGGTGTTGTCGGTATTCCGCTGAACAACGTTGTCGCAAAGTTAATTCCTGAAGACGACAACCGTTTCGAAATTCGGGTAAAAGGCCCCAACATCATGCCCGGTTATTTTAAGGCTGTAGATCAAACCAGCCGTGTTTTTGACGACGAAGGCTTTTTCATCACCGGTGATGCGATGCGATTTGTCGATGAAGGTGACCCCAACAAAGGTCTGCAGTTTGTTGGGCGACTCAGCGAGGACTTTAAACTGCTATCAGGCACCTGGGTACGCGCTGCGCAACTCAGGCTTGATCTTCTAGGTGCGCTCTCGCCAATTGCAGCTGATTTAGTGGTCACGGGCGCCGATAAAAATGAAATCGGTTTATTGATATTTCCAAACCTGCAAGAAATCAGTTCATTAGGCTTTTCGATAAACGCATCTGAAGGTGTATTAACCGATGTAAAATTGGTTGAGACTCTCCGTCAACGGTTAGAAACGTTTTCTACGACTAATGCAGGGAGCTCGAGAAAAGTCGTGCGCGCCCTGCTCATGTCTGAACCTGCCTCCATAGCAGATTCAGAGATTACCGCTAAAGGCAGTCTTAACTTTCGTAAGGTACTAACGCTGCGAGCCGATCTGTTAGAACGACTTTACAAAGATGATGACCCGGCAATCGCTCGCATAGACTAGATGCCGATCGATAAGGTATTACTGGCTCAATAAATTCGGCAGCGTCAGCGATATTGCTGGAACAAACGTAATGAGCATCAACGCCACAAATATGGCCATATAAAACGGCCATATTGTGCGCACGGCCCTCTCCATGGGCAACTTGCCCACTGCACAACCCACGAACAAGCAAGACCCTACAGGTGGTGTGCAAAGGCCTAAGCCCAGGTTGACTAGCAGGATCATCCCAAACTGCAGTGGGTCAATACCCAGTGCATTCATGATAGGCAGAAAGATGGGTGTACAAATAAGAATTAATGCAGCCATGTCCATGATCATACCCAGCAACAGCAAAACGGCATTGATCATCAGAAGTATCATGATGGGGTTGTCAGTCAACCCGGTCAGGAAATCGATGGTGAGACTCGGCACTCTAAAGAACGTCAGCATGTAAGCGAAAGCACCGGCACAGGCGATGAGTATCATCACCATAGACGTGGTGCGAACCGCTGAAATAACCGCAATTTTGAACGTCTCCCAGCTTAAGCTTCGGTAGACAACAATGGTGACGACGAACGCGTAGAGCGCACCGAACGCACCAGACTCTGTGGCAGTAAAGACTCCAGAGAGGACACCACCCACTATGATGATCGCGGTGAGTAAACCAGGAATGGCGCCGAAAAAGCTTAAGACTAATACCGTCCAACCCGGAAATTTTTCAGCACCGTATCCGCGCTTGACCGCAACAACATAGGCAGCAACCGCTAAGCACGTGCACATTAAAACACCGGGTACAACACCTGCTAAAAAGAGCTTGGATATTGAGACCGATCCACCTGCAGCAAGCGCGAAGATAATCATGTTATGGCTGGGCGGAATAATGATTCCTGCGATTGACGAGGTCACCGTAACGTTGACGGCATAATCTGCATCGTAGCCTTTGTCCTTCATAACAGGGATGAGAATGGATCCCAATGCAGAAATATCTGCAATGGCAGAACCCGAGATACCGCCAAACAACATTGAAGAGAAGACGTTGACTATTCCCAGTCCGCCTCGTACTGCACCGACCGCGTTCTGCGCAAACCGAACCAAACGTGCCGCTATTCCGCCATGGAACATCAACTCACCGGCAAATATAAAAAACGGGATAGCCATGAGCGAGTACACGTTAATTCCAGCGACAATACGCTGAAAAACGATAAGCATGGGTAGGCCTTCAAACCAGAAGGCGGCAAGAGCCGAGATACCCAGCGCGAACGCTACCGGCAACCCAATGATGACACACAGGGCGAAAATCCCCAGAAGTAGAAGGAGTCCCATTATCGTCTCTTATTCTATGCTGTCTTTACGTTCGTCTCGCCCAATCAACAGTCTGAGAAGGTGAGTTAAAGAAAAAAGTAATACCAGCGCCCCACAAATAGTAAGAGGCAGCGAGCGAAGACCTTCGGGTAAACGAATAAGTGGAATCAGGCTATTCCATTTGAACTGAGTTAATTCAAGGCCATACCAAAACATTAAACCGCCGAAGCAAGCCATTAGCGTATCAGTGATAAATACAAAAACAGTTCGTACTTTGGCAGGAACAGCGCCGCGAAAAAGAACGACAGAAAGATGAGTGTCTTGTCGAACACCCACGGCCGCACCTAAAAATGCAATGACCATTAACAATAAATGAGAAATCTGCTCAACCCACGTTGGCGTATCGTTGAGTACATAACGACCGTATACCAACCATGCAAACATCAGCGTCATAGCCACCAGCGCTATACCCGCAAGGATAAGACACACTTTTGATATGAGATCGAGCACCTTATCAATACCCCGCAGGAAGGCAGGATCTTCAGCTGAATCGCTCATTAATTATCTCTTGATATAAAACCGGTATTTCGTAGAGTAAAACATGATCTCCGACTAAATGCCGGAGATCATGTAAGCCGTAGAAGTATTACTCAGTCGCTTGAGCCATCTCTACCAGTTTAGCCATATCAGGATTAGCCGCTAAGTAGTCGTCGTAGACTTTAACCATTGCAGCTTGGAACGGACCTTTGTCCGCGATTTCGTTAACAACGATGCCCGCAGCTTCGACGTCTTTACGCGCTTGTTCAGACTGAACTGCCCATAACTCACGCTGGAAAAGAGCAGCTTCTTCAGCAGCACCGCGTACAGCAGCCTGAAGTTCTGCAGACAGAGCGTCAAACTTAGCTGTGTTCACGCAAATGCACTCAGGAATGATCAGGTGCTCACTCAACGAATAGTGTGTCGTAACTTCATAGTGGCCAACATTCTTAAAAGACGGGAAGTTGTTCTCAGCACCATCAACGACCCCAGTTTTGAGCGCCTGCTGAACTTCTGAGAATGCCATTGGTGATGGGTTACCGCCCATTGCAGAGATCATAGACGTGTACAGATCGTTGTTCATTACACGAATTTTTAGGCCTTCAACATCAGCCGGTGTTTCGATTGGCTTTTGGCTGTAGAAAGAACGTGCTCCTGCATCAACCCAAGCAAGTGGCTTCAGACCGGCAGCTGCCATTGCATCACCGATGGTTTGTCCAGCTTCACCTTCCAACACACGGAACATGTGCGGAACACTTTTGAAGATGAAAGGCAGAGAGACCAGGTTTGCCTCTTTGACGACTGGACCGATTGGGCCAAGATTGAAGTTACCGACTTCGATAGCCCCGAGGCGAACTTGCTCGAGTGCATCAGGCTGAGAACCCAGTACACCACCGTGGAATACTTCAACAGTGATTTCACCACTGGTAGCTTCGTTGACGAGCTCTGAGAAACGATCCATTGCAGCGGTGTTTGGATGACCGTCGTTATGGATGTTCCAGGCTCTCCAGCTTTCTGCACTGGCATTGAAAGATAGGCACGCGAGTGCACCGATTAATAGTAATGAACGTTTTTTAAACATAAATCCTCCTCGGATAGGGAACTAAGGTAAATACAACGTTGAAACTAGCCGCTGTCAGACCGTGACTATGTGGTACCCACTTTGGCAAGCGGTATAGCAATCCGGCACAACTGGTATGTTAGAATACCACCCCATCTTAAGGCATTGTCAAGCTACAATTTCAATCTAGGCAACTGGAAACGATGAACAACGACAAGGAACCCCGAGGCTACTTATGCAAGATTTGCCAGGCATGATCGAACGCCGCACCACTGCAGACGCGGTATTCGAGCACCTGCATAAGGAAATTACGTCTCTGGCACTACCTCCCGGAACCAAACTATCAGAGCTTGAAGTCGCTAGGCGCTTTGAAGTGTCCCGGCAACCCGTACGGGAAGCTTTCAGCCGGTTGAGCAATTTGGAACTCGTCCTGGTTCGCCCGCAAAAAGCAACAGTGGTTCGTGGATTCTCCAGGGAGCGAGTCGCCCAATCGCGATTTGTCCGCCTGGCAGTTGAGTTAGAAGCCGTTCAGCAGGCCTGCAATTCCTGGACACCGGGCAAGGCAAAAACGCTGCAGAAAAATTTAGACGAGCAACGTGACGCGCTGACCTCACACCCGGAACGGTTTCATGATCTGGATTCTCAGTTTCACACTCTCATTTGCGAACTGGGCGGCTGTCCGCGTGCTATCAGCGCCATTGCGGAATGTAGACAAAAGATTGACCACCTATGCTCTCTTAGCCTTGCTAGAAAAAGTGAAGCTGAAACACTGTACGAGGATCATTTGGAGCTGGCTCAAGCCCTAAAAGATAAATCACATGAGAAAGCTATAGCGATAGCAAGACTCCACCTCAGCCGTCTGGACAGCGTTATTGATCAGGTTCATCAAAGCCACACCGAATATTTTGAAGAGTAAGCGACATTGCGTTCGCCAGAGCTAAGTTGGAACGCTGCTCAACCCGCTATGAACTTCGCTAATTCTGATATCTGTTATCCAGCTCCTGACTAATCTGCTCTAAAAACCTAGCCGCTGCTACCGGCAACGTCCGGCCTTTTAATTGCCCGGCGACCAGTCTTCCAGGGGACACATCGCGGGTATCCAGCTCCGCTAAACCAAGCTCGTCAAATCCCTCAGCATTTTCTGAAAATATGGGTATCTGGAACGAAACTAACCGGCTATCGGCAAGGCATTTTCTTAAAAACGTGTGACTGTCTGACTCAATGGCTATGTTGAGTGGCTGCGTCAGTCTTGCAGCAGAGTGCTCTATTAAGTTTCTTACGCCATTTGATCTACTGGGCAATGCCAGTGGGTATTCCGCACAGTCACTCAACCTGACCTTAGATTGTTGACTCAACGAATGTTGTTGGTGGAATACCGCATTAACGGTCTGAGGGACATCAATAACAATCTGAAACTCTTGAAAAGGCTCCGCCTCAAAGATGACAGCAATATCAGCTGAGTAGTTGACTAAAGATTGTCTTGCCCCTTTTCGATCACATACTTTTACATCAAATGTTACACCAGGGTGTGAAGCTCTATATAGCGAAATCATGTCCGGAAGAAATTGTTCTAAGACCGCTTGCCCGCAAACTATAGACACATGCCCTCTTCTCTCACCAGAAAGGTCTGATATCTGTGATTTTATTTTTTCTAAATCGGATAGTTGTGTTCTTACATGATGAATGAAGATTTCACCTGCAACACTGAGCCTGACACCGGAAGGTAAACGTTCGAAAAGGGGCACACCCAGTTCATCCTCCATACTTAAAATGCGGCGGTTTAGTGCTGTTGAGGTGATTGCAAGTTGATCGGCAGCTTTACGAATGGAGCCCACACGCGCAACAACATCAATATAGTGAAGAGGTAATTGATGGCGGATGTTGATTCTCCAACGGTTTTAATTGGTGATGCGATAAATGCAGCGCATCACTGCAGGATTAGCAGAATCCAAACAATAAGGTCTTAGATAAGCTGCCTGTGTATTTTAACAATCACACGCCAACTACAACTATGCCTCTAAAGAAAACACAGATATTCAGCACGAGCAGCAATGCACGCAAGACGTGCGCATTCTTAGCCATCGCATTGTTATCGTGCATTAATCCACTAAACGCAGCAGAAACAGAGCTGTTAGATGTTGAAAAAGACGAATTAACATTCGGCTTTATCAAACTAACCGATATGGCCCCACTGGCAATCGCATACGAAAAGGGCTACTTCGAAGATGAAGGTTTATTCGTCACTTTAGAACCACAAGCAAACTGGAAGGTACTGTTGGACGGTGTCATAACCGGTGAACTTGATGGCGCTCACATGCTTGCCGGTCAGCCACTCGCTGCGACGATTGGCTATGGAACACAGGCGCACATCGTCACGCCCTTCTCTATGGATCTAAACGGCAATGGCATCACTGTATCTAATGCGGTGTGGGCGGAAATGAAAAAACATGTTCCGCATGATGATGCTGATAAGCCCATTCATCCCATCAGTGCATCAGCATTGAAACCGGTTGTTGAATCCTACGCCGACGATGGAAAACCATTCAACATGGGAATGGTTTTTCCGGTATCAACGCATAACTACGAGCTTCGTTATTGGCTTGCGGCTGGGAACATTCATCCCGGTTACTACTCTCCAACGGATGTCTCTGGACAGATCGATGCGGAAGTTCTGTTATCAGTGACGCCGCCTCCACAAATGCCATCTACTATGGAAGCTGGAACCATACTGGGTTATTGCGTGGGTGAGCCCTGGAATCAACAAGCAGTAGCAAAGGGTATTGGTGTACCCGTCATCACAGATTATCAGATATGGAAAAACAACCCGGAAAAAGTATTCGGCTTAACGAAAGAGTTCACTGAAGAAAATCCGAACACAACATTAGCGCTGACAAAAGCTCTTATTCGCGCGGCGAAATGGTTAGATGAAAACGATAATGCCAACAGAAACGAAGCAGTAGAAATATTGTCACGCTCTGAATACGTAGGCGCGGATGAATCAGTAATCGGTGCATCAATGACAGGAACGTTTGAATTTGAGCCTGGTGATAAGCGGGATATACCCGATTTCAACGTGTTCTATCGATACTACGCAACCTACCCCTACTACTCGGATGCTATCTGGTATCTCACCCAAATGAGACGTTGGGGACAGATCAGTGAACACAAAAGCGACGAATGGTATGCAGACGTTGCTAAATCTGTGTACTTACCAGACACCTATTTGACAGCTGCAAAGTTACTCGTTGATGAAGGGTTCGTCGATGAGAGTGATTTTCCTTGGGACACCGATGGATACCGAGCACCTACGAGTGAATTCATCGACGCCATTACCTATGACGGTCGCCAACCGAATCAATACTTAGATTCTCTGGTAATCGGTTTGAAGCAATCAAGCCCAAGCCTTAGCAACTAGTTGCTAAGGCCCCCACTCATCCGTAAATTTCTCTTACTTTAGAAAAAGCCACTATGAGTACTGAAACAACTATTGTGCCGATAGCATCTCCTGACGCGAGTAATAAGTTTAGAAACTTTATTAATAAATCTGAGACAACAATTGACGCGATAGGTTTTGGTTGGCTTATTCCAATTTTACGAATCATAGCTGGGGACAATGTTCAGGAACAGTTATCGGAGCTCAGGCATCGGTTATTTATACCGTTGCTTGGGCTCTCTCTCTTCATCGCTGCCTGGGCAATTTTCGCTCCTAAAGTTAACACGTCGCTAGGAGCAATACCGGGCCCTGCACAGGTCTGGCATCAGGTCGGAGTGCTGTGGTCTGACCACCAAAATGAACGAGAAAAAGCCGTTCAATTTCAAGAAAGAATGCGTGTCAGAAACGAGAAGCTTATTGCTCAGGGCAAAGCGGACAAAGTCAAAGAGAGGAGCTATACCGGCAAGCCCACGTATCTTGATCAAATCGGTACCTCTCTCGTCACTGTTGCGTTAGGTTTTTTTATAGCCGTCGTAATCGCGGTACCGTTGGGAATCGCCTCGGGACTCTCAAGAACCTTTAACGGTGCAATAAACCCGCTTATACAAATATTTAAACCGGTCTCGCCGCTCGCCTGGCTTCCCATAGTCACTATGGTCGTGTCAGCACTCTACGTGAACCCTCTGGAATGGCTGCCTAAGGCACTGGTCGTATCCGCTATTACGGTGACTCTATGTTCTTTGTGGCCCACTTTAATTAATACCTCGTTAGGTGTCTCCTCAGTCGATAAAGATTTGATGAACGTTGGCAAGGTGCTGCAATTACCCACCTATCAAACCATTACTAAGGTGGTCCTTCCATCGGCACTGCCATTAATTTTTACCGGACTGCGCTTGTCCCTGGGAGTTGGTTGGATGGTACTCATTGCTGCCGAGATGCTGGCGCAAAACCCAGGTCTTGGAAAGTTCGTCTGGGATGAGTTTCAAAACGGCTCTTCTGATTCATTAGCTCGCATCATGCTGGCGGTACTCACGATTGGATTGATTGGTTTTCTACTAGATCGTGTGATGTACGCGCTGCAACAGGCCTTTACCTTTTCCTCGAGCCGATAAGCTATGAACACTGAACCTTTATTGGAAGTTTCAGCCCTCGACAAAGACTACAGTCAGGGAAGTACAACAAATTCGGTATTGAAGGGTATAAACCTAAAAGTTGACGATGGTGAGTTTGTGGCCATTGTCGGTTTCTCAGGTGCAGGCAAAACAACCCTTATCTCTTTACTGGCAGGATTAGAAACGCCGTCTGCGGGAGGTGTCATATTCAAAGGAAAAGAGATTTCAGGCCCCAGTCCGGAGCGCGGAGTGGTTTTCCAATCTTACTCACTGCTTCCGTGGCTTTCAGTTGAAGGTAACGTGGCTTTATCGGTCAATGCAGTCTGTACCAATTTATCTAAAAAAGAACGACAGCAACAGATCGACAAATATATTGAACTAGTTGGCCTCTCTCACGCTAAAAGCCGGAAACCCGCTGAGCTTTCCGGTGGTATGCGACAACGGGTTTCAGTGGCCAGGGCACTGGCGATGCAACCGCAGGTTCTTCTAATGGATGAACCGCTGTCAGCACTCGATGCGTTGAGTCGTGCACGACTACAAGATGAATTCGCGGAAATTTCTCAAAAAGAGAAATCGACTATCGTTCTGGTCACTAATGATGTTGATGAAGCCATATTGCTTGCAGATCGAGTCATTACGTTGACTCCAGCTCCGTCAGCCACCTTGGGAAGAGAATTCAAGGTAGACATTCCAAGACCCAGAGATAGAACAAACTTAAACAATGATCCGACGTTCATAGCTCTGAGAAGTGAAATTACACGGTATCTACTTTCATTAAAGGAATCTGCAGAGATAGAAACCAGTGGCAGGCAGCTACCCAACGTTATCCCCATAACGCAAAACAAGGTTTCGACACTACCTAAAACAGTAAGTGCGGAAATCAATGCACCTCAGTCTGATCGGTATCTTGAATACAGTAACACCAGTAAAACCTACCCTACCCCAGAAGGGCCTTTAACGGTTGTTGACGGATTTGATCTACAGCTACACAAAGGTGAGTTTGTTTCCCTGATCGGACATTCGGGATGCGGTAAGTCTACCGTTTTGTCCATGACAGCCGGCCTTAACCCGATTAGCGATGGCAGCATTATCGTCGATGGCCTACATGTGAAAAATGCTGGCCCCGATAGAGCCGTCGTGTTTCAAGCCCCATCATTGATGCCCTGGTTGACCGCCTATCAAAACGTGGCACTAGGTGTGGAAAAAGTCTATCCGAAAGCTTCGAAAGCAGAACGTCGCGACATCATAGAATTCTATCTAGAACGTGTAGGCCTTTCGGATGCGATGAATAGAAGCGCCAGAGATCTGTCCAATGGCATGCAGCAGCGAGTCGGTATCGCAAGAGCGTTTGCCTTGTCTCCAAAATTACTACTCCTCGATGAACCGTTCGGAATGCTGGACAGTCTGACGCGTTGGGAACTCCAAGACGTGTTGATGGATGTATGGGCGAAGACCAAAGTAACGACTGTTTGCGTCACCCACGATGTTGATGAGGCCATATTACTCGCTGATAGGGTCGTCATGATGTCAAACGGACCCAATGCACGAGTTGGCAACATTATGAAAGTGGACCTACCCCGTCCAAGATCGCGAGACGCCTTGTTATCACACCCCGACTACTATGCCTACCGCGAAGAACTTTTAGACTTTCTAGAAGCTTATGAAGGCGGCGCTAATCCTGATCAATCCTTGCTTGATTCAATAGCCGCTAAACGAAAACATCGTCTCAAATCTAACAGCTCTGAATATCCATTAGAGGAGTCAACTGTGGTTGTCGGACAACAATGATAATGAAAAAAAGACTAATCGTTATAGGTAACGGCATGGCCCCGGGGCGCATGCTAGAAAATGTGCTGGATATAGACAGAGATCTATTTAATATCACTATTTTTAACGCGGAACCCAGAGTCAACTACAACCGTTTGATGTTGTCCCCTGTGCTCTCAGGTGACAAAACGTATGAAGACATCATCACGCACAACGATGCATGGTATGCAGATAACTCCATTACGCTCTATAAGAGCACCAAAATAGTAAAAATAGATGTTGACGAAAAACTGATCACAACCGATCAACAAGAAATCTATCAGTATGACAAACTAGTTATTGCAACTGGATCAAACCCTATAACAATACCGCTGCCCGGAAGACATTTGCCCGGGGTGATGGTCTACCGTGACTTAGATGATGTCACCAAAATGATCAAGGTGTCTGAGGGTAAAGGATCTGCCGTTGTAATCGGCGGTGGACTTCTGGGATTGGAAGCTGCCGCTGGACTCGCCGAACGCGGCATGCGGGTCACAGTAATTCATCTAGCCGATACATTAATGGAAAAACAGCTTGATCCAGCGGCTGGCTATCTACTTCAATCGGCTATGCAACTGAAGGGCGTAAAAGTCGTCGTTGGTGCACAAACCACTGAAATTAACGGACAAGAGAAAGTGGAAGGCGTGACGCTCAAAGATGGACGAATGTTTAAGTGCGAACTCGTGGTTATGGCCGTAGGAATTCGTCCATCAACCTCATTAGCAGAATCTGCCGGTATTGCGGTCAATCGTGGAATCTTAGTCAACGATCAGCTTGAAACCTCGGTGAGTGATGTGTATGCCTTGGGTGAATGTGTTGAACATCGGGAAACCTGTTACGGACTTGTGGCCCCTTTGTATGAAATGGCAGGCACGCTGGCAGATACGCTTTGTGGCAAAAGCGGTACATACAACGGGACCGTAACGGCGACGAAACTCAAAGTAAACGGGGTAGATCTATATTCGGCTGGAGATTTCGCTGACTCTCCGGGGCGCGAAGAAATTGTTCTAAGAGACGCTAATGCAGGAATCTACAAAAGACTCGTTTTAGAAGACAATATTATTTGTGGCGTAGTCTTGTACGGGGATACGCAAGATGGACCCTGGTATTTCCAGTTACTGAAATCCTCCGAAGACATATCAGAAATTCGAGACACGCTCATATTCGGTCAAGCCTACCAAGGGGGAGCAGCGCCGGACCCTACGGCAGCCGTTGCAGCCTTACCAGATAGCTCGGAAATCTGCGGTTGTAACGGCGTCTGCAAAAGTACGATCGTTAACACAATTACTGAAAAAGGACTTACAAATCTTGAGGAGGTACGCGCGCATACTAAAGCCTCATCCTCATGCGGTACCTGCACCGGTTTGGTTGAACAATTATTGGTATTAAGTCTGGGAGACGACTATCAACCCGCATTAGTCACACCCATGTGCAAATGTACGCACCTGGGGCATGATGAAGTTAGAAAATTAATTACCGCAAACTCTCTCACTAGCATTCCAGCGGTAATGCAGGCGCTGGAGTGGAAAACTTCCTGTGGATGCGCTAAGTGCCGACCTGCCTTAAATTATTACCTCGTCTGTGAATGGCCCGATTTATACAAAGACGACTACCAATCCAGGTTCATCAATGAGCGCGTGCACGCAAATATTCAAAAAGACGGGACTTATTCAGTGGTGCCTCGCATGTGGGGAGGCATGACGAGTTCCTCAGAGCTGAGAGCCATTGCAGACGTCGTTGATAAATTCAATATACCTGCGGTTAAAGTCACCGGTGGTCAAAGAATAGATATGCTCGGGGTCGAGAAAGACGACTTACCCGCCGTTTGGAAGGATCTCGGCAAAGCAGGGTTTGTATCCGGACACGCATATGCGAAAGGTCTAAGAACGGTTAAGACCTGTGTTGGAAAATCATGGTGCCGTTTCGGCACGCAGGATTCCACGGGTTTAGGAATCACATTGGAGCAAAGCCTTTGGGGCTCATGGACGCCTGCGAAAGTAAAACTGGCTGTATCCGGCTGCCCCAGAAATTGCGCTGAGGCCACCTGTAAGGATATCGGCGTCATTTGTGTCGATTCAGGTTTTGAACTGCATTTTGCCGGGGCTGCTGGTCTTGATATCAAGGGCACCGAGATATTAGGCCATGTGAACACAGAAGAAGAAGTTCTTGAATACACAAAAGCATTGCTGCAAATGTATCGGGAACAAGGACACTATCTGGAGCGCATGTACAAGTGGGCTAAACGAATAGGTGTGGACGTCATTAAAGACACCATCATGAATCAACCCGACGCAAGAGAAAATTACGTTCAGAGATTTGAAGAATCGCAGCGTGTCGCTCAGGTTGATCCCTGGGCTGCTCGTGTAAAAGGCGAACATCAGCATGAATTCAACGTGCTGCCTATGAAATCTGTCAGGGTTGTGGCATGAATATGATGTCATGGCAACCCATTGGCCGACTGGAAGATATTCCTGTTCGCGGCTCAAGACGAATCGTTTTCGATAATAGACGTATCGCTATTTTCAGAACAGCGGTAGACACCGTATTCGCCATAGATGACGCATGCCCGCACAAAGCAGGCCCGCTTAGTGAAGGCATCGTTCATGATAACTGCGTAACCTGCCCGCTTCACAACTGGGTAATCAATCTGGAGACCGGTGAGGCTCAGGGCGCCGACGAAGGCAGTACGTCCACCTACCCTATTTTAAATGAAGACGGTGAATTATCCATTGGGTTTACGGGCAGTTAGTCGTGACACACGTAAAAACGACGTGCCCGTATTGCGGTGTAGGATGCGGAGTACAAGCGGCGAAACAATCCGACAATACTTACACCATTTCCGGTGATGTAGAGCACCCTGCAAATCGAGGGAAGTTATGCTCTAAAGGGTCAGACCTTGCAAATACCTTGAGTCCTGACAATAGACTTTTGCACCCACTTGTAAACAATAAAACGTCGTCCTGGGAGAGTGCTCTTACAACCGTATCAGACGCCCTGAAAAAGACCTTAGAAGACTACGGACCGGAGTCTGTCGCGTTCTATGTGTCGGGTCAGTTACTGACTGAAGACTATTATGTCGTCAATAAATTCGTTAAGGGCTACCTTGGCACAGCCAACATCGACACCAACTCTAGACTTTGCATGGCTTCAAGCGTGGCAGGATACAAGCGAAGTTTAGGTAGTGATACGGTGCCGGGTTGCTATGCCGATCTGGATACGGCCAAATTGGTTGTCTTGGTTGGTACAAACTTAGCCTGGTGCCATCCAATTCTATTTCAAAGGTTGTGCGAGTCTCGGGATAACCAACCTGCCATGAAAATCGTCGTGATCGATCCTCGACGCACAGCGACCGCCGAGATGGCAGACACTCATTACCCCATCATACCCGGCTCAGACTCCATACTCTTCGGTGGCCTGCTTAAGTACCTCAACGAATCGGGATCGATAGACAACGACTATATAGAGGCTTTTACCCAGCAGTTCGATGCGAGTATTGAATCATCGACGCATTGCACCGTTGACTTCGTATCAAAGAACACCGGTTTGAGCACCCAAGAAATCTACGCATTTTATGAGTTGTTTGCTGATACAAAAGAGACGGTCACGCTATACAGCCAAGGGATCAATCAATCCGAAAACGGGACAGATTCTGTAAGCAGTATTATCAACTGTCATCTGGCTACGGGCAGAATCGGTTTACCGGGAATGGGCCCTTTCTCAATAACCGGCCAACCCAATGCAATGGGTGGGCGAGAAGTCGGTGGATTAAGCAACATGCTGGCTGCCCATATGGATATTGAAAACCCCATTCATCGTGAGCGTGTACAACGTTTCTGGGGTTCTCCGAGAATTGCTCAAAAGCCGGGATTAAAAGCGGTCGATCTATTTAATGCCGTGGCCGCTAATAAAATACGATTTATCTGGATCATGGCAACCAACCCTGTAGACAGCATGCCGTTAGCCAATACAGTGGGACAAGCACTTAAGAATTGCCCTTTCGTTGTCGTTTCCGATGTTGCCAGTAACACTGATACGCAAGAGTTTGCCGACGTCAGGCTTCCATCAGCTGCGTGGAGTGAAAAAAACGGCACAGTCACGAATTCAGAACGCTGCATATCCAGACAACGGGCTTTTCGACGTAGCACAGGAGAGGTCAGACCTGATTGGTGGCAGGTGTCGAAAGTCGCACAGCAACTAGGTTTTGTAGAGGCGTTTAACTACCAAGATGCCTATGAAATATTTAGAGAACATGCAGCCCTATCAGGGTTTGAAAATGACGGGACCAGAGATTTCGATATAAGCCGGTATCAATCAATTCAAGCTAAGCAGTATGATGAGCTATCGCCATTTCGTTGGCCCGCTCGCCCCGACATGCACGAAGAAACAGTACGCTTCTTTGCCAAAGGCGAATTTTATACCGAGAGCAAACGCGCCAATTTTATTCCAGTCATTGCACAAAAAATTACTCGCACTGACGAACAGTATCCACTGATCCTCAACACCGGGCGAATCCGCGACCAGTGGCATACGATGACGAGAACAGGCTTCAGCGCAAAGCTGAATGCTCATCTAGCCGAACCGTTTGTTGAAATTCATCCTCATGATGCAAACCAGAACAAGATAAGCGACGCTGATTTGGTTTCAGTAAATAGCGCCAATGGTTGTGTCACCGTTAGAGCTTTGGTCACTGAAAAACAGCGAGAAGGCAGTGTCTTTATGCCCATCCACTGGACAAATCAATTTGCATCAAACGCGCGAGTGGATCAATTGGTATCTCCGCGTACCGATCCTGTTTCAGGACAACCCGCATTAAAAAGTGAGCCCGTATCTATCAGTCGGGTTAGCCCCACAACCTACGGGTTTGCCCTGTCGCAACATGCCATAAATTTTAACCAAGAGACCGTTTACTGGTCCAAATCCACTTGCACTGATGGTTATCGCTACGAGTTCGCCAGTTCACGCGATCAGCACGCAGAACTACAATCCTGGGCTGATTACTGGCATACAAACTCGAATGCTGAGCTTGTCGACCTCGTCGACGAGAATCAGGGAATTCGTAAAGTCGCATTTTTCGATAATAGCGAATTATTGGGTGTTGTTTATCTTGCCAACAAACCGGTGTTGGCCTCGCGAGCATGGATGAACAACTTACTGAGTCAATCACATTCCAAAGAACAGCGGTATTGTGTACTGGCTGGTAGCTCGGCCTCAAATACCACTGATATCGGAGCCATCGTATGCTCCTGTCAGATGATAGGTATCAACGAGATCAATTCTGCAATAGATCAGCATGGGTGCACGTCGATAGCCGAGATTGGAAAAAGTACTACAGCCGGAACAAACTGTGGTTCATGCAGAGGAGAGATAAAAGCCTTGCTAAGAACCGCTAGCCAACGTCATGGTCAGCCTGCGTAATATGAGTGTGTGGATTCTGCACAGGATCGTCGCCATCAGGGAAGTGAAAATGAATGGACGCCTGAGCACCCACCTTAATAAAACCGCAGAGCCATAAATTACGCGCTGTTGACGAGTTGCCTGTAAAGTGAACAGAGATTTTCTGGTAACCCTTGCGTCGTATGTGAGAGCTAAACGCTCGCAACAGGGCCCTTTCTGAAAAACGGCTATTCGCTGCTAGAAAATCACTAATCTCTACGGATGTATCGTTGAGCTTCCGGTAAACAACATACCCCGTTAAGTTTTTCGTTTTACGCGAATTGATGGCAAGGATACGATGTTCATTTTCAGAGTTCTGGCAGAAACGCCAATTGAGAAATTCAGCGTTGCGCACACCGATTTCCTCGTATCGCCCGGAGGCGATTGACCACAATGCATCAAATCGTTGATCGAACGAGTTTATTTCCCGAACCTCATAAAACTGCCTGGTAACTTGCTCTAATACCCACTGTAATGTGCTGTCGGCGATATTGAACACGGACCCCAATACTGCTGCCGGTAAACGGGGCATGTAATCTGAGAAGATGCTGCGCCAATTAAAATACCGTCTGTATATACCCACCTGCCCCAATTCGGCACTGGGGAAACGTTTGAACAGCACAATCGATTTTTCGTTAGGCCATCCGTAAATTTTACGAAGCTTAAGTGGTTTCGCGGTATTTAAGGCCTCTTGCATGAGTTGTATGGCAGGGCCTAGCGTTCTGTGAGAACGATCTGCAACAAGGTCACAAAAAATGCCGGAATTCTGAATACCACTACGCGTTTTAATCTGACGCTTGCACAGCGCTAAGACACCGACATCCTTTTCCGATTTATTGTGCGTAATCGTGCAGACTACCGCACGCCCGGCCGGATTATTCTTATACATCCACTCGGTACGGCGATGAGTACTGTGACTGTCTTTGTGAGACAGGCCAAGCATCAGCAAAGATTCTGTGCCATTGTCAGGCTTGTAGTTTTCCACGCGCACAGAATAGCTCGGCAACCTCACAGATTCGGTTGCGGATGCTAGCCGGGTAGATTCCGCTACTGACATATTAGGACACGATAATTAAAATATCTGATCATCAACTTTGCTATTCGATACTACACAATCTACAAAAATTACACGGCTAAACTCAGCCTACCTATTTCGCGCGTAAGCACTCTATCTTATTTACCTGACACACTTTCATGCATAAATACACCCCGGTATCGATAGAGTCTGCGGACGGGTATACATTGCATTGCCGCTATTGGCCAGCAGCAAAGCCTAAGGCCCTCGCCATATTACAGCACGGCGTTGTGAGTCACTCGGGATGGTTGGAGAAAGTGTGTATTGGGCTCCAGAATAACGGAATAAGTTGTTTAGCGATGGATCGGCGAGGCGCAGGTGAAAATCACGAATCAAAAGGTGATGTTCCGTCCTCGAACGCTCTGTTCGATGATTTAGATGCGGTATTTGGCTGGTGTTCGTCAAAAGGGCTTCCTATTCACGCCTGCGGATTTTGCTGGGGCGCCAACTATTGGGTCAATTATTTGGCCGCCAAAGGCAACAAAGTTCACAGTTTGGCTTTGTTCGCTCCTTCACTCTTCCCTTCTGCCTTAATTACAGAACAGACTCTTAACGTGGGCGACTCACCTATCGCAGATCAACGCCCCCTGACCCCCATCGAATGCTTCACGGACGGGCCTTGTTTTCGTGACTATATTGAACCTGACCCTCTACGACTCAAGCTCGTTTCCACTCGATTCAACCGGACGATGTCGGAGTTTTCTCAAGCGGTCTGGATGAAAGTTTTGCGTCTTAAAACCCCACTACTCGTGGCATTGGCCAACAAGGATACGGTTGTGGACAATGACGCGACCCGCAAAATTGTCGAAAGATTCACGGGGGCACCGAAAATGTTAATAGAGCTGCCAGGGATGCACGGTATACAATTCGACGCTTGCGATGATCTTGTCGATCATTTAAGTGATTGGATACTACAACACGCGAATCAAAAGACGTGAGTCAGGAGACAGAAAAAATGACGGAAAGGAATTCCTTTCGTTCGGAGGCGACTGAATTTAATCGTTGGGTAAAAGACTGGCTTTTTAAACCTGAACATAAAGTGGGAACCGAGGTACTTGAACAGGCAGTCGATATTCACCTCATCAGTTTGTACAAAGAACTCAACTTTCACGAGCTTCTAGAACAACATTCGGACCCCAAAACCCTGGCAGCGGCGCTAAATTATTCAGACAGTGCCTGGATTGCATTAAATGCAATGCTTAAGCGACTCTCAGACAGACATGATTTCATCGCCTGCATTGACGATACACAAGAATGCAAACGTTATCGGCCAATCCGGGAACCTGTCGATAAATCCGATGAATTGGCCGCACACTACAAAACAATGGAACAACTAGGGGCAGAATATGTCGCCCCCCTAGAGTTTCTTGAATTTGGTAGAACCCACTTTACTCAGGCCTTAGGCCTGGATCACGAGTTTATGGACAGGGTTCTAACCGGACAGGAAAAAGAACACAACGAGACCTGGAATAGAGCGACTAATACTGATCCCCTGCAAGATATCCATGGAATTATGGGTGCCAAAGCTGTTGAGATGCTATTCGAAGGTGGCACCATTTTGGAAGTTGGCGGCGGTACCGGTAACGGCATGCGTAACAATCTAGATTACCTGCGCGATGGCGGAAAATCAGACTCTCTAGAGCGCTACGTTTTCACCGATGTCAGCATGCCTTTTATTTTAAATACGCGGCGTGAGTTTAAAGGTCGTTACGACGACATTAACTGTGATTGGCGTTTGCTCAATATCAACAAAGACTGGGCAGCGCAGAGAATAGAAGCCGATAGTACAGACCTGATTTATGGTGTTAATGCTGCGCACATAGCGATGCATACCGTCGATTTCTTAAAAGAATGTAAGCGCGCATTACGACCTGGCGGCACTATCGTGTTTTCCGAACGGCTTCGACGACACCCCAGCGATATGGCCCCGCGTGAAATTGTCTTGAATCTATCCAGCTATCATCGAACCGCCGCTATTCGTCACCCGGAATACCGCCCGGAACATGCGTATCTAACTGCCGACAATTGGTTACGGGCATTCGAACTGGCTGAGTACACGCTCTGCGAGGTTTGGCCCGACAAGCAATCCAACGACAGCTACTTTACTGACCAATACGCTGCAGTCATTGTGGGGCGCGTATGAGCCGGCAACCCCATCACGAGTTCGAAACCGATGTCCTTATCATCGGAGGTGGCGGTGCGGCCACGGCAGCCACACTAGCAGCCCATGAAAACGGCGCCCGGACACTCATCGCAATAAAGGGTAAATTCGGCGTACCCGGTGTTCGCGGAGCCGGCGCGACGTCTAACCCCGTTGGCGATTTCTGGACAATCAGAACCATCGGTCCAAAAGGTGGCTTGTTTAATCCTCCCGAGGCGGTATTGGCAGACATGCTACAAACCGGCCTGGGAATGGCCGATCCCGCGCTATGCGAGATCTTTGTCAACGAGGCTCCTGAAGCCATCGCAAGACTTCGCAGCATGGGCATGCAATTTCAAAGTCGCATGCTGGCCACCATGCCTGCTAACCAAGACAACAAAACCAACAATATAGTCGCTTTACAAAAAGCCATTATTGAAGGAACACAAACTCAAATCGTTGAAAACGCTAATCTGACCGACTTAATTGTTGATAACGGAGTCTGCCGCGGCGCTATAGGCGTTAACGACGAAGGAGAAACACTGCTAATCCGCGCCAACGCTGTTGTTATAGCAACTGGCGGAGTCGGTCAGTTATTCGAACACAGCTTTAATCCACCTGGAAATACAGGTGATGGTTATGCGATGGCGTTGCGAGCTGGCGCCGAACTTTACAATATGGAGTTCATGCAGCAAGGGCTTGCCACAACATGGCCTGCTCAGGGCATTGTCATGCTCTACGAAATGCAGGAACCGTATCGACTGATCAATCATGAGGGCAAAGCGTTTCTTAAAGACTACCTCCCGGAAGGTGTCACCGTTGAAGAGGTTTGCCGTCAAAAATCCAGTCATTGGCCAATTAGTTGTCGAGATCACTCGATACACTTAGATAGAGCTATCAAAGCGGAATCAACGCGTGGGCCAGACGGAAAACTTAAACCGGTTTTTCTTGATATGTCCCGTGCGGAGCGGCAGTTTCTACCCGAACTCTTTCCAGCATTCATGCTCGAGAAAGGCATAGACATATCACAAGATTTATTACAGGTACAAAATCACCACCATACAAGCAATGGCGGTATTCGGGTAGACGAGCATGCGCAATCTGGTATTACCGGTCTGTTTGCCGTTGGAGAAGCGGCAGGCTGGCAAGGCGCTGACCGACTAGGCGGTACGATGCTGGGTGGCTCACAAGTGTTCGGTTGGCGAGCAGGTGCGAAAGCTGCCGAAGTGGCCAAACAAGGTGGCACCCAAACACCGGTTACAACACTAGCTGAGCAGTCACTTGAGAAACTGGCTAGCTTTAGCAATCTTGCCGGTGCAATGACTGCGGACCAAGTCCACAAACGATTGCAGCGCACCATGTGGGACACACTGATCGTAGAAAAAGACAAAGCGTCCTTAGAACTGGCACAAGCCGGTATTGATCAATGCCGTGAAGATATCCTTAGTTCAGTGGGTATTCACACATCTCTCGACATCGCATTAGTAGCAGAGCTACATAATATGCTTGATGTAGGTGAATGCATTACCCGCGCTGCCGAACACCGACAAGAAAGCCGAGGCAGTCACGTTCGACGCGATTATCCTGAGCGCGATGACGAACAATGGCTTCACAATATATTTATCACAAAGGCTGAGCATAAGCTCAATTTAGAGAAACGTTGGGTATGCGACGCTACGGGTTGGATAGATCGCCCGGGTGATGTTCGAATTACTCCCTGGGGTTAGAACCTATGTCTCACAAAGAACCCTCAGAAAGCGTCTCCCAACCAGTGGCTTTGATCGCCGGAGGTAGCCGCGGCATTGGTTATGCGATCTGCCACGACTTAGCTGAAAAAGGCTACATCATTGTGGCTGCCGCACGTACAAATGAGGAATTAACAGACCTCTCAGAATCGTTCGCAACGCTTAATCGAGAGATTACCTGTCTACAGTTTGACATGGCCGATTCAGAATCAATTAACGCCATGGTTAACGCCGCATATAAGCAATATGGCCGTTTGGATGCGGTCATTAATTCAGCCGGAATCAGCTATGTCGCACCCGTTGCCCTGGCAAACCTGCAACGCTGCGAAGAAGTTTTACAGGTGAACTTAATGGGGGCTTTCACGCTGTCAAAAGCTGCAGTGCGCATAATGACGCGCCAACGTTCCGGTCGTATCGTACACATAGGCTCGATATCCGGCACCATTGGCGCCGCATACAACGCCATTTATGCAGCATCTAAAGCAGGTGTTGCCGGGCTCGTTAAATCACTTGCGCTTGAAGTGGCATCAATTGGCATTACGGTCAATGCCGTTCAACCTGGCACAGTACACACCAGCTTATTTGAACAAACTCACGGCGCAAGAGCGAAACTTAAAGGCATTTCTATAGATGAGCAACGAGCCTTAATGGAAGAAGATAATCCACAAAAGAGACTCGTTACAGTTAATGATATCTCAGCGGCAGTGTGCTTTCTCGTCAGCGATGGAGCAGCATCAATTAATGGCCACTTGCTGAACGTAGACGGTGGGCGCTCAATCAGCTAGGTTTATTAGCCTTATCTAGCGCCCTTTTCAATATCCCGTTTATATCAACTCTCTGCAATACTTCAGCAGGCAGAGCATTCGCGTTGACATCGCCCTCCTTTACCGAAGTAGCCGTCGCATCAACACCCCACTTTGTTGTCATTCCATCCACTTCCGAAGGATCAAGTCCGTTTCCTGTTAATCCTTCAATAATGACCAAATCTCGATGAGCTTGAACATGAACCGCTAGTGCTTTCTGAGTTTCCTTAGCACTACTTATGTTTACAGAATCATCAAAAATGCTGATAGTTTTTATAAATCGTTCACGCCGCAACGTCTCGTCAATCATGGCTTTTACATCATCACTGGTTGCAATACTTTTTGCAGATACGTAAGCAGTCATAGGAGCTGGCAAATGTACTTCACTAACCCAGGGGTACTCAGCCTTCAACGTTCTATCTAAATGGACTTTTATGGCCGTGCTCGTCATGACCATATGTTCCTGATGACCCGGCACAATGTCTTGAAATAATGCATTGCTTCTGTGAGATAGGCTGCTGAGCTCAATGACGGGTCTTTCAGCCTTCCTGGATGTGTACCCAAACGCTTCGCCATAAGGACCTTCCGGTGCGTCCACGTTGTGTTTGATCACGCCCTCTAGGGAAAACTCGGCTCTGGCAGGCACCCATAATGATTCATCCTCAAGCGCGCTGACGACCTCTAATGGCTGACCAAGAAGACCTCCTATCACCGAGTATTCATCCAGCTGTAACGAGCCTGCGGCAAGGCATCCTAACGACCAGAGCGGATGGCTACCGATGAATGCTGCGATTGGAGTATCTTCGCCTCTATGCTGATTTTTTGTGAATATTTCGTGCAGATGACCACCCGGTGTCATGTAGATGGCTAGTTGGTTTTTGCCTAATATCATCAGCCGATGAAAACTCAAGTTCAGCACTTTCGACACTGGATCTTTAGCCACCAGGCAAGCAGCACTGATATACGATGAAGTTTCGCTTTCCGTGTACCGTATGTTGGGCAGTTTGTATAAATCTAACTCGTCAGCCAATAAGACAACATCACGAACAGGGCCAATGGGCTGTTTCTCTGGTGGAATAAGAGTGTCGTATGCTGAACTTAAACGTCGTTCTAAATGTTCTGCGCTCTCCCCCATGGCACGTGCGATACGTGGCAACGAAGAGCAGACATTGTGTACTACCGGAAATTCTGTGCCGCTGACATGGGTATATTTTAAAACTGGCACTCTCATTTTATTTTCAAATCCAACCGTACAGGCTGCTAATTCCCATTCAGCATCGAGTTGTTCATCAATGTCTAAGCACTCACGAGCAGACTGTTGGCTAACAGATGCTAAAAACGAACGAAGGTCTAAGCCGTCTTTACAGTCCATTGGACTGCTCTACAAGACGCTGCTTATCAATTTTGCCATTCGCTTTCAGAGGGAACTCGGAGCACAATCGATAACGCCTGGGTGCACGGGCATAAGGGACGTGTTCTAAACAAAAGGCTTCAACGTCTTTTAACGCGATATCACCTTTTTCAGAATTGCTAAGCACAACATGTGCTTCAACAACTTGGCCGTACAACTCATCTGCCACGCCCACAACAGCGACACTCTCGACATTACGGTGCTTGTTAAGTATCGCCTCTAGTTCTTCTGGAAATATACGTTCGCCTGCCGATTTGATCATAGCTTGTACACGGCCCCTGATAAATACATCGCCCTCATCGTCAATATAGGCTAGGTCTCCGGTGTGCAATCGGCCTTGTTCATCAATGACTCTGGACGTATTTTCAGGGTCATTCCAGTATCCATGCATGACATTGGGTCCTGATACCACCAGCTCACCCGTCTCTCCGGGTTCAACGGAATTGCCGTTTTCATCCAGAAAATCAATGACCAAACCGGGTGCTACTGAACCGACTGATGTGGGTTTACGACTGATTCTTGATGGATCTAGCATGGTGATTCGCGGTGAGCACTCGGTTTGACCGTAGGCTATGTGTATTTCAGTGTCCGGTTTAGCGTCTTGCAGTTGTTGGATTCGCTTGGGGGTAAATGTTCCACCTGTTACACACACCCAACGAAGATCAGGTAAATCGGTTGTTAGAAATTTTCCTCGTTCCATCAAAGCGGTAAAGTGATAAGGAACGCCTGAAAAACCGGTAATTCTACTTTTCTTTAATGCTTGAGTTATGGCAGAGGGAAATACAAAACTATTCATAAACTGAAGACAGGAGCCCCGCAATTGCAAGGACATAAGCATCATTAAGCCATGAATATAATGCAGCGGCACCACCATCAGATAGCGATCTAATTCGGTGAGACGGAAGCCATTTGCGGCAATATTGCCAACCGAAAAAAGGTTTCCATGCGTTAGGCAAACGCCTTTTGGGTGACCTGTGCTTCCTGATGTGTAGACAATGCAAGCCACTGTCGTTTCAGCAGAGCAAGGGATATCTTCATTGTTAGATGCTCTCAGAGAAAGGTCCTGCCAATTGAACTCATCGAGACAGATATGATCTGGCCCCTCAGGCAGCTGATGCAGCAATTCAGCGGTTCCACACAAATACAGGGCAGGAGCTGCGTCAGAAATTATGTATTCAATTCCGCTGGGGGTGAGCTTTTCATTCAGGTTTAAACAAATAGCTTGGCACTTAACGACAGCCCACCACGCAGCAACCGACTCAATGCTACTTTGGGCCAGAATAACAACGCGGTCTCCGGGTGCAATCTGACGACGTTTAAGCTCGTGTGCCAGAGACTCACTGCGCTCCCATAGTTCTCGATAGTTTACCGAGTGGTCTCCTGATACAACTGCCAGCCTGTCTGGAAAGCGTTTAACAATTTTGTTTAACGCATGATAAAGCATGGTACTAGCTGTTTTCGACGCTCTTATCGATATAGGCAACGATAGCATTCAGCGTGGCAAAATTATCTGGCGTCAGGTCGTCTGTATCTACCGTGAAGCCGAACTCTCCTTCGCTCCACAGCACCAACTCCATCATGGCGACACTGTCTAGAATATCGCTCTCTAATAGATTTTCATCGGGTTCAAAATCCGGCACATTCGGCTTAAGACCTTTAATGAAATCGTATACTTGCTGCTGCTTACTCATTGACGCCACGTTTCTCTTATTTTAATTATGATAACAAGTTGTTTTAACCCTGATAAGCACGCTCTTTGCGCACACAGAGTTCGAACACATGCTCTAATGCATCCAACTGATTAAAACCAGCCGGATCACCCCCTAAATTTACAACCGGGTCATACTGCAACCAATCATGGTTTTGCCCTAAACCCTCGATGTACTCTAAATCGTCACTGCGCTGCAGAAATATGGACGACGCCTGCGTTAAAACACCCGTCTCACCGACCATGGATCCACCGACAATTCCAATACCCGCTTTTCTGGCTTCGTCCCGAATCATTCCGCTGGCTAACAATCCACCATGCTTGCCCACTCGAATATTGAACCATTGATAATCTCCTGATTGAATTATCCGGTGTGCATCATCGAGGGAACATAGGGATTCATCGGCCATGATATCAATGTCAAAGCGCGCTTTGATTGCCAATAGCTTTTCTGATAACTCGGGCATATTAAAAATAAGAGGTTCTTCAAAAGAATGAAGGGAACCTTTACTTATTTGACTCAGTAGCGACGTTACCGCGTCATACGACAACGCACCATTTCCGTCCAACCTGATTTTCATGCCTCCGTTGTTCAGAGCGATCAATTGCGAAATACAACTCATATCCCGTTCTAAATCGGACCCCACTTTTAATTTAATAGCGGTCGCCTTTTTCATTCGAGCATCGATGAACCTGCCTCGAATACCCGATGCAGCACAGTCGAAACCGATGGTGACACAACGTCCCGGAGATGTTGAACGAATCTGACCCAAATGATCGTCCAACTGCAGAGTACCAACTTTCGCCAATCCATCAAGAAGCATTAACTCAATGCCGCCGATAAAAGACAGGTTTGCTCGCCGTTCATGATGAATTTTACTGAGAACATGTTGAACTTGCTCGACAGTTTCAAAATCCTGTTGCATCAATGACTCGAAAACCGAAGCGTGGTCCGTCTCCATGATGGATTGGATCGTCTCTCCGGTGACATACTCTCGGGGCAACATTTCCCCCCAACTAATGGCACCGTTGTTCCAAATTGCCTTTAGGAGAATTACCTCACTTGAATCTCGTGTACTTTGCGCATGAACAAATTTGCTTTTACAGGGAATCTCGAGCTGATAAAGCGTTAGCGATTTAATTCTCATTGGATCTGCTTAAGTACTAGACCATGCACGTGCAGATCCACCTTAGCGCTAAGCACTTCACTTTTAACTTGCTCTTCGCTAACTCCCGGGGCTCGCGCCATCATTCTGGATTCTCGCAATCGCCCAACATCTGACAGGAAGACTGTCATCTCCCCTAAACGCCCTGAATTGCGTTTGTCTTCGTATTCTGAGTTGACGTCTTTAAGTTGCTCATCAAACAACAATACCCAGTTAATGAGCTGCTCATCCGTTATATCCTCAACACTGCTTTCCAGTGCAACTGCGTAATGAGGTTGATGACCGCCACAGGGAAAACATAGAAACTCATCAGGAGAAAACCCAAGGCTCTCTGTTGTGACTCTCGCAGCGCGCAACACTTGAAACTCAGTCAGTTTTTCACCCGTGATACTTGAGGTTCTACCAAAACGATACAGGAACTCAACCACCGGTACCGCTCCTTGAAAATCGTTTACTTGAATACAATCTCCCATGCGGTAACGGTACAAGCCACCGCCCGTGGTGACGACCAACTCGTATCGTTGACCTTTTTCAAGTTGCCACGCAAAACGGGTTGTCGGTTCGCGAGAGTTGACTTCGCATTCAGGGATGAACTCAAAGAAATGCGCAGTGTGAGCCAACAAACCACCACTTTGAAAGTCTCTTATCGGCACCGCCATCATGCATTCGCTGGACTGAGTAATATAATCGCGAGTAGGAATATCTCGAATATAAGCAGACAGCTGCTCGAAGTACGGTTGAACCACTTGAGAATGCCAGCAGATTATTAAGTCCAACTCAGGCCATAGATCTTTAAGACCTGGTTTACGCGGGTCTTTTTGAACAGCTTGTAGACGCAATGCAATCTCTGGTCGCGGTCGAAGATGTGTCGACAGCCCAACATGCTCGTCTGCTGCCAAACCGCTCAGTAGACTATTGTGTTCGCCACCCCAGCCACCCGTGCTTAAACCCTCGATGATCTCTGACCAGTAAGATTCAATAGTGCGGCAGAAGAAAAGCAAGGTACTGGGATTAAGACACATAATACAGTTGAGTTCTGACTGCAGCAGAAGCCGCGCACTTGCATAGGCTCGCACTACCGGGTCTTTGATTTGTCTGACCTCGGCGGGTAAAGGCCATCTGTCCAGTGAGTTAAGCGAACGACCGCGCTTTGCCCAGAAACCAGATTCTGAGAAGACGTGTAAACCAGAAGGCAAGACATCGGGTTCACTTGCATCGGAAAAATTACTGACAAGCTTGCCATCGCGTATGCGAGGATATGCATCGTAGATTGATTCCCAATAGGCCGCAAAAACTCCAACCTTTTGACGCATCAAATCGGAAGTAACCGGTATTAGCTTTGGTTTTGCCAATGAACCGCTGGTTTTGAAAAACGAAGAGGTTCTGGACTGGCATAACACGGCCTGTTCACCATCAGCAATTCTCTCGACCCAGCTTCGAAAACCTTCATAGTCAGACAACGGTACTCGGCGTCGATAATCGTCAAGGGAATGGATTTGGTCAAAGCTGTGTTGACGTCCAAACTCCGTTTGCTCATTCGGTTTCAATAGAGCGCTGAAGAGCAAGCTTGATTGCGATTTCTCTACGTCAAGATCGTTTGCTAATAAGGCTTCCAAATAATCGTTCATAAGGGCATTAGATGACTTCTGCTTATTGCCCAGACCATTTCGGCGTTTTTTTATTGAGGAATGCGTCCATGCCGATTCTAAAATCACGACTGCCATAACACTGCACTATCAGATCATCACTTTCAAGCTGTGCGCTTGATGCTCTGATTCTGCGAATACCTTCCTTAGACGCTGCCATAGTCAGTGGTGCTTGGTGCTCCAGTTTTTTACATAATTCATGTGCACGCTCCAAGGGCTCCTCTGATGTCTCGTTAACCAAACAAATGGACAACGCTTCGGGCAGTTCAATAAGCCTGGACGTTAACAGAATCTCCTTTGTACGGGCAGCACCCAATAGTTCTACCTGACGCGATAGATTATCGACGGACAGGCAATTGCCCAGCGTGCGGGCTATAGGAAAACCGTAACGTAAATTGGCACTGGCAATTCTGATATCGCAACACGCGGCAATGGCAGCACCACCTCCCGTACACGCACCTCGAATTGCCGCCACAGTGGGTACGGGTACGCTTTCCAGCAATCCCAATACACGGTCCATTGTCCTTTCATACTCAAGACCGTCATCTGGAGAATGAAAATTCTGAAAACAGGAAATCTCTGTACCTGCTGCAAAAGCTTTCTCACCGGAGCCTGTGAGCACCAGCGCCTTAATACTCAAGCTGCCATCGGTAATTTTTGTACAAATTGCTGCAAGCGATTCGTACATGTCAAATGTGATTGCATTTCTCGCGTGTGGTCGGTTAAAACATATTTCACCGGTGTCACCAACGCGCTTAAATAGAAGTTCCTCGCTCACTATTTATTGTTCCTCATTACGCACTCTCATTTACAGGAATGCCAAGCCTCGTTGAATGATAGCAATGAATACCACACATCACGATAAACGTTTGCCGGGTGACAACATGCTCTGATCAAGCGGTACATCGATGAGGAATACCCCTTGATGCTCTCGCGCCGCGGTAACTGCTTTTTTAAACTCGGCTAAATTCTCCGCGCGTGCAGCCTTTGCACCGAAGGATTCAGCAAAAGCTACAAAATCTGGATTTGTCAGTCCCGTACCAGAGACGCGATCTGGAAATTCACGCTCCTGGTGAGCTCTGATTGTGCCGTATCGACTATTGTCAATAACAATGACAGTTAGATTCAGTTTGTGATGGCAAGCGGTCGCCATTTCCTGACACGTCATCATGAAACAACCGTCGCCAGCGAATGCAACTATTTCCCTGTCGGGCTCAACGGTGGCGGCTCCTATGGCAGCGGGTAGTCCGTACCCCATCGAACCAGACGTGGGTGCAAGCTGCGACCCTATTGCACGATAACGAATAAATCGATGCACCCAACCGGCGTAATTTCCAGCGCCATTACAAAATATGGTGTTCGTGGGATAAGCAGAATTGATGAATTCAAAATAGGCGGCAATCGGATCATCGGGTACCGATGCGGCTGAGCAATATTCGACGTAATTTTCTCTGAGATTCTTAACGTATGGTGCAAATCGATCTGTGGTTATTGCATCCCAAGCAGCTGCTTCTACGCAGAAACTCTCGGTATCAGAAACGAGAGAAACAGTCGGCTCATAAACTCGGCCTATTTCCTCACCCGCAGGGAAAACATGCGCTAACTTTTGTTCCGGTACCGGTGACTCTATAAGTGTATAACCGGACGTTGTAATTTCGCCGAGCCTCGGGCCAATTGCAATTAAGAGATCTGACTGCTCAATGGCATTGGCCAAATAGGGGACTTTCCCAACACTAAAATGCCCGACGTAATTTTCATGATCGTTGTCAAACAGGCTTTGGCACCTAAACGACAGCGCGACAGGTAACCCTTGTTTCTCAGCAAACAACTGTAGGGCGGCAATCCCCTTCTTGGTCCACGTCCCTCCGCCGGCGACAACTAAAGGGTGCGAAGCGTTCGCTATCAATGCTTTTAGCAATTGCATGGAATCTTTGCTGGGTTGATAACGCGGCGTGCTGATAAGCTGAGGTGCGGCTGGCCGAATCAAGTGATCGTTGAGCATGTCCTCTGGCAATGCGAGCACGACTGGACCGGGACGGCCGGACAAAGAAACTCGAATAGCCCGGCTAACAAATTCTTGAATACGAGAAGCATCGTCAATCTCTGCAATCCACTTTGCCATTTGCCCGAACATACGGCGGTAGTCCATTTCCTGAAACGCCTCGCGCTCTTTATAGCGTCTTGCGACCTGCCCAATAAAGAGAATCATGGGAGTTGAGTCCTGATACGCGATATGTACACCAGCACTGGCGTTGGTAGCACCCGGGCCACGGGTAACAAAACATACACCGGGCCTCCCTGTTAGCTTGCCGTAAGCGTCGGCTGCCATCGCAGCTCCTCCCTCCTGGCGGCAGGTAATAAAACGAATGTCATCTTCGCGACCGTGCATGGCATCGAGCACAGCAAGGTAACTTTCACCGGGTACTCCGTATACATGGTCGATACCTTGTGCAACCAGCTGATCGATTAAATGGTCAGCTGCGCGCACGTTGTTATTTGCATGAGACATAGATTGAATACGATGAGTTTGCAGGTAACGAGGGTGAAGTATATGACCAAGCGAAACGGGTCAAAGCCAGATCGCCTACCTGCATTTTATATCAGTTGGATATTGAAATAAGCAATTGAACCAAAAAGACGAGC
>JAHDGK010000012.1:49937-62455 GCA_020627685.1 Granulosicoccus sp. | reverse complement strand
GGAGAGAGCGTCGCTGTAAACGATCAAAACCTCGATGGACCATCCGATACATTCACACTGCTTAGTGGACCCGCAAACGGTGTAGCGACAGTACACCCGGACGGCAATATCGACTATACGCCCAATATTGGTTTCGCGAGTACAGATTCGTTTGTCTACGAGATTAATGATGGGGACGGAAATTCTGATACAGCGACCGTCACTATTTCGGTGGGTACGTCGAGCAATTACATCTCTGCTGCGAGCAACACTATTGTCTCGGACGAAGATACAACGATTCCATTGGAACTCAGCGTATCGCAGGATTTATTCAACGGCGGCGCCTTACAGGATGTCATCGGTACAGACATCCTGTTCCGGGCAGACAATGCTGGTAACACGGCATTGCTGTCAGAAATTCCAAACGGCGCATCCGGCATCACCATTACTGGATACTCAACCCGCTTTAGCGGAACAAATTTCAGCGACACTCAGAACGATGATTACCAACTACTGAACGTCCGCATAAATTTAGTAGACGGCACTTCGAGTGGGCGTCTCAATTTGGTTCAAAAAACATCTACTGGAAACTTGAATCAATACGCTTGGGAGGACGTGCCTTTGGGTAATTCCGTACTTTCCGATTCAACACTCGTGATTGGCGAAAGTACTGGCGCCAGTAATCCCACATTCAGTATCGTTTCCAATCAGCTGCAAATCGTTGAAACACATTCGCTTGAAACGGCGTATCACATCGAGTACATGACATCTGTCGGTGATAGTACGAATTTTCTTAGCGCAGGAACCGCCGTACAAACTACGACAGACAATACATCGATCATTCCCCTTCCGTCTGACTTAGAAATTGGCACCAATAAAAATGGTTTTATCGTACTTTCAAGCGCTAGTGCCGCTAATGGAGGATCATCTAATGAGTACAAAGGGTTTAGCCGCCTACTGCTAGACTTGGAAACGCAGTCCGTTTCAGGCGCTATAGCCGTCGTTACTGGCGAGACCTCCAGTCGAACGGTAACCTGGGCATTTGCTGATTATCCACTTATTGATTTACGCAACGGCACTGCAGCTGTATCTCCAATTTTAAGTGCTGCTCCGACCATTATCGGAGACACAACGGCAAACGCTGACACGATTGATAACCCTACTATTTACATAGATGCAAACGGTAGTCTCGTTATAACCCGTGCTGCCGCGTTTGCAGCAAAATTCAGCACCATGTACACCGCGGAATTCTATCAACGAACAGGCTTCGGCTCTATCGCGAGCTCTGTTTCAGTTGAAAGTGATAACTCACTCTTTGATGCTGGCCCCACCGACAATGTCGACGGTAATGGGAAACGAATTGACTATCAATCGTTCAACATACCAGCTAGTGCCAGTGTAGGACTGATGCAAATGTCATGGAATACGATCGGTGGAAGTGACACCAATGAAAATACCGGCTTTGGCTTTGCCGTCATTGACGTTGAAAAAGGAACAAGCTCCGGTTCTATTACATTTCTACGTGCAACGACTCCTGACCTACTCACATGGGATGCAGTGCCTCTGGGTGAAACCTTTTTCGGGGCTACGAATTCCGCAGGTGTCGCTTTGTTTCAAAGCAATAAAACCGCTGGAAATTTTACTGATAAATTTGTTGAATCTGCAAAGTTAAGTCAATTGAATAATGCCGATGGCTCTTCACTCCTTACATTTACGGCCTCATCAAATGCAGGCACAAGAACATTTCTGGATTACCTAGGTAATGCTCAAGTATCGTGGCTGGGTAGCGAACCCTTCACCATGGATGGCATACCAACGACAGCAAATTTAAGCCATGGCTCTCCAGTCTCACCTGGAATTTGGGAGCTGGATTTCTCCGATATTGAATCACTCGCATATATACCTGAAGCACACACTAGCGGTCTAGTTAACTTAACGCTTTCATTTGGTGCGACAGGAGAATCTGAGTCACTCGATTTATTTATTCAGCCTAAAGCAGATTCAATTGCACTGACGACAACGGATGCTGCTGGTTACATCGACCAAGCCATTCCCGTGAGCGTAGCAACCACGACCTCCTTAGATTCGGATGGTTCCGAACAACAATCTGATGTCTTCATTATGTCAGGCCTAGCAGCAGACGTTACGTTGAGTTCGAACACTGGATCTGTCATCGACAATGGCGGTGGAAACTGGGAAGTCGACGTCGACGCCTTATCAGGACTGGTAGCAACAGCTTCAACTGGAGCCACCAGTACAGTCACTGTATCGACAATCAATACCGATTCAGACGATATTGACCAAGACACTTCTATAGAAAATGGAAACAACGGCCAAGGCGTCGACGAAATCGATCAACAGGCATTCACCAGCACATTCACGCTTTCTGTTCGAGAGCTACCTACCGTTGATAGTGTATTGACGAATAACGAATCGCCTGTCATCACGGGTACCGTTACTATTAACCCGGATGAAATTTTCACGGTTACTGTTAATAACATTACGTATACAAATGGCGATGGCAACCTCGAAACCCGTGCCGATGGTACTTGGACGCTAACTGTTCCAACGAACCATTCCATGGTAGATGATACCTATACCGTCGATGCACGGCTTAATCACTCTAACGGTAGTTTAGGTTCAGATACCAGCGTTAGTGAACTCGTCGTTGACCTGACCCCGCCAGCGATTCCGACAGTAATATCCCAATCGACTAACGACACAACGCCTGCCATTTCAGGATCAATGGTATTGAATTCTGACGAGTATTTTTCAGTTCAGTTAAACGGCACAACTTACGAGTTAGGAGACGGTGACCTAATAGGCAATGGTAATGGGACATGGACACTCACACCACCGATGCCACTTGATGAGGGTGTATACGAGGTAACAGCAATATCCAGAGATGCTGCTGGTAACTTTGCAGGCGATATAAGCTCAGCTGAACTTACTATCGACATTACACCACCCCCAGCTCCAGGCGTTACCAGTCAGACCACACCCGACGCCACTCCGGAAATTACTGGAACCAGCGCACCAACAACGGACTACACACTCAAAGTTGCTGTAAACGGCATTGAATATACTGCGGGTGATGGACACTTGACGAACAATGGAGACGGCACGTGGATACTACAAATTCCACAAGGAGCTGACTTACCGGATTCTTTGTATCAGGTTGTTGCCAGCGCTACAGACTCAGCTGGAAATACATCGGTAGATCCGGGACAAGACGAGCTAGTTGTGGACACCCTTGCGCCGCCATCTCCCGGTGTCACCAGCCTCACTACAAACGATACTACGCCGGTTATTGAAGGGGTTGCAACGGTCGGCACAGACGAATTATTGAGCGTTAGTGTCAATGGCACAACATACACAGCGGGTGATGGTCATTTACAGGCGCTTGCAGATGACACATGGACCCTGGCTATTCCGAGCAACCTTAGTGAAGCAGTCTACGACGTGACTGCAACCCTTACCGACGGTGCCGGCAACACAAGTTCAGATCCCAGTTCGGGAGAACTCCTCATAGATACGACACCACCCGTTACTCCCACTGTCGTGGCACAGAGTACAAACAACCCTGAACCAAGCATTGAAGGTACTGCTGTATTTGGAAACAATGAAGTGCTCACAGTGAGCGTGAATGACGTGACCTATACGGTTGATGACGGCAATCTGACAGACAATGGCGACGGAACGTGGATCTTGAACGTCACCACTGCAATTGCCGAGGGCACCTACGACGTGACCACCACAATCATGGATGCTGCCGGCAATTTCACGAGTGATTCGACGGCTGGCGAACTCTTAATCGATACCAGTAGTCCGATTGTCCCCACTGTTAATTTCTTAACGACGAGTGAAATCTCACCTGTCGTGACGGGTACGGCTACTCTCAACGGCTCAGAAGTATTGAGCGTGTCCATTAACTCTGAGGTTTATACAAACTCAGATGATGTGCTGTCTATAGACAATAACGGCATTTGGAGTTTAGAAGTACCTGCCGAGCTTAGCGATGGAACATACGAGGTCGTCGCCAGCAGTCGTGATAGTGCGGGAAATACATCAGTAGATACCACCTTAATGGAACTCGTGGTTGACACAACAGCACCTGCCGTACCCACTGTGCAACTACTCAATACAAACAATCAATCTCCGACTATCAGCGGCACTGCCATCGTTGCGGCAGGTGAATTTTTAACGGTTATGGTTAACGGAGTCAATTACGGCACAGCAGACAATAGCCTGACGTTATCAGACAATGGAAATTGGGATTTGTCGATTCCCACGGTGCTGAACGACGGGTTTTACAACGTTACCGCAACGGTTGAAGATGCCGCAGAGAACACGGCCACTGATGCAAGCTCGGCTGAATTAATTATTGATACGACCCCTCCTACAGAGCCCACAGTATTCCCTGAGACGACAAACAACGTCACACCCATAATTAGCGGCACGGCCACACTATTGCCCGGTGAATACCTCACTGTGTCGGTAAACGGCACGATCTACAGCGTGGGTGACGGAAACCTGGTGGATAACGGCGACGGCACTTGGACGTTGAGCCTCACAAACACATTGCCGGAAACTGTTTATACGGTAGATGCACGAATAATCGACGCAGCAGGCAATAGTAGCGACGATCTAACAGCGAACGAGCTCACTGTTGATGTTACCCCTCCGGTTATTCCAACCATTGAATCACTGATTACTAACAATAAGTCGCCTGTTCTTAGCGGCACAGCCATCATCGCTACCGGTGAAGTGTTATCAATCGACGTGAATGGTCAGATATACTCTACCAGCGATTCGACAATCCTTGTGAACGGAGACGGTACGTGGTCACTACCCATCACTGAAAGTTTGGTTGAAGGTGTTTATGAAGTTTCAGCCACCATGACCGACCCATCAGGAAATAGCAGCACAGACCTTACGTCGAGCGAATTGCAAATCGACGTCACCGTACCCAATATTCCAGTCGTTAACGCACTGAACACTAACGATGCGTCCCCCATCGTGACGGGCATAGCCACACTCGAGCCGGGTGAATTTTTACAAGTTGTTGTCAATGGTGCTTCTTATGGGCAGGAAAGCGCGGCACTCACGGTTACCGCAAGTGGTGACTGGGAACTACAGTTACCGGAGCTGCAAGATGGCAACTATGAAGTGATGGCGAGCATCACAGATGCAGCCACGAATATCAGCACGGATATCACGTCCTTAGAACTGACCATAGATACCATTGCCCCCACCATCCCTCAGGTGTTCACACTGGTCACAAACGATGTCACCCCGGTAATATCTGGAGTAGCTGTCGTGGCTCCCGATGACATATTTACCGTGAACGTAGCCGGTGATAACTATACGCTGGGTGATGGATTCCTGATCATCGAGCTGGATGGAACATGGAACCTCTCTCTAACAACACCACTTTCTGAGGGTTTTCATGATGTGACTGTCACTGTGGAAGATTGGGTTGGCAATACATCTAAAGACAGTTCAAGCAACGAAGTACTAGTCGACATTACGCCGCCCATTAGCCCGTCAGTTGTAGCTCTTACGACTAATATCATTAACCCGATTATCAGTGGCTCGGCAATCGTAGGTGCAAATGAAGAACTTCTTGTTACTGTCAATGGAATTACTTACACCACGGACGATGATGAACTAATTTTGAATGATGATGGTACATGGACTCTGGACATCACAACAGAACTCTACGAATCAGTTTTTGAAGTGGCAGTGGTAATACAAGACGAAGCTGGGAATTCCTCGACAGATACAAGCTTAAACGAGTTACTCATTGACAGAACTGCACCTGCTATACCAACCATAATACCCACTATAACCAACGATACGACTCCTCAAATAGTCGGTAGTGCTCTTCTTGGTCAAGGCGAAACGCTCTGGTTAACCGTCAATGGAGTGTCATACGTAGCGGAACAAAATGAACTCAGTATTAACACTGATGGAACCTGGACACTTAACATTCCAGCACCGTTGGCAGAAGGACTCTATGACGTCGATGCTTATATTTTCGATATAGCCGGAAACTCAACATCGGATACCTCATCTGGCGAACTTACCATAGACACTACCCCGCCACCAGCACCCGGTGTTACCAGTCAAACAACACAGAACCCGACGCCCGAGATTTACGGCACCGCTATTACTAGTAATGGTGAGATACTCACCGTATCGGTAAACAACCAGAACTACACAGAGGGAGATGGCCACCTCATTAATCAGTACGACGGTACCTGGACGCTTGTCATTCCAGAGGAGCACGCACTGGCTGATCGACTGTATGACGTTGTTGCTACCACCCTAGATCTGGCGGGAAATTTCACCCATGATCCCGGACTCAACGAACTTTTGGTTGATTCCATCGCCCCGGCATCCCCGGGAGTAACCAGCTTAACAACAAATGATACGACACCTACCCTACACGGCCGCGCAGATATCGGCTCTGGGGAAACGTTGAGCGTGACCGTTGATGGAAATACCTATACCCAAGGAACACAGCTGATTGTAATTGATGGCGTATGGACACTGACGCTGCCCTCTCCACTCACAGAGGGAAAATACGACGTGACCGCAACAGCCACAGATAGCGCTGGGAATTCAAGCTCAGACCCGAGCAGCCGTGAGTTGCTGATTGACATAACCGCTCCCGCCTTAGCAGCTGCCGCACCAGGTACCATCATGAGTCATAGCCCGACCATTGACGGCACATCAGATGCGCCCGATGGTAGTCAAGTGACCCTGCGGGATTCTAACGGTGTTGTTATTTGTCAGGCTACCGTGATAGCTGGCACGTGGAGCTGTACACCATCAATTGCGTTTGACGAAGGAGCTCAACGATTGGAAGCGACAACCACTGATGTAGCAGGAAACACACGAACAGAGCATGTCTACTTTGTGATACCCGATGACTTTGATGGTGATGGAATCCTCAATAGCATTGAAAGCGCACAAGACGAAGATAACGATGGCATCAGTAACCAGCTGGATTTAGATTCTGATAACGATGGCATTCCAGACAGTGTAGAAGGCGTCCGTGACACTGACGGTGACGGAAGCCCGGATTATCTGGATTTGGATACTGATAATGATGGTATTGCTGACATCGTAGAGGTATCCGGTGAAGACAAAGACAACGACTTCAAGGTAGACGATCCGATTTATAGCGATGCGAATGGTCTATCCGATGATGTCAGACTATTCCCTTATACGCTGGTAGATACTGACAACGACAAGATTCCAGACTTTCGAGATCTTGATAGCGATCAGGACGGTATTTCCGATCTCGTTGAAAGCGGTGGAATCGATGAAGACAACGACGGTCGAATCGACAACTTCACAGATCTTAATAACGACGGCATTGACGACGTAATCCTAATGATGGAACCCGCCGGAATCGACACAGATTCAGATGGCATTCCCAATCGACTGGACTTAGATGCTGACAACGACGGTGATTTTGATGCACTTGAAGCCGGTGCTAGTCAAACCGATGAAAACGGAGTTATCAACCCTATGCGCGATAGCGACCGTGACGGCTTACCTGACAGTGTAGACAGTGATTACACACAAGGGCCTGATACCGATGGCGATGGTATTGATGACAACTATGACGCAAGCTTTGTGAATGGCGACGACACGGACGGCGACGGAATCATAGATTCAGCAGACCCGGATGCCAACGGCGACGGTTTTGCTGACAATCCCGGTAATTTTCTAATCACGGGAGGCGTTCTACCAGACTTCGATAACAACAATGTACCGGATGTCTTTGAGTTTAACGATGGCGTGCTAAGAAGTGGTCTAAATGGTCGTGCAGGATGCTCAATCGCAGGCGGCTCTACCGGCTGGAATGATCCTACATTCTTGTTGTTGATTCTCGGCGTCTTCTCGCTTTACTCGATGCGCCGATTCAAACGTCGTAGCGTGAAAAATTCGTGTAGTACTAAACCATTTCATGGTCGCCTAAATGCCGGGGCTCTTGTAGCTCTGGCAATACTACTGATGCAATCAAATTTACATGCGTCGGAAGACTTCGTGAGAACACCCTGGATTGGAGCATCGGTAGGCATGTCATCTGTGCGCCCCGACGCATCAGAGATCCGGTTTAACGTTGACGACGATAATGACACTGCATCACGCGGTGTCTTGGGCTTGGATATTACTAAGCGGCTAAGCGCAGAATTGTCTTATTCAGATCTAGGGCGTGCCCAGCTATCCTCTGATCATTACATAAACTATCAACAGCTGGGTATAGATGCGTTAGTGTATGGATTAAGTAACGCGGAAAATAGAGCTAAACGACAGGGTCTGTTGCCATTCTTGCGCATAGGCGCATCGGCAATGAAGAACCAGTCTGACATCACTTATGAACGTGATCATACGGTGAGTTTGGCCGCAGGTGTAGGCGTTGAATATGCCTTCTCAAACGGCGTCGCCATACGAGCGGATGCGATCAGCTTCGATGTAGATTCTCACTTTATTGGTTTGGGCATTGTGTACCGCGCTAAAAAACATCAAAAAGACTTCATAGAAACGCCATTGCTTACCACTGTCCCGGCTATTACGGTGCAGCCTAAAAAGCCCGAAGACCTAGATGGAAACAGGCTAATACTGGGACCTGTGTTTTTTGATACCAATGCGAGCGTCTCACAAATCAGTTCACAAGCAATCATTGACGAAGTTATTCAGGTGTTGCTAGACAGGCCTGCGTTGAACGTTGAGATAGTGGGCTATGCAGACACCCGTGGTACTGAGACTTACAATCTGGCACTTTCAACACGTCGCGCGTCTTCGGTTGAACAAAAGCTACTCCAACACGGGATAAGTGCAGCGCGTATTAGCGCAATCGGCTATGGAGAGACTTCACAGTTCGATTCAAATAAAACAGCCGCTGGCCTTCAGAGTAATAGACGGGTGATGATCAGTATCTTTTAGGTTTTCCGGTTGCAACAGCCGTCACAACGGCGCTGACAAAAAGCTCACCATCGATATCGTGGTTGACGTGTTCTCTGCTTTCTTCTAAGTGGGTATCTACCTCTATCGCACCGGCGGCTTTTGCCAACTGCAAAGCCGCGTCGGTTGCACGTTCGCGCGCATTCGCTAGCGCCGATTCCAAGGATTTAAACGTTACTGGCTCGTTACCATGAAATACATAAAACTTTCCATGCCGTGGTTGCGTGACCGTGACACTCACCCGCTGAACGACGGACGCCATAACTGCGCCGTATGCATTTGCCGTGTTCCCGTGCTCTGGTAAAACCAGTCGCATACCCAACTTTTTAGCCACAGCAGGTAAAAAATCAGAAGACGGACCACCCACTCCCACTAGTGGGAAACCGGACGCAAAATCGAGAGTGAACAAGGCGGCGTTATTGTCCTCAGTCAAAACAACTTCACTTAAAAGACTGGCTAAGTTCTTAGCTCGTGCCTCATTCAACAAACCGTGTTGATTCAACCCGGCCTCGATTAATTTGTGACAAATTTGTTCAGTTACCAAGGAAAATACAGCTTCACTTGGACCTCTGGCGTCATCCAACGACCAATCACCACATCCATACAGATAACGCATCTGGCGCGCCCATAACTGCGCAGCTAACTCAGCTGCTTCTGCATTCCAGTGATGGCTTAAGCCCAATACGTGCGTTGCATCTGAGGGTGTGAATCCACTGTAGATAGCCAATCCCATTCGTTCAAGCCGGGCAACTGCTCTGGTTAAAGAACGATCGTCTTCCGCAATGCTGTCTATATCGAGCGGTCCAGCCTCCAATAACTTCCAAGCGCGCAGATCTTCCCGACTTAATTGATCGATTAGCACTTGGTTGCGTTGCAGCCGCAATGCAAATCGATTGTGTCTTGGGTTAGACAATGCATTCATTTGTCGTTTAAGACTCGCCAGCAAATGCGGATACTGATGAACAAGTAAACTAACCGGCACAACCCGCCGCGTGGAGATACTCATTTTCCCGTCAAAACGGATTTCGCTGTCGCCGCCTAAACCAATGGAATAAGCTCTGATTGCTTCTACCATCGGCTGCCAGTCGCCAATACGTGCTCCATCGTCACATAAATCGGCGCTACCCTCGCGAACTACCGCAATATCTGTCGTTGTCCCTCCAATATCCACTACTAAGGCATTGCTTTCGCCACTTAAAGAGCACGCCCCCAATACACTCGCAGCCGGTCCGGACAACACCGTTGCTACCGGTTGTAGTTCTGCAGTGCCAACATTGATTAATGATCCATCGCCTTTAACGATCATCAAAGGCGCTGTTATCGCATGCTTATTCAAAACGCTTTTTAATGACTCCATCAACATCTGGATAAATGGAATCATGCGAGCGTTTAAAGCTGCAGTCAGTGCTCTGCGCGGAGCACCCAAAGATGAAGCCAGCTCGTGACCGCAGGCAACCGGTTTTCCCGTCAGTTTTACGACTAAATCTCTCACCTTTAATTCATGACTGGTATTACGAGCACCGAACATGGCAGACACAGCAAATGCGGAGACTTTATCGTTATGCGCAAGAATCGCATCTTCTACTTCCTGTAAGTCCAGTGCCTGTTGTTCGTTGCCCATTGCATCATGGCCACCGCATAACAGCGACGTTCTTTCGGAGGAAATAATTTTGGAAATACCGCTTTTATCCAATTGTTTTTGGTTAAAGCCGGGAAGTAATACTGCCACCGGTGCCCCTCGCCCCTCAACAACGGAATTTGTGGACAGTGTCGTTGATAAGGCAACCAGGTCGACGTTAGCCAACAGCTCAGCAGGTAGAGATCCAATTGCGTTGCCAATGCCAACGCTTAAATCAAACGCAGTCGTCAGGCTTTTGTTAGAAGCCAGGATTTCCTTGGCTTCATTAATGATGACCGCATCGGTATAAGTGCCGCCTGTGTCGATTCCAAGCTGGTAAGTCATAGGGCTGATCAGTCTTGATTCCGTTGCTGCATGGCAATCATGAATTGTCGCATGTGAAATTTGCGCTGTTCCGATGCATACCGTGACGGTAGTCCTTCCGGACATGCATCTCTTGCCATGCATCCCTGCATCAGGCAAGGTCCATTTGGATTAGCCCTTAAATGGGCCGCGCAGGCCTGAACATCATAAGACTGGCCATCAAACGCGTTTACCGGACAGGTTGACAAACAAGGCTCATCGACACAGCTTGAACAGATATCCCGGGGTTCAGGTGGCTCGCCAAGGCCTGACACAGACTCTTTCAAACTAATGGCAAACCGATACGCATGCCACAGCCCATGGATCGGATGCATGAGCATACCAAGGCGTGAAGACGTTAACGATTCTGCCTTGATTGCCCACGATAAAAAAGGATGATGCACGGGCCCACCAAACGGCAGTAATAATTGCCCATTGAGGGAATCTGCCATGTTCCGGCCTACCCGCTCACTCCATCGATCCATCGGGTGAGGCTCACCGTCATCGTACTCGGGTGATTGACTAAACGAGGGCCATAGGGCGTTGCCGGCCTGACCAAACAACAGCAATGTGCCAGCCGCATCACCATCTGAATGCTCAGGCACCTTATCGGCTTGAGTTACCGCAAAGCCGCCCCTGAATACCACGTGGCTCTTGTTTGCAAGCGTTGTAAGGGTGTCAATGTCCATCGTTGGTGATGCTATCAGAACCCCGGATTTTGCGTGCTTCGCAAGATGCGCATCCGCGCCATTTGCTTGTCAACCAAATTCTAACCGCTGCGTTGAACAGCTAAACCAATGGAATCTGGATATCACTTTACAATGAAGCACCTCATTAAAATCTCACTCCCGGCGATGCTAGCCAGCGGCCTGATCGCGTGTAGTGATGGTAGCAACACCTCGACCGGAGCCAGTTCGGTACCTAATAATGCTAATGCTGAGGCGGGTGTATCGAACACCGATGACAACGTTATCTTCAGCTTCACTGATGAAGGCGAACCGTTAGATCTCCAAGGCAGGAACGCAAACGTCAGATCTCCCCAAGGTATTCCAAACGACGGCAACGAGCGCCGCAACAACGCCCGCGGCCCCAGACGTGAAGGACGATTTCCTCAACGTAACAATGAAGATGGACAAGAGATAAGAACCTACGATGGAACCAGTAATAATCTAAACAATATCGAGTGGGGCGCAAGCTTTTCAAACCTACAAAGGCTGGGTGAGGCATCCTACAGTGACGGGGTAACCAGCATGGTCTTTACGGACCGTGCCGGTGCACGTGAAATAAGCAACACCATCGTTAACCAGGCCCCTAACGAAAGTATTCCCAACAACTTTGGCACCAGCGATTATTCCTGGCAATGGGGTCAATTCATCGATCATGATATCGACCTGACTGATGGCAGTGCCGACGAGCCTCAGGACATTCCGGTTCCGATTGGCGACCCGTACTTCGATCCAAATTCAACAGGTACCGCTGTCATATCGTTTAATCGTGCTTTGTACGATCCAGATACGGGAACTGATTCCAACAACGTCCGGCAGCAGGAAAACGAGATTACGAGCTGGATTGACGG
>JAHDGK010000012.1:0-49837 GCA_020627685.1 Granulosicoccus sp. | reverse complement strand
CTGATTCCAACAACGTCCGGCAGCAGGAAAACGAGATTACGAGCTGGATTGACGGCTCAATGATTTATGGCTCTGATGATGAACGCGCCAGCGCCCTGCGGGAAGGTAGTAACAGCCCCTTTCTGGCAACCAGCCCAGGTGACTTTCTCCCCTTTAATACGGGTGAGCTTACCAATGCCAACGGACCAGTACCTGACCCTAGCAGTTTGTTCCTAGCAGGTGATATCCGCGCTAATGAACAAGTCGGATTAACGGCGATGCATACTCTTTTCGTACGCGAACACAATAGGATTGCGCGACAACTGCAACAAGAGAATCCTGAAGCCAGCGCAGAGACCCTCTTTCAAAGAGCCCGAAGACTGGTCGTTGCGCAAATACAAATCATCACGTTTAACGAACACCTTCCGGCCCTGGTTGGATCTAATGCAATCCCCCCTTACCGGGGCTATGACCCATCAGTTAATCCAACCATTTACAACGAATTTTCTGCCGCCGCCTATCGACTGGGTCATAGCATGGTGAACGACCAGATCTTAAGGATTGGTGCAGATGGTCAATCGATTGAAGCCGGTCCCTTAACGCTGGCACAAGCTTTCTTCAGCGCTCCGCAAATTCTGCAAAGCGATACCGCTTTCGAGTCGGTTTTACGTGGACTGGCAGCTCAGGAACATCAGGCTATTGATGTCAAAGTTATTCATACACTGCGTAACTTACTATTCGGTGCACCGGGTTCAGGTGGTCTTGACTTAACGGCATTGAATATTCAACGTGGTAGAGATCATGGCTTGCCTTCGTATAACGATATGAGAGCAACGATGGGTTTATTGCCGGTAAGCTCTTTTGAGGAAATTACCGATGACATTGATCTTCAGCAATCTCTGAGAGATGCTTATGGTGACGTTTCAAAAGTCGATCTGTGGATTGGTGGTTTAGCTGAGACGCCATTAAGCGATCAAGGGTCTCAATTGGGAGAATTGTTTCAAGCCATCATCGTCAAACAATTTACTGACCTACGCGATGGAGATCGGTTTTGGTATGAGAATTATCTCAGCGAAAATGAGCTTGACCGGGTAAGAGATGTGACACTCGCGCGCATCATTAGAAACAACACAGCGATTGGTAACGAACTACCCGACAACGTTTTCTACATCCGATAACTGCGTTAAGAATAAATACCGAGCCAAGCCACTTTCACAGCCGTTTCGAGGTTTTCAACGTTGCCTTCGAAGCGGCTGTCGAGTGTGACTGTAAATAACCCCGATCGGTAGCCTTTCGATCAGATTTCACTCAAAACTCAGAAAATAAACCCCAGCGGGTGTTTTTTATTGAAATTGGCTTAATAACTGCCATAATAATCCCGTAGAGGATTATAAAAATGCAAATTTCGAACAGCCAAGCGTTCGGTGAATTAATCAAAACTGAGCGTAAACGACAAAAGGTCACACAGGCCGAACTTGCTGCCTTGGCAGGCGTGGGAATCCGATTCGTACGCGAACTGGAAAACGGTAAAGAGACGTGTCAGTTCGGCTTGGCAATCGGCGTAGCAGTCACATTGGGAATATCTGTGACTGCAAGCACCCGGGATAGTTAGATCATGGTCCGCACTCTGGACGTTTTTTTACGCGATCAAAAAATTGGGGAGCTTCAACAAGACGATGCAGCCAACTTATCGTTTAGTTACGACGTTGACTACCTGACACAGGAATCCAATCAGGCAATATCGGTATCCATGCCGTTGAGCGATGCAAACTTCGGCACAGCCATTGCCAAGCCTTATTTTGCAGGCTTATTACCAGACGAATCAGCCCGTAAACGGTTAGCAGCTGCATTGGGCATATCTGATACAAACGCATTCGGCATGCTAGAAATTATCGGCGGTGAATGTGCCGGGGCAATGGCATTACATCCTCAAGGAGCCGATAGGCATAGCCCACCATCCGAAGACGAAATTCTGGATTCGCAACAACTGGCAGAGTTGCTCGAGGAGCTTAGAGGTAATCCGTTGTTGGGCGGACGTCAAGATGTCAGGCTGTCATTAGCAGGCGCTCAAGATAAGATTGCCGTAAAAGTGGTTGAGGGTCGTGTTGCTATCGTTAAAAACGGAGAACCGACCACACACATTTTAAAACCTAGCATTCAAGGTTTAGAGGGCACTGCTCAGAACGAGACTTTCTGTATGTCGTTGGCGGCCCGACTAGGCATAGATGCACCTGCTGTTCAATGCGCAAGAGCCGGTGACACTGACTACATCTTAGTAGAACGATTCGACCGAAACCCTTCAGGCAATAGTGGTGTGCAACGATTACACCAAGAAGATTTTTGCCAAGCCTTAAGCGTACCCCCGGAACTTAAATATGAAGAGGAAGGTGGTCCAGGTATTCATCACTCCCTGGACTTAATTAATCGGGTAGTGGCGCGACCCGCGGCCGATAGACTGACATTTTTGAGGATGCAGATATTCCACTACCTCGTTGGAAATGCTGATGCTCACGCAAAAAACTTTGCGTTACTGTACTCGCTCGATACCAAAGCACCCTCCTTGTCCCCCATTTATGATGTTGTCTGCACGGCCAGTTACCCAGAACTCACCAAACGGATGGCCATGAAAATCGGCGGTCGTAATTTACCTGACACGATAAAATTACAACACTGGCACCAGATACTTCCTGAGACCAAAGCGTCTCAACGATTGCTAAGCAAAGAGCTTAAAAACCTGGCGACCCGCATCGTGGACGAAGCGGAAATACTATTCAAACAAGCAGATGAGCTAGGGTGTCAGCACGCCATTTTAAAAGATATCGTTAAGATTATTAAAACGCGCTCTGCCATGGTCATACGTTGTCTCTCCTAAGACACCGCCTCTTCTTTAGATGAAAAACTAATAACCGGCTCCATCTTAGCCAGTTGTTCATCAGACAGATGGCACTTGATGGCATGTCCATTTGGCATCTCCTTAACCGGAGGCATCTGGCTTTCACACAATCCATTGTCAACCTCGGATTTATGCCCACAACGCGTTTGGAACGGGCAACCTGTTGGTGGATTCAACGCCGAGGGGATATCGCCTTCTAAGACAATTTGCTTCTTGACCACGCTGGTATCTGCAATCGGTATGGCCGACAGCAAAGCTTCTGTATACGGATGGTATGGCGGGGCAAAAATATCATCGGTGGTGCCCTGCTCTACGATGTGCCCCAAGTACATGACGACAACGCGATCAGCTATGTAACGAACTACCGAGAGATCGTGACTGATAAACAACATCGTTGTCTTGGCTTCGCGTTGTATCTCCATTAGCAACTCAGTTACCGCGGCCTGTACTGATACATCGAGCGCCGAAACCGGCTCATCAGCAACAACAAGCTTAGGTTGTCCTGCAAAAGCCCGGGCTACGCCGATTCTTTGCTTCTGACCTCCAGATAATTGTCTGGGCATGCGTTCAGCAAAGGCTCTGGGCAGTTTGACTAAATCGAGAAGTTTTAACATTCGCTCGCGGCGATCGTCTTGATCTGTACCGATGTTAAATTTTTCCAGTGTTCGCATGATTTGCGAACCCACTGAATGACTGGGGTTGAGCGTATCGAACGGGTTTTGGAATACCATTTGAACTGACGCTACTGTTTTGGTACTTCTATCACCCACCTCAGTATCGCCTATGGATACTGAACCCAGCATAACGTGACCGTCGGTCGCTGTTTCTAAACCCAGCAGTACCTTTGCCAGTGTTGATTTACCGCAACCCGACTCACCCACAATAGCGACAGTTTCGGATTCTCTCGCTTGCAGAGTGATTGACTCGTTCGCTTTTACGGTTCTTGTCTCTCCGCCACCAAACATCTGATTGGCCGCAACATCATAGTATTTTTTCAAATCACGGACGTCGAGTACAACGTCTCCTGGCGTAGCAGGGTCGCTAACCAGGGGGCGTTCAGGCTCAGCTGCCCAATCTATTTGATCAATTCGAACACAACGAGAGCGATGCGCATCTTGCCCGTCAACTTCTAGCATGCTGATTGGGCCTGCATTACATTCGCTCTCTATGTAGTGTTCACAACGAGGACCAAAATTACAGCCATGCGGACGCTCCATAGGCAACGGTAGCTGGCCAGGTATAGCCACCAAAGGGCGACTGTTTTTATCGGCACCCGGCAGTGGAATGGAGTTGAACAACCCTTGTGTGTATGGATGACGCATGTTGTCGAACACTTCGTGTACTTCGCCGGTCTCAACAGCCTCACCTGAGTACATGACGGTAATACGGTCGCAGGTTTCCAGAATCAATCCCAGGTTATGCGAGATAAACAACATGGACGTACCGGTCTCTCTTGCGAGCTCTTTTATCAGCTGGACTATTCCAGCCTCCACTGTGACATCCAATGCCGTTGTAGGCTCATCGAGCAACAATAGATCGGGTTTGGACAACAGTGCCATGGCAATGACGATACGCTGCTGCTGACCACCGGAAATTTGATGCGGATAAGCCCCCATCACGCGAGCAGGGTCTGGCAACTTAACCGACTCCAGCATCTCTACAGAACGTTTATAAGCCTCATCTTTAGAAACCTTTTCATGGATGATCAAGACTTCCATGAGCTGCTTACCAATTTTCATTGCAGGGTTCAACGAAGCCATTGGTTCTTGGTAAATCATGGCGATTTTTGAGCCGCGAATGTCTCGTAACTCGGCTTCGGACATCTCACCCATATCGCGCCCGCGAAATTTAATCGAACCTCCAACGATCTTTCCGCGATTCCCCATGTCCCGCATGATGCCAAGAGCAACCGTGGATTTCCCGCAGCCGGACTCCCCGACCAGCCCCATGGTTTCTCCGGGCATCACTTTGCAGGAGAAATCCATCACTGCTGGTATCTCACCTGCGCGGACGAAAAAAGAGATATTCAGGTTGTCTATTTCTAGTATGGGTTCAACGCTCATGATGTGTATCCTTAGTGGTTGCTTGGGCAGAATGTCGCGTTAATCTTTTAACGATTCTTCGCGAAGCCCATCGGCCAGCAAGTTAAGTCCCAGTACTAGTGACATGAGAGCGATGGTGGGTGGGAAAGCAGGGTGTGGATAAGCCGCAAGTAGCTTTCGTCCTTCATTGATAGTCATTCCCCAATCCGGACTTTCCGGCGTGACGCCTAAGCCGAAAAAGCCCAGCGTACCCAACAAGATGGTGGTGTAGCCAATACGCAAACAGAAATCTACAATGAGCGGTCCTCGTGCATTTGGCAATACTTCCCATAGCATGATGTACCAAGGCATCTCTCCACGGGTTTGTGCCGCAGCGACATAGTCTCTAGTTTTAATATCAATAGTTAGTCCTCGAACGATACGAAAAACGGTCGGGGAATTTACAAAGACAACCGCCACGAATATGTTCAACAAGTTAGGGTCCATGTAGAACACACCTAGCGGATCTTTGTTGAATGCCAGGCCCGAGTAAGCCCAAAAACCCAAGACTAACGTTACACTTAAATAAATAGCCAACTTATTGGGTTGTTCGCGAAATCGCGAATAGAACAACATACAAAAGAAAATAATAGGAAACAGAAACAGAACGCCTGCTAACCAGAGCGGCACACCGGTGGATCGGATTTCAGGTGTGACAAGTAAAAAGAATAACAAGATGACCGGGAACGCTAGAACCAGGTTCGCTAAAAAGCTTAAGCTGGTGTCAAGCTTGCCGCCATAGTAACCGGATGGTAAGCCAAGTGTGACACCCACCATAAAGGCAAATATGGTTGCCGCTGGTGCAATCGCCAATACTATCTGACTACCTTTAACCATGCGACTGAATACATCTCGCGCTAGGTTGTCACCGCCTAATAGATACCAATGACCTTCCATACCGGACACAGGCCAACCGGGCTTCTTATTTTTCATACCCGATATTTGCGTCAGCGGATCCATCGTAGCGATGAGATCGGCAAAGATCGCGGTGAGAACCCAAAACAACACCAGAACTAATCCAGCTGTACCGATGGGGCTACCTAACAACTTGCCATACAGTCCCAATCGTTTTCTAAACATAAACGAGAGCGTGAGGATGACGACCAGGCCAATCCACACCGGCGTAAATTGCGCCAGTACACGAGTCGTAATTTCTAGAGCAGTTAATCTTTCCATGGTCAGCTCCTAGTTAACTCGAATACGTGGATTGAGAAACACATAGCCGATATCTGATATCAGCTGTGTCACCAACACCACCATCACAGCCACAACCGAGCAGGCTAGAAGAAGCTCAATATCGTTATTACCTACGGCAGCGACGAGGGTCCAACCGAAGCCTTTGTAATTAAACAGCGTTTCCACAATAACAACGCCTGTCAGCAGCCACGGTATTTGCAACATGATGACCGTGAACGGAGCAATAAGCGCATTTCTCAACGCATGCTTGAGCACAACCGCAGGAAAGCTCAAACCTTTTAACCGGGCCGTACGAATATATTGTTCTGTCATGACTTCGGCCATGGAGGCGCGGGTCATTCGAGCGATGTACCCCACGCCGTACAAAGCCAGCGTCACCACCGGCAATGTGAAGTTTTCAAATGTGATGTTTTCCATTGCGGTGGCTGCGGTCCCTTTGAACCAGCGTAGACCGCCAAACTTACTTGAAAATATGATGATAAGGATGACGCCTGACACATACTCAGGTGTTGAGGTGGACAGAATAGAAAAACCGGATAACGTTCTATCGGTTTTGGTCCCCTCTCGCATGCCCGCTATAACACCAATGATTAACGCGGCAGGTACCATGACTATCAGTACCCACATCATGAGCTTTCCGGTTAACGCAAGCTTCTCAGAGATGATCGTGGAAATGTCGTTCTTAAAAACTAATGAAAAGCCCCATTCCCCTTGCAGCAAGCCACAATATTTAGCGGGGTTTTCTGGATCCTCAGCGCGGCGAATACAACGACCAGTCGTTTTGCCTTCATCATCGGTGTTTGTCCAACCGGGGCTGACACCTAACCACTCGCCGTAGCGCTTTATCAAAGGCTGACGGTAACCGTTTTTTTCTAGCCAGGATTGCACTTGCACATCCGTCATGCGCATGTTCCCTTCGCTTTTCGTCAGTTTTTCAAGATTGGGTTCCAGGTTTGTCAGGAAGAACACGATAAACGTTAAACATAACGCCGTGAGCACCATCACTCCAGAACGTCTGATCAAAAAGCTAATCATCAAGTCACCCTTGAAATTGCGAACATTCAAATAAAAAAGGACTGCCCCTTACGGAGCAGCCCTTCTTAAATACACCAACGCTAAGTTAGCCTTTCCAGTACAGATCCTGCGGACGATGCTCAAACGTGATGTGATGAGCAGCGCCACCCAGATTTGCCTTGGCAAAGTTGGTTAATGTACGCCAGTAAGGCTGGATGATAACGCCTTCGTCTTGCATGATTTGCTCACAGATTTTGACCTTCTCACGACGCTTATCAACGTCTGCAAGTGCAACAGCCTCTTTCAATGCTGCATCAAATTCTTCGTTAGCAAATCCCGCCTCGTTCCAAGCTTCTCCTGAACGATACGCAAGACCCAGAACCTGAACACCCAGTGGGCGATGATTCCAGTTAGTTGACGAGAATGGATACTTAGCCCAATCGTTCCAGAACGTTGATCCAGGTAAAACAGTTCGCTTAACGTTGATACCTGCTTTACGCAGCATGTCAGCTACCGCATCGGTCGTATCTTTTCGATAGCCGGCATCGATTGAAATAAGCTCATGCTCGTAGTCGCCCATACCAGCTTCTTCCATCAGCGCTTTGGCACCGGCTGGATCAACCTTTTGCGCAGGAAGCTCTGCATAATCAGGATGCATAGGACCAACATGGTGGTTTTCAGCGGTAACACCCAGTCCACCGATACCCAGTTCCAAACAAACTGCTGGGTCAACGGCCATGGCAAATGCGCGACGCACGCGTGCGTCGGCGTAGATCTTTTTGCCGTCAACTTCAGCTTGCTGGTTTGGTCGAACAACAACCGTTGCAGCTGTAACAACATCGTGACGATCGAAACCGTCTACTGTGCCCATCAGTTCGATTATCTCTGCACCTTCGGCGCTGTAGATGAAATCGACTTCGTCAGATTCCATGGCAGCGAAGTGAGATGCTGGCTCAGTTCCGTAGTCGATGTATTCAACGCGATCCATCCACGCACCGTTGCCGGCATTCCACCAGGTGTGATCTTCGTTACGAACCAGAACGGCCTTTTCACCGACCTTTAGAGATTCTGGCTTGTAAGGGCCTGTACCCAGAGGCATTTCCAACGCTTTCTCAGGGTCATAGTCTTTATGAACGATCGCTGCAGGGTAATCAGCCATACCAGCAACTATTGAGATATCAGGAGCCGGCAAGTTCAGCTGAACCGTGTGGCTATCGACGACCACAATGGCGCCTTCGATGGCTTGACCAGAGTCAGCATCTATTAGAGTGGCGAAACGTCCAGCCATGGAGTTGCCTTCAACGCTCTTGTCACACCATCCAGTGATGTTGCGCGCTACGTCTTCTGCAGTGAAGTCATCGCCGTTGTTCCATTTGACGCCTTTACGCACGTTAAGCGTGTACGTTTTTGCATCGTCACTGACATCCCAACTTTCTAGAAGCTTGCCGGTAAAGGTTGCATCGTTATTGTATTCAACCAGGTACTCAAGCCAGCCGCGTGAAAAGTTCGCGATCTGCGACCAATCGTAGGTGCGAGGATCTTTTAGCGCACGTACTTCTGTTTGATAGCGTACGGTGCCGCCCATTGAATGATGCGCAGCTTCGGCAACTGACGGTGTAGCCAAACCAAGCATTCCGTAAGCGGTGGTGGCGCTCGCGCCGAAAATACTAGCTAGGGCTAAAAATTCGCGGCGGGTGACGCCGTCTTTGGAATTTTTGACCGTTTCGGCCATTTCGGTAATATGGGAAGGTAGGTCCTGCCCGTTTTTCTTTTTGAATATCATTCACTACTCCAGTGGTTTGCAAAACCCCAATAGCATGCCAGTCTTGAGCATATTCGACAACGAATTTTTCCGACAGCACCTTTGAAAAAAATTTTATGTCATTGTTTTTGTTATATTTATATGAGAACTCGATAAATATAGGAAGCAGTGATAAGTTTGGCTAATCTAGATGATTGCAGTCGATAATCCGACAATTTCGTACTCTAGATGGCCGCTTAAATGCACTCATATCCTGCCTATCAGGCTAACGCTTGCAACTGTGCACTCAGACTCACATCGTCGCTTTCTGCCTCAAACACGTTTAAGTGAGGCCTCATGAAAATCCAGGTAGTTTTTCTGTTTAGCGATATGATCGGCGACGTACTTGGCGTCATGCCACACACCCCAAATGAAAGAAGACCCCCTGCGCGATTGCCACGGCAAACCTAAGAAGTAAACACCGGGTTCTGACGACACCCCTCGTTGATGCAAGGGCTTTCCTTGTTCATCAAACGCATCCACGTCCAACCAGCTGTAGTCTGAAACATAACCGGTGGCCCAGATCACCGCGCTGATTCCCTCCTCCGCCAGGTCCAATGACAGCGTCGGTGTCGTCATGCACGCAGGTTCCGGATCAATCACTTTCGCTTCAGGCTCTTCGGGTAAATCGACGCCGTTACGCTCGATGTATTCATCCGCCTCCTCCAATACGGACAAATAGTTGGCGTCCCCGCGTCGCACGTTGTTCGCTAAATCGTCAGCAAAATGCAGGACGCCGTTGTCAAAGTGCGTGGTTAGCCCAAGCAGATTCATACCTCGTGCAGCAAATCGTCTGAAGTCTACCGTTTGCCCACCATGCGCCCCGCTTACAGCAATGGTCACATGCTCGGTACCTGGCGCTAATGCGGCGGTATCCCACTTACCCAATACACCCAACCACCATACAAAATCACGTCCTCTGTAACTTCTTGGCGGTCGATCATGCGGGCCTACCGATAAAAATACTTTCTTTCCTGCGCGCAGGAGTTCATCGGCAATTTGGGAACCCGAAGACCCCGCTCCAACCACGAGTACCGCGCCTTCGGGCAGTTGCTCTGGATTAAAGTAGGCGTTTGAGTGCAGTTGTTGCACACTCGCGTTTTCAGGGATAAGTGGGGGAATAACCGGCGTTTGGAAAGGTCCTGTTGCCGCGACAATATTCATGGCTTCAACCACGCCGTCGCTGGTTTCCACAGTAAATCCACGTCGGCCGACATTTTTTCGCGCATGCAGAACATCAACGCCGCAACGAATCGGTGCATTAATCAGCTTAGCGTAGCTTTCAAAATAATCCACCACCTGATTCTTATTCGGGAACCCGTCCGGGGGCGTATCAGCAAATTCCAGAGTCGGAAATCGATCATGCCAGGCCGGCCCGTTGGCAACTAAAGAGTCCCAACGACCCGTGCGCCAACGCTCGACGATGCGCTCGCGTTCGAGAATTAAATGGGAACTGCCTGCAATGCCCAGATGCTCACTCATGGCCAAGCCTGCCTGCCCCCCGCCAACCACGAGAGTCTCTACTTTTTCAATAGACATTTCGTTTGAAAATTCCTCGACCGCTTAGATAGGGCCCTCAGCCCTGTATTAAGTATATGATAAGCAAAACACTAATTAGCTAGGATTTTCAAAAGCAATGCTTGAAGAGTGTTTAAGCAAAGCTCGCTATACTGAGAATTGAGCAAAACTTTTATTGTGGTTTAAGGCGTCATACAGATATGAATGTGTTGTGGATTATGGCGGACCAGCTGCGCTGGGATTACCTGAGTTGCAACGGTGCTCAACACATTCATACACCCCACCTGGATTCATTGGCAGAACGAGGCGTACGCTTCAATCGGACATACGTGCAATCACCCATTTGCGGTCCAAGCCGCATGAGTTTTTACACCGGCCGCTATGTGAGAAGTCACGGTTCCACCTGGAATGGTTTTCCGCTTCGCGTGGGTGAAATCACACTGGGTGATCATCTTCGCGAACTGGGCGTGAAGTGCTCACTGGTGGGCAAGACGCACATGACGCCAGACCTTGATGGCATGAAACGCTTGGGAATCGAGCCCGACAGTAGTATCGGTGCATTAGTGAGCCAGTGCGGTTTTGAGGTCGTAGTCCGAGATGATGGCACGAACCATTCCGACTACCCTGGACGAAGTGCCGACGACTATGATGCGTATCTTCGCCAACACGGTATGGACGGTGAAAATCCTTGGGAAGAATGGGCTAATACGGCCGTAACACCTGATGGTGAATTTGTCTCCGGCTGGATGTTGGAAAATGCTCCCTACCCGGCACGCGTGCCCAAAGAACATTCTGAAAGTGCATGGTTAACCACTCGCGGCATTGAGTACATTGAAGCCCAGAAAGATCAGCCTTGGTTATGTCATCTTAGCTACATAAAGCCGCACTGGCCGTATCTGGTTCCTGCGCCTTATAACGATATGTATAGCGCCGCTGATGTACCTCCCCCGAATAGATCGGACGTTGAAAAAAATTCAGATCACCCACTGATGCAAGCATGGATGGATATGCGGGTCAGTAAGACCTTTTCGCGTGATGACATAAGAGACATCGTGGCTCCGGTTTATATGGGACTGATCAAAGAACTGGATGATCAAATGGGTCGGCTTTTCGACTACCTGGAAAGCAGTGGACGCATGAAAGACACGATGATTGTTTTTTGCTCGGACCACGGAGACAACATGGGAGATCACTGGATGGGTGAGAAGGATCTATTCCATGATTGTTCGGCCAAGGTTCCACTCATTGTTTATGATCCGCGCGAAAGTGCTGATTGCACTAGAGGGACAGAGAACAATAATCTGGTACAGGGAATCGATTTAGCACCTACTTTCTTAGACTTCTTTGGTGGTACCCCTGTTCCACACATTATGGAAGGCATGTCTCTTGAGCCTTTGCTTGCCAACCAGGAAGTATCTTGGAGAAAGTATTGTATTTCTGAGTACGACTACGCGACAAGAGACTCACGAAAAGCCCTGGAAATAGATCAAAAAGATGCACGGCTAGTCATGGTGTTCGACGGGCGATGGAAATATGTCCATGTAGAGACGATGAGGCCAATGCTGTTTGATCTTAAAACAGACCCGGATGAGCTCGTTGATTTAGCCACAGATTCGGACCATAGCGATCAACTAGACTATATGCGTTCTCTACATTTTGAGTGGAGCCGGGAACATCACAACAGAACAACATTAACGGCAGAACAAATAAACCAGATGGCTGCCAACAAAGAGCCGCCTGGAATAATCATCGCCTATACGAATAAAGAAGAATTTGAGCAAGACGGCTTTACTCTGCCCTCACACGTGGTGCGTTAAGGTCCGTTTATTCACAGCGAACATTCATTATGTTTGAAGATGATGCATCCAGCAAAGCACAAAGAACGAATTTATCGTTAAAAGAAGAACAGCACGCCGCACAGTACGCCGCTATGATCGGTCGTACAGTTGCCCTGCTGGTCATAGCCCCCATGGTGACGTTTCTAGCCCCCTGGCCGGCACCAATTTTCATATATTTTTTTCTTGTCGCATTTATTTTTCTGGGCTGGTTCGGCTGGAAACTATCCCGTTCAGCATGGGCTAAACCCTGGCACCCCTATGCATTTGTTACCGCAGATTTCGCGTTGCTGACTGTTGCACTTCTTTATCCAAACCCACTGGTACCGGTCGAGCTTCCTCCACAATTTGCCTATCGATTTGGTGGATTTATTTACTTCTTTGTTCTGCTCTCAGGACTTGCTTACTTGTATCGACCGATGTTGGTACTTTGGGGAGGCGTATCTGCAGCTATCAGTTGGTTCATTGCTCTACTTTTCTTTATAAATTTACCGGACACCGTTTTAATCAGCCTTAACGGTTTGGGCGGTTCTTCAAGTTTCGATGAATATCGAAGCCTGACTCACATTGATCTTGGTGTTCGCCTCCAGGAAATCGTTGTCATGTTGATAATTGCTAGTTTGCTGGCCTTGGCGGTACAACGTTCTCGCGCCGTCGCAGTAAGACAAGCAAGCCTTGCAAGCGAGCGGGCTAATCTGGCCCGATACTTCCCCAACAAGACAGCGGAACTACTAGCGGGAAAAGTCAATCCTTTTTCCGAACCTAGCGAGCACAACGCCGCTATCTTGTTCGCAGATTTAGTGTCGTTTACCAGCTGGTCTCAAGCGCATACACCAACACAAACCATTGAGCTCTTGCGCGAAGTCCATGGCGTTTTAACGGAGGTCGTATTTCGCCACAACGGTACTCTGGATAAATTTATTGGCGATGGCTTGATGGCAACATTCGGTACACCGGAACCTACGCGCCAAGATGCGTCGAACGCACTTGCAGCCGCAATAGATATTGCCGATGCATTTGAGCATTGGCAAAGAACCAGCCAGTTAGATGCCGGAAAAAGTTTAAGTCTGGCTATAGGAGTGCACTACGGTTCAATCGTTATTGGTGATATCGGTAGCAATGACCGGCTGGAATTTGCTGTCTTAGGAGATGCTGTGAATGTCGCTAGTAGACTGGAAGCTGCAACCCGCAAAGCTCAGTGCCGTTGCCTGATTAGCGACAGTTTAGTAAAAGCCGCGATGGCTGAGGAACAGGCAGGCCTTGATGCTTATGTGAATCGGCTAGAAGATATTCCCGCTATAGAACTAAAAGGCCGGTCAGGGAAAACTGCGGTCATGGCGCTTCGTTAGCATTACCCGTAAAGGATTAACAATCCGCTATGAGCAATCGCTCGAAGCACTATTCACATTAGCTGCACATTTACGGGTTACTGTAGCCATCACACACCGTTGTTAGTGCCTTTTCAAGCGCCTTTCTATTCGCGGTGTGGATTTCTATGAGAGAAACAATATGAAATTTAGGCTTACTTCCGTGCTACTGGCCTTGGTAATCGCACCGTCTTTACAAGCGCAAACATCAACCGACAAGGTTGAATGTGATTTTGCACAAAGCATCTACAACGACTCAGATTCCGTTAGTGCCATAAGTGAATCCATTTGGTCGTGTGAAGACAACTCGCGCTCGCTGGTTGCCAACGGGTTGCCGGATCATCCTGTCGGAGAATTTCCAAACGAGAATAATCCGAACACGATCTCTGAACAATCCATTTCTAAGACGTTCCCGCTTAGTCCTGTTAAAACTGATGAAGCTACTCAACTGGGCGGGCCACGAGGCGGTCAGGGCTATGTACTTAACGGCATAAAAATAGATGCCAGCACGGCAGGCTCTTGCGATGACTCAGGCAACAACTGCAGCATGATTAACCCATCGGGCAACTGGCACATAGAAGCCTTGGGGCACAACAGCTTCGATTTTGGTACTGACGATAACAATGCTCATGTTCAACCCGGTGGTGAGTATCACTATCACGGTATGCCGGAAGGATTTATCGATATGCGAGGCGGTAACAGCTCGACCATGACGCTAATAGCATGGGCCGCTGACGGGTTTCCAATCTACGCCCGATATGGATATAGCGATCCTACTGACTCCACATCTCCCCTTAAACCGATGACCGGTAGTTACAAACAATTGGATACGCCCGGTGCAAATCGCCCATCGACCGACACCTACTCAATGGGAACGTTTCAAGAAGACTGGGAATATGTAGCCGGGTTGGGTGATTTAGACGAATGCAACGGCCGGTATGGCGTGACACCGGATTTTCCAAACGGAATTTACCACTACTATGCGACTGACACCTACCCCTACTTTCAACGTTGCGTCAAAGGGGTTGTTGAGGTCACAAATGCAAGGGGCACCGGTAACCGGGCACAGCGCGGCCAACGGCCTGACCTTGCGAAAGCCGCTGCCACTCTCGGGGTTTCTGAAAAAGCGTTGAAGCAGGCCTTGGGGGCGCCACCACCGGATTTTGCACAAACTGCCAAAAAGCTAGGTGTGAGCGAACAGGCATTGAGACAGGCACTAAATCCGTAAGGTAGACAGCTTGCAGATAAAACCGCGGAGACCGGCATTTAACGCATTTGGCCCCACCCGCTTTGATCAAAACGCTACGGCCTAACTCTTTGAGCGCCCTCGCTGTCGATCTCGCCATAAAGACCAGAAATGCGCCACGACTATTAATACGATAATTGAGGCAATGACAGCAGCGACTGGTCGGTTAACGAAGTCCAAAGGGGTATCAACTCTTGCCAGAGCATTACGGAATTTGTTTTCCATGATGCCTCCGAGCACCATACCTAACACGATAGGTACGACGGGTATATCCAAACGTTTAAATATCAAACCTAAAAAGCCGAACACAGCCGCGATCGCGCAGTCGGTTATGGAGTTTCTAACACTGTATATGCCGACAAAACTTAAGGTCAGAATGCTCATACCCAAGAACCGAGTAGGAATCTGAATAACCCGCACTATTCGTTTTGTAAAACCTAGCAGGAATACAAAGACGATGATATTGAGCAATATCAATGCAATATAAAGAGCATAAACAAAATCCAGATTATCCTGGAACAACTTTGGGCCTGGGATCACGTTGTGCACGTAAAAAACCGATAGCATCATGGCCGTCAAGGCCTCACCCGGTATACCCAATGCCAACAAGGGAATCATTGCCGCCGCAGGCACCGCGTTGTTTGCCGCTTCTGATGCGACGAGCCCCTCGGGTGAACCCTTACCAAATTTTTCCGGAGCCTTCGATGTTTTTTGCGCGTAGTTATACGATAGGAACTGCGCGGTAAACTCACCCACACCTGGCACAATGCCCATGATGATGCCAAAGAATGAAGACACACCGGCTAATCGAGGGTGTTTAAAGATCTCCTTAATACCTTCAAAAATCCCTCCTTCAAGTTTCGGAGTCTTCGGTGTTTCACTTTTTTCAGTCAGCAATAACAACGCCTGAGAGACCGCGAACAAACCCAAAACGACAATGATCAAATCAAATCCGGAATTTAGCCAGGCCTGATCGTAGGTATACCGGCGGGAATAACGTACAATTTCCAAACCCACCGAATTAAGAAAAATACCGAAAAAAAGCATAAATGCGGCTATAACGACCTTTCCGCGGTGGGACAACACCACCAGCACCATACCCAACAATGCAGCTAGAAAGATTTCGCGACTACCGAACATTGGCGCCACCACAGCCAAAACCGGTGATAGCAAAATCAAGGCTGACACAGACAATATGCCGCCAATAAAGCTGGCTGAATACGCCAGTGATACCGCTCTTTTTGCCTCTCCCCGTTGCGTCATCGGGTAGCCGTCGTACGTAGTCAGTGCATTAACGGCTGTGCCCGGAGTATTCATTAAAATGGCAGGTAATGAGCCTCCGTAAATTGAAGAGCCGTAAATACCCAATAGCATAACTAAGCCGACAAGCGGTTCAAGGGAGTAAGTCGCTGGAAGCAAAATAGCAATTGCGACAGCTGGCCCAACCCCGGGTATCGCTCCAATAATTACACCACCGATGGAGCCGATAAACAGAGCAACTAATACGTCCCAACGCAGTAGTAGTTCAACCCCGGCAAGAATAGTATCCAAGGTCAGCGTCCTATAAATACATGAGCAAGAACTTGCTCAAGGGTGACGGTAGCCATTCGTATATTTGGCCACCTGGAATCTTTACCTGCAAAAAAGCTCTGAAAATAACGACGGTGACAACGGCTAAAAGGATTGCTCTTACACACCAACGCATGGAGCGGTGCCCAACTCTTAACGTCAGCAGTGTTGTGAAAAGGATCGTGCATGGTAGGTAACCCAGATAGGGCACGGCAAACACATACACCATGAACCAAACCAGATATTCACAAGCACGAACCCAGAAGCCGAGTTCTTGTACATCTGATCGCCAAGTAACATCTGCTGTTTTTGGTTTTATAAAAACCTGGATACAAGCAATCAATGCGGTGACTACCATTCCGCTAACACTGATTAATGCCCACAAGCCGGGTTGCTTGAAAAGGACTAGATTATTGAACCACTTCACTTGATCAGTGAACGTCGCCGCTAAAAAAACAGCGAACAGTAGAAACGCGGGATAGGCAATTCGTATTCCTGCAAGCTGTCCCGTGTCTTTATCCATTGTTTCGTTATTTGCAATCTGAAATCAGTGACCACGTCGTATGGCGCAGCGCAGGCAGTATACTATCGCCTGTTAGATCAAATCAAAAATGCCATGAATATCGCCATATTGAATTTAAGCTCTCCGGATAAAGGGTTTGACCAGCACGGCAATGCCGCCGAACTTATTGAACGCTGGATTTCTCCGTCATTCAGCGAGGCTAAATTCACGCCTATCTACATTGCGATCGGCGAACCTCTACCTGAATCACCGGCTGAATATGATGGATACATTCTGTCGGGCTCTGAGAAAGGCGTGTATGACGAGACAGCGTGGATGGAGCCATTGAAAGAATTTCTAAATCAAGTAAAGGCCCAGCAAATACCAGTTTTTGGCATTTGTTTCGGTCATCAAATTATGGCGGAAGCTTTCGGCGGCAAGGCTGAGAAATCCGATGCGGGGTTCATCGTCGGCGTCCATGAATATGAAGAACAAGGAAACTCCTACACCGCACATGCTATGCATCAGGATCAAGTGGTTGCAGTCCCCGAAGGTGCGACTGTCGTTGCAAGCGCTAGTTACTGCCCGGTAGCCGCTCTCAACTACGATTTTCCTGCTCGCTCCGTGCAGTTTCACCCGGAGTTTCAAAAACCCTTAGTCGAGGATGCAATAGAGGCCTTCGAAGGCAAGATACTCACCGATAAAGAAATAGAGCACGCCAGAAATACAATGCAAACAGGAACAGTAGAACCCTCTCTATATGCCGATGAGATTGCAGAGTTTTTCAGACAAGCAAAATCGTAAATCTCCTGCTCGACTGACACGACAATTGCGCTAATGCCAGGTGCCAGACTCCATGTTTGATAACGCCAAGAACTACCAAGATATTCGTCACGCCATTGCGAAATTATGTTCCAATTTTCCAGGCGAATATTGGCGAGATCTGGATAGACGAATGGCCTATCCAAGCGACTTCGTCAACGCGCTAACTTCGGATGGCTGGTTATCTATTCTAATCCCAGAGCAGTACGGAGGATCCGGGCTGCCATTGTCGGCGGCTGCCGCTGTACTAGAGGAAATGCAACGGGCTGGATGCAACGGTGCGGCTTGCCATGCGCAGATCTATACCATGGGCACTTTGTTGCGGCATGGCTCAGAAGAACAAAAGAGTCGATATCTACCACAAATTGCTAACGGCACACTCAGGCTACAAGCTTTCGGGGTGACCGAACCGACATCCGGTACAGATACTGGTGCGCTACGCACTACCGCCGTGATTGACGGCGATGACTACGTCATCAACGGACAAAAAATTTGGACAAGCCGCGCCGAGCATTCAGACCTCATGATGTTATTGGCCAGGACGACACCTCAGTCAGAGGGCGCCAAGAAAACTCAAGGCTTATCAGTAATTCTGGTCGATTTGCGGGACGCAAAAAATAGCGGCTTGAGTATTAAACCGATTAAAACCATGATGAATCACGCAACCACAGAGGTTTTCTTCGACGACCTTCGGGTGCCTAGAGAGAACCTCATTGGAGAGGAAGGACAAGGATTTAAATATATCCTCACCGGTATGAACGCAGAACGTATTCTTATCGCCGCGGAGTGTATTGGTGATGCTAAATGGTTCATTCAAAAGTCGGTTGATTATGCAGGACAGCGTTCGGTATTTGATCGCCCCATCGGTCAGAACCAGGGCATACAGTTTCCACTGGCGAAAGCGTATACCAACATGCGTGCAGCCGAACTGATGGTGAACGAGGCACTATCCCTGTATGAATCCGGTGCCAACCCAGGCGCGGAAGCCAACATGGCTAAAATGCTGGCAGCAGACGCCTCCTTTGAAGCAGCGAATGCGTGCATACAAACGCATGGTGGTTTCGGATTTGCAGAAGAATACGATATAGAACGTAAGTTCCGGGAAACACGCCTATATCAGGTAGCACCCATCTCCACTAATCTGATTTTGTCGTACTTGTCCGAACACGTATTAGGTTTACCACGATCTTATTAACGTGCACTCAATCCTACAATAAGACGGTCAATTAGCAGGTTCGTACAAGGCGTTAAAAACTGCCGATGCCGTGACAAGTATCGAATTCAATTCAGCGACATTATTTGCTGATCCCATCAGGTAATAGTCAGGCCTGAGTAAAACCGCCTGAGTGTTCAGTGCGTCCAGCTGCTTGGCAATTTCCGGCTCATCGTCTGAAAACAACAACTGCAGCTGCCCGCCATAGTCCTGGCCTGACGACAAATAGTCTTTCCATAAGTCGGAACTAAGCAATAGGACGGCTCGGTTTTTCATAACGTCGTCTAGACGAGATCCGTCGGCGAGCAACGGCTGTGGAAACCAATGACCCTGATGTTCTGTGGAACCGGCTTTAAGACCTTTGCCAAGCCCCGGGACAATGCTACTCATTTGCACAACACCATCGACATTAGGAAATGCTTTGTCCAACGACTCCTTAGTCCGACATGAGTTGAGTAAAACACCTAAACCAATAGCGGTAGTGATGTACTGCTTAACGTTGGGCTCACGCTCTTGTTGATAGCTATCCAACATACCCGTTACCGATGGGCATTCAACCTCATCGCGCTTTACCGCAACTGCGAGCTTCCAGGCGAGATTCGCCACGTCACGAATTCCGGCACACATTCCCTGCCCCATAAACGGCGGCGTAAGATGCGCGGCATCGCCGGCTATAAACAACCGTTTGTTTCGCCACTGTTTTGCCACTGTTGATTTAAATTCATAAACAGCGCGACGCTCTATCGTTGCCTCCGATGGTGATAACCACGGGGATAGCAAATTCCAGATAGAGTCATCGGAGGTTATTTGATGGGAATCGTCTGTGTCATTCAATGATATTTCCCATCTTCGCCGATTGGCAGGCCCTCTGACATACGTGGAAGGTCTTTCACCGCCACAATGCTGGATCGTGAAGTCGCCTAGTTCGGGTTTATCCTCAGAAAGTAGAACATCAATAACAATCCAGCGTTCATTAAACCCAAGATCGTCAACACCTTCTCCAATAAATTTTCGGACAGTGGAATTGGCACCGTCGCAGCCGACCACATAGCGACTTTTTACTGTAGCCAATTGACCGCTCTTACGATGCTTAAACGATGTCACACAACCGCTATCCGTTTGCTGGAGATCGGTCACTTCCGCATTGCTTATTAATTGCGATCTGCGGTGTTCTGCAAGCCGGGCTCTCAATAGGGTTTCAAGATCAGGTTGGTGAAAACGATAACTGCTATGCCAACCGTTTTCACTGATACCGGAGGGACGTGGCCAGTCCAGCAACAGATCACCTTTGGGGTCGACGAAACGCATGCCCGGGTTGTACCGGATTACCTTGATCAGCTCTTCAGCTACTCCAATGGATTGAAACACCCGCATAATCTGATCATCGAAATGCACAGCCCGCGGCAAGGGGTATATAGCATTTTCTTTGTCCAGAACAACGCTGGATAAACCATAGTTAGCCAGTAATAACGCAAGGGTTGCCCCTACCGGCCCACATCCAACGATGGCAATGTCCGCATCCCATTCAGATGTGTTTGATTCGCTCGCATTCATAAAGCGCTAAGAACGGGTACTGTATAGCCAGGGACAATCGACCAGCATGGGAGCCTGAAGACCGTCTTTCGCCGCCTGCAAACGCATATCGCGCAGCGTTTTTCGTTTATCCTCAGGCAAATGCAGGCGTTCATGCCCCCAGAAGCTAGGCCCCACAAACGTTTCATGCGGCTCCCAGGTTAATTGATCAATAATGCGACCACCCCAGCCGCTTTCGATGAAAAAGCCGGAAGGGGTGTTGGCGTAAAACGACGTCATGTAGTCGTTGGTATGCCGGCCAAGTGTATAGGCAATTTTGTCCGGCTCCATTTGTGCCAAGTCATACCCTTGCCCGACATCATCTAGATTATTGTACTCAACCATAAAGTGATGGAAACCTAAACTACCAGTACCAATGACCGCAAAACTATGATGGCGTCCGTTTACATGGAAAAAATACATCGGGTAAGGCGAAAGACCATAATCACTGACAGAAAAGCCCAGCACGTCTCTATAAAACACCAATAAGCTTTCTACATCTGTGGCGTGCAATACCGCATGGCCCATTCCATAAGCACCCGTTTTAAATCCGGATATTGCTCTTCCGGGTTTAAACGGTTCGGTATCTTTCATGGGGTTAAAGAATAATTCCACCCGATTCCCATCAGGGTCATCGAAATAGATCATCTGTGATACAAATCGCCTATCGCACAGTGACTGGGAAGCCATGGTGACTGGATAACCGTGTTCTTCTACCGCTGATGCCAACTGTGTGAGATCGGAAGATGTCGCGACCTCCCACCCTATAAACGCCAAGGTGTCACCGGGTTCATCCGATACGATGAAACGCTGCTTGTGGTCGTCCATGCGAAACGATCGGTTTTTACCGGCCGCATCAAGTAGGCTCATACCTAACTGATTGACAGAAAAACCTGTCCAATCATCGAGTTGATTAGACCGAATACCGATATAGCCTAGTGAGAGTATGCCCATATCGCATTGTAAACATAAACCGGAGTGTCGGTCCCTCAAAGACACCGGATTCAGCCTTTAGACGGCGCTCGCTCAACGACCGTCCAATCTTTCACCAATCCTGGGCACTTCGTATAAAATCAGCGCCACCCTTCATACAAACCGGTTGAAACCACGCATGAGACTAGCTGCCTTGCTATTAGTGGGGATCATCTCCCTACTCCATTTCTACATCGCCTGGTTTGAGATTTTCGCCTGGACCAGTCGCGGCCCCCGAGTATTTAGTGATTTCCCACTAGAATTATTTGAACAAACCACTCAGTTAGCCGCCAATCAGGGTATCTATAACTTCTTTTTGGCCGCAGGCCTTGCCTGGTCCTTATTCATTAAGGATAAAAGCTGGCAAAAAAATGTAGCAGTCTGCTTCCTGCTTTTTGTGGCAACCGCCGGTATCTTCGGCGCGGTGACTGTCACCATAAAGACCCTGCTGATTCAAACAGTACCTGCCACACTCGCATTGGCTCTGTTGTTATGGTCTTATCGAAAGTCCGATAACCTCGCATGACAACCTTGCTGACACGCCAAGAGGCGATCGCACTCGACCAATCAGATCCGTTTGCTGGCAAACGCCAAGAATTCGCACTTGAAGACGGTAAAATTTACCTGTGCGGAAATTCCCTAGGTCCAATGCCCAAACGCGTTGTTGAAACTGTGCACAACACACTCACTGAGGACTGGGCTAAAGGACTCATCACTAGTCAGAATACAGCGGGCTGGTGGCTTTTATCAGACACCTTAGGAAACCGATTAGCCGCGCTTTTAGGAGCTGACGCAGAAGAGGTGGTTGTCTCCGACTCAACGGGTTTGAACATTTACAAAACTCTACACGCAGCTTTGTCGATGCAATCCGGAAGAAACACGATAGTATCGGAGCTGAGTTCTTTTCCCACAGATCTGTACATGATTGAGGGCGTCGCCTCTTTGCTTAATCATGTAAACATAAAGTTAGCAGGGCGAGACGCAGACACTATCGAACAACTCATAGATGATGATACAGCGGTGGTGTTAGTCAATCAGGTCGACTATCGATCCGGGGAAATTTGCGACATAAAATCATTGACTGCTCTGGCGCATTCACACGGCGCATTAGTCATATCAGATGTTTGCCATTCCGCCGGCGCTATCCCTGTTAATTTTCATGAAGAGAACGTCGATTTTGCCGTCGGCTGCATGTACAAGTATTTAAACGGCGGCCCGGGAGCACCCGCTTTCGTCTATGCAGCGAAAAGACATCATGGGAAATTCAAACAACCGCTTACCGGATGGCATGGCCACGCCGAACCGTTTAAATTCGAACCTGGTTATCGAGCCGCTCAAGGTGCGAACGCTTTTCTGACCGGCACTCAACCCACTTTGTCCCAAGTTGCTATGAGCGCGGGCTTAGATGTGATCGCAGATGTGGATATGCACGATCTTTACGATAAAGGTAAAAGGCTGTCTGAGATTTTCGCTAATCTTATTGAACATTGGTGCACCTCTTACGGCATAGGTTTCTACAGCCCAAAAGATGTCAATAAGAGGAACGGGCAAGTCTCACTAACTCATCAGAATGGTTATTCAATTATTCAGGCGCTTATTGCTCGAGGCGTTACAGGTGATTTCCGCCAACCCAATATCATGAGATTCGGGATTACCCCCCTGTTTCTTCGATACGTGGATGTCTGGGACGCTGCCCATCACTTAAAAGAAGTGTTAGAAACCAATGAGTGGCAGGAAGAACGTTTCAATCGTAAAAATCTGGTCACCTGATTTGAACTTGTTAATAATTCAAAAAAACACCGCCAATAAGGCGGTGCTTTTTGTCTAGAGCGGTAATAACTTAGAATTTGCCGTTCTGATTTTTCCAGTCAGATTCATTTGGAATTGTCTGAATCACGTCCCAGTGTTCAACGATCAAGCCGTTGTCCAAACGGAAGAGATCATAAAATGCCACGTGATCGCCCTTACCAAACTTGCCCTCGCTCATAGTCAGGACAAAATTACCTTCGCCCAATACGTTGTGCAGGGTGTCGTACTGCATGACTAAACCGTTATCGGCAAAATACTTAAGAGCAGCGCCGAGGCCGTCAAGCCCATCAGCTACAGCTGAGTTGTGCTGCAGGTAGGTTTCCGTACTAACGTAGTCTGTAATTTTGTCAGGGTTTGCACCCATAAGAATATCGTTTACAAATGCTTCAACAATGGCTTTGTTGCTATCTGTTGCGTCAAGATCTTCAACCGTTGTCGCCCCGTCGAACTGAGTTCGCCCACTCGGATTCGGTGGAGTTATCTCAGTCAGGTTATCCCAGTGTTCTACGATTAAACCATCTTCAAAACGGAATACATCGAATCCAGCTTTAGGTCCGAAAAAATCGTATTCAGTGTGGGCAACGACGTAATCGCCGTCAGCGAAAACCCGATGGACCTTGGCCTTAAATCCTTGCGGAGGCGCATTCTTCATGACCTCACCGAAGCCTGCTAAACCATCAGCAACATCAAGATTATGCTGAACGTAGTGTTCTGCATTTATGTACGCAATAGGCGCTGAATCACCTGTATTAAACGTATCTAATAGCTCGCTGACTTTCTTTTTATTTGAATCCATATTGTCTTTGTCCTGTGCGTCTGCCGTGGCTATTCCAGCGATCAGTAACGGTGCTACCACTACCGAAGCTTTGATGATTCTTGAAAATTTCATGGGTCTGCCCCTGTGTTATGACTGGCGCTAATCTAGCACCGGGACAGATCTTGTGATATACAACCAAATAGAACAGAGTGTTCTAAATACCAGATTTCTAAAAACTCACTCCCTCAAGGCTTGCGCATCATGATCGACAATTTAAAATCAATGGCTGTATTCGCTATCGTGGTTGAAGAGAAATCGTTCAGAGGTGCGGCTGCAAGGCTTTCACTATCCCCGTCCGTCATTAGCCATCATGTGTCCTTGTTAGAAAAACGGCTGGGGGTCGCATTGATTTATCGCTCTACCCGCGCCTTCTCATTGACTGACGAAGGAAAACGATTTTATAAAAATGCCAAGTCCATGCTTATCGCTGCATCAGATGGCTTAGCAGAATTCTCTGAATCCAGTGAGCAGCAGCTAACCCAATTGAGGGTAGCCATTCCCGAAATGCTGAGCTCCACTCCGGTGTTCAACGTCATCAACGAATTTGCTCAAAACAACTCGGGTGTCCAGTTGCTTTTAACCTCGTCAGATATACCCACCAACTTAGTAAAAGAAACCATAGACGTTGCCATTCGTATCGGGAAACTACAAGACTCAGAATTGAAGGCGAAGAAAATCGGGGAAGACCAATTAAGTGTCGTTGCCTCTCCCGGCTATATCAAGACGCATAAAAAACCGAAACACCCAAGCGATTTGGCAGACTGGAAAAGAATTCGATTTTCGCCAGTTCCACTGGAAATAGAGCTTCGCAAAGGCTCAAGCTGCATATCTCCAGATTGGAAAAAGGTGGCTGTCGTTAGCGATTCTGTTCACGTGGTACGTCAACTCGCCTTAGCGGGCATCGGCGTAGCAGGCATACCTGAACAGCTCATTCAAGACGATTTAAAATCCGGAAGGTTAAAACGGGTTTTACCGGATTGGCAGGGGCCAACTCTGGACATATTTGTGGTCTGGCACAAGAATGTCAGTGCGCGCTCAGTTACGCGATCGTTCATCAACCACATGAGTCAGTAGCGGTAGCCGTTTAATGCTACCGCTACGGGTATTGGTACTAAAACCTTTACGATAAAAGAATACCGCCATCGACATCGAGTGTTGTGCCGGTAACGAAATCGTTTTGAATCAGGAAAATAATTCCCTGCGCGCATTCGTCCGGAGTGCCAGCACGGGCGATTAAATTGTTGCCTGTTAAACGCTGGTAATGAGCATCGCGCTCATCACCTTGCAACGGAACCATCGGGGTATCGATTAATCCAGGTGACATCACATTGATACGCTTGGGTGAGATCTCTTTTGCCACTGCGCGCGATAGTGCTTCAACAGCACCACCCACCGACGACAAGGCTACCTGCCCCGGACCACAGCGACGAGCTGGAGAACCGGAGACAAGTACAATGCTACCGTTGTCTGTGAGATGCTCAAGCCCGAGCCTGACGACATTGGCGTAGCCCCACAGTTTATCGAAGGAACCCATATAGCCATCTAGATCCATCTCGGCAAATTTACCTATTGCTCGTGAACCACCAGTAGCTGCACTCACCAGAATATCGAAGGGTCCTTCTTCGCTGAACAAAGCTGTCAGTTCATCTCTGTTACGGACATCGCATTGTCTGAACGTGGCGCCATAGGGCAGTTCGGATGCTTTAGATTCGTCTCGCCCCATGGCGACAACGGTTGCGCCAAGATCAACAAGCTGTTGCGTTGTCGACAGTCCGATACCGCTCGTACCACCAAATACGAGTGCCTTTTTACCTTTTATGTCCATGTCAGCGTTTTATTGTGTTTGTTGAATATTAGCGAGGATTGTCGCCAGCTTTGATTTATTGTGCAAGGCTACCGGCAAGTTCCCAGACGGACGATGCTATGGTGACGGATTCTCTGGGAGTGCGGCGGCTTCCGGGCAACCGTGTTCCCGGTTGTTCCGCAATAGCGCCGGATAAACGCTCTAGGCGTTCCCAAAAAGTATCACCTGAGACTGCTGTTGGGTCCTGTATGAAATAGAACTGCCCTAAATTATGCGGCGCACCTTCGGCCACCTTCAAGCCTTTGACATCTAAAGAATTGACACTGCCGGTGATAGCAGCAGCCATCACTTCTGCCATCAGTCCGAAACCGAAACCTTTGTAGCCGCCTGTCGAGACTAAAGAGCCTGCCAAGGCCATTTTGGGATCTGTCGTTGGCTTTCCGTTCTCATCAACGGCCCAGCCCTCAGGAATCGACTCACCTGCTGCCGCCGCCATCGTAATTTTGCCCAGCGCCACAGCACTGGTACTTTGATCCAGTTGAAAAGCCACGCCACCGCCCTGAGCCGGGACAGACATGGCAATGGGATTGGTGCCTAGCAGTGCTTTATTCCCACCGGGTGGAGAAACAACCGCAGATGCATTGGTGAACCCTATAGCAACGTAGCCAGCTTCGGCAATTTGCTCAGTGAAGTACCCCAAAGAGGTACAGGTGTGCGAATGACAAATTGACAAAGAGCACGTGCCGGTTTTTTTCACCGTAGCCAGTGCCTCTGGAAGGCCACGCTCGAACGCGGCCTGTGCAAAACCAAGCCCTGCATCAACCGCCACCGTCGCCGATTTTGGCGTAGTGACAATCGGTTCTATGCTGCCATTAACTCGGCCGGATGTTAGCTGCGTGCAATAGCTTTCAAGATAGTACAGCCCGCATATAAGGTTGGAGTTCTCCTCAGCCTTGCGTACCGCTTTGGCAACGGATGCCGCAACCCATTCAGCGGCTCCATGTTTGATTAAGGCTTGACGACTGACTGATTCAATATCGTCTAGTGAGACGGTGACTGTGCTCAAGAGGGAATGCTCGGTACGCTATAGAGACCCGCAACTTTACCAGTTGTAGTCCTGCTACAACAACCGTGAAAACGCCCTCGTCGTCTCCAACGGTTCGGGTTTACAAATCAGGAATTTATTTCGTGCAATTCCACTTCAAACACCAGCGTGTCACCCGGCTTGATGACATCACCTGTACCACGATCCCCGTAACCCAGTTCAGCGGGAATGGTAAAGCGATAGCGACTGCCGACACTCATCAACTGCACACCCTCTTTAAAACCTTCGATGGTATTCGCTAGATTAAACGTGGCTGATTGACCACGGGCGTACGAACTATCGAATATCGTCCCATCGGTGAGCGTGCCAACATAATCCAATGTGACCACACTGTTGGCCGTGGGTTTCGGACCTTCAGCCGCTCTCATAACCTCATACACGAGGCCCGACTCTGTGGTGATTTCAGGGTTAGGTTCAGGCGTCTGTTCTGTTTGCGTCTGATCAGACTGCGCAGCAGCCGATGTTGGTGTTGAATCAGAGCCACACGCCGATAATGCGAGCATGGCGACGAATAGTGTTGATCTGACGAGCATAGTGGATTCCTGATAGCCCAAAAAGCGAGTATTCCGCTCCGGTTCTCGATCAAGTTCAATGCCAGTTACCTGCTCTGTGCGGCTGCGAAAAACGGTTACAGGTTATCTGATGTCTACCAGATGACCACCTCATTATGATCTGCCCTATTTATTGGTGGCTCATGGGATACTGCATCTACACGAATAAACAGACCTATCCATGCGAGGCAAGCACGCGAAATGGACCTAGATGAATGTATCAACGTATTGACCAAACTCGTTGGGTTTGAAAGTATCTCAGCGCGCCCAAACGAGCCAATCGTTAGCTATATCCAGGACTACCTGGCCCAACACGGCATTGAGTCCACTCTCAGCTATGACGAATCCGGCCTGAAGGCCAATTTATTCGCAACGATTGGCCCCCATTGCGATGGCGGGTTAGTTTTTAATGGTCATACAGATGTCGTACCCGTTGCAGGACAAAACTGGTCAACGCCTCCGTTTACCCTGACCGCTATCGACGACAAGCTCTTTGGTCGAGGATCGGTTGACATGAAAGGTTTCCTTGCCTGCATGCTGGCATCGGTAACCGTGTTTAAAAACGCCAATTTAAAAAAACCGATTCATCTTGCCTTCTCATTTGATGAAGAAATTGGCGGGTTTGGGATGCCATTTCTATTGAACTCTATCGAGTCGCAAGGCATGCGCCCGGAAATTGTTATCGTTGGCGAACCCACTGATATGAAACTCATCACCGCTCATAAGGGCGGTTATGAAATGCGTACAGAGGTGATTGGCTATGAGGTGCATTCGTGTGATCCCACCTTGGGTGTCAACGCCATCGCAGTTGCCTCAAAGTTCATCAACAAAATTTACGAGATTGCACAGCGCTTGGCTGAACAACCCTATACCGACTCAGAGTTTATCCCGCCCTATTGCACATTTAATGTCGGCATCATTGAAGGTGGAATGGCCACCAACGCAACGGCTGGGCGGTGCAGTTTTAATTGGGAGTTTCGCCCCATGCCCGGTGAAGATGGTCAGCTCATCATCAACGAGCTGCAACACTATGCCGAAACAGAACTCCTGCCAGCCATGAAGGATATTTACGAACACTCGGCCATTAACATCATCACCGATGCACCGGTACCAGCACTAAATGATCAACATGCTGCAAAGGCTGCCGAGTTTGTTAGCAGTATTACAGGACTAAACAGCCGTGATGTTGTCTCTTTCGGTACCGATGCGGGTTATTTCAGCGATGTGGGTATGTCTACGGTTGTGTTCGGTCCAGGCAGCATAAGTCGCGCTCACAAACCCGACGAATTCATTAAACGCAGCGAACTGCAGCAAGGCTTGGATTTTATGCAACAAGCTGCTCAAAGGCTGTCACGCTAATACAGGCTACTATGCTTCCAACAACAAACACATTAGTGCTCGAGACCCTTTCAGAGCACATTCTCCTGGTGACTTTAAACAGACCCGAAGTCTCCAATGCGTTCAATACTGAAATGGCGTGGGACTTAATCCACGTCTTTGAATCACTGAGTACAAGCCCTGAGAACATTCGCGTCGTCGTGCTCACTGGCGCAGGCAAAAAAGCCTTTTGTGCCGGTGGTGATTTAAAAGAACGCAATGGCATGTCAGATGAACAGTGGCTTAGGCAGCATAAGGTGTATGAACGTATGACACGCGCGGTAGTTGCCTGCCCCATTCCAACCATAGGTGCCATCAATGGTGCAGCTTTTGGCGGTGGATGTGAATTGGCGGCCGCTATGGATTTCATTTACGCATCTGAGTCTGCAAAATTTGCTCAAACCGAAGTTCGAATCGGCATTATTCCAGGTGCCGGGGGAACTCAAACCTTGGCTCGAGCGGTGGGTGAAAAACGCGCTAAGGAACTCATACTCTCAGGCCGGGTATTCTCAGCATCAGAGGCCCTTCAATGGGGATTGGCTAACGAGGTGTGTCATCCCGATCAACTAATTGAATGTACCCTCGATGTGGCGGCATCAATTGCGAACAATGCGCCTATTGCCGTAAAGCAGGCAAAACAGGCTATTCATAAAGGCATGCAAATGAGCTTGTCTGACGGACTAGCCTTTGAGATTGAAGCTTACAATCGAACGGTTCCAACCCAGGACCGTCGAGAGGGAGTCATGGCGTTTAACGAGAAACGATCGCCTGAATTCCAGGGCAAATAGTAAAAAGCCGTTGGTTATGTACTTATAACCAACGGCTATACCTTTTGAAAACACGTTTTTTTAAGCTACTTTACGTGAGGCTTCCAACGACTTCGTTGTGCGGAACAATCTGCGTAGTTTTAGTGTTCTAAAATCTACTTTGTCGAGTTGAACAATTATCACTGCGGTTGTTGCTAAGGAAACACCAGCCCATTGAATATTCGTTAAGGTCTCGCCCAGAAGTAACCAGGCCATGATCATTGTTGTTCCCTGAGTCAGATACGCCAGAGAGGACACTTTGACAGCTGCCATTCGTCGCAACAATAAAAACAGTAAGCCGTAAGAGCCAATTGAAACGAATATGGCCATGTAAGCTAATGATCCAATCAGTGCAGGACTCCAAGTCGTTTCCATTTTCTCTAAAAATACGCCGAACAAGGAAAAGAACGCCAGTGCTGCAACACTATGAATAAACAGCACTTGTAGCAAGGGCGTGGGCTCTTCATTGCTTTGTTCTTTTTCAAGCGTACCGGCTCGATCAATAAGCGTAGCGAAACTTAGCCCCAGAACTGCTGATACCAGTAAGACATAGCCAAATACACTATCACCTAGCGTCAGTTGATTAATCACAAGTGTCAGCACCGCTGCAATCCCTAAGATGACCCCAATCCATTGATATTTGCTGGTTGATTCTCCGGTGTAGCGCTGGGCTAGAAACGCTGTAAACATCGGCTGCATTGACGTTACCAGCCCAACCATTCCAACGCTAATACCAAAATTCATTGACGTCAGGCTCGCGCCCAAATAGACGCCGTGCGATAAAAGCCCAATATTCAGGTATCGAATCCATTCCGCGGGAGTCAACGATTTCCATTTTTTAAAGACGACTAACATCGCCCCTAAAATCAATACCACTAAAACATATCGCCACGTGAGAAAAGTAAAAGGACCAACCAGATCAACACCGAATTTCGAACCTATCCAACCCGAACTCCACATTAAAACGAATACGGTGCACAGCGAAAAATTGATCGAATGAGCCACAGCCAACATCTCCCTACCCTGATTACAGACAGCAAACAAGCTCGCTTTGAGATTGTTTACACCTGTTAACAAAGGTAAATAACGGACGATATCGCCGACGTGTATATCCACCACGAAAAGGGGTAGAAATACCGCTCTTTAGCAATCACGTGATCCAGGAAAAATGCTACCGATGTTCAGCGATGGATCTCAGGTACGTTTTCCCCAACTCCGCGGCAGTAAAAAAATTTGTACAAATAACCCCAACGAATACGTTTGGCTGCTGATAGCGGGCGGTTACGGGGCCGCACGCTTTTTGCTAGGATTAAACGATAGAGAGCTTGCATCCTGCCAAAAGCAGGTCACTTCATTTCTTTATAGGAATTTTCGGTGCTATGAAACCGACGAATACAGCCCACCCGGATCACTACCATCAAGTGGTCGATTGTCAGTGGGGCTGTCCGGCCCACACCGATGTCCCTCACTATATCCGTCAGATTGCTCAAGGTGACTTCACCGGAGCGTATTTGGAAAATCGAAAAAGCAACGTCTTCCCGGGCATTTTGGGCCGCGTATGCGATCGCCCTTGCGAGCCTTCATGCCGACGCGGCAGGTTAGATGAAAGTCCGGTTGCCATTTGCCGTCTAAAGCGCGTCGCTGCCGATCACAGCGAGGATGTTCGGCAGCATCTACCGCCCAAAGGCGAATCAAACGGTAAACGGATCGCCTGCATTGGTGCCGGCACAGCATCCCTGACTGTTGCCAACGATCTACTTCCTCTGGGCTACGACATTGTGATGTTCGAGCAATTTGATAAGCCCGGCGGACTCATGAGGACGAACATTCCCGCTTTTCGTCTACCGGCTGAAGTGCTGGATGATGAAATCGCGATGATTGTCGAACGCGGTGTAGATCTTCGCCTCAATACTAAAGTTGAAAGCATGCAGTCACTTCTGGATGACGGATTTGACGCAATTTTTGTAGGCACCGGAGCACCACGCGGCAAAGACGTAAACCTCCCCGGGCGACACGATTCAGATCGCATTCATATCGGCATCGACTGGCTAGAGTCTGTTGCCTTCGAACACACGGAATCCATTGGCGAAAACGTACTAATCATAGGTGTAGGCAATACCGCAATGGATTGCTGCCGGACCTCGCTAAGACTGGGTGGAAAGAACGTCAAAGTCATGGCTCGAAAACCACGAGCATGGTTCAAGGCCAGCGAATGGGAACTGGAAGATGCCGAAGAAGAAAACGTAGACATCATCATCAATCATGCACCCAAAGAATTCGTGGTTGAAAACGGTGTGCTCAAAGGCATGCTGTTCGACAAACTGGCCTACGAAACGGACGATCAGGGTCGATTGTCCGCACCTGACGTGCTCGAGGAAGTCTTCATTGAGTGTGATGATGTCATTCTCGCTATCGGTCAGGACAACGCATTTCCATGGATTGAAAAAGAGACCGGGCTTGAGCTAACAGAGTGGGAAACTCCTGTTGTCAATGAAACCACTCATAGCTCTTCACTGGACGGCGTGTTTTTCGGCGGCGATGCTGCCTTCGGTCCTAAGAATATAATCTGGGCGGTTGAACACGGCCATCGCGCTGCGATATCAATTCATAAGTATTGTCAGGGCGAAGATATTACTGATCGGCCCTCTCGCGGAGTCAACTTACTCTCAACCAAAATGGGTATTCATGAGTGGAGCTACTCTAACGACTTTGACGACGCTCCAAGGCGTGTCATGAATCATGTCGAACTGACTCAGCGGTTCAAAGATATCAAAATAGAAGTTGAGCTTGGGTTTAATGCCGAGCAAACGGCGCGAGAAGTTGAGCGCTGTCTTAACTGCGATATTCAAACGGTGTTTGCGGAAAATCTGTGCATTGAATGTGATGCCTGTATGGACATCTGCCCGACGCATTGCTTAACCATTACGCATAACGGTGACGAAGACGATTTGCGATCTCGACTGCGTGCACCATCGCTGAACAAATCCCAAATTCTGTATGTCTCAAACGCTCTTCCGCAAACCGGAAAAGTAATGGTTAAGGACGAAGATCTGTGTGTACATTGCGGGCTCTGCGCTGAGCGATGCCCGACAGGAGCATGGGACATGCGTAAATCTCGCATGAGCATCCCTTACGCCTCCTCGGAGATGTCCGTTAAAAGCGCCAGCGCTGAATAGCATTCGATAAGATCATGACGAAACACTCAAAACTAAACGACTTTGTCATCAAGCTGGCCAATGTAAACGGAACCGGTTCCGCCAGCGCAAACGGCCTGTTGATGAAGTCAATATTTCGGATGGGAATTCCGGTTACCGGAAAAAACTTCTTCCCATCGAATATTCAAGGGCTTCCCACCTGGTACGAAATCAGAGTCAGTAAAGACGGGTATCTTTGCCGCTCCGGTAAAGTCGACCTTATGGTGGCTATGAATGCGGAAACGTACAGCGCTGACCTTGCAGAAGTTGATCCCGGTGGTTTTCTAATTTATGACTCTACCTGGCCGAGGAAAGATCTGACCGAGCGCAGTGATGTGACGGTACTAGGCATTCCATTATCGGGCATGTGTAACGAAGCGTTCGAATCGGCGCGGGCAAAAGTCTTAATGAAAAACGTTGCCTACGTAGGTGCTTTGGTTGCTCTGTTAAACATCGACATGCAAGTGGTTGAGACACTCCTAAAAGAGACGTTTTCAACAAAACCGCATCTGGCTGACGCCAACATGTTAGCGATAAAAATGGGCTACGACTACGCCATTGAACATTTCGATTGCCCGCTACCATTAAAGCTTGAAGCTATGGACCGAACAGCCGGACACGTTGTTGTTGATGGCAACACAACAGCAGGACTGGGTGCTGTCTATGCAGGAGCAACCGTCACCAGCTGGTATCCCATCACCCCGTCAACATCACTGATAGATGCGTACAGTATTTTCTGTCAGCAATTACGCAAGGATCCGGAAACCGGAGATAACAACTATTGCGTCATCCAGGCCGAAGATGAGCTTTCAGCTATAGGCATGGTACTGGGTGCGAATTGGAACGGTGCGCGGGCTTTTACTGCGACCAGCGGCCCGGGTGTCTCTCTGATGAGCGAGTTTCTTGGCTTAGCGTACTACGCCGAAATCCCCGCGGTTCTTTATGATGTCCAGCGTGTCAGCCCGTCAACAGGCATGCCGACCCGTACCCAGCAATGTGACATCGTTTCGGCAGCCTACGCCTCTCACGGCGACACCAAACATGTACTGTTGTTTCCATCAGATCCGACCGATTGTTTTCATATGTCCCGAACCGCATTCGATCTGGCTGAGCGCTTACAAACACCGGTTATTGTCCTCACCGATTTAGATATCGGCATGAACGACTGGATGATCCCGGAGCTAGAATGGGATGAGAACTACACACCAGATAGAGGCAAGGTCTACTCGTCAGAACAACTCAAGGATATGGATGCATTCTATCGATACCTTGATGTAGACGGCGATGCTATTCCGTGGCGTACCTTACCCGGTGTCGATCCTAAGGGTGCGTATTTCGTGCGCGGTTCCGGCCACAATAAGTTCGGTGGCTACACCGAAAAATCGGATGAGTACAAAGATGTTGTTGATAGGCTTAGACGCAAATTTGATACAGCAGCAGCATTAGCACCAGCTCCAGTCCTCACCAAGAACGACAGCATAGCGAGTGAGAAACGTTGGGCTCTTCTCTCTATTGGTAGTTGCGATGGTGCTATCAGGGAAGCGCGCGACCGATTGATAGCCGATAGCAATACCAATCTTGATTACCTGCGTATTCAGGCGTTTCCGTTCCATGCTGATGTCCTCGACTTTATCGAACAGTACGATCATGTCTTTGTCATAGAGCAAAATCGAGATGCTCAACTTAGACAACTGTTAACTATCGAATTGAACATTGATCCCAACCGACTCCTGCCACTCTTGTCTTACGATGGCATGCCCGTTAGTAGCGATTTTATCGTTGAGGGAGTCTCGCAGCTAATTCAACAGGGACAGGCAGCTTAAGCGCCCACTACGGAATCAACATTCATGAGCTTTTTAAAAAAACCAAAGATTTCGCATCCGGGCTTACCGAAAAATGATATCGGCTTAACTATCCGGGACTATGAGGGTGCGATGTCCACCCTATGCGCCGGTTGCGGGCACGATTCGGTATCCTCAGCCATCATGCAAGCTTACTTTGAACTTTCCATGCAGCCGCATCGGGTAGCTAAGGTATCGGGCATTGGCTGTTCCAGTAAGACACCCACTTACTTTTTAGGTGGTGCACATGGGTTTAACTCTGTGCACGGCAGAATGCCGTCCATTGCCACCGGCGCTAACGCTGCCAATCGAGAGCTCAACTACATCGGTGTTTCAGGAGATGGCGACTCGCTGTCAATTGGCTTAGGCCAGTTTGCCCACGCGATACGTCGCAACATCAATATGATGTATTTAATTGAAAACAACGGCGTATACGGACTCACCAAAGGACAATTCTCAGCCAGCGCTGACAGAGGGAGTACCGCTAAAAAAGGCGATGCTAATCCCTACTCGCCCATAGACCCTGTATTACTAGCCATCTCCCTCGGTTGTACATTTGTGGGCCGCGGATTCTCGGGAGATAAAGACCACTTGGTGCCACTGATAAAAAGTGCGATACGCCACAACGGTTTTGCTCTGCTCGACATAATTTCTCCCTGCGTGACTTTTAATGATCACGAAGGTTCGACAAAGAGCTACGCCCACACAAGAGCGAACATGCGTGAAACTGTTCATGCCGATTTCACCGACCATCACGAGGAAATCGTGGCTCAAGTATCTCCGGGTGAATTTAAGAAGATCACGATGCACGATGGAAGCAGAGTCGGCTTTAAACGCGTTGATGAGCACTATGATCCAACCGATAGAATTTCCGCCATCTCCTACATAGAAGAGCATCGTGCTAAAGGCGAGGTAGTGACAGGGCTTTTATACCTTGAAGAGAGCACAACAGAGATGCACTCGGTGCTAGGTTCCAGCGAACAGGCCATGGCAACTCTTCCCTATGAAAAGCTAAACCCGGGTGCTGCCACTTTGGCGAAAATTCAGAGCCGCTGGCGTTAACAAAGCAGCTAGGTTAACGCCCCATCAAGCGATCATCAAAAGGATACTGACTCAAGTTTTCATAACCGGTTTCGGTTATGAGCACTTGGTCTTCCAACTTAATAGAAAAATCAGCACCCTCTTCACCGACTGACGCTTCCACGCAAAGCACCATGCCCGGTTCTAATTCGTAGTCAAACGCGCCCTCAACCATTTTGTCCGGATAGGCAACTAGCGGCCATTCATCACATAAACCGACGCCGTGCATCAGGCAACCGTACTTCAACTTCTGGAATTTCTGATCCAGCTGATGCGTATTGCGGCTCAAGTCCTGAATGTTCACACCAGGCTTTAGCATCTCCATATTGGTCATAATATGCTCATGAGCATGTTGCATGGCGTAAACCATATCGGCAGGCGGTGCTTCATCACCAATCCACCAACTCCGGCTCATGTCGACACAGATACCGTAGCTACCGACGAGATCGGTATCGAAGCTGATAATCTCGTTGTTCTGAATTATTCGTGGACCACACTCCTGAAACCAGGGATTAGTGCGTGGGCCAGACGCGAGCAAGCGCGTCTCTATCCATTCACCGCCACGACGAATATTTTCTGCGTGCAACACAGACCACACATCGTCCTCGGATACCATGCCGTTTGGTATTTGGGTGCGGGCGTAGTCTTCCATTTTAGCAACAGCCGTTTCGCAAGCATGCACCGCACAACGCATGGCCAATATTTCGTCAACGCCCTTAACAGAACGGCTTTTCTCAGTGACTTCCTCGCCGTCTTTGACGGTGAATCCTTGTGCTTCAAGCGCACGTAGACCATGCAGCATGATTTTATCAACGGCTAATTGTTTGTTGTTACCGCCATGTTCTTCAATCAGTACACGAACTTCGTTTGCAAAGACATCAGCAGCAACATCCACCTTGTCACCGCGATCGAAGTAGAAAAGATCCGCACCGGATCGCTGCTCTTTTACCAGAGGATTAAACGTAGAGAGAAACGGTGAATTTTTATAGTCCCAAATGACCATGTAGCCGTCAGCACACAAAAGCACCGCTCTAAACGGATTGTGCGTATTCCACAATTGCATGTTCGTGCTATCGGTGGCATAGCGGATATTTAACGGATCAAATACCAACAACCCACCGTAGCCTCTATCGACAATATGCTGAGTAAGACGCTTCCAGCGAAACTCACGCATGGCAATAAGGTCTGGAAGAACAAGACCTGCTTCTGACCATTCCTGATAAGCAAGTTGTGTGGGACCGATTTCTATCCGGTCCTGATCATTTGCAGTTCCGTCGGCTAATTGCGCCCCTCTGGATGGATCAATTTTGCGTTGTTCAGAATATCGACTGATGGACATAACGTGCTCTCAACGTACACCTATTGTATGGATGGGGATTGTCGGTTGCTCACAACGTGGTACGCCATGAGTGCGCCAGCCACAACTATGGCGGGCACATAAATCACCGGGGCTTTAAACATGATGAGCGCTGCGAGTAAAAGCCGCAGAGCAATCTCAATGCCTGTCAGATTCTTTCTGTCATATCCCGCTAACGCGCTAGCCAGAAGATACAGTGCGAATATCAGTTTGCTCAGCAGCCATAACAACGGAATTAAGTGTAACTGACCATCGTATCCCGGCAAATACTGCGCCGCCGACGGCAGAGAGTTTGGATCAAGAACAGCCGCCTCTATAAGTAGAATTTCCGGATACATCGCAAATACAAATGGAATAACAAACATAACGATTCCGGATCGAACAGCTGAAAATGCAGTCGCCATAGGTTCTGCTTTGGTAATCGTTGCTGCGGTAAAGGCTGCAATAGCGACAGGCGGTGTAATGGCAGACGCTACCGCAAAGTAGAAAATAAACATATGGGCTGTGAAAATCGAAATACCAAGGCCTGCCAATACGGGCCCCATAAGCAATGCAACGTTGATATACGCGGGTACCGCTGGCATCCCCATGCCCAGAAGTACAGCAAGCGCCATTGTGGTGAGTAACGCTAAGAACTGGAAGACGCCTGATCCACTACCGCCTAAATCCAAGGATCGTAACCAACCGAGTACGTCTAAGGCGATGAAGTCCGACAACCCAGTAAAGTTTAAACAGAAGTCGATGATAGAGACCGCTAAAAACATCAGATACAACGTAGACACTAAAACGCCTGAGCCTGATAGAGCATCAAGTAAACGTCCTGGCTCTTTACGCATACCTTTATCGAGAAACAGCAAAACGCATAAGAGAACTACTGCCCACCAACCGGCACTACCGGCATCACCTGCTGAGTTTTGTACCAATTGAAAAAACCACGGCAAATCGGTGGAAAGACAACTCCCGTTCTGAATACTGGTTGAGACACCGAACAGAGACGCAATGAACCCGCATCCAATGGCTTCTTTGGGCGTTAAGAGTAAAACCAGAATTAACAAAATAGGACCGAAGATCATCACAAGGTTTAACTTGTCAGATCGCGTGAGCTTCATGTCTTCGGTGACTTCTCCGATTGCTTCTATGCCCTGCTTTCTAGACTGGAAAATAGCGGACAAAAACATACAGAAAAAGTAGGCAATTGCAGGTATAGCAGCAGCAATGATCACTTCACGGTATGGCACCGCCGTAAGCGCTGCCAGAACAAACGCCGCGACTCCCATAACCGGCGGCATGATAGAGCCACCTGATGAGGCGGCTGCTTCCATCCCTCCTGCAAACACCTTGGAGAAACCTCTTCGGATCATCATGGGTATGGTTAAAACACCCGTGGATAAAACGTTGACGACGGGTCCGCCAGAGATAGTCCCGAACATCGCTGAAGAGACGATCGCGGCATGCGCAGGCCCGCCTCGTAAATTTCGCGTCCACAGAAACGCCAGTTTTATAAGCGATCGACCACCGGCTGACGTGCCGAACAAACCACCCAATACAATGTACGGAAAGACGGTGTTGAGAATGATGTCCATAAACCGGCCTAGCAGGCCGGATGAATTATTAACCAAGGCATCGTGTAGTCGCGGTCGACCATCGGAGAGTAAACGCGGTTCGCCTCCGAGTTTTGTCATTAAGTACTTGTTGACATCTTCTGCACCGTGGAAGTACCAAACCATAACCGTTGCGACGGTGTACAGAGCAACGGCGATAGCGACTAAAACTAAGGGTAAGCCCCACACTTTGACGTTGTACGCCAGGAAAATACAAACCGATAATCCAATAATGGCTGTCAGCCATACGCCGGTTGTATTAATACATTGAGGGTCATCAACTGAATCGGGAACCGGCAACCCGTAGGTTTCAGCAAATTCAATTTCAGCAGCCAGGCTTCTAGCGATGAGTTCCGCTCTCTCCCCCGTTATTTGATCAACCAGGCAAACCGCCTCTATTTCGACCATGTACGTCATGGAAATAGCGACGGCTGCTACAACCAGAGCAATGTCCAAACATAGCCCCAAACGCCTTTTCAACGCCGAGCTGTCGGATAAGCTTTTCCATAGCGAATGCTTCAGGGCGACAATGACCATCATTACCGCAAACGCCAATGGATAAAAGTATTCGTAGGGGTATTTACGAATCGTGAAGTTCTTAAAACCTAAAAAATTGTCGAACGCCTTGTCTATTCCCGGAATGCCGGGCATGGCGTTAAACATACCCACCACGACCAGGGCCAAAGCCAACCAGTAAACGAATTTTTCGCCGAGATCGGTTCGTTGCGTCCTCGCCGGAGCTTCGTTAGACATTCAACGCCTCATTAGGTATTAATCGGGGTAGAAATGAAAAACGACCAACACGCGAAGTGTTGGTCGCCGTTTCTTACTGCAAAGACAACGCTAGTTACTTAGCGCAGTCATCGATAACGTAGCCTGCTTCTTCCCATGCAGCTACAGCACCTTCATGGTATTTCAGTGGGTTAGGACCACACATACCTGACTTAACCACATCAACAACACCATAACCGGCGTGCTTGGCGAAAGGTGCTTTTGCTTTCAAGCGATCCAAGGTATCGATGTGAGCCTTAGTCAATGCTTTGGCAAGGTCAAACGACATGTTCTTGTTAACGATATCGCCGCCGATGGTCGCTAAGCCACGGAATGTTCCGTCTTCAGATACAACCGTGACACCTTCACCCAGATTTGCATCAGCCAATGGAAGAGTGAACGGCGCTGAGCCCGGAGCTTTTAGATATTTCTGGAACGGATCAGAGTTCCACTTATCAACAGGTACAGACCAAACCGTCATGTTGCCCGAAGCCAACGCTTGAGTAATGCGGCTGTCCGGGAAGAGTATGGGCAGTACAACAGCATCGGCAGAACCATCGGTAATGGTCTTGACAGCTTGACCCCAGTTCACCTGGACGCCTTTGTATCCATCGCCATCTTTTAAACCCGTGGCTAGCTGAATGATTGAACGGGCATTAGACAAAGCAGCACCGCGTGGCGGTCCGTTGTAGATATTGCGCCCTTCTAAATCACTCCAGCCGTTAAGACCTTTGGAGTCATATGCATAAAGCGCAAATATGCCAAGCGTAACCGGATAGAGTGCTCGTAAGTTGCCCGCTAACTCGGCACCTTTTTCAGGCCCCAACTTAGAGTACGGGCCACGACCCATGGACATCAGGAAAGGTAGGATATAAGGAGTACCTGCGATATCAGTTTTGCCTTCAGCAACGTTTTGAATAGAGTTGGTCAGCGTTTGCCCATCGGCCACCTGAATATTGGCAATGCCAAACTCAGCAGCGACTTCTCCAAGGTGCGACATAGATAGGTGAATAGAACCACCCGGCGACGCTGTTTCAGCGGTCAGGTTCTCAGCTGACTGAACGGTGGACGACAACGCAGCCATAAGGCCAAATGCCACCAATGATTTCATGGCTTTCATTAAACGGGCTCCTCTGTAGTATCAAGTTATTGATTTCATTATTTGAAACATCCCCAAGCAGCGTAATTACATTCCCAGGCGGAGAAAACTCCAGTATGGGCCACGCCTATCGAAAACGCTTTATATTAGCGCGTCTGGCCTATGTGATGTGAGCAAAAAAACAAAGTGAGAAAGACGTCCTTCCCTTCCCATCTGCGTCACGAATTCATTGGGTCGACATACCATGGGCCCGTTTCACAGGTTCAGTTGCCGCAATGACCCGCCAATCACGCCGCACCCGAAGGAGCACTGCATCGCGTAAACCCGCAGCTGCAGCTCCAGCCTATATAAAGCGTCAATTGCCTTTCTTCGATCCCTTGGATGAAGAACAGCTTGTCGCAATCGAAAGCCAAGTCGACTGGATGTTCGAAAACGTGGGTTTCGCTTTTCGTGACGATCCCGAGGCACTAAAAATTTGGCAAGCGGCAGGTGTGAAAATCGTTGGAGACAAAGTCTTCGCCGATGCGCAATGGGTTCGAGCCCAATGTGCCAAAGCCCCCTCCCAATTCACTCAACTTGCTAGAAACCCGGAGCGATCCGTGGTTATCGGAGGTTGTAATCAGGTTTTTGCCCCGATCTATGGCGCACCCTTCGTGCGCGATCTGGAAGGCGGACGCCGATACGGAACCATCAACGACTTCGACAAACTCGTTAAATTAACGTACATGCATCCGTACCTCCATCACGGAGGATTTGTCATTACAGAACCCACCGACGTTCCGGTTTCTAAACGACATCTGGATATGCTCTACAGCCATATGGTGAACAGCGATAAACCCCACTTAGGTGCCATCACCGAAAAGAGCCGTGCTCAAGACAGCGTAGACATGGCTGAAATTGTTCACGGCCAAGCCGTTATGGACAATAACGTCGTCATCATGGCAAATGTGAATACCAATTCCCCGCTGCTAATTGATCGGGTGGTAACGGAAACCATTCAGGTTTATTCCTCACGCGGCCAAGCCATGGTGGTCACCCCGTTTATCTTGACCGGTGCCATGGGTCCGGTCTCCACAGCGGCATCGGTTGCCCAGGCCATGGCTGAGTCCATGATCTGCTGCGCATTTGTACAACTGATTAAGCCTGGAGCCCCATTCGTCATGGGCAACTTCTTATCATCCATGAGTTTGAAATCTGGCGCGCCAACTTTTGGAATGCCCGAACCCGTAGTTTCAAATTATGTCATTGGACAGTTGGCCAGACGAGCCGGGCTTCCGCTGCGCTGCGGTGGTTCACTCACAGCATCAAAAATTGAAGATGCACAGGCCGCGTATGAAAGCGCTGACTCCATGCATTCAACCGTCTTGGCAGGCTCCAACTACACCTTACATGCAGCCGGTTGGCTTGAAGGTGGACTGGCAACCGGATTTGAAAAATTAGTCATGGATGCTGATCGTCTCGGTAGCTATCAAAAAGTCATGGCCGGCTTGGACGTAAGCGACGACCAATTTGCGAAAGACGCATACCTTGAAACCGAACCGGGCGGACACTTTTTGGGATCAGCACACACCATGCGCCATTACCAGAACGCGTTTTATGATGCAGAACTCAGCGATAGTGAGAACGTAGAAAGCTGGGAGGAAAAAGGCGGACATGACATGCGTAGACGCGCTTTCGACAAATGGAATCAAATGCTTCGCGACTATGAGACTCCCCCCATGGATATAGCCATAAAAGAGGCGCTGGATGATTTCGTCTCTCGTCGAAAAAGCGAACTCCCCGATGCCTGGTACTAACTCACTGCCAGGATGTCAATGCTTCCGCATATTATGCCCATTGTTCAGTTCGCGCCATTGTTGGGGCGCAAGGGATTGCGTTTGAGAGATGAATTCCGGAAGATCACGATATCGCATTAAATTGTTAATACTGTTTATCAAAGTGGAGTCGCTATGCTGAACAAAACACAATTAGATCAGTTTGAAGAACAAGGTTTTCTGGTGGTGGAAAATGTTCTTGATGATCAACTCATTCACAACATCCGTCATGAATATGATGAGCTAATCGATCGTGTTGCTGAGCAACGCCAAAGTGCTTGTTCAAACTGGCATACCCTAAGCCTTGATGAGAAATTAACTCACCTAATTGTCAATGACCCCGATGCCTACGAATTTTTAGATATCAGTCTTCCTCTTAAGGAGGGTTTGGATGAATCCGCAGGCGTGCATACCGGGCCTGCAGTGTTCCAACTACTGACCAATTCAGCGATTTTGGATATAGCAGAGTCCATTGTCGGCCAAGAAGTTATCTCAAACCCGGTTCAACATGCCCGCATAAAACCACCTGAAAATGCTTTGTCAGAAAAAGGTCGTGGCAACTCCAATATGGCCCGCACCGGATGGCATCAAGATGCCGCTGTTATCATCGAGGAGGCTGAGAACTCCCCCATGCTGACGGTATGGGTGGCCATCAGTGATGCCACTCCTGAAATGGGGTGTATGCAAGCCATTGCCGGAAGTCATCGCTGGGACAAACTGGGATTGCATTGCCCTGGACGCAGTGGCGTGGGCGAAATTTTTATTCCCGGAGATTTTGTTCGCGAACATGAACATGTCAATCTGAGTGTAAAAGCCGGCGGTGTCGTTTTACTGCATCGTAAGACCTGGCACGGTGCCGGACCGAACACTTCCGACAAGCTGCGTTGGAGTTTCGACCTACGCTATCAACCTCCAGGATATAGCACGGGTCGAGAATGCTTCCCAGAATTCTTAGCACGTTCTGTAAAACATCCAGAACGTGTTCTCAACGATCCGCAGCGTTGGTCCGAACAATGGGTATCTGCACGCACAGAGATATCAAAAGGTATTAGAGACGCCACTTTCAATGAACGTTGGAATCGGTATCGTCATGATCCTTTATGTGCATAACAATGAATACTAATAATGCAACTATCCGCCCCACAGCTTGAACATGTTTGCGACATAACGGTAGAGCTTTCCTCCATACAGGAACTCGGGCAAGGCAGAGCCGGCGCCAGACGCATCATTCCTATCGTAGGTGGTACGGTCTCAGGCCCGAGAATTAACGGACACTTGCTCAACGTCGGTGCTGATTGGCAAACCATTTTTGACGATGGTCTGGCAGAACTCGATACACGCTATGCCATGCAAACCGATGATGGCGCGATCATCGAAATCATCAACTACGGGTACCGACATGGAGACCCGGAAGTAATAGCGGCTATAACCCGTGGAGAAGATGTTTCTCCCGACAAGTACTACATGCGTACCCAAGCACGACTGGAAACGGGAGATGAACGATATCACTGGGTTAATAAAACACTGTTTGTCGGAACGGGCGCGCGGTTGAAAAAATCCGTTGTATTGTCGTTGTTTGCTATCACCTAACCCAATTAGCGACTGACTCGATGAATAGCATCTGGCCGATCTGTTAAATCCGGCAGTAAATCCAAGCCCAAACCTGGCCCACCTGGAATAGAGATACGACCATTTTTGATGGGCGGCAACACGTCTACAAACTCCTGATACCAGGTGTAGTAAAAGCCTCTAGCAATCTCCTGCTCCCTGACATTTCGTAAATTCAATGCCAGATGCGTTGATACCGCTAGAGTTACCGGACCGGAGCAATCGTGAAACGCGATGGGGCGGGACCTCGCCTCTGCCAGCGCTGCTATCTTTTTAGCTGCTGTAACGCCCCCGGCCCATGTAACATCCATAATGGGCGTTCCAATATTTCCTTCGTTGATTAAAGATGAGAATTGACCCAAGCTTGCCAGAGTCTCACCACCTGCTAATGGCGCGTAAGTAAAATCGGCAAGCTCACGAACTTCATGCGTTCGATCCATATAGACAGGATCTTCTATCCAATCCATATCCAATGGTTCCAGTGCCTTGGCAATTTTTTTAGCCGCGTTAAGACTCCACAGGCCGTGTAATTCTGCTTTCAGCCTCATTTTATCGCCATGCGCTGCTCGTATTCTTTCGAACGGCTCAATCCCTTTTTTCAAATCCTGTGTGGAAATATCCACACCATCTGACGCGCCAGCCGCCAGATCAATGGGCCAGATTTTCATGGAGCTTATGCCCATGTCTAATAAGGCAGAAGCAAGCTCCTCCGGGCGGTGTAGAAACGCCTGTAAATCTTCGTAGTCTTCTGTTGCACTTGAAACCGCACCGAAATTATCAGGCCTCACCGCAGATGTCTTGCTCACGTAGTTCGGGCCAGCGCAGGTGTTGTATACCTGAATATCATCGCGTGTTCTTCCGCCCAATAAATCGCAAAGCGGCATGTTGGCTGCTTTTCCTGCGATATCCCATAAGGCAACATCAACCGCAGCCAGAGCACGAACTTCTGCACCACTGCCTGTGAAACCGACATAGGGTTGCATCTTCATGTTCAGGTGTTCGATTTTACTGGCGTCCATCCCAAGGATAATGGGCGCAATACGACCATGGATATCGGCTTCAACAGGACCAGCCCCGAAATAGGTTTCACCCAGACCCGTTAATCCGGTATCTGTATGGATTCTGACCCACACCAAATTCGGATGCTCCTCAAGTCTCAATGTTTCAACCGCTTCAATTTTCATTAAGGTTTTCCGTAAATAAGGATTAACAATTACCTGACATATAGCCGTTGCTGAAATACTAATTCAAAGTCACTATCAAAGCGGTTTCAAACTCGGTGTTTAAAGCGAGACGGTTAACTGTTGAAAGCCGCGAAATCGTAAACGCTGAGAGCGAACTCTATCCGTTACCGCAAATAACGGATATCGCTGCAGAAAGCGACCAATGGCAATACGCCCTTCCATGCGCGCCAGGTTCAATCCAAGACAGGAATGCGGCCCACCAGCAAATGCCAGATGCTTGTTAGGACTCCGAGTGAGCACCAATTTCTCAGCGTCGCTGAATACCTTATCGTCCCGGTTTGCAGCGCCAATCATTAAATGCAAATTGGTTCCTGCTGGTATCACGGTGTCATTGATCGTCACCTCTGATGTGGTTAATCTATTACCGAGCTGATTAGGACTTTCATAGCGCAGAAACTCGTCAACGGCTGTTTTGATTACAGCTGGCGTGCTGAGTAATAGGTCTTTCTGTTCCGGGTTATCATTCAGCGAACACAAGGCATTTGCAATAAGATTCGTGGTGGTTTCGTGTCCAGCATTTAATGTGAAGATACAGTTTTGCAGCAATTCAGAGTGCGTTAGCGTCTCACCCTCGGTGTGAATCAATCGAGTCAACACATCCGTATCCGGATCCCCGGGGTAGCGTTTTCTATCCGCAACCAAATGATCAAGGTAATCGCAAAACGCAGTTACAGCCTTATCACCTAAGGCTTGCTGCTCAGCAGAAATGGTGGGCTCTAAAGCCCCCAGAATAGCTAGCGACCAATCACGCAGTGGCTCTCTTTCATCCAAAGGCATATCAAATAAATTGCCAATAACGTTTAACGGTATTTGAGAGGCATAATGAGCAATGATATCTACCTGATTGTTATCACTAACCCCTGGCAAATTATCCAGCAGCTTATCAATCATGGCTATTAATCCGTCCTCCATACCGGCAATCGCTCTGGGGGTCATCGCACCCACCATGATTTTTCTGACGCGGGTGTGCAACGGCGGATCATTAAATACTAAAGACGTGGTGTGATGCTCGTATAGTGGCGAGTCACCAAAACGGGGTTTGAAAACCTCTTTTTTATCGGATGAATAACGCGCCGTATCCTTGTAAATCTGCTCAAGTGCGGCATGGTTTGATACCAGAAAGCTCCCGTCTGACTGTTTAAGTAGCGGGCTTTCGAGCCTCAGTTGCCTATAGTGCGGGTACGGATCTTCAATGAAATCGGGGGGTGGATTAGTCAAATCAAACACGGCTTAACTCCCGATCAAAAAGTGCAACGCTTACATGCATTATCCTGATTTATCACTAAAAAACCATAAAAGAGGAAATGCAGAAAATTAAGGGCGTTTTCAGCTATTGAACCTGCCAACGTTCTGTGCATAAAATGCCGCGTCTACCCCTATGGCACAACCATGGCTTACGCTTCAGCTCGCGCTATGCAACCGGATACCATACCGGTCATTGATATCACGCCACTTAGAGATGGCTCAGACCCCGTATCCGTAGCGCAGGCACTACATCAAGCGAGTGCCGGACTTGGCTTTATTTATATAAAGGGTCACGGCATTCCTGAAGAGATTATTAAAGCGGCTAGTGCAACTGCATACCAGTTTTTTGGCGCAAGCCTGGATGAAAAGGAGTCCGTAAAAATCTCGGATAAACACCGTGGCTGGCTCGGGGCCGGGGCTGCAAAAATGGGTGACGACGCCAAAGCAGATTTAAAAGAAAGTTTTATTTGGGGTTATCAGGACGCCAAAGGTCATACTGAGGAAGACCACCCACTGCGTGGTGCTAACCAATGGCCTGCGTTTGTGCCGACAATGAGCGTGGTGGCCATGGAATATTTTTCATACGCGCACCGGGTTGCCTTCGATCTTATGCGCGGATTTGCCATCGGACTAAACTTGCCGGAGGACTTTTTCTTAAAAAGCTGCGATAAACCGTTAAGTCGCGCATCTTTTGTGTACTACCCGGCTCAGGATGAATCGTGCGGAGAGGAGCAATTTGGTGTTGCCCCACATACTGATTTCGGTGTACTTACCGTACTGTGCCAGGATTCAACCGGTGGTCTGCAAGTACAAGACATTAATGGCGACTGGATACATGCGCCACCCATAGAGGGCACGCTCATCGTCAACGTCGCGGATTTACTGGCCCGCTGGACAGGTGGTGAATATAAATCAACGCCACACCGGGTTGTCAACAGCTCCGGGCGCGAGAGACTCTCATTGGTGTTAGCGTTTGATCCCAACCCGGAAACACTAATTGACCCGGCAGCCGTTCATGGCTCAAAAGTCGATGGCCATGAGGATGCCATCAGTTGTGGCGACTATCTACTTTGGCGTTTTGCAAAAGCATTTGCTTATCGCAAAAAAACGGAAAGCTCTGAGTCATGAAAACTGACGTGCGTACAAATGAGGCTGGGTCATGAGCGCCTGGATCAGCATGATATCGGACAAAGACGCCGATGATGATTTGCTCGATGCGTTAAAACTTGCTCGCACACCCCATGGCACCGTGGACAACGTGATGCGTGTTCACTCTCATCGCCCCAATACCATGCGTGGTCATGTTGCACTGTATAGGGCCGCATTACACGATGAGACAAACACCCTGCCCGAATGGTTACAAGAAAGTATTTCATCCTACGTTTCTATCTTAAACAAATGCCCCTATTCACTGGCTAATCACTGGGCCAATGCCAGGCACCTGATCAATGATGATAAAAAAGCCGATGCTATTGAGGAGGCGCTGCATAACGATTCTCCAGAGACTGCCTTTGCGGGTAAAGAATTGGCCCTCATGCAATACGCTCGCAAACTCACGTTGCACCCTGGCGACATGACTCAGGAGGATGTGTCTCAGTTACAACATGAAGGCTTAGATGACGGACAGATTTTGGAAGCTAATCAGATTATTGGCTACTTCAATTACGTTAACCGTTTGCTTAACGGCTTAGGTGTCACGACAGACGGGGATACTGTCGGCTATTACGCAAGTGACTCCAAGTGATGCCTATGAAACACACTAACTATTCTGATCGCGCACCGGGCATAGAGGTCGTATGATTACCACGCCTGAATCAACCCAGATAGACGGTGCCATGGCACTCTTGCGAGATTGCGTTGGCGGTAAGGCCGGAGAACGCTTACTTATCGTCCGGGAGCCAGACAGCACCGGATACTATGATGATTTCGCACCCCGTATTGCAGCCAACACCGGCAGAGATATGGGACTCACCGTTTTCGAAACTGTATCGGATACTTTCATCACGGACGATGCGGGTAAATCCAAACTAGTCGACACCTTGTCAGGCTTTGATCACATCGTATTCTTCTCGCGGGTAGGAGATCAAATTCGATTCTCTAGTGACGTAAAAATCCCACCGTCAACCATGTGCTACACATTGGATGTTGAAGCCTTGAATTCAAATTTCGGCAAAGCCTGTTACCACGGTATGAGCGAAATAAAGCACGCTATTGATACAGCCTTTGAACAAGCAGAAACCGTAAGAGTCACCTGCCCCCGCGGCACAGACTATTCCGGGAAACCCTCCTGGGACGCAGACCATAAACCGGAAGTGACCTTGAAACGATTTCCTTTACTGGTTCCCAGACCCATCCCGGCTCAAGGTATGAGCGGGAAGATTGCACTGAGTAATTTTCTGACAGGCACCGGTTCAAAAGTGTATGAGCCTTACATGCTCGAACTACCCAAAGTTTTGTTCGCTTGCGTAACCGACAATCAGATTACCCATTTTGAAGGAAACTATGAATGCGTACAGCGAGTAGAAGCGCACTACCATGCAATCAGTGAACAGTTTGGACTCGACCCTTGGTTTGTAGACTCATGGCATGCCGGTATACACCCTGGTTGCCACTTCGGTGCCAATGCAAAAGACGACATTATTCGGTGGTCAGGCAGTGCCTTTGGTAATCCCCGGGTGCTTCACTTTCACACCTGCGGCGAGTATGCGCCCGGGGAAATTTGCTGGCACATCCTAGACCCCACCATTACCTTAGATGGTATTGCGGTTTGGGAGAACGGTCGATTGATTCCTGAGCGTATTAACGGCGTGTCGGAAATATTGGACAGGCATCAAAACCTGGCCGATATGTTCCAGAACCCAACAACACAAATTGGTTTTGAAGACGGCGTTTGACGCGCAAGCGACCGCACATACTTATCCTGAAAACTTCGGGTATCTGGATTTGCTAGCCATGACGGTCCACTCTATGTGATTCCGCACGAACTCCTGCGACGCATCCCGCGGTGGTTGATAGTCCCAAGATGTCAGGGTTGCATGATAGGCCATAATCACGACGACGTTAGGGGCCGACATCAGCTCTTCTCATCTCTTAACGGTTGGGTTGCTTGTAGCATTGCCACGATCAAATCGTC
>JAHDGK010000104.1 GCA_020627685.1 Granulosicoccus sp. | reverse complement strand
TCTCAGCACTCGACGACACTCACGTAAAGTCCGCACGATCGGTTTTCTCCTGAACCGTTAGGCCACACCGAACCAGAATTTCTAAGAGAGCCATGCAGAAAGAACGGGTTCAAGTAAGAATCTTACAGTACGGCTGGTGAACGAATCCGAGATCAGGCAACAAAGCAACTCTTAGTCGGATGGCAGGAGTACTGTTGGTTTGAAGCCACCTTTCGCCTACTCGTCTAAGGAACACCAGTGAACTTACCGTCAATGGCTGCTGAACAGGCCGGCTACGACATTTCCGAATTTCAAACCATTCAGATTCCAGCCTCGAGTCTCCCCGAATCAGTGGATGACGACCTGGCCTTCGGACGTCAGTTGAATTCTATTCTGGTTGCACATGGTATTGAGGCGGAGGGAGACATAGTGTTGGCGGTTCACAACCTCAGAACAAGCCTCGTCAAGAAGACGGTCCGTCTCAAATCGTCTGATATCTACTGTTTCGTTTTCGCCAATCGACGTATTTACATGGTCGACTTTCTCTCGCCGAACTACACGCGCTGGGTGTCGAAGGTGGCCTCGGGCTTTTTCGACCGCTTCCCAGAGGCCGAGATGACCGGCTTGGAGATTCTCTCAGGACTGCGGCAGAGTGGTCAGGGCCAGCTAACAAAAGAAGATCTCCAACTTCTCAAAAGTGATCCCGCCACATGGCTACAAAACTATTTTCCCCATACCTGGACCGCCGCCGATGATAAACCCGCCCGGCAACGGTTCTTGAAAGACGCAGCGAAAAACATTTCCGACGAGGTCGACGTTCAAGACGAAGATGTCGTCGCTGCATGGCAACAACTTGCTTCGCAAAGAAACCTGAAGCCCAAAGACAGTGCTTCAGAGAACAGTTTCGCCATGTTTGCCGACCTCACAGGTTTTGAAGTACCGGCAGAGCTAAAAGCGTTGCTGCGAGAGAGCAACGGATCAGAAGGTGCCTTTGGGTTTCGCGACCTGATGAGCATCGAACAAATCACTCAAGAATGGCAAACCTGGAAAGACATATTTGACGGTACCTCCGTCCACGATTTGACATCCCACTATGACGCAGCCGACGACCGTACCCTAAGCATCTACACCACACCTTTCTGGGTGCCGTTTGTTGAAGAACGAACCGGTAACTTCATCGCCATCGATTTGTTGCCCGGGCCTGCCGGAAAGCGGGGCCAAATTATCTACTTCGGAGCCGAGGAATCACACAACCTCCGAGTATTGGCGGACAACCTGGTCGACTTCTTACTAAAAGAAACCGACAATACTTCGGAAGACGACGATATGTGGTTCTAAGAAAAATAGCGGAGAGCTGCTCACGGTCGCCCTATCCCAGAAAAGATACCCAGACCAGCAAATATGTTAACCCCATAGACCTTATTAGGCATGGTTGTATTAGGTTTCAACGGTCCAAGCCGAGTGGAGCGTGTGATGTGGGTGATATTCAAGCGCTACCTGTTCGTCGAATATGACGATCACACAATCAGGCATGTAGATAGGTTTCTTCGAGTTGTAGTCCTGTTCTCCAAGACAAACAACCACCGACCCCCCGGTAAGGTCAAGGCGAACCGACCACACCGTAGACGCACCAGGACAAGGCTCCTGCCACGCCACCGAACTTCTTACAACAGTCTCACCACCACTCGTCAAACCCCAAGAATCAGCTTCCACCGACACAACCTCAGGCACCCAACAAAGCTCAGCGCTGGGATCGGGCTCAAGACCAATCCAAAGATCCTCCTCGTTTCCAGCGTGAAACCAACGAATGATTCTGTCTTCACCGTCCACACCAACAAGGCGAACTCCGCCTTCAGCATGTTCATAGCCTTGCCCACGCTCCAACTCAAAACCAACCATATTTGCAGGCACGAGATACTCAACCCGATCAAATACGAATCCGTTTAGAAGCGCAGCAATCGCAGCCTCTACATCCGGCTTAGTTTGACCCTCTGCACGTACCACAGTCCTCATCAGCAGGCTCCAAATAACAGAAACATATCGTCGTTGACTAGCTTGCGCCGATAAAAGGTACGAGTTCTAGATCATCGATAAATTCGTTGGACCTACCAACGAATCGTTCAATACTTTGGTTTGGCGGGCCGCCCTTTTCAGCTTCCACTCATAATCCCACAGACGACAGCGTCGTTGTTTGAAAGGTGTGGAGAAAAAGTGGTTCCTGAGCGAACAAAAATTGTAGTCTTCGTGAAATAACAGGCGTTCGGTCTCGGGCAACGAAGAAGCTAGGTCTGTACAATCGAGCTCCAACGGAACCTGTTAGGATTCGCTGTTAGAAAGCGCCACAGCCCCGACATCAATACGGTCGTGGCAGTAAACCGACGATCGCCACTGTGGCAGGGAAGATATCCTCGAGCAGGCGATGAGATGCCGAAATGCAACGCTCAAGCCACCGGAATCAACCAAACTATGAGAAGCCCTATCACCCGATGGATATAGAACTATTCGAACCAGACAAATACGGCCACCCGGGCGGTTGGATACTATCGAAGTGGGAGTCAGTTGATGAATTATTGACCTTCCGTGATCAAAAACGTATCGATTACCCGGACTATCAGTTTCTTTTTGTTCTTGATGACGTACATCAAGCAAGCTATACCTCCGGACATGCTGTCGCAAGAGACGGCTTAGAAACATTTCCAGACGGGCTACTCACCCCAGAAGAACAGGCTGCATATGATGAGCAGCACACTCTCACATTTGAACGTCGCTCCACTATTGTCATTAACAATATGAAGGCTTTAATAAAGGAGAGTGAGCTATCATTAACCGATAATTACCTGGTTCCCATTCAGGACGAACCGGATTTGATTAACGCAATCCAAGAACCTATCTCCGTTTTCAACTCAACTGCACGATGCTTAAAGATCCCAAGCCCTGACCCATCAATGGCCATAGCAGCCCACCCGAATGGCTATTTCAACGGGGACTTAACACCAGGTCAAAACTACCTGTTAGCCGAACATCTACGACACCACTATCAATACGAAATCCTCGGCTTGGGTTCTTACCTCGCTGCATTCGTTAGGCCAGAACCATTTAGTCGAAATGAAGTCCTGGCTGTAGTTAAATCTGTAAGTGGAATGTATGAGAACATTGATAACAATCTAATCAATCAATGGGCTGACGCCAGTGCGGACAAGCGCTGGTTTGTACTTTCGTTTCTTGGCTCGTGATACTGAACTGCACTGCCCACTAGTTCACCTTCAGACTTGATTGGGTGAGTTTTCCGCCTAACAAGGATAAACCAAACTCCAAGCAAGCCAGCTGATCAACCGCTATCAAGAACGCGTTCGGGTTATTGCCAACACAGAGTGCTTGCAAGGTAGGACCGTTTCCGGGGTATCTTCGACACTGAGACTGCTCCGCTCAATTCCTAACGCCGAAAATCAGTGCTCCAACACTTCCTTTCGCAAGGTGACAAGTTGGTCCAGAATTGCCTCCATCTCACCGGGTGTTAGACCTGTTCGGGTTTGAAATTCCCAATCGTCGAGCGCCTCTAACGTTTCACGCAACCCAGACTGAAACGCATCCAACTCAAAATTCGATACTTCCAAATGAAAAAATCCATCTTCGCCTCGTCGTAACTTCATGAGCCTTAGTCACCCCTTCGAAATACTCGTAGCCTTTCTCGGCGACGAAAGCCATCCCACCATCTGCAGCAGATGGGTTACGAACAACTACTACACCATCACTCCAGTAGGCCGTACGACCACCCGGCAAATACTTGTATCCGAATAATCGAGCATAACCCTCGCCTATTATTCCAGAATCTGTATTCCAGAGAACACAAAACCCCATCCCAACAGGGACAGGGTGTGAGAATGGACTGGTTGGTGGGCGATACAGGACTCGAACCTGTGACCCCCTCCACGTCATGGAGGTGCTCTA
>JAHDGK010000060.1:6908-23853 GCA_020627685.1 Granulosicoccus sp. | reverse complement strand
ACGGTTGCGAACGCAAAAACCGGATATACGAGCACTGTCTGAATACGCGTGGAGACGCCTGCCCGCCACAGCAACATTTGCCGACATTCGTTCAAAGACGAGGCCATTTGCCCGGAGGCCTCACCGGACTGCACGATAGCCACAAGCGTCGAACTGAATACACCCGGCCAATCTGACATTGCGCTGGACAGTGAACGACCATCCTTTATTTGCCGACTTAGTGTTCTCCATACACGGCGAAGTCTCCAGGACCCTTCTTGATGGGCTACCTCATCAAGGCAATGCTCAATACCCACGCCTGCCGAAATCAAATGAGACATTTGAAAAAACGCGACCACCAAAGACATATCATCTTTGGCTCCACGCAGCTTGTAATTTAGCTGCCGTGACTTTCTACCCATACACACTCTCCCTGTGTGAAATTGATCTAACCACTGCACGTCCCTGCAGTGAGGTTTTATAACTTAATGCTGCCGATAATCAGAAAGAGGCTCACTACCCAGTACCCGGCGAATCTCTCCAGCGTCCGTAACGCCGTTACGTGTTAACTGCTGAGCTAGCTCAAACAAGGTTTCATAACCGTCAACCTGCGCTTCCTGCAGTAGCTCTTCTTTATCCGCTTGCGATCGAATCAACTTGGCCAACACCGGTGTGATCGTCAATATTTCCATTAGCGCTTGACGCCCTCGATAACCAGAACCCCTGCAGACACAATCGTTAGTTGTATTGGCCCTGCAGTGGGTACAGACTTTCCGAACAAGGCGCTGAGATACAATGCAGCGGAGATTCCTGCTCAGGAGTTCTCGGCTAACACCGAGTTCCAGCAGCCGGTCAATGGCCGAGAAAGTATCTGACGCGTGAATGGTGGTGAGCACGCGATGCCCCGTCATGGATGCCCTGAGCATCATTGAAGCGCTCGGGGAGTCACGCACTTCGCCAATTAGAATGACATCCGGATCTTGTCGTAATATCGCACGCAATCCTTCCGCAAATCCAAAGTCACGAGCTTGATCGACATTCGTTTGCCGCAACTGTGGCATCACTATCTCAACCGGATCTTCAATGGTCATGATGTTCAGCGCCGAGGCATCGAGTTCTGCAATCAAGGCATATAAACTTGTGCTTTTGCCAGAACCTGTTGGGCCACAGAATATGAAAATTCCATCTGGGTGTTGAAAGCTATTGAAAAGCTCTTGTCTTACTTTGTCAGAAGATAGAGCGTTGATCTTACCCGCTTGATGAAGCGCTGCCCCCAACACTCTAATAACAATATTTTCACCTCGTATGGTGGGAAATGACGACACTCTAAAATCAATACTCTGCCCTTCAACAAGCTGATTGAATTGGCCGTCTTGCGGCACCCTCGTTTCTGATATATCCAATTCTGCGAGTATTTTTATCCGACCCGCCACCGCGTCTGCATAGTCAATATCCAGTTTGGCGAATGGTCCGAGTTGTCCGTCTATTCGAAAACGTACCTCTAAACAATCACCTGAAATCGAGATGTGAATATCTGAAGCACCCTGCAGGCACGCGGAGTGTAATACAGCCTCTACCAGTCTAACTATACGATTAGGTTCTGCCGACTCTTCATTTGTTCGCGACTGTCGGTATCCACAGCGATGGATTAATGGCTCACCCTGCAACTCTTTTGCATAGCATTTATCCAATGCCTCTTCAAAGTGTGTATCACCCACAGTTGAGAATGCGGCAGTGACACCCATCGGCAAATGACGGGATATCCTCTCGCTTAACGTCGCATCGGGATAATTCACAATAGCCAGCTTCAATGTCCGGACGGATGACGCGATACACGGCTCTATTGATAGAGGTAAACATTTAAAACGCCGTGCAACTGACTCAGATAAACACGCAGTGGCCGCAGAACTTGGAATAAATTTAGATAGAAGTTCGGCTTGCAGGTCAGTTGTCACATCGGCGCTATTCATGATGTGGCGTCCACAGCCAAATTAACAATCGTCGGACGAAGAACAATAAGAAGTTCTGTTTGTCGTTTCGTTGTTTTTCGATGCGAAAACAGCTGCTTTAAAATGGGGACACGTCCCAATCCCGGCAAACGGGATTGATCAAGCTCCTCGCTCTCTTGCATTAAGCCGCCAATGACGGCAACTTCTCCACTTTGCACCCTGAGCATCGATTCCATTTCCCGCACTTGAATCTCTGGAACGCCATTCTTTATATTGGCTAACGCCAACTCCGGATTCGGATCATTAACAAAGCCGAGAATACGAGAAAGCGTGGGCCGTACATTCAACATTACGGCTCCATCCCCACTAATTTGCGGTGTTACGTTCATCACCAAACCAACGGGCACCGTATGTATCTCCGTTTGCGTAACGATCTCGCTCTTGGTGTCTGTTTGGGAACGTTCTACTTTGGCCGTGAAGTAAACCCGGTTATCAACAACTTTTAAAACGGACGCCTGATTATTTAACGCAATGATTCGGGGGCGGGACAGAATTTTCACATCGCCAAAGCGTTCTAATAAACTCAAGGTTGCAGTAAGATCACCATCGCCCCCTTGATGAACCATGCTGACTAATCCGGCTGGAGACACCAACCGGCCAACGGTATCCGCCGTCACTGCAGGGGCACCCACCAGAATTTGCGCAGCGCTTATCCCACTTAAACCTTTAGCGATTAGCTGCCAGTCAATACCAGCTTCGAAGCTATCCGATAGAGTGACCTCAACGACGCTGGCCTCAATGAGAACCTGCCTCTGAGTGGAACGGTGCAATCGATCCAGATAGTGTTTTGCGGATTGATGAAGCTCAGGAGAAGCAAAGAGTGTCAGTAAGCCCGCCTCTGCATTAATGGAAAAATCAGACTGAGAGGATTGTGCAGAGTCCTCGCTGCTTAACAGTAGCGTTAAGTCTTTCTCGATAGACGCCCAAAAATCATGCGCACTCGAGTTTTCAATATGGGTGCGCGAGCTGTTTGCGATTGAATCGCCACTGGAGTTAGCCGCGTTAATAGTACCAACCTGCGTCGCTAAGCCAACACTACTTGTGGTGGATCGTTGAATATTCAGGTAGTCCACTGAATAGCTATGCCGGTACGGTTTACCGCTCCAGACTGTCAGCTTTGATTCTTCGACAGTCCACGTGAACGGGGCTTGACCGGCCAGTTGTTGCAAGATATCTGGCAAAGTGGCTTGATTCGCTTTTAGCGTCACTCGACCTGCAAGCTCGCCAGTGACATGCAACTGAAGATTAGTCTGTGCCACAAGACTATATAAAAGCGCGTCTACAGGGGCATCAACCGCATTGATATTGAAACGCTCAGGTGATTCATAAGCGCTGGTATGCGTTGCATTAATATCGTCCTCAAATACCTGCAGCGAACGCTCTTCTGCACTTGGCAACGAGGGCTCTAACTGCTGCTCATCGAGAAAAGTTTCAGGCAGCCTGTCAGCTAAATTAGACGAGAGCCGGACCGATTGCGCCAATTCATGGGTCGCATGAGGTAGCTGAGCAATATCGACCGCGCAACCAGCACTGAGCAATAGATATAAAAACGGGGCGGTGGCACGTATAGCGTGTACGGCACCGTACTTAGCGCATGCATCTCTCACAGACAACTCCTTTTGTCCAAATGATGTATTTGCCCTCTTTGGCAAATACTTGTTGTCGCCTTCCTGGCAACAGTCGGGTAGTTAAAAACCCGATAGAACTACCGCATCAAAAATACTGCGGCTGCCGCTGATGCTACAACGCAAGAACCCATTAATGCAATAACACCGGCCCGATGTCTTGCTAGGAAGCTACTCTCGTAGCTGGGTTCTGCCCGTGGAGGCAACCCCGCCATTAACAAATGCGACATAGACACTTTATCGGCAGCTTCAAGATTTGCAATGGTGAAAGCGTTACGTGCAAGCTTGTTAATAGCCCGGAACACACCTTCAGAGCGATCTGCAATGAAATAACTCATCTCGCGAGTAAACAGATCACGTCGATTGAAATCGAATAACAGCATATGGTGGCGTAGGTATTCGTTAATTTCAGCCAACGTCAGCCGTCGCAAATGATAGTGATTTGGCGGTAGCGAATCTTGCGGATTAAGGTGTGAGATACCGGACTTCTGCTTTTCACGGTTAAACACAACACAGTGCATGATGGTTCTACCCGATACCTTCACCGCACTCAGTTGCTCAATGATATGAAGCGTTTGCTGATCCATCTGCGCATGAGAATCTACAAGCAACACATAAGGTTTTCGGATTCGATTGGCATTCGAATCATTCAGCTGATTGATTAGCGCTATCAGTGCTGCACTTATCGCTTCTCTTGAGGCACCTGCCTGAGCGTCTTCGGCCGAAATCAAGTCGGCTTTCTGAGGACAGAGTTCAATTAGCAAATGCCGCAGCAGCAAAGACTCTGAGATATCAGGAACGTCGTAGCGAATCGTGTTGTAGCGATTTTTCATGCGATCACTGATCACCAGAGACAACAGTGTTTTGCCACTGCCTGGCTCTCCGTGCACGTGAATCAGAGACTCGTCGGAGCGTATCGAGCGAATAATCGACTCAACAATTAATCCGCGATCACCGCCGCCATAGAACATAAATATGTTGTTGGCGTTGTGAAACGGTCCTTGGGACGACGAATAATAATGCCGTCTTCCGGTCTCAACACTAGAATCGTTGTAGTTCATTCCAGCCACTTTTCATTCAGCGAAGGAGGCCCTCTCGTTGCATTACAACCAGCAACGAGGATGCCATTCCCTGACCAGCCCTGTAACAACAATAGTGTGGAAGTGCCAATGCGGCAAGTATCCATTGACATTGAATCAAAAAAAAATTTCCTTTCCACACAAGCAATTGCGTAGACATTACCCTTAGCGGACCGTTTCATTACAAATAATCGCCCCCTAATATTGTGTCTAGCCCTTCCGAAAACCTGCAACTTGTTCTGTTTGAGCCGGAAATTCCGCCCAATACCGGTAATTTAATCCGCCTCTGCGCCAATACCGGCATTAGCTTGCACCTCATCGAGCCTCTAGGGTTTTCATTGGAAACGAAGGCCTTAAGAAGAGCCGGCCTCGACTATCACGAAACAGCGACTGTTCAGGTGCACGCCAATCTGGATGCGTGTCTTGAATCGTTGGGTGTGACTGAAAATGAGCGTAATCGGCGTGTTTTTGCGGTAACAACCAAAGGATCGGTGCCATTTACAACACCGCAGTATCAGCGCAGCGACATTCTGCTATTTGGTCCTGAAACACGAGGTTTGCCGGACGATGTCCTGGAAGACGAGAGGGTATCGGAAAAAATACGCATACCCATGAGGCCGGACAGTCGCAGCCTGAATTTGTCCAACGCGGCTGCCATTATCAGTTATGAAGCTCTGAGGCAGCTCGATTTTGAGGGATTGAGCTAGTGTGAGCGGCAAGGCACCCGTGAGTGCCTTGCCACCGAGTGCATTTTCTACTGTTCTGTTTCTGGAGCTGGAGCGTTCTGCTTGGTCACAGCGAGGTGCTGCGCATACAAAGCATCAAAGTTAACAGGATCCAGCAGGAGCTGCGGGAATCCACCTTTTTGAACCAGAGTCGCGATCTCTTCGCGAGCAAAAGGGAACAGGATATTGGGACAAAAGCTGCCCAGCATTGGCCCCAGGCGTTCCGCTTCAAACCCTTTGACCAGAAACAAACCAGCCTGCTTAATTTCTGTCAGGTACGCGACCTCTTCTCCGAGTTTCACCGTAGCCGTCACTGTCAGCTCTACCTCGTAAATATCATTTTCCAAGGCGGTGCTTTCAGTATTCAGGTGCAGTGAAACCGCAGGTTGCCATTGCGTGTTACCCGTGAAAACACCCGGTGTTAGCGGGGATTCGAAAGACACATCTTTGATATATACCCGCTGGATTTTGAACAACTGCGCCGGCGCATCAACATTCGCTGCTTCAGCGGCCTCGGTTGGCTGTTCTGATTCTGCTAATTCCGTGGAATTCTCAGTTTCAGCGTTGTTCTCTGTCTCGTTCTTAGCGGCTTTTTTTTCGCCGTTCTTTCGCTTGCTAGCCATTGAGTTTCCTTGTTGAAAATTTATTTAATTGCCGCGTAGGCATCGTCTAGCTCACCGTCTTGCTCGAGTGCAGCCAAGTCATCAAAGCCACCAATATGCCTGTCGCCGAAGAAAATCTGCGGCACTGAGGTTCTGCCACTGATCTCTTGCATCTCAGCTCTTAGCGGAGCATTACCATCCACGTTGCGGCTCTCGTAGGGCCAGCCTTTCGATTCAAGTAAACGCTTAGCTGCGCGGCAAAATCCACACCAACTGGATTCGTACATAACTATGCCGGGTGTGGTTCCCGGTGCTTCAGATTCACTCATACGAAAAGACTCTGCGTGTTCAAAAGAAAAATGTGCGTATACAAACGTTTGGACCACGGTCGCCAACGCTCAGTTCAACAACACGCGTATCCGCTCAGAATTGAGCCAGCTTCCGTCTTACTTAGAGACTGTGGGCAGATTAGCCTTTTCCCAAGCAACAAGCCCGCCTGCTATCGAGAACAGCTGAGTAAACCCGCTTTTTTTAAGCTTCGCGATAGCCCGGGACGTACGCATGCCGTTGTCGCAGTAGACAACGATTTCTTTGTCCTTGTACTTGTCAATCTCGTGCATGCGCTCTGCAAGATTGTTGACGGGCATGCTGCGAGAATTGAGCAGGTGACCGCCTTTGTACTCTGACTCGTTACGCACATCGAGAAAAATCGCATTGCCCTCGTTCATTTTCTGGGTTGCGTCATACGGTGTTAGCGCCGTATTGGCCGACGAAATTCGCATGTACTCGGTGTACACGAGCATGCCCAACGTCATAAAGAAGGCCACAAACAATAAGGTGTGGTTTCCGATAAATTCGATAACTTGTGACATTGAAGGTATTCGGTGGAGATGCACGGATGGATCAACCCGCAAGAATAACCCGCATTGGGGTAAATGCAAATGCCAAACCCTGAATAAATATTGATCCGCACGTCAATATCGGTCTGTGCATTCACAATGGGTAGTGCTACGGTCTAGTACACCTATTAATAAGCAGGCATCACCCACTTGCACGACGCGTCCATCATTTACTCGCTTTTCCTAGTATTCACAGGCGCCGCGATTGTCGCCACCATCGCACTTTTCGCGCGACAGGCCCTTCTGATTGCCTACATATTGTTGGGGGCGCTGCTTGGCCCCTGGGCGCTGGATATGGTCTCCAATCCGGCTTTGATTGCCGATATCGCCAATATCGGTATTTTGTTTCTGCTCTTCCTGCTGGGGCTTAATTTAGAGCCGCAAGAACTCAAAAAATTGTTCCGCGAAGCCATCGTGGTCACCGCGATCAGCTCGACGACATTTGCCTTTATGGGATTCGCCGTGGGAATGCTATTCGGCTTTTCTCTCATGGATAGCTTTCTAATTGCCGCCGGAATGATGTTCTCCAGCACCATCATCGCTCTGAAACTATTACCCACTAGCGCTCTGCACCATCAAAGAATGGGCGAGCTAATCGTGAGTATTCTGCTGCTTCAGGACATGCTGGCCATTGTGGTGCTCCTTGCACTGGAGAGCCTCGGAAATCAGGAAAACCTGCTGTCTGAATCACTGATTATTATCTTCGGCCTGCCAGCGCTTGTGGTCGCCGCCTGGTGGTTTTCCACACATGTGCTCACAGCGTTGTTCAAACGCTTCGATCAGATCCCGGAGTATCTATTTCTTTGGGCAATTGGCTGGTGCCTGGGGTTGGCAGAGCTTGCCACCTACATCGGTCTGTCTCACGAAGTCGGAGCATTTGTCGCAGGCGTGACGCTGGCGACCAGCCCAATCGCGCGTTATATCGCCGAGAGCTTAAAACCACTCAGGGACTTTTTTCTGGTGCTGTTTTTCTTTGCCTTGGGTGCTGGGCTCAATATAGGCGCCCTTCCACAAGTCATCATCCCGGCGATGATCCTTGCGATACTCTCAATAGCGGCCAAGCCGATCGTGTTCAAAATGCTCCTGCAACGGGAACAGGAGAAAGCTCGAATGGCCAGTGAGACTGGCGCAAGGCTAGGTCAGATCAGTGAGTTTTCGTTGCTCATTGTAGTGGTTGCGACGAACCTGAGCGTCATGAGCCAGAAGGCGTCATTGTTGATGCAAAGTGCCACGATCCTGAGCTTTCTAGGAAGCTCATTTTGGATAGTGCGACGTTATCCCACACCGATATCCACGGATCGGGCACTGCATCGAGACTAAATTTTACTTTGCCAGCATGTACTGGATGGCAATAGGCAGTTCTTCGTCAGTCAACGTGGACCCACCGCGAGGAGGCATCACGTTTAGCCCGTTGGCAACGGAGGCCACCAAGGCAGCCATGCCTTTATCCAATCGAGGCGCCCATGCTTCCTGGTCACCGTATTTGGGGGCATTGGCAACACCTGCGATATGACAACCGGCACAAACACCGTCGACAGTGGCTTTAATGGTGTCGGTCAAACCATCTGGCATCTCGCCCCAAGCGACAGCCGCAACAGCCGTGGCTGCCTCAGTAGCTGTGGTTTGGGCAGAATCATCTGCAGCAGGTGCTTCTTCGGCGGCAGCTTCGTCCACCTCAAATAAAGCGATACTTTGTACCGCTCGCGTAATTTCCTCATCGGTGTACGTGCTGCCACCGCGGGCAGGCATGGAGCCCTTACCGTTGATAACACTGGCAACCAGTGCCTCAAGGCCTAACTCACGACGTTCAGCCCATGCAGCCTCGTCGCCTAACATTGGAGCTCCAGCTACACCGGCCACGTGACAAGCGGCACAAGCACCGTTAACCAGCTCTTCAGCGGTTTTAGGTCCCGCAGCAACTTCCATTACAGCTGATGCTGCAGGTAAGTCGTCGGCAGACGTTCTCACATTGCCCACAGGCTGGATACGCTCCATAAGCGCATTTCGCATGATAGGGTCGTCTGAATTGTCTCCGGTTACTCCCAACATTCGGGCAGCAAGGCCGGCAAGGAGTGCTAATACGATCAACGCACCCATTACCCACCCCATCATCTTAACCATGCCGCTATCGGTGGCACCACTCATAATACTTCTCTCCATTGACGCTCAGTGCGCCTGCTCAAACTAGTGTCTGTTAACCGGTCAGTCGGACCGTAATCCGGCCTATTGTATCAGCGCAAACTGTCCTTACCCATCATGCGTTGAAAAACCCTGTCGCCGTTACCGATATGCGTCAATGCTCCAGCAATGTGCACACCAATTAATCCCAGCAGTAACCACTTTGTGAACTCGTGCCATACACCGGCCAGAGCGACATCTAAGTAATAGTGCAAAGCGCCGCTTAGCGCCATAACTCCCACCACAAGGTATAGACCCATGTGGTGTAACTGGATGAGTTTGCTCTGCATTGGCGACAATTTTCCAGCACCTGGTGGCACGTGGCGACCTCTCAACTGCCAACGCCAGATCATGATGGCCGCGATACAGATACCACTCCACGTGTGCCAAGTGGTCACGAGAAAATCGAGAAAACTCAGATTTTCCTGCCGACCGACTCTTGCCATCGCCTCAGACATCGGCTCCTGCAACGCGTACTGCATAATCAGCAGAATTATAACCAGCCAATGCAAGCGGCGCTGAAGCAAGGTGTAAAAATTGGCCGATTCTTTAGTTGGACTCATAAACTGAAATAATAAGCAGCCGGAAACACGCATCGATTGCCGGACATCAGGTAACTCGTATACTAACGGTAATTCAGAAAGGTATCTGTCATGACCTCATCCAAACTTGATCCGATTCGGCACGCCGCCATGTTAGTTAGCCCCGAGGCACCCGATGATTTGGAAAGACGCATTAAAACGGACGTCTTCACCAGTATTTCGCGCATAAAGCCTGCCTCAACGGCGGACGTGGATTTTGAAACGAGCGTCATGAGCGGAGACTTTTTCGAAAGTCTACCTCCTCCGCTGCAGGGAATAGCAATAGCCCGAACAGAAGGGGTCATGGCATTTTACAACCGGGTAGGCTGGAATCCGGCCTTTCTGGATGCATCATTGGAATCCTGTGTACCCGATGAAGGCCTGGAACCGCTCAAGCAACGGTATCACGCCAAAACACTCCATGACTTAGCCTACGTGCATCCTAAACACTTCGAAAAAATGCTGGGTAAGGCACCTGCAGCGGCACTGTGGGAGTCTTTAAAACGATTCGCGACGCAATCCGCCAGCTAATCAATCACGTATCTTTTTCACTATCCCACCGGTTGCGATCGCTTATCACCCAAACACACGCCATTGCCGTAGATGCTCTATCACACAGCTACACTACGGGAAATTCAAGCACGCAAATTCTCTCCGATGTCTCGTTTTTTGTAGAGCGTGGAGAAACCGTCGCGTTGATCGGTCGCAGCGGGTCAGGAAAATCGACCTTACTCAACCTTATCAGTGGCCTCGAGCCCATTATCAGTGGCGAGGTCCGCGTTAATGGTCAAGCGCTAAGCACCATTAACGATAGCGAGCGCACACGTCTTCGAGGCGCTGAAATCGGATTCATCTACCAGGCCTTCAACCTTATCCCGACCTTGTCGGTAGAAGACAACGTTGCGCTGCCACTGGCGTTGTCCAATGTGTCTTATAAGCACCAGCAACCTAAAATTGCTGACGCTTTGCAAGCTGTTGGGCTGCAAACAAGAGCTCGTGATTATCCTGACCAACTCTCCGGTGGCGAGCAACAACGGGTTGCCATTGCTAGAGCACTCATACACCGCCCGGCTTTGATACTTGCTGACGAACCCACCGGCAATTTGGATGCTCAGAGCGGCAGGCTGGTATTGGAATTACTGTCGAAACTAGTCGACGAACAGAGCTCTTCTCTTCTACTGGTCACGCATAGTCAGGAGGTTGCAACAGTGGCAGATAAAATTTTACTGCTCGAACAAGGCGGCATTTCCTCACTCAGCAAACAGGATTTAAGCAGCAGTGCTGCCTGGTAAACGGCGTAGCCCATGAGGTTATCTTGAGCATAATGCGGCTGCTGAGCCGTTCAAGCTGGCAGTTTTATAAAAAGCATCCTGCACAACTGCTTCTGTCTATCCTGGGCATAGTCTTAGGGGTTGCGATAGTCACCGCCGTTTTAATTACCAACAGCAGTTCGCAAAAGGCCTTCGCACTATCGAGCGAAGCACTCTATGGACGCACAACGCACCAGATAACGGGCGCACAGGGAATTGATGAACGTGCCTACGTTGATCTGCAAAGAATACTGCCGGATATCAACATGGCTCCTGTCATTCAGGGTCACGTAGCGTCAGGAAATACCGTCCTTTCCATTATGGGCTTAGACCCTTTTATAGAGCGAGACTTTGCGCGAGCCAATACCACTGACAATATCGCTGCAGCCTCGTCATCGACACCCGATTCAACACTTAGTCTCCCGTTGAGTCTGCTGCATCAGCGACATGCTGTACTACTGAGCGAAACAACCTTAAACGAGATGCAACTGCAGGTTGGCTCAACACTTAACTTGGGTATTGGCGGAGTGAATAAAGATGTGCTGATAGCCGGCACATTGAATTCAAGCAACCCTGCCGCGTCACGTGGCCTGCTACTAGGGGACATTGGCTTCGTCCAGGAGCTGCTGTCTAAAAACAACAGAATTGATCGCATTGATCTCATCCTTGGCGATGAAGAAATTGATCGAGTTAAACAAAATTTACCGGGCAACTTAACACTCGATGCAGCGGTTAGCAGGCAACAAACCATGCAGGCAATGACCCGGGGCTTTCATATCAATTTAACGGCTATGAGCTTATTGGCTTTGTTGGTTGGTGTTTTTCTGATTCACAACACAATGACTTTCGCTGTTGTTCAGCGCCGTGAAATTTTTGCGATAAAAAGAATTACCGGCATTAGTTCAAGAACCTTGCTACTGAGTATTCTTATCGAAGCCGCTGCCATTAGCACTATCGGCTCGTTGATGGGAATAGCACTCGGCTACACATTAGCTCATGTACTCATTGAGTTGACAACTCAGACAATAAACGATTTGTACTTTGTACTGCATGTTCAGGAAATTTGGTTCAATCCTCAACTACTCATTGCTGGATTATTGTTAGGTATTGGCAGCAGTGTTGTAGCGGCAACATTAAGCGCCGCAGATGCGGCCGCCACCAGCCCTATTCAGGCCAGGCAACGATCAGTCATTGAAAAACGCACTCAGAACTTACTTCCTATGTTTGCATTGCTGGGCCTGGTGGTCTCTCTCATCGGATTAGCACTTGCGTATCTTCCATCGCAATCACTGCTAGTCGGCTTTGTAGCACTGATGATGTTAATACTCGGATATGGGCTTACAATCCCTTGGTTTGTTAAGCAATTTTCAGCCTTAGCACAGCCATTCTTAGCGCCACTGGGAGTAACAATCTCGTTGGCGTTAGGCGGTATTGAGAGAAATATCAGCAGAACAGGTTTAGCTATCGCAGCCTTATGCATTGCTGTCTCAGCCACCTTCGGTGTCGATGTCATGATCGGCTCCTTCAGAAACAGCGTCGATCAATGGCTGGGGGCAACACTGCAAAGTGATGTCTACATATCATCACCTTCTGTAGCTGCAAATCTGACGAAGACGCAACTTGCTGACACGCTGCCCGAAAAACTCCGGCGAATAGAGGGAGTTTCAAGCGTTAGTACAGGGTTTAGCCTGCCTGTCTCAACAGACATTGGCAGTCTTGAAATGCAGGTGATTCAACCGCACGAAAGCGACACGGACAGCGCAGGCTTTGAGCTACTAGACGGAGATGAAACCACTGATTGGAAGACATGGTTAAAAAGCCCTGTCGTTATGATCAGCGAGCCCTTGGCCACGAAGTCGCAACTGACGGTTGGTGACTCAATCAACGTGTTGACAGAATCTGACGGCATGCAGTCCTTCCCTGTATTGGCCGTATTTCGCGACTACGAATCCAGTCATGGCAAGATACTCATGTCTCGTCCGATCTACTCACAATATTGGTTAGGTACTCACATTACATCGATGGGCGTTATGTTGAACGAATCGGTGGCTTCCGATAAATCGATAGACCTCATTAAATCGACCATAGCTTCCATCAACACTCCGTTGATCATTCAGTCAAATACCGTTATCCACGAAGAGTCGCTAAGAATATTCGACAGAACCTTTGAAGTGACACGGGTGCTGCGATGGCTAACCGTTGGCGTTGCGTTCGTCGGTATATTCAGCGCCTTGCTGGCTCTTCATCTAGAGCGCGCTCGGGAATTCGCAATTCTACGAGCCACCGGCGCCACACGGCAGACCGTTGTCACGATTGTCCTCGTGCAAACCGTTATCATGGGGCTGCTTGCAGGGCTGTTGGCGCTACCGTTGGGCTGGATCATGTCGGAAGTGTTGATTAGCGTTATCAACGTCAGGTCATTCGGCTGGTCTATGCAAAGCCTTCTTCCCAGTGGGTCGCTGAGCAGCACGTTGCTATTAGCAACCAGTTCCGCAATTTTAGCCGGGCTCTATCCTGCCTACCGATTGTCCCGCTCTAACATTGCCTCCCAGCTAAAGGACGACTAAGCACCTGAGCCATAACAAGTGCGACGCGGTACACGAATTTAAAATTCACTCAGCTTTTATTGAGCGTAGCTGACCCAAAAGCCGTTCCAATACGTTACAAATGAACCATCGTAATGTGTACTGTCGATACGTTCTTATGTTCCCTCCAGTTGATTATCCAGTCCTCGATAAAGCAGATGCTGATTCGGGTCCCGTGACGCTAACTTATGCGACCTTGTTGGATCGACATGAAGGGCAACAGCCCATTACCACGTCAATGATCCAGGCAGCTCGTACGCAGCTGGAAGCCGCACACCAATTACCTGATGCCCCCAAAGCCAGCATTGTTGACACACCGGCTGGCAAACCGGTTATGCAACGTTTGATGAAGGTCATCCGCTAGCGAGAGTAACTTTACTCCCAGATTTATCGATAGGAGGCTACTATTCGGTTTAGAGAAGCCTGTTGACTTGATAAATCATGCCTCAATACAACCGGAAGTCCCAGTTCTCCTGGGCATTATATGACTGGGCAAATTCAGCCTTTGCAACCACTGTCATCGCGGGTTTCTTCCCTCTATTCTTCAAGCAATACTGGAGCGCTGGCGTAGAGTCCACCACCAGTACGTTCTGGCTTGGCCTGGGTAATTCGGCAGCCAGTTTACTCATACTCATTCTCGCGCCCATTCTGGGGGCCGTCGCAGATTCCTCGGGAACACACAAACGTTTGTTGGCTGTGTTTGCCACCGTGGGTATCGTCGCTACTGCCGGTTTTTTTCAAATTGCACAGGGCGAATGGACATGGGCAATCAGTTTGTATGTTGTTGCGATCATTGGTTTTTCCGGCGCTAACGTTTTCTATGACGCTCTATTACCCAACTTAACCAATCACCAAGATCTACATCGCTTATCGGCGCTGGGATACGCGATGGGCTACTTAGGTGGCGGAACCTTATTTTTAATCAATGTGACCATGACCCTCAAACCACATTGGTTTGGTTTAGCAGATGCCACAGCCGCAGTACGCTTTTCATTCTTAAGCGTTGCCATCTGGTGGTTCGTTTTCACCATTCCACTGATGCTCGGAGTGCGTAATCAAGCACCTCAGAAACCTGGCAAGGTTCGTTTAAGCAGTGAATTCTCCAAACTCTGGACAACGCTTACCAACATAAAACAGAACGAAAATCTGTGGTTGTTTTTAATCGCCTACTGGTTCTACATTGACGGTGTTGCCACCATTATTCGGATGGCGGTTGACTATGGAATAGCCATTGGGCTGCCGTCCAACAGTCTCATCGTCGCATTATTACTGGTTCAATTTATCGGCTTCCCGGCAACATTGGTATTCGGAAGAATCGGGCTGAGATTCGGTGCTAAACGAGGATTATGGATAGGCCTTTGGGCTTATACAATCGCAACCCTATGCGCAACGTTCATGAGCGATGTCACTCAGTTTTATGCACTGGCGGTGGTATTGGGGTTAGTGCAAGGCGGTGTTCAATCATTGAGCCGCTCCCTTTTCTGCCAACTCATTCCAGCAGATAAAAGTGGCGAATACTTAGGGTTTCTTAACATGCTGGGTAAGGCCGCTGCAGTACTGGGGCCGTTATTGGTGGGTATCGTTGCGGCAACCACCGGTAGCTCACGTCTCGGCTTGTTGTCTATAATACTGTTGTTCGTTATTGGCATGTGGTTCTTGTACAAGGTCCGTGAACCCACCAGTCCCCCACCGCCTTAAACTGTAAGTGCGGCTCATCGATTTCCGGCAACACCTTTATTCCATGAAAAAAATTCTTGGTGTACTCATAGTCTTGTGTGCATACGCGATGCTCTACCCCGGGCTCACGCAACCTATGCTGAGCGTTTCAGGGACAGTTGAAAAAACAAAACTCGTCGATGTTGGCAAACAACTTATTGAGGAAAGCCCGAATACTCCTTCAATCGTTGTCAACATGGTAGACATGGTTGTTCAAGGGTTGGATGTATCAGGCACTGTCAACGCGTTTGATAAAACGCGTAGCATCATAGGTACAGCACAGGAGCTGTATGTAAACGGGCATCTTCCAGTCGCTGCGTTAATCATTATTTTTAGCGTTGGCGTACCTCTTTTAAAAGCTCTGTTACTGCTAATCGTACAGATCCCCATTCGGGCGAAGCTTCGATCAGGACTGTTAATTGTTAGTAACGCAATAAGCAAATGGTCGATGGCTGATGTGTTCGTTATCGCCATATTCATTGCCTATCTAGCAGGAAACGGCATTCAGGAAAGCAAAGGCCTAGTCGACTTTAATGCAAGCCTAGGCACAGGCTTTTGGTTTTTCCTCGGTTATTGCCTCACCTCAATACTAGGAACACAGCTATTAACATCAGCTGTCAAAGATGTCTTGAAGAGTGAAAAAGTCTCGGCAACCCACACCACTCATTCCTAACGCTTAAGGCCGCAACAGACTCTTTCATCGTGCTCAACGATTTTATATTTGCAGTCGGAATAACCGGCCCTATTCTCCTTCTTCTTTTATTGGGTTGGGGAGTCAGGCGCATCGGCCTAATTGATACCCACTTTATCTCACAGGCTAACGCACTCGTTTTCAACATCGCGATGCCAGCGGTCCTCTTCTTGGCCCTCTCAAAGCACTCCTTAAGCGACTCCATGGATCCAACACTGATCCTGGTTGGCGTAGGGGGAACGCTTGGCTTAGTGGCCGTTGCCATCGGTGTCGCTCAGTGGATTCCACGTGAGCAACGCGGTGTTTTCGTCCAAGGTTCCTACCGCGGAAATCTGGCTATTCTTGGTATCGCTTTGTCCGTTGCCACTTACGGCGAGTCTATATTGGCCATTATCGGAATGTACTTAGCCGTTGTGACAACGGCCTACAACATTCTGGCTATCTGGGTATTGAACGCAACCGGTATGTTCAAACAGGTGGTTAAGAACCCGATACTTATCGGCATCGTTCTTGGCATGATTGCATCGGCGATTGAACTACCTATACCCAATTTGATACTGAATACCGGTGAATATATCAGCGGACTAACGCTGCCCTTGGCGCTGCTGTGTATCGGCGCTACCTTGGAGTTTAAGAGCCTGCTCAGTCACGGAAAGTCTATTGCGCTAGCCTCTTTTTTCAAACTGATCTTGTCTCCCCTTTTACTCGTGGGGCTGGGGCTCTGGTTTGAATTAGGTCCCAGTCAGCTGGGTGTACTGTACTTTATGGCCGCCTCACCAACGGCCACAGCAAGCTATATCATGGCCCGGCAGATGACAAAGCATGGGGCTTTGGCTGCAGAAATCGTGGCTGTGACCACAGCGCTAGGTGTAGTCAGTTACACCTTCGGGATTACCCTGTTGCGCACTGCAGGATTAGTCTGACACCCGCCTTTAAAGTATCAGGCTAACTTTCCCAGCTAAATAA
>JAHDGK010000060.1:0-6808 GCA_020627685.1 Granulosicoccus sp. | reverse complement strand
TTATCGCAGTTAAAAGATTTTTGAAATTGCAGTCAAACATTCGATCCTCGGCCGCCTTAGGCACATCTATTTCATTGGTTCACCGACATACTATTCGTGCCAGTAGATAGGTGCATGAATTAGGTCTCTATCTCGAACAGTTAAATCTGATTCCTTGATGAAGCTGTTAACCAGCACACGAATTGTTCACCTTAGGCGATAACCGGGCCGGCGCCCATAGTTGCTACAGCGCTGCTAAACTCGACCGATCCGCCCACTATTGATATAGGTGGCGACTAATTAAAAAACCCACCACCCCATCAATTAGGACACATGATAGTTTTCCTGACCGCCGTTTTTTTTCTTTTGATCACACCCGGCCCCGGCGTTCTATCCACAGCTGGCGTCGGCTCGGCTTTCGGTGCGACTTCCGGTTATCGCTATGTGTTTGGGTTGTTTCTGGGAACAAACCTGGTTGCCTTAGCCGTGGTGACAGGTGTTGCAGGGCTGATTCTTGCGCAGCCCCAAATAAGAACCCTATTGATGTACGCCTCCGTGCTGTACTTGGTCTACCTGGCTGCAAAAATTGCGTTTGCCGGATCCAACATTGCATTTATTGAAAGTACACGAGCCCCGGGAATTCGCGACGCCATCCTGCTGCAACTGATTAATCCTAAAGCCTATGTGGTCAACACCGCTTTATTCACAGGTTTTCCGTTTGCTGGAACTTCACTTCTGGCAGAGACGCTGTGGAAGTTTGTATTAATCAATCTGATATGGATTCCTATTCACCTCATCTGGCTTGCAGCAGGCATTGCGTTAAAACGAATGGACTTACCGCAAAAATGGCAACGAACCATTAACATCTTTATGGCGTGCTCATTGTTGGCTGTTGTATTTCTTGCAATGTCTATGAGTTAGCCAACTTCCCTAATGTGCACAAATAGAACCTTTAATCATGCCAAATAAACCTGCCGACTTATTGCAAAGCAAAGGAAAGAACTGGCAAACCAGTAGCATCGAAGAGCGGTACGATAATCCTTGGATAAAGGTCACACACCGAGAGGTAATAGCCCCAACCGGTAACAAAGGAATATACGGACATGTACACTTTAAAGGCACTGCTATCGGTATCGTTCCGATAGATAGCGAAGGCTACACCTGGCTTGTCGGACAAGCCCGCTATACGCTGAAAAGATATGAGTGGGAAATACCTGAGGGGGGTGCTCCGCATGGAGAATCATTGCTGGCAGCTGCCCAGCGTGAGCTCAGCGAAGAAACCGGTATAAGAGCAAAGCTATGGACCAGTTTATTAACGCTGAACACGTCAAATTCAGTCACTGATGAAATTGCCCATGCCTTCGTCGCGCAAGACCTTCAGTTCGGTAGCACAGCGCCAGATGATACGGAACAACTGCAAGTGCGGAAAATTCTTCTGGACGATGCCATCAACATGGCCATGGACGGAACAATCAGAGACAGCTTGGCGATGGCATCTTTGTTAAAAGTCGGATTGATGCTTGAACGCGGATTATTGTCGCGCTAATCGCGACAATCATTTTTTAAGACAGAATTTCGTTCAGTGCATGCAGTAGCTGCTGCATGTCTTCCTCATCAGTAAAGAAGCCGGGTGATAATCGAATGGTACCGCCACCTTCAACGGTTCCAGCATCAACGTGCACAAGAGGTGCGCATTGCAACCCCGCCCTTGCGCAAATTTGATGATCAGCATCCAACTGATCTGCCACTTGCACTGTCGGAATATCGTCAACCGTAAAACTCAGTGTGGCAACACGCGCATCATCGACAGCATTGCCTAAGACGGTCACTTTCTCATACCCAGACAAGGCTGTTTCAATTCTTTTGATATGTGATAGCTCAGTTTCATGAATATGCTTCATGGCATGCCGACAGAGTTCGCCATGCGATAAAGACTCTGCTTTATCGATATTGAGCAAGGTTGCGCATCGCATCCCCAGATCCCTAAACCAGAGCTGTGCCGCGTGCAGACCAGCAATGCCCGGTAAAGACACGGTACCCGCCTCAAGACGATACGGATACGCATCGGGTTGATAGGTTGAAAGTGAATCTACCCCGGTGCCGCCGAATCGATGAGGCGTTAAGTCAACGGACTCTGAGACGATCATGCCGCCGATACCCATCGGACCAAACAAGCCCTTATGTCCAGGAAAGGTCAGAACGGAGATACCCAACGTATCCATATCGATCGGAAGTACACCGGCTGTTTGAGCGGCATCCACAATAAGGGGAATGTTGGCAGCTTTTGCAACATCTGCAATTTGCTGAAGCGGTTGTACCGTGCCGATGACGTTTGACGCATGATTGATAACAATAGCGCGGGTCTGATCGGTGATGTTTGATGCGATTTCAACGGGGTTTATATACCCTGCCTCATCCGGGCTAATACGACTGACTTCGACCCCGTAGTCTCGTTCAAAGTGATTGGCAGTTCTAAGAACAGCATTATGCTCAAGACGAGTCGTAATCATATGGTCGCCGGGTTTTACCAGACCCGCTATGGCCTGATTGAGAGCATCAGTCCCGTTGAGCGTGAACACAACACGATTAGAAGGTCCGGAGAAATTAAAAAACTGCGCAAGCATTGAGCGCGTTTTAGTAATCATCTGCTCAGCTTCAACGGCCAACAGACTGCCGCTACGGCCGGGATTCACACCGTGGCTTCGGAAGAAGGAGTCCATGAACTCATAGACGGGTTCTGGTTTTGGCCACGTGGTTGCCGCATTGTCGAAGTAAGCGTTTTCTTTCATAGCGGCATGTTAATGAACTTATCTGTCTTCTTCCACCAGTGGGATATCAACCCATTCGTCCGTTGTTTCAAGCTCGATATCGTATCTATCGATGTCCAGTGTATCGTTATACAGTATTTCATCGTGATCCATCGCCGACTGCAAATCGATGATGTCTTCTTGCGCTACGGCCAAATCATCATCAGCCGTATCAGAGTGTTCGTCCCATGGAGCAACCTCAACTACTGTTTTCTCACCAGTCTCCGGCAGGTGGGAGACCAGTGCTGCAGTAGCCGCTGCCGCAGGAGCTGCAACTGAACTACCCGGCATCGGACCCAACCAAGGCTTCCCAGGAACCGCACTATAGGCAGGCGTCGGCTGATTCTGAGGAGGCTGAGTCAAATAACTTTCATCGTCTTCAGGTGCCAGCACATCGTCGGATACCAGATTAATCTGACGCAACATACTCACAGGCAATGCCAAGAAGAAGATCCAAAACAGCTCGCGATTAACTAAAAAGCGGGCTTCCGAGAAATTACTGATTAAGTACGCTGTAACGAACGCCAGTACAAAGAGTACGCCCACCTGCTGACGTTCATACTGACAGTAGAAAATTTCAATAAGTTGCTGGGCAACCATAAGCAGTGCTATCAAGGCCAACGGCATACCCACTTCGGAGGCAACCTGTAGCAGGCCGTTATGAGCGTGATAAACCACCCAGGTAAAGTCAGTCAGGCTTTGTTGAATCCAAATGGTGGCATCGGTGGGATACCACAGTGATCCGTAACCTACACCCGTCAGTGGGCGCTCCAGAATCAGTTTCCAGGTTTGCTTCCAGACTTCACCGCGACCGGTGAGATCGTCTGTTCGACCGACAAGTTCTGCCGTGTCTATATTCGCGATGGCTAACACGACAACCGCCGTGAACAACACCGCCATGACCGCCATTCGAATAAATCCAAGTTGAAAACGGTTGGCAATAAATAAATACAGTGACAACGCACCTGCAACGAGCATGGCAAGCAAGGAGGTGGCTGAGTTGCTCAGACCAAGAACCGCCAGACTTACACCTGCCAGCAAGAAACACATCAGCTTCCAACCGCTGCTTTCTGTCGAATCACTTAAAGTGACATATAGCAGAACACCAATAGCCGCCCAGAAACCTAAATCGTTTTTCGAGTTAAAGACTCCACGCCAGACTTGAGTGCCCTCGTAATTCTCGATGCCCAGATCGGGCATGCCCACGACAGCGCCAATACTGCCAATTAAGCAAATAGCCAGAACGACCGCAAAAACCCGCAGAGTCGTCAACAATGGCACGGTAAATCCGATGTATATAGCAATGAGCGTGCTGCCAAACAAATGCACCACCCGCTCGGCTGATACCTTCGCATCTATCGACCAGGACACAGAAAAGACAGTCCCTAGGATAAGAAACACTAACAAAATTCTATAGCGAACCAACCAGGACACCCAGTTGATTCCATGCTTAAACATAAGCCCCAGAAACGACAGTGTGTAAAGCATGAGCCAGGCAGGCGTCAGCACTTTTTCCAACGGGCCACCGGTAAAGGCTGCAACTGTCGGAACCACACCGGTACCAAGCAGTATTGTCAAAACCAGAATGCCTAAGGCTGCAATTGAGCCTCGGGTAGCCGCGGTAGGCTGCGTATAAGTTGCTACGCGCATGCCACACCCGGGTTCAGCCGAACCGGTTTCATGAGAGGTCGAATTTCCATGCGCACATAATAGCCCCTGATTTAATTGGCTGCTTGGACCGTTGGGGCACGGACGCGACGAGCTTCTCAGACAGAAGCGCTACAGTGAGCGGCAATTCACGCAAGCCGCCAATTGGGTGTTTATTGGATCATAAAACGCAGGACTTTTGATGACTGGGGCCAAACAGATATTGTGACGAGATTCACTGAAAGCACCGGTGCACAGGCCAAAGAGCACACGCGGCTGAATCTTGCCATGTTTTCGAAAACGGCTTAAAGCGCAGCCACCCGGTAGGGCTTTTACTGATAGCGCCTACAATCGTCGACTGATAGTCAACCCACCCCAAGCCAGCTCCCTGGACTCTTGCAAATCAACATCCTTTGTACGCGCGCGGACGAAAACGTCGATTCGTATATTTTCGCTGATATCGGTTGTGAATCCACCCCAAACTTCAGCAGAAGCTTTCACCACATCTGAACTATCGACGGTATGAGCGCTACTACGAAATTGACCTTGAGTAAACGCGTTAAAGGCAGTGTAGTTAATCGTACTGCCCGCATAGACATACCGTTCCTTGATCCGACTATCCAACGCCTGACCCGACGCCACATTCGCACCTAAGTTGAAGTAGTCTGATTGATGAGGGTTGAAACTCCACCAAGGCGTATTAATACGACCAAAGCGCCAATTCACACCTACACCGATACCTGTCGTAAATCCTAGATCGCCTTTGGCAGTCCAGTTCAACTCTTGTGCAAGCCCGCTAGCGTAAGCCTGTTGATACAGAGCGCGCTGCATACTTAAGCCGTATTTCGCCGTTAGTTCACCGCCACTGGAAATTTGGTGTCTCCAGCCCTCGGGTTTCTCACTACCAATAGCCCCATGAAAACTCCGCTGCAGAGTCTCGGCTAAATCAAGCCCCAGCAGCCCAACGGTGAAACTGGACTTTACCGACATCTTTTTAGCAGGAAGGATGACCTGCTCGGTACTGTTTAGAAAAAACAAACTGGCATAGGGTCTGTCTTCTGGGTTGACCGTCCGTCTTGAAATATCTGACGGCGTGAACAACGCAGCACCCCACTCCAGTGCATGGACACTATGATGTGGCTGATTTTGTAAGTAGCTGTTCAGGCCCAACCAGTTTCCGGCAGCACTGCGAAGCTTCTCAGGCGTTAGCGCATATTCAAGAGCGCGACGACCGGACAGGGTGACGGCGAATCCACCTGTGTAATTCTGATCTTCATTGGTCGCTGCGAACAAATCGTTATCGACTTGTAGCGACCAACCAGAATTGTATGGCTCGTTGGTTGTGTTGTGATCCGCTACGGCTTCAGATTGAAGGGCCAGCGATAGTAGTAAAACTGCCACCGCATTTGCCAGCACGCCATTTTTGCTTACTCGACGATTTAAGTCCCGCACGGCCATCCACTCCAATTTCTTCTATTGGTATGTATGACGCCTGTTAATGCTACTATCTACACTATATGTTGCTATATATCATGCAGATCGTATCAATATGGATAGATTATCCCCTTTGTTCAAACGCTTTTCACCGACAGCGCGTGTATTCCACATGGGAAACACCTGTCAGGCGGTAACTTTTGCTGAATCTGAAGGCGTAGGTCACTTACATTTATTGCGCTCAGGGAAACTGACGATCAACACCAAAGGGGAAATCGACAGAGTGCTGTCGGAACCTACCGTCATTTTCAGCCCGAAGCCCCAGTTTCATCGGTTGACTCCACTTCATGCATCCGGCGTTGAAATGGCATGTGCGTCTATCGAGCTTGGCAAAGATAAACAGAACCCGTTTGTTGCAGCCTTGCCCCCGCTGATGGTTATCGCAAAGAGCGACGCACCTGATTTATTCACTAAGATTGAATGGCTGTTTGAAGAAGCTGATCAAAACCATTGTGGCAGTGATGCAGCTGTTGAAATACTCATGGAGTACGTATTGATATTGCTGATGCGTTTTGTCATGGATATGACCCACGGTACTCAATGCATACTCAATGGCTTGGGCGATGAACGTTTAGCAAGAGCAATTACCGCTATACACGAACAACCTGAAAACCCATGGACGTTAGACTCACTGGCCGAACAAGCCAACATGTCTCGCTCACGTTTCGCACACTACTTTAAAGAGGCAATAGGCATTACACCTCTAGATTACTTAACCGATTGGCGATTGGGCGTTGCCAGAAACTCATTGCGACAAGGAAAATCAGTTTCACGTGTAGCAAGAGATGTTGGGTACAAAGACTCATCCGCTTTTACGCGTGCGTTTAAGCGGCGTGTGGGGGAGACCCCTAGGGAGTGGTTGGCGTCAATAAAGCCGTAGA
>JAHDGK010000059.1 GCA_020627685.1 Granulosicoccus sp. | reverse complement strand
GCATTTGGCGGACCTCGCTGGGATGTTCAGACTCCGAGCGTGGGCCATATCAATGTATATGCTGGTGGGACGCGCCGTTAATGGGAACGCCATATAGCGGATCAATTGAGCTCAAAGTCAAACGGCTTCGCTATTTCTCTGAAGGTGATGAAACAGCATTCTTTAATTGGATTCAGAGACTATCGCTTGTTAAAATCATACGTATTTGTTATCAAAGAAAAACTAAAGCTGGTAGCCAATTACTGGCTGGTAGTTGTATTTTTTATCGCCGCAATTTTCGTAATATTGATCTCCAAAATAACGATAGGTGAACCTAGAGTCATTAACGCAACCGTGGTGAGTATTGGGGTTACACAAGGAGCGTTAGGGAGTTCTACATTCTTAGTCTGTAGGACAGTTGAAGGTAATATTGTCAGGGCTTCAACATTTCAAAATCAAAGGTTAATAGGTGATGAGGTCAAACTGCTATCATACGACCGGCTGTTTTTTTCAGATGTCTATGTTGAAAGCACACGAAAGTAACTTAGATAATCGTGGGACTTTTCAAGATGGTTGTCGTGTAAAACGTCAAGCCGCCTGTTGTTCTTTCTGAGGGTTCAACGATGCTGCACCTGTTATAGACCAGTTTCAAGTGTTGCGCGACCACTGTGACGGATGTTTTTCTCGCATTTTTTCATAAAGAGCATGCCGTTTTTCCAGCAGCACTTGGTCTTCACCACCCGGAAGGATTAAATCCTCATAACAACCCTGATTTAAAACCCGAAGTCTACCCTCTACGGATTCTGTGGAACCGTCGCCAATTCAATCGAGTAGGCGAGGACTATGCAGCCAATTACTAGGAAACTGTATGAGTAAGTGTAAGAAAAATCCTTTATGCATAGCATACAAACCTGAAAAGGCAGTTTGTATGGGAGTTTGTAGTGCTGCTTACATTGTGTGTGCGGTAGGTAGTAGTGATTAATACGAAAAATCGTGTTGAATTAAATCCTGCTAGTATTTTTTTATGGCGAGATATCTCTGCGGCGATAACAGAAAACAAAACCGTTGTTCTTGCATTCGAAAAAACATATAGGAACCTAGTTTCCAATGACATAAAAGGCTTTATTGAGCTAGGACTGGTGAATGAAGCCGTATTTAGGAAGCAAACATGGTTTCGTAAGTTGAAGTATCTATTTTTTATATCTGTTTCGTCTTCAGCAATACAGACCCTAGTGGACTGCGATTATATTTTGGTAAAAGAGGAGCCCTTGCTGAACGAGTTGCGTTTGATTTTTGAAAAACCGTAGAACGATCAACGATGCAGCCGGGAAAATCAAGTGAGGCAGTACCCGAAACTTCACCTTTAACCAGCAGTGCGTATGAAACCAACAGTCGCACGGTACGCGCGGCGATAAGGGCGGTGACCCTCTAAAGTGTGGATAGGGGCGAAGCCTTGCGACTATTGGTCTTGCTGTCGGCATGGCCGATAGACTGGGTAAAGGCGAACGCCTACGGGGCATGCATCGTAACCGTGTTGTACCTCTTGCTACACTCGATGCCTCTGCTGCGCTTCGGGATGAACTAACCCGGTTATCTGTCGAACGTACTGTTTGAGTTTGACCCGTTTGTCAATTTTCAGCATGCGCACAAAAACTGCATGCGTACTTTCTGAAACCGATTTCACCCCCCTAGTTGATGACGGTAAATCGCTGAGAGGAAAATTTATGATCGACTTTTTAAAAGATCTGCTGAAAATTGGTTTGGGTGCACTTTTTACGATAGCGATGTTTTTCTTCGTTGGAACAGCAGGCGCTGCTGTCTTCTGCTGGTACTACGGTATCCCAATGATTTTTTCTGTACTAGGCGGAATTTTAGTCTTAGGTATTGCATTGGCTCTGATGTCAGATTCCATCTTTGATTGATTTTTCAGGCAGGTGCCGTCTACTTAATGAGCCTTGCAAAGTGCTAAGTAAGTCATAGTTCTTCAAAGCTATTTAGGCCTATCTGCTATTTAATGCACGCTGTAGCGAGAACAAACACTGCTTCGAAGTCCCAAGCGCGCTAAAAGCCCTACGTGGGTCTTAGAAAGTGAGAATTCGAGAACCCGTTGGCATTTAAAGATTGTGACCGGTGAGTCGCTGTTTTAAATCGTATAGGGACAGAAAAGTCGCCAAACCTGAGGTGTTAAGTCATTTTATAAATTTGACTTCATATCAACTACGGTCTTGCGTCGGCAGGATGAAAAGCATACGGATGTACAAGCGTAAATCGCAGGGTTTTACTTTAGTAGAACTGATGATCACCATTGCCATTATTGGATTGCTGGCAAGCGTTGCTGTGCCTCAATACGGTGACTATGTAAGACGAGCGAAAGTTGCTGGTGCAGTCTCTACACTTCAAGGCTATGTTAAGGAAGCTCAAACAGAATTAATGTCCTATGGCATCGCTCCATCATCGGTGGGTGGTATTCCGAAGCAAGGTGGTACTGCCTTATCGGGTGTAAGCACCGAATACATAGAAGGCTTTCGCTATGATGGAAATGACAGTACGAATACCTACTGGTTTGTTGTTCGAGTGACACGATCGGTAGTTGATGATGGAACCTGGCATCGACGCGAAATTCATTTCGGTTTTACCAAAACCCCATCCGGTGCATGGGTGTCCCATTGCGGAAGTTGGTCTACAGGCTTTGGCATGGAATCCAAGTATTTGATTGCTGGTTGTGACGATACACAAGTGGGTTCTTTACTGGCTGTTGCTCGCGGCTAGCGATAACGCTTTAAACAATTCCACTGCTGGACCCCAACACCACAGGCCGCTCTTCCGATACAGTCTGCCGATACTGTGATTCTCGATAAACACTAATGGGGTCGATAGCACCACCGTTGTTCATCCGGCAGCGTTGTAAAATGGGATCCACGTTTGTTCTGAAGGCTTGCTTCAGCGTTTGGGCGGCCATTAGCGCATCGTTATTCAATTGATAGTTGCTGAGGGCTTCTCTATCGACTAACGAGGCCTGAATATAGGCTCGTTGCACTTCCATGGCGCTGCTCATTAGGCTCTCAATAGGGTCGGTTACATTGTGAGACTGATCAAGCATATAAGCGGGACGAAAGTTATCACCTTGTTGTAATTCAAGATCTACTAATTCATTGAACACAAGAAAAAGCCGATACGGATCGATCGATCCCGCATCCAGATCATCGTCGCCGTATTTCGAATCGTTAAAATGAAATCCGCCCAACTTGCCAAAGCGTGCCAGTCGGGAAACTATCATTTCGATATTCACATTCGGCGCATGATGACCTAGATCGACCAAGCAACTCGCTTTAGGGCCAAGCTCAGAAGCGATGAGGTAGCTGCTCCCCCAGTCTTGAACAACCGTTGAGTAAAATGCAGGTTCGTACATTTTGTGTTCAGTAAACAGCTGCCAGTCATCGGGCAGGGCGGTATATACCTGTTTTAAAGAGTCAAGATAACGATCAAATTGACGCCCCATGTGTGTTTGCCCAGGGAAATTGGAACCATCACCAACCCACACAGTGAGCGCTTTTGAACCTAGCGTTTTACCTATTTCGATGCAACGTATGTTGTGTTCAACAGCTTGCTCTCGAGTTGCCACATCGGTGTGTGATACCGATCCAAACTTGTAGGAGTGTTGTTGATTTTCCTGGTTCTGAAAGGTATTAGAATTCATGGCATCGAAGCCAAGCTCCAGACTATTTGCTTTTTCAAGTAACTCGTTAGGATTAGCATCGTCCCAGGGAATGTGTAAAGAGACTGTCGGCGTAGCGCGTGTTAACTGATGAATAACTCCACAATCATCTAGCTTGTCAAACACATGCCTTGGCTCACCAAGTCCTGGAAAGCGGGCGAAGCGTGTACCGCCTGTTCCGACTCCCCATGAAGGTATCGCGACACCGAATTGGCTTGCACGTTGAGTTACCGCTTCAATATCGATCGAACTTCGTTGCAGATGCTCGCCTAATGCATTGTAGTCAGCTTCGAGGGCATCAGCTTGAGAGCGATTGTTCTCATGAATCAATTCAGACTGTATACGCATAGCTTTACTCCTATCGTGTAAAGGATTGAACGTTTCCAGCATCGACATTGAGGATGTTGCCGGTCGACTTAGCCGACGCATCACTCACCAAGAAGTAGGTGGCCTCGGCAATGTCCTCAGGTAAAACAGCGCGTTTTAAAAGCGATCGCTCTAAGTAGTGTGCTTGTAAACCTTCCGCATCTTTTCCGTAGGCATCTGCGCGTTGCTGCAACCATTCACCTGTCCAAATTTTTGAACCCTGTAATACGGCATCTGGGTTGACGACATTCACTCTTATGCCTTCACCAGCGCCTTCTAATGCTAAGCATCGGGCAAGATGTACTTCTGCGGCTTTGGCTGTGCAATAAGCCGATGCACCTGGTGAGGCGGCTAGTGCATTCTTAGACGCTATAAAGACAACCGAGCCTCCCAACGATTGTCGTTTTAGCATTCGAAAAGCTTCGCGCGACACTAGGAAATACCCGGTGGAAAGAATGTCCATGTTCATATTCCAAAGCTCAAGAGTGGTGTCTTCAATAGCTGCAGACGACGCAATTCCCGCATTGGATACCAATATATCAACACCACCGAATTCCACGCCGGTAAAGTGAAACGCTTCAATCACTTGATGTTCGTGAGTGACATCCATCAATACTTTGCGAACAACATCTTTGCCGTACATGTCCGACAATTGCTGGTGTGTTTGACTCAATAGATCATTATCAATATCAGCCAGAACAACACAGGCACCCTCACTGAGTAGTCGCTCAGCCGTGGCGGAGCCTATGCCTCCAGCGCCACCGGTGACTAAGGCGATCCTACCGGCAAGGCTTTTGGGTTTGGGCATACGTTCTAGTTTGGCTTCTTCCAACAACCAATACTCGATGTCAAACGCTTCTTGCTCTGGTAATCCACAATAGGTAGACACGGCGCTTGACTCGCGCATGACATTAATTGCATTGGTATAAAACTCAGCGCTGACACGTGCTGTAGCTTTGTCTTTTGCGAAGGTAATCATGCCGACACCCGGTACAAGATATACCACTGGGTTAGGGTCTCTCATAGCGGGGCTGTCTGCATGTTTACAACGGTCGTAGTAAGCTTTGTATTCATCTCGATATTGAGAGAGAGCCTCCGGTAGTGAGGTTACCGTGCTAGCGATGTCTTGTGAGGTCGGATCAAAATCTACGATTAGCGGTCGTATTTTTGTTCGCAAAAAATGATCGGGGCAACTGGTTCCTAAGGCTGCCAGAGCAGGCATTTGCTCGCTGCAAACGTACTCAAGTACCGGTGCACTATCATCAAAATGCCCAACCTTGTATTGTTCTGCGCTAATAAGCCCGCGAATTTCAGGCATTAAATTTTGCGCAATTTCCCGACGTTGCTCTTCGCTCAATACCGGGTGAACAGCTTTGCCAAATGCTGTTTTTCCAGATGTTTTGTTGTCAAGCCAAGTAATAGACTGGTTAATTATGTCGAGGGTTACTGCGTAACATTCTTCTGCTGTGTCTGCCCATGTAAACAAACCATGACTGCCCAGCACAACCCCACGAGCTGCCGGGTTTTCTTCGCAAAACTTGTTAAGCCATAGGCCTAACTCATAGCCGGGTCGCTTCCAGGGAAGCCAACCAATATCATCACCGAAAATTTCATTCGTTAACGACTCACCATCTTTTGCGGCCGCAATAGCTATGATGGCATCGGGGTGCATATGATCTACATGCGCCTTGGGTACATAGGCATGCAGTGGTGTATCGATTGATGACGCGCGTGGGTTTAAGTCGAAGGTGCAATGCGGTAAGTAGCCAACCATCTCGTCTTCAAATTCAACGCCGCGATACAGATTACGTAGATCATTTAGTTTGTCTTGATACAGGGTGGCAAAACCATCCAGCTTCATCGTACCTACGTCACCGCCTGAGCCCTTTACCCATAAAACGGTGGTGTCTGCGCCTGTGAGCGGATCAGCCATGGTCACTTTAGCGGAAGTATTGCCGCCTCCGTAGTTGGTAATGCGCTTGTCACTACCCAGCAGGTTAGAGCGATACAGCAGTCGTCCAGGTTCATCAAGCATGTCTGCTTGCTTCCTATCCCACAGATTCTGAAGCAGCTTGCTAGTGTGACTGGTACTCATAGGAACCATTCCCCAAGGATTCAAACGATAGAGAATCACCTTTATTAGGGTCATTGTCAATCATAAATGAGCATATAAAATCAAATGTGATTGGTAATGATTGAAAATGATTGACATATTCGCGACGCCGAGTATCATCACTGATGACAATTGGGCACCAAGGTAGTTGCGACTCGCGATGCATGAACTCGAAAGACAAAAAATCATCCTGTCTGCTGTGCAGGAAAAACCCGTCGCCACTGTTCTAGAGCTTGTTGCCTTGACCAACTCGTCCGAAGCAACGATTCGCAGAGATATCGCCTCGCTTCATATGTCTAAGCAGCTTAAGCGTGTTCGTGGTGGGGCAGAGGCCTTGCTACCACCTACGCATAGTCCGCTGGCAGGTAGACCGTTCAGTGTGAACAAGAGCAGGAACGTTCCCGAGAAGCAAGCAATTGCACGTGAAGCCGTCGCACTATGTGAGGACGGCGATGACGTCATTATCAATGGCGGTACCAGCACCTATCAAATGGTGCATCTGTTGACCAACAAGCGAATGCAGATATTCACCAACTCTTTTCCGATTGCAGAACACTTACTGCAACACTCAAAAAATCAACTCACTTTACCCGGAGGTACCATTCATCGAGAGCAGAACATCATCTTGAGTCCTTTCGAAAATGATGTGACAAAAAACTTTTGCGCATCTCGCATGTTTATGGGGGCACATAGCATCGGGCGACTCGGCCTGATGGAGTCAGACCCACTGGTAATACAAAGCGAACAAAAACTGATGGGGCAGGCAGACGAAATAGTGGTGCTTGCAGATTCCTCTAAGTTTAAGCGTCGCTCCTCTCTGTTGATCTGCTCACTGGAGCGAATCGATATTCTCATTACTGACAATCGTATCGAAGATACCTCGGTAAACATGCTTGAATCCGCTGGCGTTAAGGTCATTATCGCCAAAACCCAATCCGCTGTGCAGACTGGATGACATCGCCTATTTAGACGGAGTCAACTGCAATACCACCACTACCATAGGAAGAAGAATGCAATGAAGAAAACAACCACTTTATTAACGGCAGCTGTATTGGGCGGCGCAATGGCCTTGTCCCCGGTACACGCTGATGATATGCGAATCGCTCTAGTTGTTAAGGCGTTGGGCATTGGCTTTTTCGAAGCTGCGGCCAAGGGCGCTGAAGAAGCGGCTGCAGAATTAGGCGGTGTAGAAATTATTTACACGGGGCCAACGGATACCACGGCAGAAGGACAGATCGAGGTTATCAATTCACTGATTGCTCAGAAGGTAGACGCCATTGCCATTTCGGCAAACGATCAAGATGCGTTGGTACCTGCGTTGAAGAAAGCCATGAGTCGAGGCATCACGGTCATATCGTGGGATTCGGGTGTCGCGCAAGAGGGTCGTCAGATGCACCTTAACCCCTCATCGAATTCATTGATAGGCAACATGATCGTCAAAATGGCCGCAGATCAGCTGCCTGATGGTGGCGATGTCGCCGTGCTCTCTGCTTCTGCTACCGCAACCAATCAGAACATTTGGATTGAGGAGATGAATAAGGTTGTTGGTAACTACAAGGGAATTAACGTAGTGGCTACTGTTTACGGTGATGATCTTTCCGATAAGAGTTATCGTGAAGCGCAAGGCCTCATGTCTTCACATCCAGACCTGAAAGCCATCATTGCGCCTAGCACTGTGGCCATTGTTGCGGCCTCACAAGCTGTATCAGATGCGGGTAAAACGGGCGAAATTTTGGTCACAGGGCTTGGTCTTCCATCTGAGATGGCTGGTCATGTAGAGTCCGGTGCATCTAAGTCATTCGCCATTTGGAACCCCATTGATCTGGGCTATGCAGCCACAATGATTTCATACAACCTGGCTAAAGGTGAGGCTACTGCCAGTGCGGGTGGAGAAATCGGCATGGGAAGACTGGGCTCCGTAACTTTGAGCGACACCTTAGATGGTGCGATGTCAGATCCGTTTGTTTACGACGCATCTAACATCAATGACTTCAAAGATATCTTCTAGACACTAACCGTACTGTACGAAGCGCCCACCGAGTGTGGGCGCTATCTATCTCTTCCTCATTCGCAGGAGCACATAGAATTGCCTACGATTGCTAATTCAACACAGTCACCTGTTTTGTCAATGGAGGGGATTGTTAAGGATTTTCCTGGCGTACGTGCATTGTCTAATGTTTCCCTGGAACTGTTTGCCGGCGAAGTCACAGCTCTTGTTGGAGAAAACGGGGCAGGTAAATCAACCGTAGTTAAAGTGCTAACTGGAATTTATCAGCCTGATCAAGGTTGTATTAACATTGATGGTCAAGCAACAAAGCTAGCAACGCCTAACGAAGCCGCACGCGCGGGTATAACGGCTATTCATCAGGAGACTGTGCTCTTCGATGATCTCACTGTTGCGGAAAATATATTCATTGGTCATGCGCCACGCACACGATTGGGTCTTGTTGATTGGACAAAAATGAACGATGACGCATCGAAGCTACTTGAAAAAATTGGTGCATCCGTCAATCCAACTTCGCTTCTCCGTGACTTAGGTATCGCCAATAAGCATCTTGTGGCAATTGCAAGGGCACTGTCGATCGATGCACGAATCGTCATTATGGACGAACCCACCGCAGCCTTATCTCATAAAGAGATTGAAGAGTTGTACGTTCTGGTGGAACAGTTGAAAGCGGACGGTAAAGCGATTCTGTTTATAAGCCATAAATTCGATGAAATATTTCGGATTGCTGATCGTTACACCGTGTTTAGAGACGGCGAATTGATTGGAAACGGACATATTAAAGACACCGACTCTGCGCAACTTGTCAAAATGATGGTAGGTCGCAACGTCGAAGGTGTGTTTCCGCCACGAACCAATGAGCTCGGTGATGTAGTTCTGCAAGTTGAGCACTATTCACACCCCACAGAATTTGATGACATCACTTTTTCGTTGAATCGAGGTGAAATTCTGGGTATGTACGGATTAGTGGGCGCCGGGCGAAGTGAGTGTATGCATGCTTTATTTGGTATCACTCGCCCCAGCGCGGGCACCATGACCTTGAATGGTCAACGTGTGGTGCCAAAAAGCCCCGCTGATGCAATCGCACACGGGATAGTCTATGTGCCGGAGGACAGAGGAAAGCAAGGTGCAATTACAGCGCTTTCTATTGTAGAGAATATCGCTCTTCCTTCGTTGCAGACGACATCTCATAAGGGCTTTGTTCGAATGGCTCGAGAATTTGCACTAGCGCGTGAATATACACAGCGCCTTGAACTCAAAGCGGCCGCACTCGATCAGCCGGTCGGCGAGCTTTCTGGTGGTAATCAACAAAAGGTAGTAATTGCCAAGTGGCTTGCCACTCAACCAGCAGTGATCATTCTCGACGAACCGACTAAAGGTATAGACATAGGGTCTAAAGCTGCTGTTCACACGTTTATGCGCGAACTTGCCTCTCAAGGATTGGCAGTCATTATGGTGTCATCAGAGATACCAGAAGTCATTGGAATGTCCGATCGCATCATCGTAATGCGTGAAGGTCGCCAAGTGGCGGAAGTGTCGCGTGAAGACGTCACGCCGGAAGTATTGGTGCGTGCCGCCGCTGGTATTGAAACGTCCAGCGCTGCCTGAACACTATGAAATTGTCTCGCGATACTCTTCTATGTTTGGCCTTGTTCGCCCTAGTGGGCGTGGTTTATTTACGCTTTCCTGAATTCGCGTCGCCGGCCTCTTTGTTAGGTGTCTTTAACGATACCTCAATACTGATAATTCTAGCTCTCGGTCAGATGGCCGTGATACTCACGCGATGCATCGACTTGTCCATGGCATCCAATCTCGCTTTAGTAGGAATGTGCACTGCCATGGTTAATTCAGCCGTGCCAGGTATTCCAATTCCTCTATTAGTTGTTATGGCTATGTTGCTGGGAGCGGTACTGGGAAGTCTTAATGGCATTTTGGTTTGGAAATTAGATATACCTCCTATCGTGGTCACTCTCGGTACATTAACGATTTTTAGAGGCATCATTTTTCTCATCTCAGATGGGCAGTGGGTTAATGCGCATGAAATGAGTCCATCGTTCAAAGCATTACCAAGGCTTAGTCTCTTCGGGTTGCCGATGCTGTCCTGGGTAGCTCTACTCAGCATTGTATGCATGTATGTGTTGCTTAATCGCACGCAGCTTGGTAGGGCGTTCTATGCGGTAGGAGGGAATCCCAATGCTGCGGTCTACACGGGCATTGATGTAGGGCGGTCTCGTTTTAATGCGTTTGTTTTATCTGGGGCGCTTTCAGGAATTGCAGGCTATTTGTGGGTATCGCGTTATGCTGTTGCCTACGTAGATATCGCCTCGGGATTTGAATTAGATGTGGTCGCCGCATGCGTCATTGGCGGTATATCCATAGCTGGAGGAATGGGGTCTGTTGCCGGAGCAGTACTTGGCGCTCTATTTCTAGGCGTTATTAAAAATGCGCTGCCCGTGGTCAATATATCTCCATTCTGGCAACAAGCCATATCAGGTTCAGCCATCATAGTGGCTGTAATTTTTAACGCTCGCTCAGAGCGACGTCTCGGACGTATCATTCTGAAACAGGCGGAACAAACATGACTAGCCCTTCGCACACTGATGCGACAGAGATTCCCGATAGGTTACGAGGGCCCTTAGCCCGAATGCTAGCCAGCTGGGAGTTTTTATTACTGATCGTCGCAATCCTAATATTTTTTTTCAATACGCAAGCTTCGCCTTATTTTCTCGATGCTTGGAATTTGTCTGACGCCACGTTTAATTTCACCGAAAAAGCCATGATTGCTTTCGCTATGGCTTTAGTCATTATTTCAGGCGAGATTGATCTTTCGGTAGCCTCCATCATTGCGCTTGTATCTACATCGATGGGCTTTGCGGTTCAGTTCGGCGTCGATACACCGTTGCTCATTGTCATTGCCATCGCGGTTGGCGCTGCCTGTGGTGCCTTCAACGGTTTCCTTGTGGCGATGATGGGATTGCCATCAATAGTTGTCACCATAGGTACGTTATCGTTATTTCGAGGTATCGCTTATATCGTATTGGGCGACCAAGCCTATTCTGGTTATCCAGCTTCATTCGCCTTTTTTGGACAAGGCTATGTGTGGTGGGTAATTACTTTCGAGATGGTGTTATTCATGGCTATAGCGATTCTCTTTTATACGCTACTTCATCGAACATCGTTTGGCCGTAGCGTAAAAGCCATTGGCAATAATCCAACTGCGGCTCTGTTCGCCGGTATTCGTGTGTCGCGCGTAAAATTTATATTGTTCGTGCTCACTGGCATTATGTCGGCAATAGCGGCGATATGCCTCACCTCCAGATTAGGCTCAACTCGCCCATCCATAGCAGTAGGGTGGGAGCTTGAAATTGTCACTATGGTTGTACTGGGCGGTGTCAATATTTTGGGTGGCGCGGGTACAATCCTCGGCGTTTTTATAGCGGCAATCGTGATGGGATTAGTGACTTTTGGGCTGGGCTTACTCAATGTACCTGGAATTGTTATGTCTATATTTACGGGGCTATTGCTAATCACCGTTATTGCTTTACCCATCGTTATTCGTAGAACTCATCGACGGGCTAGTTAGCTCATGGCGTATTTGGTTGCAGTGATCGATCTTGGTAAATCAAACTCCAAGGTAGCTCTGGTTGATACGCAGATCGCTAAAGAAATAAACGTAATATCGCAAACCACCTCACCGACTCTCGCGGCCTTATATCCCAGCCTTGACCACGAGGCGACAGAGGCATTTATTGTCGATGCTCTGCGCACATTATCTTCGCAGCACTCCATCGACGCTATTACAGTAACCACTCATGGTGCGACCGTCGCACTCATCGATACGAATGGGCAGCTGGCAATGCCCGTACTTGATTATGAGTACCTGGGCATTGACGAGCTGCGCGGTGAGTACTCAAAACATAGACCAACGTTTTCGGAAACCGGTTCTCCTGCATTGCCAGGTGGCCTGAATATCGGCGCACAATTATTCTGGCAGCAACAGCATTTTCCTAAGCAGTTTTCACAGGTAAAAACCATTCTGACTTGGCCTCAATATTGGGTCTTCAGACTTACCGGGCAGCTTTACAACGATGTAACTTCACTAGGGTGCCACTCAGACCTTTACGCACCTCGCCAAAAACACTATTCCACGCTGATCAATAAAATGGGCTGGCAACCATTACTACCGCCCACGCGATGTTCAGGAGAGCCTAGCGGAACCTTGACCGCTGAAATGGCCCAGCGAACTAGCCTCCCAGAAAGCACGCTGGTGTTCACTGGGATTCACGATTCAAATGCTTCATTAGTTCCGCATTTAAAGGCTCAGTGTCCTCCTTTCTCTGTCGTGTCTACTGGGACCTGGTTTATCGCCATGTCGATGGGGGGCAAGCCGGTAGAGTTGAATGAATCTAAAGACTCTTTGCTAAACGTTAATGCCCACGGCGAGTCTGTCCCTTCAGCGCGCTTTATGGGTGGTCGTGAACGTGAGCTATTGGGTGCGAACAACAAATCGTGTGAAGAGGGCATGCATCGATTACTTACGCAGTTTGCTGTACCGCCAATGTTATTGCCATCAGTTGTAAGCGGAACCGGCCCTTATCCGGAATTGTCCCATCGATGGATTGGGGAGGTACTAGAGGATAAAGACAATGCTGTTCGTGATAGTGCAATTGCGCTGTACCTGGCACTCATGACTTACGAATGCATGAAATTAATAGGCAGTGACGGGCCGACGTTTGTGGAAGGACCGATGGCTCATGATTCTCATTATGCGCAAATGCTTGCTGTTCTTAGCAATCAACCTGTACTCATTAGTGCTTCTCAGACGGGAACCAGTGTGGGAGCAGCCATGCTCATTCAATCACCTGTCGAGCCTCCTGAATACGAGCCTGTCAGTGTGGATGAAACTCGTAGCAATCAATTAGCGCGTTATGAGCGTCAATGGCAAGATCAGTTGGTACATCATGCCATGTGAAACAACCGCTCTAGAGGTTCTACTACCGGTTCGTTGTTTTCACCGGTAGCCATGATATCGGCCATGTGCGCCCACCATCGCTGCATAACAGGCTCCAACGGTAAGCTATCCATTGTGTGATCATTCGTTCTTCGCAGCACTGCAAAGAGACTGTTAGTGTCTTCGTGCAGGAATATGGAATAGTCAGAAATACCAGCCTCTTTAAGTAGGCTGACTAAATCGGGCCATATGTCGTCGTGTCTTTGCTTATATTCTTGAACTTGACCTTCATTCAATTGCATTCTAAAACCGATTTGTTCCATAGGTTCCTGTATCTCCAAATATTAGAAATTGTTTCAAACGAGTTTACGCACCTCTCCAGGTGACATGCCAATCTCTCTTTTGAATGCCCGGCTAAACGCTGGTTCTGAATGATAGCCAACACGTTCGGCAATCTTCGCAAGCGTATCATTGGTTTCGCGCAGCTCACGATGCGCTAGTTGAATTCGTAGTGTGGTTAGATACTGCTTCACCGATTCGCCCAACATAGCGGAAAAGCGCGCAGAGAATCCTGATCGTGACATGCCAATTTCGTGGGCGAGGCTCTCTACTTGCCAGTTATGAGCCGGTTGTCTATGCATTAACGACATTGCTTTGCCGATGTAAGGATCGTTTAACGCGGCAACCCAGCCTTTTTCCTCTTCACGCAAACCCTGAAACCAATCGCGTATGGCTTGAATAACTAGAATATCTGCTAGGCGAGTAATGACGGTTTCACTAGCGGGTAGTCGTTGCTTTGCCTCCTTCGCAATAAATTGAATTGTGCTCTGCAACCAACTGCCATCGTCTATGTGGGTGCGTAAGTGGAGCATCGGCGGGAGCAATTGGATAAGACGACTAGCCAGGTAGGGATCGTAACGAACACCGTAGTAGGTCACTTGGGTGGGGCGTCCGCCACCGCCAAAATGCATGTTCTCGAAGCGTTCTCCAATTCGCTCAACAGGAATATCCTTTAAGTGAGTGGTGGTGTCTCGAGGGTTGCCGCGCAAGAAATGCCGATTGCCACGAGGGATCAAAACCAAGCTGCCTTGAGGCATAAACACGGGTGCTTCACCGTCGAGTTCTATCCAGCAATGCCCTGAAGTGACCAGTTCAACGTTCATAACACCAGGCAAATGCGGTATCTCGATTCCCCATGGATCGCTAAGCTCTGCGTTGCAATAGAGCACGCCGCTTAGCTTCAAAAGCTGTAAGACCTCACCAAAGGGATCTGTACTGGGAGGCAACTCAGGATTTAAATGTGGTGCCTCTAGTTCAAACCCTGTCATAGCATTTCGTAAATTTGGACGATTAGATATTTATCTTAGACATTTCGTTATTTTAAAGAAAGCTTGATTAAACCAACATTAATCCTGTTGGTGAGTCAACGACTTACCGACTTCTCCAAACTAACATCTGAGATGTCGAAATGAAAAATTCACCCATTCTAATTATTGGTAAGACTGCTAAAACAGGCATGCGTGTCGAGCAGCGTTTGCAAGCGTTGGGTCATTCCACACGTGGCGTGTCACGCTCTTCCACCCCTGCATTCAATTGGGAGGATTCCTCCACCTGGCGTGCGGCACTTGACGGAGCTCAATCGGCTTACGTCACGTTTTATCCTGACCTTGCCATTCCTACTGCAGATGACACTATACGAGACTTCACCCAGTTAGCCAAAGAGGTGGGTTTGCAACACTTAGTGTTGTTATCCGGTCGTGGCGAAGAGGGTGCCCAGCGTGCAGAGAAAATACTGATGAACAGTGGCATAGATTGGAATGTGGTCAGGGCCAGTTGGTTCATGCAGAACTTCAGCGAGGGCTTCATGATTGAAGGAATTGTGAGCGGACAGCTCATGCTCCCGGCTGGTGACAATGTAGAGCCCTTTGTCGATGTAGACGATATTGCAGACGTTGCGGTGGCAGCGCTTACACGTCCAGAGTTACGCAATCGCTTGTTTGAAGTGACGGGGCCTCGAGCAATGACGTTCACAGAGTGTGTTGCAGAAATTTCTGAGGTGGTGGGATACCCCGTGGAATACAAAGAAATTCCCATTGAGGATTTCCTGAATGCACTTCGTGATCAAGGATTGCCCGAAGGCATGCTATGGCTGATGCGTGAATTGTTTACCGTGGTGTTCGACGGTCGTAACTCCAACACAACCGACGGTGTGATGGAAGCACTAGGACGACCCGCAACAGATTTTAAAGAGTATCTGCAAAAAGTGAATGCTACTGGCGCATGGCATCGCAGCGGGTTGTTACAACAGGCTTAAGTTACGGCGAAAGAGGGTAGTATGATGTTTGATAGCCTTATGACAGTGTCGCTTACTGTAGCAACTATTAGCGCAGGCATTATGGCCGGCGTCTACTTCGCTTTTTCGGCGTTCATAATGCGTGCATTCAATCAGCTGGGGCCTGTAAAGGCTACAGATGCCATGAATGCGATAAACGAAGTGATATTACACTCGTGGTTTATGCTGCTATTTTTTGGCTCTACTTTGGTGTACTTCGTATTGCTTGTCGCTGCTATTGTTAACGACGATATGACGGGGCGTTGGTGGCTGTTGTCTGCTGGTTTAATTTATGTCTTCGGCATGTTTATTTTAACCGCCGCGTTTAACGTTCCACTTAACAATCGTTTAGCGAAGGTGCAAGACTATGACACTATGAAGCCAGAACTTTGGGCTGTGTATTTCAAAAACTGGACAAGATGGAATCACGTACGAGGTGTCTGCTCGCTGATCGCGATGATGCTGAGTATGTCTTCTTTAGTCCTAAGCTAGTTTCCCGCTTATCACGCGAGTTTTAAATTACTGCATAGCTGGAAGATAGCAGTGAATCATACTGTGCAATTTCAAACGTTTGCGCCTGAACTTGAAAATTCGCTAATCTTACAATTTTTGTAGACGAGGCTAAGTTTTTAGCCTCATTAGCCATCATTACACCGCCTACATGGTGTGCCCGCATTAGTTGCAACCAACGCTTACCGAGTGAAAGTCCATTTAGTGTCGATAACTCTGACATCTGTGCATTGCTAGCATACCCGGGCATCATTGAAAGCGGCATACCCGCGCCTTGATTAGCACCCATCCAAGCCATGACGGTGGTAGGCGGCACTGTGGAGCGACCCCAATCTGCTAGCCATGCTCGCATCTGTCCCACTTCCATCGCCTGATTTTCTAACACCTCAGTCGCGGCTGCTTGTACTGAGTCTCCTGTCGCGCGACCCAATATACGCCTGCACATATCTAGGGCTTGCAGATGATGAACAGACATATCCTGTAGATACCCTATGTCTGCTTCGGTGGGTTCATACCCAACGGTTGCATATGTCGAACGGGAGTTAGCTGCCCCAATAGCTAGAAGTGCTCCGACTGACAAGATCGCTCGTCTGGCTTTATTAGTCATCGTGGGGGCTCTCCTTGCCCTGCGGTATTTAGTTGCAATTCTCCACGGAAGCAGCCCATTACATAAGGAAAGCCATCAGTTGTGTAGTACGCATAGTTTCCGTTCTCGTCTTCTTTTCCATTGCATTGATCGAGATCACCAGACCCCTCAACATAGGCATGTGCTGACCATGTGTCGGTGGCGAACAGTGACGCGTCACTAAGATACCAAGATGGTGTAAACAGGTTGTTCCCAGAAAAAATCGGGTATCCATCCAACGCATATCCAAATAGCACAGGCTCATCCGCGATATCCGTTTCAGAGAACAAGCAATAATCTGTGCCTGTAACAAAAAACAAGTGATAGTGATATCCAGTGGGGCCATTGTGACCGCCGCATTCAACGAATCCGCCCGGCCTTGCGTTTACATCTCCCCCTGGACCTTCCGTAGGTCCATAGATAGGTATCCCGTTTATAGCAACACCAATTGCTCCCACAATAGGTATGTCAGTAACAACCTCTGCAGGTGTTGGAGTAGCGGGGAATACATAGTCTACAATGTTCGCAGTTGGTACCCCGGGTGAGGTGGCAATGTATGGAAAATCTGGGATTCCATTTGAAGTAACCGTCACTGTGTCATCGTTACATGTGGCGCTAACTTCTGGAGCAGCTAAGTCTGGATTCGCGGATCCCTTCGTCACGAATTTGGTTGTGATTTCATCGCAAGTGAATATGACGGATGTGCCTATTGATTCATCCGTATTTGTGTTGTCCGTTGTAATTTCATCGCTTGTTTCTAATACGGTCCCATCAGAGCTACAGGCAGAACCTAAAACAATCATCAATGCCATGTAAATGTAAGTAGCATTGGGCGTAAAGGAAGCTATTTTTTTCATTGACATCTCTTGTTCTGTAATCAAGTAAGAAGCTCCACTCGAATGTATTGCGAGTGGAGGAGTTAGTCACGTCAATATCGAGTGAAAATCTTAGATGAAAAATGTCACAACAAGAGAAGAGCTTTGTATCTGAAGGTATCAGGCTTTAAGTGATTTTTCTTATTTTGAAAGTCTATGTACCAGTGTGTCGCAATGCGTATTAAATTGGCTGGCTAGATGAATGATCAAACATCAGCGCTAGCTATCCGGATAGTTACTATTAAGTGCTATAGAAATGCCTCACACATCGTGTGAGGCATTTAACTTTATGAGTTTGAAACACTCGAAAGGCGTTTATTTTATTGCCAGGATGTCAAAGTTGTTGATGTTAGCAACGACACCGCTGTCCCAACCCCCTTCAACTAAAACCGACGACTTTTCTTTCAACAGATTTGCAACTTGGCCTGCGAAATGTGCTTCCCGCCCCGTGTTGTCGGCAAAGATGTCGAAGATGGCAAAATTATTCTCGTCGAGTTGCAAAGCTACCCAATAAAGTGTTTTGGGTTCCGTATCGGCAACGATGGGTCCGGCTGCTGTAAGTAATGCTGCCAGTGCATCTCCTTGACCTGGTGCCGCAGTCAGCTTGATGTACGTCGCAGTCGTCGCGGTATAAAGATCAACAGGGGCTTTCGCTGAAAGCACTGAGGAGTTATTGATATTTGCAACGACCCCATCATCCCAGCCCCCCTCAACCAATTTTGTTGCGTTGTCATGCAACGCACCGGCGACTACACCTGAGAAGTGAGCGTTCCGTGCATCTTCGTCAACGAAAATGTCGAAAATGGCCAGTTGGTTTTCTGACCCCTGCAACGCAAACCACAGAGCTGTGCCGGGTTCTGTCTCCTTCACTAAAGGCGCTGCCCCGGTTAGAAACTGTGCAAAGTCCTTTTCCTGACCTGCTGATGCTTTCATTTCGATGTAGCTTGCTGTGTGGTTCATGTGTACTGACTCCTGTGCGTAAGAACTTGTTGCTAATGTTGTTAAACCTAAAATTCCGAAAGTCTTCAATAATGCAGTTTTCATAGATAACCTCTATTTAAAAATGTGAACCAAGTTGTCTTTGAACTTGCTGAAATGCCTGTATTGGCTTTCATGGGGTCTATAATCGGCTCCGGGCCGAAAATATTCCAATATCGGTTTTCTATATTTCAATAGGCACAGGCTATGCAGAGGTATTCGCTAAGGTCATCTTTCAGCGAAATGGGAGGTTTTTATGGAAATGAATCAAATCCGCTATTTTCTTGCGGTTTGTGAGCACCGAAATTTCACTCAAGCAGCGCAGGCGTCTTTTGTTTCGCAGCCATCACTCACAGCAGCCATAAAGAAGCTTGAAGATGAACTCGGCGGACCGCTATTTCTTCGTGATCGTTCTGGATGTCAGCTTACGGCTTTGGGGCAGTTGGTACGTCCACGATTGGATAGGGTGCAACGAGAGACGCTTGAAGCAAAAGCTGAGGCTGTTCGCCACATTCGACTAGACCGTGTTCCTCTTAATGTAGGTGTGGGTGAAACGGTTGGGCAACGAAAAATATCTGAAGCGGTTGAACGCTATCGACATCGTTTGCCCGAAGCAGAAATTGAGTTAATTGTTGAAACAGAAGATGCGCTGCTACAAGGGTTGCGAGAAGGCCGATTCGATATTGTTGTATCGGTCGCTGATGTGCCTTCAGACCTCTACCGTGTCGATCCGCTTTATAGTGAAAGCTATCGCGTGGTAGTTGCAGCCGATCATGCTCTTAGCCAAAGCGCAGCTGTATCGTTAGAGCAATTGGCCAACATCAACATGCTTGATCGACCCAATTGCGAGATGCGCGAAGCCTTGCATAAAACCTGCGCTGAGCATGGGCAATCCCTTTACGCAATTTATCGCTCCAATCGAGTTGACTGGTTGTTAGAGCTAGCGAGAAACGGTTCGGGTGCGGTGATTCTGCCGGCAACAGCGATTCCAAAAGGAGATGACTTAGTGTCATTGCCGATAGAAGGTGTTGAATTTACCCGCCAAGTGGTCGGCCTTCGGTATCGTCATCAACCTACCCGACGTGAGGCTGATGAGTTGCTTCGTGAGTTGGCTCTATAACCATCCGTTTTGAAGAGTTGATCGGTCTGCGCAGCAACCGACTGGTTCTCTGTCGAGCAGCTCGATAACTCATTGATTCTTCATGCTTCAGGTCGTATGGTCATCGCTGGTAGGAAGTTTTGAAGTTCATCACGAACGGTGTAGAGACGATTAAAAGCAACATATATTTAAATTGACAACATATTGCTTAATAGGTAGCATACGAAATGAGTAGCCAAAGATCCCCGTTAGGGGAAGTATTGACTGAGCTGGTGTTAGAGACATTCCGCTTTAACGGCACTGTGCTTGAGGCGGGGAATCGAATCACCAAGCCGCACGGACTGACCAGTGCGCGTTGGCAGGTGATGGGTGCGATTGAACTCGCAGGAACGCCATTAACCGTGCCGCAGATTGCACGGCGGATGGGTTTAGCAAGGCAAGGGGTGCAGAGGATTGTTCGCGACCTTAGCGGTCTTGACATGGTCAACTTGACGTCTAATCGAGATCACAAGCGTGCTCCGCTTGTTTCTCTTTCAAAAGAAGGCATCAGGGTTTTAGAAGAAATTAATAAAGCACAGGCAATTTGGATAAACGAATTGTCCGAAGGACTGAGTGAACGAGGAGTGAAACAAGCTCTAAAGGTTGTTAAGGCTGTCCGAGAACGCTCAGAGGAAATCGAATCACAACAAACGTAGGAATGAGATAATGCCCGGATTTAAAGAAATGAATGAAATCGTATCGTTGACTGATCAGTTGCAGTCCAACGACGACGGTTCCGTTGTGCTAATAAACGTCTTCACTGTTGATCCGAAAGACGAAGAAGATCTGGTCGCTGCATGGTCACATGATGCGGAGTTCATGAAAGCGCAACCTGGCTACATTTCGACTCAACTTCACAAGGGCATCGCTGGAAGTTCTACATTCATTAATTACGCTGTATGGGAGAGTGTAGAAACATTTCGTAACGCGTTTTCCAACCCAGAATTTCAGAAGCGCATTGGTTCGTATCCTGAAAGTGCAATCGCCTCGCCGCACCTATTTAATAAATTAGCTGTGCCGGGCTTTTGCGTCGCTTGATTCCACTAAACTGATTTCAGGATTTATAAAATGAGAAAAACTATAGCGGCCATAAGCCTTCTTATGCTTTCCATGGTGTCAAACAGCTTCGCATCTGAGAAAGTAATAACGCTAATTAACCCCTTTGAAGTACCAGAAAATATGCTTGAAGAGAGCATCGCATTTTGGGAACAGGCCAGAGACTTTCTTCAAACGCAGCCGGGCTATATTTCAACCGATTTACATCAATCGATCATTGGTGATGCGCGTTTTGTTTTAATCAATGTTGCGAAGTGGGAAAGCGCTGAAGCTTTTATGGCTGCTGCAAAAAAAATGCAAGCGGAGGCTAACTTGCCGAAAGTGGAGGGGCTTATGCAAAATCCCGCACTCTACAAAGTCATTCGGCATTAGTCGCGGGAAGCAACGTTGATGAAGAGTTCATCGGAACGTTATGGCACAGTGGCTACATTGATTCATTGGACGAGCGTAGCGTTAATATTAGCTCTCTTTGCTTTAGGCGCCATAGCCTCAGACACTGAGAATGTGCAAGTAAAGCTAACACTATTGCGCCTACATGTGCCTCTGGGTTTAATCATATTTCTTCTTACACTCTTTCGTATTGTTTGGTGGTGGAAATTTGATGAAAAGCCTAAGTCGCTTCCAATGCCGATTTGGCAAGATCGTTTTGCCCGTGCTGTGCATGTACTTTTCTATATCGTGATTCTGGGTATGAGTATGAGCGGTATAGGAATGCTAATTCTCTCTAATGCGGGAAGCGTGATTTTTGGTGAGGCTGCCGCAGCTTCATTACCTGATTTTTGGGAATATGCCCCAAGGGTGCCTCATGGTATTGGCGCAAAAGTTATGATCTGCTTGTTTGTGTTGCACGCAGGTGCCGCTCTTTTCCATCAATTTTATATAAAGGACGGATTGCTTAGGCGTATGTGGTTGTAAGTGAATTGAGAGGGAAACTACGGAGGTTCTGAATATTTTTATAGAACCTTCGTTCAGTTACAAATAATCCAACTAGGCTACGTATCCACTATCTCTGAAGATACCCTCGATACCAACAACTTCAGATAACTATCCATAACAGCCTGTTGGTCTGCAAGAGCCACGAGTTTTGCCCGTTGGGCGCTGGCCAAAAGTTCGTTATTGCCCTTGGATGAATTAACGAAAAAAGAAGCAACCTCATTTTCGTCCTTTGCCACTGCTAAGGCATTTTCTTTAACCATACGTGCCACCATATGCTTAATCGATCCAATTGCGAGATGCGCGAAGCCTTGCATAAAACCTGCGCTGAGCATGGGCAATCCCTTTACGCAATTTATCGCTCCAATCGAGTTGACTGGTTGTTAGAGCTAGCGAGAAACGGTTCGGGTGCGGTGATTCTGCCGGCAACAGCGATTCCAAAAGGAGATGACTTAGTGTCATTGCCGATAGAAGGTGTTGAATTTACCCGCCAAGTGGTCGGCCTTCGGTATCGTCATCAACCTACCCGACGTGAGGCTGATGAGTTGCTTCGTGAGTTGGCTTTGAATTAATTAACGAATTATTATTGCATATTGGCTTGTCCCCACTCTTTCATCAACTCGATGATAGGGAGAACTGTGCGGCCCACGTCGGTCAAAGCGTAGTCAACGCGAGGGGGGACCTCCGCGTACACTTTGCGGGAAATTAGTCCATCACCTTCGAGCTCACGCAATTGCTTTGTTAGCATTTGCTTCGTGATACCAGCCACTGTGCGTTGCATAACACCGAAACGATTCACATCGTTGGCGATGCAGAAGAGGATAACGGGTTTCCATTTACCCCCGATGACTGAAAGGCAGAAAGTTACCGGGCAGCTTGCTGGGTCAGAATTGGGCGCCGATAGTTCCTTTTTCATGACTACCTCAAATAAAAGTGACTAGTTGTTAATTTGAATTATACGTGTAATCTGAGTCCCTCGTTTAACAGCGGAAAATCACATGAAAACCCTAGTCACCTCGCTATTCATGCTTGCTGCTACTGCAAACGCCAGCACCACTATGGACACCTCTCTCAAAGGCCTTCAGAAAAGGATCGTTGGTACTTGGACTTCCATCAGCTGCGAAATGCGACCTCAGCAAAATTCAAATAATCCCGAGCTCGCACCAACACCGTCTTACCTGACACGCGATTTCAAATACGATGCCGATGGTGGGTTCGAGGCAAATATCACCGTTTATGCAGACAGTACTTGCAGCATACCTGCCGTGTCATACGACTTCGCCGGAGAGCTTGTTTGGCACGAAGCGAATGTAGCTGTCGCTGGAGCTTGGTCACAGGATTATCTGTTAAACCGTCAGCTGGAATTAAAAGTGTTGGCACCGCCAATGGTTGAGCAGTTGAACCAATTACCGAATGGCGCCTGTGGAGAAGGTGAGTTTGTTCTAGGCGAAACACGCAATATTCTGGGCCAACCTTGTGTCTTGCTCAAGTTTGTCGAAGGCAGTTCCTATGTAGCGGATCACGACTTTCTCTATGTGCGCGAAGATACGCCAAACATGTTGTTCATGGGGGGCAAACATGTGGATGGGACAGGGTTTTACTACCCTGAAAACAGACCGATGGTAGGACTTCAACAACCTCTAATTCGCGTCGAGTGAACAGAGCGGTTTGGCTATCGTGCATAGCCAATCGGCTCGTACTTCCATAGCAATAATAATTGGAGCCCTATCATGCGCTTGAAACTTCCGTTTTGGTGGTACATCGCTCCCGCGTATCTCACCTTGTGGACTGTTTGTTTAGCTTTTGGAACTTCCTCGATGGCAACGGCATGATGGCTGCCTTTGAGGTCGACACCGGCGGTGCTAGCGACTTCATAATGATGAACTCAGCGGCAAGGTATATTGCGATTGCCATCGCAATGATCCTCGGCATTTGGATTTTTAGGACACTTGCATCAATAGTTACTGCTTTGTGCACGCGATTGGCAATGGATCTTCTTGATCTATTAGCGGGATTGCAAACGGGTTTGATTGCTGATTGGACGGGCGTATCTCAGTCCATGGCGTTATTCCTTATACCCAATGGATTTGCGATAGCGTCATTGCTGTACATCAATCAAAAAATTCACTTGACCACTTCCCACCCTTAGTCACTCAGTCAAGTGCCATTCCTATCTGCAATCTGATTTATTAACAGCTAACCTCGAGGCTATGTTGCCTTTAGATACAACGGTTCAGCGTACTCTCTGTTGTTTTTACAAAAGCGCTAAATAACTATCCATAACAGCCTGTTGGTCTGCAAGAGCCAAGAGTTTTGCCCGTTGGGCGCTGGCCAAAAGTTCGTTATTGCCCTTGCATGCTTCA
>JAHDGK010000011.1:25106-100416 GCA_020627685.1 Granulosicoccus sp. | reverse complement strand
GAACAGCAAGAACAACACACCAAGACATAAAAAATAGGATGCCTATCAATGACAAGCGAATCAGTAAAGAGCACGAATAGGTTTGTTGTTATCGGCGCGGGTTCCTGGGGAACAGCATTAGCAATTCAACTGGCACGAGCAGGCAATGAGGTTACGTTGTGGGGAAGAGACGCTGCGCATTGTGCCGAAATGATGACCGCTGGAACTAATGAGAAGTACTTACCGGGAAGTGTTTTTCCAGACAACCTTTCTGTGGTTGCCGATTTAGGCAAAGCTACCAAAGATGCTGAGTACATGTTGATTTCTGTTCCCAGTCATGCGTTCCGCGATATCTTGCTACAACTTCAATCATTGTTGGGTTCACGTTTAGCATCGATCAAATTATGTTGGGCAACAAAAGGATTCGAGCTTTCTAGCGGTGCGCTGCCACACCAAGTGGTGCAACAGGTTTTACCTGCGTGTCAGGATTACGCAGTTGTCTCAGGGCCAACCTTCGCCTTGGAAGTTGGGGCAGGCCTCCCGACTGCAATCACTGTGGCAGGTGCCAATGAAGAATGGTCAGTAGAGTTGGCGAGTTTACTCAGAACCAAAACGTTTATCGCGTATACCTCTCAAGATATCGTGGGGGTTGAAATTGGCGGCGCGGTCAAAAACGCATTAGCCATTGGTGCAGGCTTATCGGATGGATTGGGTTTTGGTGCTAATGCTCGCATAGCACTAATAAACCGAGGGCTGCGCGAATTATCCCGCTTAGGTGTTGCGATGGGCGCCAGTTCAGAAACCTTCGTTGGTTTGGCTGGAATGGGAGACTTGGTACTGACCTGTACCGACAACCAATCCAGAAACCGACGTATGGGCTTAGCATTGGCTGCTGGTAAAACTATCGATGAAGCAGCTGAAGAAATAGGTCAAGTGGTGGAGGGCATAGGAGCCGCCAGGGCTGTTTACGAACAAGCTCAACGATTAGAAGTGCGTATGCCTATTATCGAACAGATTTACCGTATCGTTGTAGATGGAGTTGATCCTCAAGATGCTGTCGAAGCACTCTTAAACCGGGAGCTAAATGCCGCCGGCGCTGAACACGGTTAGCACATTCTAGCCGGCTTAATAGTCGGCTAGTGCTTTGAGTAAATTGGCTTTCGGTTTCACAGTGTCCGGTAAATCTGCGGATGCTACAGGCTCACCAACGGATAGGTGCAAAGGAATTACACCTGCCCAGTAGTTGAGTTCGATATCTTCATCGTCATCAACGGGGTCGCCATTACGTATCTTCGCTGATGCTTCATTCAAAGGAATGCGGATAAGCGCTGTGGCTTTTATTTCCTTGGGTAGCATGGGTCTAAAGTCGTCTGCAGTGCCGGGAATAAGGTGCTCAGTAAACCTGTCGAGCAATGAAATTTTTGAATCACCGTCTACAGCTTCGCCGCAACCGAAAACCACAGCACTTCGGTAATTCATCGAACAATGAAATGCTGAACGTGCTTTGACCAAACCATCCACTAAGCATACGGAAACGCAGACTCGTTCACCTGCCGCCAAAGCCATAAAAAGTCTACTGCTTCTGCTGCCGTGTAAATACAAATGGTCGTCGAGTCGTGCAATGGCGGTAGGAATGGACTGCGGCCAACCGTCATGTACAAAGGACACATGGCCAATATTTGCTGCATCCAGAACCGCGTAAAGCGAGGCCTTATCGTAAGCGGCCCGGTTGGGAGATTGTCTGACGCGGCGCTTGTCTCCCTTCGGGGGAATGGCCGTATTGTGCTTATCCATAGTCTTTACCGTGCAAGTGCGTCTGTATTGGTGTTGAGTATTTCTTTTATTTGGTCCCTTGAATAGGTATGAAATTAGGTATTTAATAGAACCAAAAATAACGAGCTGATTTACTCTGGTTATGAGTGTGGAAATTGATGTTCTGTCCAGCCCGGAGTGGGTAAGTAGGCTGTCTCCAAAGTCGCCCCATGAACTCTCTAAAGTTCGCCAGCTTTATCTCGCTCTATATGAGGCTATTACTCAAGGAGAGTTGATCGACGGTCAGCAGCTTCCTTCAAGTCGGCATCTATCTGCGTTATTAGGCGTTGGCCGAAATACGGTTATTGCGGTGTACGCGCAACTTCAAGATGAGCAGCTAATAGACACAAATGGACGGAGAGGTACCCGCGTCACGTGTGATTTGGCTAAAGAGCCTGCGAATGTAGCTCTCATCGATCCGGATGAGTCGACGTTCTTATCGGAGCGAAGCAGCACCATGAAAGGTGTATCGCGAAGCGATACTTTGTTTGCGCCCGGTGTTCCCGATTCCGAACTATTTCCTGTCGATGCATGGAGGAGGGCAATGAGCTGTGCTGCCAAGCTTCCTACTGATGACTTAGGGTATCGGGAAAGCGCATTACCTCAATTACAGCAGGCCATTGCCCGGTATCTCGCTATTTATCGATCTTTGGTTGTGGAGCCGCAGCAGATCATTGTGACCAGCAGTACCCGACAAAGTCTAGCGCTTGCGGCGATGATGTATGCAAACAACGGGGATATCGCATGGATTGAAAGCCCAGGCTACCCCGGAGCCGTCGATGCTTTTCGCATGATGGGTCTAAACATTAGTGCCATGCCTGTTGACTCGCAAGGCGCGAACCCGAAACTGTCAGCCGCTAAAAAACACCCGTCCATAATTTATTTAACACCGTGTTTTCAATACCCCTCAGGTGCACCTTTGTCAGCGGAACGACGTAAAGAATTGATGATCTACGCCAGATCTCACGGTGCCGTTATTTTTGAAGATGATTACGACAGCGAGTTCCGCGATGCATCTCAAGCCCGACCTGCGCTAGCGTCATCCAGTGCGAAAACGGGTGCTGTTGTTCTACACGCGGGTACGTTTTCAAAATTGATATTCCCCGCTGCGCGCATTGCTTGGTTAGTCGTGCCTAAGTCGCATGTCAAACGCAGCAATCATTGTTTGAAAGCGCTGGGTGGCGGTAGTAATGCCATTGCACAAGCTGCGGTTGCTGAAGTGCTATCAAACGGCTCTTTAGCGAAGCATTTACAACGTGCGCGCGTTGTTTATACCCAAAGACGGCAAGCGCTGCTGGCTGAATTGCAAAAGGTGTCGTTCATTTATCCGCCAGAAGATACGGGTGGAAGTTTGAGCCTGGTTGTCCGATTTAGAAAGGCGTTTTCGGCCAAATTGCTTCTGCCGGAATTACAGGAGTTCAAACTAGGAGTGCAGTTCGTGGATGATTTACTGTGGGATAAACCTGCGACCGATAAAGTACATGGCTTGGTATTAGGCCTAGGCAACGTAAGTACGTTAGAAATTCCTAAAACGGTGCGTTTGCTGAACACAGCATTGCAGCAGGCGATTGAGACCTAACTAAGACGTATGCTTAGTCGCACGTTGTTCTCTGACAAAAACGTAGAGTCCGCTGAAGACAATGATGGCGATTCCCAACCATGACAGAGCATCTGGCCATTCACTAAAAATCATCCACCCCAGTAGAGTGGCAGCAATGATTTCCACATAACCAAATGGCGCTAAGACGGAGGTGGGGGCTCGATTGACCGCAATAACCACTAGCAGATGTCCTACTGCGGCGATAAGGCCAATACACGCTAAGTACACCCATTCAATAGTTGCAGGCAGTTGAGCACCCCACGCGGAACTGTTTGCAAGCGTGCCTGGTATAAGCCCTATCGACAACGCGATAGTTGCTCCAACGCCGCTGGCAAATTGCATGGTCATAGGGTTGTCGATGTTTGCTACCGAGCGTGTGACGACCAGATAACCGGAGAAGAAGAAGGCTGCGCCGATAGGAAGTGTCGCTGCAAGCGTAAAGGAATCGCTTCCGGGTTTAATAATAAGCAGTGCGCCTATAAAGCCTGCAATAACCGCTAGTCTGCGATGCCAGCCTATCGTTTCCCCTAAAAAAATTGCTGACAACAGCGTTAACAGCATCGGTTGAACGAAGAAAATCGCAATGGCATCTGCAAGTGGTAAATAGACCAGCGAGAAAAAGAAAAATGTCGTTGCAATAGCTAACAAAAGTCCTCGTACACCATGTATTACTGGACGTTTTGGTTTTAGTGTGGCAGGTCCGTATAACACGATTATGGCGATACCCATAATCAATGCCTGAAACACGAACCTACCCCAGGTCACCTGGAGAGGGGACAAGGTATCACCCAGAATTTTTGCGATGGCATCCATGACGGGCACGATCATGGTGCCCGATACCATGAATAGTATTCCCCACGTGATCGATTGCGTGCTCTTTTCCAGACGGAGTAGCAAAGGTGCAGCGGCTTCTCTCATAGTGACTGGCTCGGGTGTTTCGTGCGAGTGTGATGTCTCACGTACGGATCATGCCAGAAGCCGTTTCAAGTAATGACCGGTATGGGAGCCTTTGCTTTTCACAATATCTTCCGGCGTGCCGGATGCGACAAGCGTGCCTCCACCTTCGCCTCCTTCAGGTCCCATGTCTATGAGCCAATCAGCGGTTTTAATCACGTCCAGATTATGTTCGATGATGATAACCGTGTTACCAGCATCTCGAAGCCGTTGCAGAACACTCAATAGCGCTTTGACGTCTTCGAAATGCAGACCGGTCGTTGGCTCATCGAGTATGTAAAGTGTATTCCCGGTGTCGCGCTTCGACAGTTCACGCGCAAGTTTAATTCGCTGAGCTTCACCTCCGGAGAGAGTCGTCGCGTTTTGTCCCAGTGTGATGTACGACAAACCCACATCCATCATGGTTTGTAATTTTCGTTGCAATACGGGCACGGCACTAAAAAATTCATTAGCCTGTTCTACGGTCATCGATAAAACCTGATGAATATTTTGCCCTTTGTATCGAATGTCTAAGGTTTCCCGCCCATAGCGTTGTCCCTGACAGACATCACACGGAACATACACATCCGGTAGAAAATGCATTTCTACTTTAATCAGGCCGTCGCCCTGGCAGGCTTCACAGCGTCCACCCTTTACGTTGAAGCTAAACCGGCCAGGTTGATAACCTCTGGAGCGGGCCTCATGGGTACCTGCAAACAAATCTCTAATCGGAGAAAACAATCCGGAGTAGGTTGCAGGGTTGCTTCTCGGTGTTCTGCCAATAGCGCTTTGATCTATGGCTACGATTTTGTCGAACACTTTTAATCCTGCTATGGATTTTAACGGGGCAGGGGTATGGCGTGCATGATTGATAACATTGGCAGCGTGTTTATACAGTGTGTCATTAACAAGCGTTGATTTGCCGGATCCAGAGACCCCTGTGACAACTGTGCACAGTCCAACAGGAATTTTTACATCTACCGATTTTAAGTTATTACCTCGTGCACCTCGTAAACTGATGAACTGTTTGCCGACAGGTTTGCGCTTGGGTATATCAATTTTTCGTTTACCGCTGAGGTACTGACCGGTTATCGAAGCTTTACTTTTTATAATTTGTGCCGGGGTACCCGATGCAACGATATTGCCACCGTGAACCCCGGCACCTGGTCCTATATCGAGTACGTGGTCTGCAGAGCGAATGGCATCTTCATCGTGCTCGACGACGATCACGGTATTTCCTAAGTCTCGAAGGTAGGTCAGAGTTGATAACAACTTATCGTTGTCTCTTTGATGTAATCCTATCGAGGGTTCATCCAGTACATACAATACGCCTTGCAAGCCTGCCCCTATTTGACTGGCGAGTCTTATTCTTTGTGCCTCTCCACCCGATAGCGTGTGCGCGCCTCTGTCTAAAGATAAGTATTGCAAACCAACGTTCACTAAAAAAGATAAGCGCTGAAGTATTTCTGAATTGATTTTTTCAGCAACTTCTTTGCGTTGTCCTTTGAGTTTTAAGTCACTTATCAGCTTGTGAGAATCGCCAATAGATAAACTGACAATAGAAGGCAGATTCTGACCGTTAATCAGTACATGTCGGGCGGCTTCATTAAGTCTTGCTCCTTGGCATTCAGGGCAGGTATGAGACGACATAAGCTTACTGAGTTCTTCTCGCACCGCATTAGACTCAGTGTCTTTATACCGGCGGTTTAAGTTTGGAATGATGCCCTCAAATGTGCGCACTGATTCGCGAGTCGCTTTACCTTTTTCACTTTGATAGGTAAACGTAATTTGTTCGTCGCCGGAGCCGTAGAGCAGGATATTTTGAATCTCTTCACCCAACTCATCGTAAACGGTGTCCACCTTAAATTTATAATGCTTAGCTAAAGACAAAATCATCTGGTGGTAGTAGGGGTTGGTTTTGTCCCAGCCTTTAATGGCCCCGCCTGCCAGGCTGACTGTTGGATTAACAACAATCATTTTCGGGTCGAAGAACTGGCTTAGTCCGAGACCGTCGCAACTCTGACACGCTCCATGAGGGCTGTTGAATGAGAACGCCCGTGGTTCTAACTCCGGCATCGAATACCCACACTGGCTGCAGGCAAAGCGTGTGGAGAAAATCATATCGTCGCTTTCGCCATCAAGCGCGGTAATAATGGCTGTCCCTTCACCCAGCTGGGTTGCGGTTTCGAAAGACTCACTGAGTCGAAGCCGTAGATCATCCCGTACCTTAAACCGGTCGACGACGACTTCCACGGTGTGTTTCTTTTTCGCGGGCAAGATTATGTCGCCCTCGAGTTCTGTAATGACACCGTCGATCCGGGCTCGCAGATAGCCTTGTGCTCGCAGACGCTCAAGCAACGTTGCGTGATCCCCTTTTCGATCGCGTACCACCGGTGCAAGCAAGGCAAGCGCGGTCCCTTTTTTCATTGCCAGTACCAGATCAACCATCTGACTGACCGTCTGGGCCTCTAGGACTTCACCGTGTCTGGGGCAGGTGGGCGTCCCGGCACGCGCGAACAAAAGCCTCAAATAGTCATAAACTTCCGTAATGGTGCCCACGGTTGAGCGAGGATTGTGCGATGTGGATTTTTGCTCAATAGAAATAGCAGGCGACAGACCATCGATCATGTCGACATCTGGTTTATCCATAACCGACAAAAATTGTCGGGCGTAAGCTGACAAAGATTCGACGTAGCGTCTCTGCCCCTCGGCAAACAGAGTATCGAAGGCCAATGACGATTTTCCGCTCCCGGAGAGTCCGGTAATCACGATCAAAGAATCGCGCGGCAGTTCCGCGTCAATGTTCTTCAGATTATGAGTTCGGGCACCTTTTATTCGGATGGTATCCATCGTATGAAATTCGTCGTTGGTTGATGCTAAGACTGCCCGATCTGTTCGGGTGGCTGCTACTATACTCCGCTTGAAAAGAGTCAATCCGAAGGTTTATGGACCCGATCAATAGTACTGCCTCCACGGCACTGCTTGCAGGAGAAAAGCGAGCCGCCTGGTCGTTGTCCTTAATCTATATGGTACGGATGCTAGGGCTGTTCATCATCCTTCCGGTATTCAGTTTGTTCGGGGAGCACTACAGCCACAGCACGCCATTCCTGATCGGTTTTGCCATAGGTGTGTACGGGCTTCTCCAAGCTTCGCTACAAATCCCATTCGGTATGTTGAGCGACCGGATTGGCCGCAAGCGCGTCATTACGATCGGGCTGGTGCTGATGGCGGCAGGCAGTGTGCTGGCGGCCATGTCAGATTCAATTTATGGGGTAATATTGGGTCGGGCACTGCAGGGTACTGGGGCGATAGCTGCCGCTTTGATGGCCTTAGCCGCAGACCTGACACGTGATGAGCAACGCACCAAGGTCATGGCAAGCTTGGGCGCGAGTATCGGATTTGCGTTCATATTGTCTTTAATAGTCGGCCCGTTCCTCATTGGTTGGTTCTCTATCGATGGTTTGTTCTGGATAACCGCAGGTTCGGCGGTGTTGGGCATTGTGATTTTGCATACTGTGGTACCTGAGCCCGGGCAGTGTCAGTACAGCGCTGATACTGGTGCCAACCTTCCCACCATGAAAAAGCTGTTTTCAAACAGACAACTACAGCGACTTAATGTCAGCATTTTTATGCTTCATCTGTTGATAACGGCTGTGTTTTTCGTTGTGCCATTGCAACTTCGAGATGCGGGCATTAGCGACGATCGTCACTGGCTGGTCTATTTACCTGCGGTGATTCTGTCCATCGGCGTCATGGTGCCTCTCATTATCTGGGGTGAGCGTAAAGCTTTGCGTTCTGTACTGCTCTTATGTGTGGGTGGTTTAGTGATCACTCAGATGCTCTTCGCCGGTCCATCTGCCATGGGATTGGGCCAGAATTTCATATTGATATTTCTGGCCATTACCTGCTTTTTTAGTTTTATGAATACGCTGGAGGCCTTGCTGCCTTCTTTGGTATCTCGCATTGCTCCGGCAGCCGCAAAGGGCAGCGCAATGGGCATCTACAGTAGTAGCCAGTTTTTCGGAGCTTTCGTGGGAGGCGCCGGGGCAGGTTGGCTGTACGGGGCCGTGGGGCCCAGCGGAGTTTTTGCGGCTATGGGCGTATGCTGCGTTATCTGGTGGCTGGTGCTGTTCGGTTTTCAAGCACCGAAGAAAATGGTTACCCATCGGCGCACCCTGAGTAGCGATGAGCAGACGAGAATCGGTGAGATAACCGCCGAACTTCAGTCTATGGTGGGGGTGGAAGAGGTGGTTATTGCGCTTGATGAGGGCGCGGCATACCTCAAGGTGGACAAGCAGCGCTTTACGGGTGAACTGTACGGATCCCCAGCCAGCTGACGTACACAGACTACCCGAGGCAGAGGCAGCTACGGTACAATTTGACGACCGGGCAATGGACTGACTCGGCTTTTCAAATTAGGAGAAATATCATGGCACGTGGTGTTAATAAAGTCATTTTGGTCGGAAACATCGGCGCAGACCCTGAGGTGCGTTATATGCCCAGTGGTGGAGCGGTTACCAACATCAGCATTGCAACCTCCGAACAATGGACAGATAAAACCTCTGGTCAGAAACAAGAGCGTACCGAGTGGCACAGGGTCACGCTGTTCAACCGCTTAGGCGAAATAGCGGGTGAGTACCTGAAAAAAGGGTCTCAGGTATACATCGAAGGCTCCATCCGTACCGATAAGTACCAGGATAAAAATACCGGCGAAGATCGCTACTCAACACAAATCATTGCCCGGGATATGCAGCTCTTGGGTGGCCGTCCCGATGGCGCTAGTGGTGGTGACTACAACCAGGCTCCGCGTCAAGCCGCACCTAGGCCTCAAGCGCAGCAGGCAGCTCCAATGCCGACAGCCGCGGGTGCCGAATTTGATGACGATATTCCGTTCTAAGCACACTGAAAATGCGGGCAATCATTGCCTGCATTTTTAAGGGAGGGCTGAGATGATAAGCAAATACACAGTGGTATTAGTTACAGCATTTCTGGTCGGATGTGGCCCTCAATATAAAACGGAATATTCGTATTTAAGGCCCACAACTCCTGAGGGCCTAAACTGCATTGCGCAGTGCCAGAACATGCAGCTTCTGTGTAATCAGAATAAGAATCTCAAGGTTCAAAATTGTGAATTTAGAGAGAGCCGGAACCAGCTTAAGTACGATCTGTGCCTGCATAAAAATAGGGGTAAAACGGCTGAGGATCAGTTGGATTGTGACTTCCCATTCTACGAGTACTGTGGCATCGAGCGTGAAAGCCATGCGTCCTGTCAGACAGGTTATAACCAGTGTTATTCCAACTGTGGTGGTGAGGTTAGCAGTGAAACCACCTGTGTCGCTAATTGTGAGTAACCGCTATTATTTACCAACAAGGTAGTTTGAGCTGGGAAACACAGTTTTCTGTTTAAACGCGGTTGAGCCCGCATACCGTCAACTTATAACGCCTTCATGCGGTAATTGTTTACAGAAATTTATGCGAATTGAGCGTATTTTTTTGAGTGTACTTTTAACAGGTTGACACTTACATAATGCGTCTATCAAACACCTCTTTAAAATCGCTATCGTTCTTTCTGCGCCCAATACTGCTGTTCATCATATTTCCAGCTACCGCGATACAACACACGCTCGTGCACGCTGATATTGTTGATCTCGCCGTCGGCTCAAGCCAGATATGTCTTTTAGATGATGAACAGAACCTGAGATGCAAAACCCGAACATATAGCGCGAGACTGCTCCCCCCCGAAGATACGCCGGCATTGACGTCCATTGCGGCGGGTAATGTTCATCTATGTGGCCTAACAACTAATGGAGGAGTTTATTGCTTCGGAGACGATGACTTCGGACAAACGTCACATGAGTCTGTAACGCTCGACCATGAGTATATCGATATTAGTGCTGGCGGAAACATGACGTGTGCTACCCGGTCGACCGGTCTTGAGATTGATTGTTGGGGCGACATTTCTGAACAGCTACCAAGTAGCCTTGATGAGTACTTAAGAACTGAAGCAAATACCTTTGTAGAAAACATAAAATTTACCGTTTTGGGAAGTCGTAATATTTGTTGGGGAGCCACCGTAGACTCGCTGACTGCTGGAAATTCTCGCGATTCACTAAGGTGTTGGGAAATTGGGCGAGGTTTCTATCAAGTGTTAGATGTATTTGGTGTTTCTATTTCCGACATATCCAACGATGACAAATTACATTGCATCATTGACAGCTCCGGTACTATCAGCTGCCTTGAGGATTTAGGCTTCGCTAGACTCTTTAGGAATGCTTCATTTGACAGCCCGGGTCCTTACGCCCAAGTCGCCGTATCCGGCAGTGTTGTCTGTGTATTAACGACGGTCGGTCAGCTTGACTGTGATACCTCGTTCTATGAGGGCGACTCACCGGGGCGGGAGGAAAGACGCATTGCTTCCGAAATAAATGCGCAAGTCAATGAACTCGCAGATATACGCTTTACTCATATTGAGCCGCATCATGTTTACTTCAACAACGGTGGCCGGGCGTTTTGTCTAACTGACGTTCAAAGCGAGCTTCACTGTTTGGGCGGGGACATATTCAACGAATTAAGTCTATCTGAAGAAAATTCAGAGTGGATCGATACAGGCACTCTTAGTGAGAGCTCCACTACCTCCGGCGCTGTGCCGATCATCAATAACATAGCAGTCTACAGTCACGGGATTGTCGAGCTATTCTGGCAGCCGAGTGTAGATTTCAATGACTACTCACATGTGGAGATTTATCGAGATGGTGAGTTGCTAACAACAACAAGCAATGCAGACAGCTTTTTTGACAACACTTTGCAAGGCAGTACTTCCTACTCTTATAAAATCCGTAGAATTGCGACAGACGGCACCGCTGAAGGATTTTCTGCATCCTATTCGGTGACAACACCCAGAGACTACACAATCATCGACTGGGGCGTGTCGGACTCAACAATTGATTGCGACGGCGGTGTTTTACCTGCCCCTGTGGCCTTAGAAGTTCGAAGCTACGGTAGAACAGTGGGAGAGCTCTTCTGGCAGAAAAATGCTTACCCAACGCGATTGGGCGTGCACTTCAACATATTTATAAACGGCACGCTCGTGAATGCCGAGCCTCTTGAAATAAATGGAAGCTTCTATTTATACGGTGAAGATGTGTTCGATAGTTCCTATCAATACTCACTAAATGCGGTGGATGGGTGTGGACGGGTAAGCGAGATGTCTAATGTTGTGAGTCCGTAGTTTTTCTGCACTCTATATAAAGTCTAAATGACACGGCTTATCCATTTGCGATAGGCCATGTTTACCCTAGCAATTTCTGGTTGGGTAGAATAAATTCCCGTGATGTTACCTATAGAGATGGGGCAATAATCCGTCGACAGAACGATTGGCACAATGGATGTACTTGAAACCTGTGCACTTGATTCCTGCGAAAGGTAACCCGGTTACATAGGCACTCCATCGGTGTGAATACCACCGATTACCTATGTCAGAAGGCTTTTCATGAAATCTGACGTGCAAATGCTTTCTCTATCCGGTGAAAATGTCGACTAATAGATCAGATCAAATACAGTCTTGGCTCGACTTGCTGTGTCAGATGGTGCCTGGTATTGGTCAAGCCGTATTGGTTCGAAACTCTCCGGGGGACGAGCCTGTTGTACGTTGGCCCAGTGCCGAAACAATCCATGAAGATGTGATGATGGCGGCCAATTTGGCTTCTAGTCAGCGCAAGTTGGTGACGACGACCTTGTCGGTTGCGACGGACACCGATGTAGCAGTAGATACCATTATTGCGGTACCTCTAACGCGTTTCGAAAACGTTAATGGTGCGTTAGCCGTTTTGGTTAACATTAAACCGTCGCAACAATCGACGACCATTCAAATGCTTCGGTGGGGCGAGAAATGGTTGGGTCTGTTACCCAGTTTGCGATGTCCTGAAGTAGCAGAGCCTGCACGTAAAATTCCCAGGCTTGGTGGCTTAGCTGAAAAAATACAGTCTCGACGTGGTGCATCAACCTTTTTGGTTCTAGGTGCGCTCTTCGTGGCGTTGGTATTGGTGAATGGAACCTATCGGGTAACGGGCGCTGCGAATTTAGAGGGAGAAATACAAAGAGCCGTTGTTGCACCGTTTGACGGGTATGTCGCCGCGGCGCATGCACGAGCAGGTAAGACCGTTGTTGCTGGAGAGCTCATAGCGGAGCTTGATACTCAGGATCTGATGTTAGAACAGCAAAAATTTGCAGCCGAAATCAATGAATATGATCACCAATACCGACAGGCCCTGACAGAGCGCAATAATACTCAGGCGCACATATTTAAATCACGTGTGGGGCAGGCGGAAGCCCAGCTCAATTTAACGAAAGAGAAAATTAAACGCTCCAGATTGGTTTCATCACTCAATGGGGTCATTATCAGCGGGGATCTGAGCCGCTCTTTAGGGGCTCCGGTGAAAACCGGAGATGTATTGTTCGAAGTTGCGCCGCTTGATGAATATCGATTGATCATCCTGGTAGATGAGAAACAGGTTGTAGATGTTACTGATGGGCTTAGAGGGGCGCTTACTTTGAAGTCCATGCCCAACGAAAAACTCCCCTTTGTTGTTGAAAAGGTATCTCCTGTTTTTACGTCAGACGGACAGGGTAGTGCGTATCGTGTAGAGGCGCGTCTAGTTGATCGGCCAGAAGGTCTAAGGCCGGGTATGGAAGGCATCGCGAAAATAGACATTGATAAGCGGCGATTCGGTTGGATATTTTTTCACGAATTAGTCGATGTCCTTAAATTATGGGCTTGGCGATGGCTGCCCTAAGCCCCGATACCCGTCTTAGTGCCATGGAGAATGCTTGGCAGAGTGTTGCGAACCTGAAGCTTCAACTGGGTAATGCGGTGCGTTTTTATAAGCATCACTATAGAGGGTCACCTTGGTTAATCATCGCCAATCAACATGACGAAAGTTACTTTAGGTGCAGTTATCAGGCGGAGAAATTCTTAAGGCTATTGGATGGCAGTCGCACCATTGAACAGGCGTTCGATGACTGCAAACGATCAAACTCCGTAGCTTTGTTTAAACGGGATGTCATACTGCTTCTGGCTAATTTGAAGTCTGCAGGCTTGCTTGCGGCGGAAGATGCGCCGAATCATGACGGGAAATCGCCTACAACGGCCGCTCCAAAAAAACGTGGGCTAAATCCGTTTGCGATTAAAATACCACTGCTTGATCCAGACCGATTTCTGGATAAGACCGCGGCTTTCGCAAAGCATCTGTTAACACCGCTAGCGCTATTCATATGGATTGGGGTGGTTTTAGCCGGTCTTTCCATAGTCGCCGTTAATGGGGCAGAGCTTGCTGAGCACAGTGCCACACGATTTTCAGACCCGCAAAATTTAATTTGGTACTGGATGTTATATCCGCTGGTCAAAGGTCTACATGAATTCGGGCACGCCTACGCGACCAAGATTTGGGGCGGGGCGGTACGCGAAATGGGCGTAACGTTTCTTGTTTTTTTCCCTGTGCCGTATGTAGATAGTTCAGCTTCACATCGATTTAGCTCGAAAAGCCAGAGGTTGGTAGTTTGCGGTGCCGGAATCTTGGTTGAGCTGCTCCTTGCGGCAACGGCTTTGTTAGTCTGGTCGGTTACAGGCCCGGGACTAGTTCGAGACCTTGCGTTTGATATCGCTGTAATCGGTGGTATATCAACACTTTTATTTAACGCGAATCCATTGCTACGTTTTGACGGTTACTACCTTCTATCGGAGTTGATAGAAATACCGAATCTGGGAACACGTTCTGACCAATATATTCGCTATTTATTCAAAAAGTACGTTCTTGATATGCCCGATGTTAGTCGCCCTGTTAGCGCGCGCGGAGAAGCAAAATGGTTGTTTTGCTACGGCGTGCTTTCGCGAATCTACCGCGTGTTTATCACGCTTTTTATCGCATCTTGGGTTGCTGGAAAATTTTTGATAATCGGGGTTTTGCTAGCCGTGTGGGCTGTCGTCGGGCAAATCGTTTATCCGCTAATTCGCAGCATGTGGAACTTCATCCCACAAGTTTATCAAGCTCGGAGAATGAAGCGCTTGTTAGCGTTCACGGGTACGACTTCTCTGTTGATAGTAGCCACTCTGATAACACCCGTTGGGCACAGTACTTACAGCGAGGGTATTGTTAATTTACCTGAACAAGCGCTCATTCGTGCAAAGACAACAGGCGTGGTCTCAAACGTAAATGCACCAGACGGTACCACTATCGATGAAGGCGGTGTAATCCTAGGGCTTGAAGACATAGAGCTTAAATCCCGGTTGGAAAAATTAGTGGCGCAGTTAGGCGAAGTAAAAGCAACTCAACAATCTGTATTTCTGGTGGATAGAACGCAATCAGAAATTTTGAACAACAGAGCTGCCGCAATCGAGGCGGACATCGAGCAGGTTAAAAAACAGATATCAGAGCTCGATATTGTTAGTGGAAGCGCTGGCCGGGTCTCTTTGACGTTAGGCCCAGATCTTTTAGGTAGATACATTAAGCGTGGTGACGTGCTGGGTTACGTTGCCGGGGCTGAATCAATTAGCGCTTTGGTGGTTGTTCCGCAGTTGGACATTGATGCAGTGAGAAATAATTTGCTCGCTATTGAGGCCAAGTTAGGCAGTAGGCCGGGGGATACTTTCTCTGCAGAATTTATCCGTGAATTACCCCTTGCAACAGATCGTTTGCCCAACAAACTGCTAGGTTCGCAATCGGGTGGAATCATGAAAGTGGATGCTCGGGACGAATCAGGTGTGCAGCTCTTATCTAACGTGTTCTTAGTTGAAATCGCTTTACCCTTGGAAACATCAGGGAGTTATTTGGGGCAAAGAGTTCATGTGCGATTCATTCATGAGAAAGACGCACTGATACATCGTTACCTTAGAAAATTCAGGAGCTTAGCCTCGCAGTCTTCGTTCTCTAGTTAAGACTTATCTTTCAACGAATATAGGTCACCGTCGCTGTATTGGATGAGTTATTTATAGGAAGAGATGGCTCAGATCATGAGAGTCAGTACAAAAAATCCGTGTTAACTCCATGATTACAAGACTTACAACGCTGCTGACGGTTCTTTTATCCAGTCAAAGCGTAAATGCGAACCTGTTTTCCCAGCCTTATCAATCGATGCCCGGCATTGACTGCGTGGTTAATCCCCATTTAGTGGTGGATATCTCCAGTCCTGTTGCCGGTGTAATTGATGAAATATTCGTCAAACGCAGTCAAGAGGTCATTGCAGGGCAGGAGCTTGTGCAGCTTGAGGCCAGCGTTGAACGAGCTTCGGTCGAATTGGCAAGGTATAGGGCAAGAGCGGGCTCAGGCATTGGGTTAAGTTCAGTGAATGTTGAGTTTGATGAACTACGAAAAGAACGCGTAGAAAGTCTCTTGGACGAACAAAATGTGTCTAAAGAAATCGTGGATCAGACGGAGCGAGACCTACAACTTTCGAACTGGAATCTGGCACAGGCCAAAGAGCTGGCCCAAATTCGAAAACTGGAACTGAGAAAAGCAGAAGAGCAGCTAAATCAGAAATTGATTAAAGCGCCTTTTGATGGTTTTGTACTCGATACCTATAAAAACTCAGGGGAGCACGTTGACGATCAGCCGATTTTACAGTTAGCCCAACTTGACCCCTTGGTGGTTGAAGCCATTGTACCCATGGAGTATTTTGGTTCAATAAAATCAGGTATGCATGCCGAAATTTTATTGGAAGTGCTGCGTCAAAAAGAGCTAATGGCAGAAGTGATTGCCGTTGATCGAGTGGGTGATGCTGCAAGCAGTAGCTTTGGTGTGAAACTGAGTATTCCCAACCCGGATTATCAGATACCGGCTGGCTTGAAGTGCATATTAAAATTTATGAAGCCAGGCGCGGATCAAGCAAACTCGGCGGAAGAAACCGATGCTTCAGCCCATATAAGCAATCCATCGATTTCCATCCTTGCCGATTCTGCGAATTCCGAAGTTGGCGATGAAATCTATGATGCACAAGTCAGCGTGGAACCACTAGCACCAGAACTGCTGTCTGAGCCAGGTGAATCAGAATTACCCGATGAGAACTCACCTGTTCTGGTTCTAGCTTCGGCATCGCTACCTGCCATCGTCAATGTTGAAGATCTTGTTGTTGATGCTGTGCCGTTGGATGATGATGTAACGGATTCTCCAAAAATTGAAGCATCAAGCAATAAAGAATCAGAGACCGTTGGGCCTAAGAGTTATATGGTTTTAATAAGACAACCTGAAGATGATGCGGCTGCACGAGAACTCGTTGAAAAATTAAAGGCTTCAGGAATCGAGGACTTTCACAGAATCGATAAAGGTCCCAACAAGCGCATTATTTCATTGGGTGTATTTAGCAAACAAAAAAATGCTGACAACCGCCAGCAGATGTTGGACGGCTTGGGCTTCGATTCAACGACTCGTAAAATCTACTGATGTTTCTTAAAGTAGCCCATTCTATTTTTCTGTTGATTTGCTTTCCAGGTTCGGAGTAAATCATCGAAAAGCGGTTTACAAGCTCTGATTCTAGTGATTTTGGCGAATCGGATTCGCGTGCGCCTGTGTTTTTCTTTGAGCGCATGGAGCCGAAAATTTTGTATTCAGCTGATGCCTTTGCGGGCTTGGTTGCTGTCGATCAACTGTACACGGCTGAAAATACAGCATTAGATTTGACTCAGAGCGCGTTGTATCTGTCCGATGCATTCTCTTTAGAGAGTCAGCAAACTGAATCTCCGAGTCAGAATGACGCTTCAGAGTTAGTCAACCTGGATGGTCTTGCTGACGTACAAAATAACCGCGACCTTGAAACTAACCCTGCCAATTCAGCTCTACTTTATGATGCTTCCCTTGATGAACTTGAGTATGAGTTCGAGGGGCGGCAGGAGATCATTTTTGTTGACTCAGCGACTCCCGATTATGAGTCGCTCATAGATGGACTACGGGTTGATCCCGATACCCATTATCAAGTCTTGATTCTGGACGCTAACGCGAACGGTATCGAAAAAATTTCTAACGCATTAGAGGACTTTCATGATGTCGATGCGATTCATATTGTCAGTCATGGAGGCGCTCAGGGTTTACAACTGGGAAATGCGTGGCTATCGAGCCTGAATATCGATAGTTATAGCGAGTCTATACAAGGGTGGGCCACATCTTTGAATGACAGCGCGGATCTTCTCATTTATGGCTGTGAGCTTGCTGCGGATACGAATGGTCAGCTGTTATTAGAGCGGCTATCGATGCTCACGTCGGCAGATGTTGCCGCCAGTGACGACCTAACCGGTGCGTCTGTACTGGGCGGTGACTGGGAATTAGAGCATCGTATTGGTGAAATTGATTCTGCAGTGGCATTTGATGCGCAACTACAAAGTAAATACGCAAGTGTACTCGCCAACTTCACCGTTAATGTTACAGATGACACGGTAGATATAAACCCCGGCGATGGAGTTGCCGTTGATGCGAATGGCAACACCTCCTTACGTGCCGCTATCATGGAAGCGAACGCGCTAGCAGGGGATGATTCCATTACGCTACCGAGCGGTTTATATACGCTGACGCAAAGTGGGGCAGGCGAAGATTTAGCGGCTAGCGGTGACTTGGATGTCACCGAACAGTTAACCATACAAGGTGCTGGTGCCAGGACAACACAGATCGATGCAGATAGTTTAGACCGTGTCTTTGATGTTCATGCTGGGGTGGGTCTTGATATCTCTGGAATTTCGATTTTGGGTGGTTCTGCTGACTCGGGTGCTGGTATCCAAAATGCGGGAACATTGGCTGTCGAGGACAGTGTTCTTATCGCAAACGTAGCAACTGGGAGCGGAGGTGCGCTTTATACAGCAGCAGGATCCGCAACTAGTCTTGAGCGCGTAGAAATCAGTCAGAACCAGGCTGCACAAGGTGCTGGAATTTATGCGGAATCGGATGCCAGCATAGTCAACACTACCATTAGCACCAACACTTCATCGGCGGATGGCGGTGGAATCTACGTGCAAGGTGGTGCAGTCTCTCTCGTAAACACTACGCTTGCTGACAATGTAGCAAGCGGTGGCGCATCCGGCATACAAGTAGAGCCTAGTGGATCAGGTAGTGCTGTTTTGCGAAACACCTTACTTGATAATTCCGGAGATAATCTCGCTGGAAACATCATATCGAACGGTCATAACATTGATACCAACACGGTTTCTGAGTTAACCGACCCGAGTGATCAGATTAATGTCACTGTCGATTTAGGACCGCTAGTCAATAACGGAGGGCCGACAAGAATTCATGAATTGTTGACTGGCACAGGCACCGCTGTTGCCATAGATCCTGCCGGTCTGTCAGGTGCTCCAGTGGTCGATCAAAGAGGCCTAACACGAGATGTAACACCTGATATCGGTGCGTATGAAGCGTCAAGTAACAGTGTTCCTGTATTTACCAGCAATGGTCCTTTCCCTGTCGATGAAGGAAGCGCTGTAGGTATTGTCGTGGGTGATATTGACGCAAACGACGGTGATGGAGGTGCAGCGGACGCGGGGATAACCTATACGCTGACATCTAATGTTGACTTAGATGGCGATGGCAATCCTGCTTTTGCCGTTGATAGCGCGACCGGTGTCATTACTGTGAACGACGATGACGATCTCGATTTTGAAGCGGCACCGCAGCTATCAGTAACGGTTGAAGCTGATGATGGTGAATTGACGTCAGATATATTGGTGACGGCTGATTTGAATGATATTGCGCCGACTGTAAGTGCCAGCGGAGCTACAGAGGTCAATACAGGTGAACCCTATGCGTTAACACTGACCGTTGATGAGCCTGGTACTAGTGGTATCACGACGTACACCGTCAACTGGGGAGACGGTACTGTCACCACTGAAGCCTATGCTGGGCTGACCACCACAGTAACGCATGTCTATACAAACGTTGGCTTTACTAACAATATTACTTTTACGGCTAATGATGTAAACGACACCATTACTAATAGTGATCTAGTGACAACTAGTTTTAGGGGCGGAGACCAAATTTTTGTTATCGATGGAGATACCGGGACTGTCTCAGATGATTTTTTTGATCCCACGGGAAATGATTTAAGGAACCCGTACGGAATCACTGTAGGACCTGATGGCAATTTTTACGTTTCGGGTTTTAATAGCAACAACATTGTCCATTTTGCACCGGACGGCTCTTATTTAGGTATATTCGCTGATGCGACGGAACTAGACGATCCTGCCGGGTTAGCTTGGGGCGCGGATGGCAATTTATACGTTGCAAACAATAAAGACGATAACATTCTCCGATTTGATCCTAGTGGAGCATTCATAGATGTATGGAGTGAAGGTGGGCCCTTAGATAGTCCCGAAGATGTCGTTTTTGGGCCGGACGGTAATCTCTACATTTCAGATTCAACCGATGATCAAATTCTCATGGTTGACGGAGATTTGGGTGGGGCACCTACAGTCATTATAAACTCAGGATTGAATCAACCGGAACAATTGGTATTCGATGGAGCAGGCGATTTATTTATAGCGAATGGAGATGACAACGAAGTAGCTCGTTGGGACGGAACTAACTTAACCACCTATACGTCACATCCTGAACTGGATTTCGCCTCTGGCGTAGGTATCGGTCCAGATGGACGAATCTATTCCACAAGCTTCCAGGACAATACTGTCATACGAACAGATGGGACCACAGATGAAGTGTTTGTGGCCAGTGGATCGGGTGGTCTCAACGACCCTAGTCAATTAGTTTTTACACCAGATCAACAAGTCAAAGTTACCGAGAACACTCCACCAACAGCTGAAAATCTCAATTCGACCAGTTCTTATAACGAAGGCGATGCCAGTGTTTCCATCACTGACATTGAGGTCACTGATGTCGATGTCGGGGAAATTATAACGGCAAGCCTAACCTTGCAAAATACGTCTACCGGCGTATTAACCAATAACGATGGCGCCACCTATGATGCTGCCAGTGGTGTTTGGACAATAACAGACAGTGTCGATAACGTTAATACGGCGCTTGCTAACCTACAGTTTCTACCTGCCGAAAATAATGATGTGAACACTACTATTAGTGTGATCATTGACGACGGCGATGGTGATGGTAGCGGTCCCCTGACAGGGTCGATCAGTCTAGATGTTACTCCCTCAAATGATGTACCAACGGCTACAAATTTAACCACCACCGCACTGATTACTGTAGTTGGTGCAAATGTTCCGCTGGCTGATATCGTGGTAAGCGATGCCGATACGAATGAGGTTATTACCGCAACACTGACTGTTGATAGGCAAGAATGGGGTAGGTTAACTCCCAATGATAACGCTACCTATAATACTTTTACGGGCAGATGGACTATCACCGGAACGTTAAGTGAAGTTAATACGGCGCTAGCCAATGTAGAATATGACCCAATATTCACAAACGACAATAACAATACTATTGATGTAGTCATTGATGATGATGACAATAGCGGCCCGCTCACGGGAACTATCTCAATAGTCAACAGCATCCCAAACACCCCACCAACCGCGACGAATCTAGATAGCATTTCATCTTACACAGAAGGGGATGCCAGCGTAGCGATTGACGATATCGAAGTTACTGATGCAGACTCAGGTGAAGACGTAACGGCAACATTGACTCTTGCCAATACCGGTACAGGTTCATTAAGCTCTAACGACGGTGCTACATACGATGCCAGTAGCGGAGTATGGAGTATTTCAGACAGTGTCGCGTCAGTGAATACGGCACTTGAAAATCTTACTTTTATCCCTTTAGCGGACAATGAAGTTGATACCAGTATCTCTGTTGAAATAGACGATAATGATGAGGATGGTGGTGGACCACTCACCGGTACCATTTCTCTAAATGTTACCCCGGTGAATGATGCGCCGATTGCCACAAATCTCAATAGTATTTCCGATTACGCTGAAGGTGATACCAGTGTTGATATCGATAATATAGTCATCAGCGATGTCGATGCTAATGAAGACGTCACTGCCACTTTGACATTGGCTGATGTGACAACTGGAACGCTAAGCAATAATAATGGGGCTAGTTACAACAGTACCACAGGAATTTGGGAAATCTCAGGGGCGCTGTCAGACGTAAATGCCGCGTTGGCGAATTTACAATATTTGCCGGCTGTTAATAACGACTTAGACACAAGTATTTCTGTTGAGATTGATGATGGTGACGAGGATGGTAGCGCTGCGCTAAGCGGTACCATAACGTTGAATGTCATTGCAGAAAACGACACTGCTGTTGCAACTAACCTTAACAGCACTTCAAACTATACTGAGGATGACTTAAGCGTTGACATCGATAACATCGTAGTAGGTGATATTGATGCCGGTGATACTATTGTTGCAAGCTTAGTGCTGTCTGATACCAGCACCGGTGCTCTGAGTGATAATGACGGTGCAAGCTATGATGTTAATACAGGAATTTGGAGTTTTTCCGGAACCGTTGAAGACACCAATACGGCACTCGCCAATGTAATATTTATTCCAGCTGCCAACAACGAATTGAACTCAAGTATATCGGTAAGCATTCGTGATATCGGAACACCAGTATCAGATGCCCTTACTGGAACAGTTCAGTTAATCGTTGACCCGGTGAATGACCAACCTACGGCAACCAATATAGAAAGTATATCCACGTATGAAGAAGGCGAGTTGTCTGTGCCTATTGCCGATATCGTTGTTAGTGATGCAGATGCGGGTGAAATAATAACGGCCAAATTAATATTGGTCGATACTGACACAGGAAGTCTTAGCGCTGAAGACGGTGCTGAGTATGATGCTAATACAGGTATTTGGACGATTACCGACACGGTCGAGCGTGTCAATGTTGCTTTGGAAAACGTTGTTTTCTTTCCTCAGCCTGACAACGATAGAGATACCTCAATTCGCGTCAGGATAGATGACGATGATGGCGGCGAAGACCCAAAGGTCAAAGGCACCGTAACCTTGGTAGTCACGCCCGTGAATGATGCCCCAGTTGTGTCAGATCTAGATGGGTCAACTGACTATACAGAGGGTGCTGAGAGTGTTCCTTTAAATACATTTAGTATTGTCGACATTGATAGTGAAGAAACTATCACGGCTACTCTGGTTTTAGCCAATGTCAATGCCGGTAGCTTAAGCAGTAACGACGGCGCCACGTATAGTGCAGACACTGGCGTCTGGACCTTAACAGCACCTGTTGAAGAAGTGAATGCGGCGTTGACTAATGTCGAATTTATACCTGCTCCGGATAATACTGAAAGCACTACAGTCAGTGTCTCAATTGATGATGGCGACGAGGATGCCAGTGGTCCTATTGTTGGGACTATAGTTATTAACGTTACCCCCTTACCTGATATAGAGCCACCCGCAGCAGCGTTACCGGATGTTGTTACGGATGAAGAGCCAGAAGAGGAACCAGAGGAAGAAGCACAAACTGAGGAATCAGAGGAGGAGCCAGCATCTGAAGAAACGACAGATGAGGAGGCGGTAGAAGAAGAATTCTCTGAGGAGAGTGTCGATGTCGTAGAACAGGCAGAAGATTTCGACAGTCCGTCTACAGATGTTGTAGATATTGACCTCGAAGCTGAAATTAATGATTTTCAAGTAGTGCGCGATGATATCGACAATGGAGTCGATGACAAGGTTACTCGTTTGGCTGTCTACAAACCAACAGCTATCAATATTTTAAAAAGTGAACTAACCGATCAACTGAACTTTCTTCAGGATCCACTGCAATACATTGGCGCAGAGTCATTAGTTTACAGGCTGGATTCTTTGCGTGAGGAGTTGGATTCCGAAACTAAAACCAGTGACAAAATCATTGGCAGTAGTATGACTGCTACGGCGGGTTTATCTGTGGGATATGTCATTTGGCTGGCCCGAAGCGGCATCTTGCTCAGTAGTGCCTTGTCGTCCTTGCCTGCATGGCGGTTTATCGATCCATTACCTGTGCTTGGAAGTCTGCACAGCGACGACTCAGATGATGATGAATCTCTGGAGTCAATGGTTAAAGAAAAAGACGAGGATGAAGTCGTTAAACAAAAAGGGGATGAAGTTGATGAATGAGACCGACATGATTCAACTTTATCCTACAGGTGACAATTGTGCTTGAGCGGATATTTAAAGGTCACGCGGCGCGAATAAGGATTGCCCTTGGTCTCACCAGTATTATCGTGACGTTGTTGCTGTTGTCTTCTATGGCAGGCATAGTCCCTGATAGGAACGGCGCTATCCGTGATGCCCATGCACGTCTGGCAGAAGCCATCGCAGTCAATAGTTCTATCTTCATTACGTCGTCGGACATTCGTCGTATGAACGCGAACTTAGAGATCGTTGTCGATAGGAATGAAGAGATTTTATCTGCGGGTGTACGACAACAAAATGGAAAACTGGTTGCTGTTATCAGTGACCACGTCAACAACTGGCGAGATATGGAGGATGGGAACTCGGTAGATTCCCAAATTGTAGTCCCCATTTTTGAGGGTTCGAATGTCTGGGGCCAGGTGGAGCTCCGATTTGAAGAGTTGATGCCAGAGACATGGTATGGCAGATTCCTCGAACCGGTTTTCATATTGATTGGCGTTATTTCTTTCAGCAGTTTTCTGTTCTTCTATTTGTACCTAGGAAAAATGCTTAAACAGTTGGATCCGTCGCAGGCTGTTCCAGATCGTGTGCGGTCGGCATTCGATACCATGGCAGAAGGGTTGTTGGTGCTTGATGGAAAAGAAAATGTCGTACTGGCCAACTATGCGTTTTCCAAGCTCACCAACGGATCTTCGGATACGCTGGTAGGTCGAAAAGCCACTGAATTTGACTGGTTTGATAGAGACAATCAAAAGCTGGAACTCTCCGAGGTACCGTGGTCTAAAACTCTGGCTGACGGCTTGGCGCGTACCGGCGATATGATCAGAATGCAAATTGAAGGCGAGGAGAATCGAACCTTCATGGTTAACTGCTCACCGATTTTGTCAGGCGGTACAAAACCCGCAGGTGTACTGATCAGCTTTGATGATGTGACCGAGCTTGAACAAAAAGAAATTGAACTTCGCATTTCCAAGGAGGAAGCGGAGCAGGCCAATCGCTTTAAAAGTGAATTTCTTGCCAATATGAGTCACGAAATCAGAACTCCCATGAATGCCATACTGGGCTTCTCAGAGGTACTTAAACGTGCATCCGACAGAAATAGTGAAGATAGCTTCCGTTACCTCAATACAATCTCATCAAGCGGGAATCATCTGCTTAACCTGATTAATGACATTCTGGATTTGTCTAAAGTTGAGGCTGGCAGAATTGAGATAGAGAAAACAAACACTCCAGCACATCAGATAATTCATGAAGTTGTTCAGATCTTGCAGGTAAAGGCTGATGAAAAGAATATCTACCTGGAATTTGAGCCCGAAGGGCCGTTACCTGAGTACATCGCCACAGATGCAGGAAAGCTGAGACAGATAGTGACTAACCTTATTGGTAACGCAATTAAATTCACCTCAGCCGGTGGGGTTAAGGTTGTTACGCGGTTACACGAAAACGGTGACGATTCATCATTGTCCATAGATATTATCGATACCGGTATTGGGATGACGCCACAACAGGCCGTTGATGTATTTAACCCGTTTACACAAGCTGATAGCTCGATCACCCGACGATTTGGTGGAACAGGGTTAGGCCTTACCATCAGTAAGCGCTTCGCTGAAGCCTTGGGTGGGGATATTGTTGTAAAAAGTGGTGCTGGTGAAGGCAGTCAATTCACCGCCAGTGTCAGTACAGGGTCTTTGGAAGGTATCAAACGTCTCAGTATTGACGAAGTATTATCAAATCAATGGCAACAGGCGAAAGCTGAAGTAACACACTGGGAGTTTCCCAATTCCACCATTTTGGTGGTCGACGACGGGGATGAAAATCGAGAATTACTCGAGGTGGTTCTTGCAGACGTGGGAATAAATGTCATATCGGCTGAAAACGGGCAAGTAGCACTGGATCAGCTCTCTGCTAATGAGGTAGACATCGTTTTGATGGACGTTCAAATGCCGACAATGGATGGTTACACGGCGGCAGGCCTGATGCGAGAACGGAACTACACGTTGCCAGTCATTGCTATGACAGCAGATGCAATGGTAGGCGCAGAACAAAAATGCCTTGACGCGGGTTACAGCGAATACATGGCTAAACCGGTCAATATAGATCGATTAATTAATCGTTTGGCTGAACTTCTAGAAGGGAAGCAAGTGGCTAAAACCGAACTTGATGAGCTACCCATTTTGGAAAAAAGAGCGGCGAACGATTCATCAACTTGCGACGGCGATAAAATAGTATCGAGTCTTGTGGCATCCAATCCCAAATTTCGTGAAATAGTCGAGAAATTTGTCGTACGGTTAGGTGAGCAATTAACCGCTATCGATAATGCGTGGGAAATTCGGGACTATGCGGAACTGAAAAGCTTGGGCCATTGGTTGAAAGGGTCATCTGGTACCGTAGGTTTCGACCAGTTTGTTGAGCCCGCGAGGTTGTTTGAGCAGTTTGCAAAGGATCAAAATGACGAAAAAATTCCAGATGCAATCGACACCATAAAATCAATATATAACAGAGTTAGTGTGAGTGAAGATGATGAGACGGAGTCCAGTGTTCTTAACGTTACACATCAAAAAGACTATGTCATTCCAGAGGTCTTAAGTTCTCGTCTTATGCAGACACAGCCTCGACTCAAACCGGTCATCGGAAAATTCGTTGGCGAATTGTCTGAAAAATGTAAGGTCATTGATCTTGCTGTCGTCAGGAAGGATTATCAGGAAATTGAACAATTTGGTCACTGGCTAAAAGCATCGGGTGGATCTCTTGGATTCAATGCGTTTACGGAACCCGCCAGAGATTTAGAAAATCATGCGAAACAAAGGCAAGTAGACTCTATCAAACATACGGTCAGTGTCATCAAGCAACTCAATAGTCGCATTCAGCAAGTAGATAAGATGTAAAAATATGAATACTGCTGCGCTCAAAATTGAGGAAAATATTAAGGAACCCGTTGCCGTGAACGGTGACCAGCGTCAGGTGCGTTTGAAAAATTCCACCATCATGCTGGTTGACGATGAACCAGTCATGCTCGAGATCGTTCAGGCGCTACTCGAAGACGTCGGCTATAAGCACTTTGTGCCGGTACAGGATTCAACCACAGCAATAGATGTCCTACAAAAAGAAAACCCGGATATGCTGTTGCTTGACTTGGACATGCCCGCTGTCGATGGCTTTGAAGTGCTGGAAAGAGTCAGGAAAATTGACGGGTATGAACATTTCCCAGTCATTATTCTCACGGCATCAGAAGACCCCGATAACAAGCTCAAAGCGCTAGAGCTGGGCGCTACTGATTTTCTGTCAAAACCGGTTGATCCCAGTGAGTTAGCCTTGCGAGTGAGGAATACGCTAACAGCGAAGGCTTATCAAGATCAGTTGGCGTTCTACGATAGTCTCACAGGGTTGCCAAACCGGAAATTATTTTTAGATTACCTTGGAAAAAGCGTTAGTCAGGCTAAACGAGAAAACAAATCACTGGTTCTGCTGGTCATTGGTTTAGATCGCTTTCAGCAAGTCAATGAATCACTTGGCGTCTATCTTGGTGATCAAATACTTCAAATTGTCGCCGATAGACTTAATTCGATTGTCAGAAATAGCGATGTTGTCGGTCGGGTCGACGCGAGTACGGTCGTGGAGGATACGGCCAGAATAGGCGGAGACGAATTCTCTATCGTGGTTCATGGTGTCAACAGTGTTACTGACGCAACGGTAATTACCGATAGGGTATTGAGCGAAATTAAACAGCCTATTTCTCTCGATGGTGAAGATGTTTACTTAACGGCAAGCATTGGCATCTCTGTTTTCCCAGAAGACGGCATAGAAGTCGGAACGCTCCTTAAAAGGGCTGGTTCAGCTAAAGATTTTGCGAAGAAACGAGGAAGGGATCGATACCAATACTATTCCAACGAGATGGAAGCGCACTCCAGAGCGTTGATGAAGATGGCGACGGACTTGAGAACTGCCTTGGAGAATGATCAGTTCGAACTTCATTATCAGCCCAAAGTCGACATTAGGCGTAAAAGGGTCATGGGAATGGAGTGTCTTATTCGCTGGAAGCACCCTGATTTTGGTTTTATTTCACCTGAAAAATTTATTCCTGTTGCTGAAGAAGCAGGATTGATTGTAGCCATAGGCGATTGGGTAATGCGCGAGGCCTGCCATCGCACCAGTGAATGGCATGCTATGGGGTATGAATCGCTTAAGGTTTCCGTAAACGTGTCAGCAAATCAATTTCTTGAGCCAGATTTTAAATCGAAGGTAGTTGCCTGCTTGGAGTCCAGTGGGATGAATCCTAATAAACTGGTGCTGGAAATTACCGAAAGCATGCTAATGGGTGATGTAGATCAGCTAGCTAGTCTGCTTCACGATATCAAAAAGCTGGGCGTGTCCTTTTCGCTTGATGATTTCGGAACGGGTTATTCGTCCCTGAGTTATCTTAAAAAATTCCCTATTGATGAGCTGAAAATCGATCGTTCATTTTTAATGGACGTCCCAGGGAACGAAGACGATAATTCTATTGCAATAGCTATTATCGCTATGGCCCACAGCTTAGGGCAAAAAGTAGTCGCTGAGGGCGTTGAGAAAATAGAGCAGGTGAAATTTTTAAATCACTATAAATGCGATGTAATACAGGGCTATTTCTTTAGTAAGCCTTTGTCCAAAGATAATTTCCAAACCTACCTGGGATCCAAAAAATAGTTTTTTACCACATCAAATCATCGGGTACTTCGTAACCGGCGTATTCATCATCTGCTGGTGTGCTCTCACCATCATTCTTGTTGTTCATCAACAACACCCAGCTCTCGTCTCTCTCCGCAATTTTTTGTGCAACTTTCCTCGGGACGATTGATTCAGTTTCTGATGTGCCAACGATAGAAAGAACGCCGTTAATGAGCGCTTTACGTAACTCATTGGTGATGAATATATTTCGAATTTTCCCGTTGTATTCGAATCCATATTCGACGTCGCCCCGCTCCTCAATGGCATTCAGCGTAACCATCTGTTGTATTTGAGCTTGAATGGCACGCTCTTCGGCGGCTTTGTTCTTAGCATCATTCAAAGCACGGTCTTTGGCTAATTTCTCAGCCTCTCGCTGTTTAACCAAGTCGGCGGCTTCATCGGTTACAGCCACGCCCTTGCGTTGCATTTTCTCTTTTGTGTTCTTCGCTTTGCGAGCTTTTACAACTTGCTTCTGGTTTGCTAATCCAGCTTGACGAAGTTGCTCTTGTAATGATTTAGCCACCGGTATTCTCCGAGCCTGTGTTTATTGAATTGGGGTTTTTATTAGATTCAAGGGGACGTCAATGTCCAGCTCAGCGCTTACCCTTGCCATGGCAGCCAATGCATCTTTTTCGGGAAATATATCGAGTACTGAAATAGATAAGTTAGTTGGATTCACCATTAAACCGGCAGTACGATTTTCATCTTGTAGTTGCAAGGTTAATTTCTCTTCAAGCTCTTGACGTTTTTCTGAATAGTTTATGAGCGCATTTTTTTCAATTGCGGAGATGATTTGAGTCTCGAAAATACGTCCTATCAGATCCCACAATTTCGAGTCAATGACTTTAGTTATCTGTAAATCGGAAATTGAAATTTGTTCTAGTGCGGTGTTAACCACTGGCCGCGCGCTTAGGAACAAGGTGCCGGATGTGTGCTTACGACTGCCGGGTAAATTGGCGATGAAGTCCACCGATACGGTCACTCCTTGAGTGCTGCCTGACAATGCTATAGAAGATACGGTGACAGATGCTGCACCAGCTGGGGAATCTGCTGTGTAGGTTTTACCTTGAACAGATGGGAGAATAATTTGTTCAAGTTGGTCATAGGTTGCTCTAAAGAGGATGTCAAATTCTGATCGACTGTTTTGATACGCAATTTTCTCTAATGCGGGTAGGGGAATCGTTTTTGGCGCCAATGCCTGAGGTTCGAATAGCGTGATGCCGTCGATCGCGAAGCCGAGACCTATTCTTGTGTCTTCAGTATGTAGTCCGGAAAAGCTAAATGCTGAAGGTGTAAAGTTAAGATGCATCTTACTGGTGTCGTTCTGAAGCTCGTCTACAGGCAAATCAAAGGCAAAACTATAGCTACGCCATTGGGCCTGAAGCTGCTCGCGGAATGCTTCACAATCTATGAGTTCGTTAATTCGTGGCTGAAGAGTGGAAAGCTGTTTGTCCAAAGCATCGTTCACCACCGATTCCATACTCAGGTCGACGCTACCTCGCCAAACCGCGGTAGGCGTTTCTGTCCAGTTGTAGTCAACAGATACACTAATGACGGGACACCAATTTGACTCGATATCCAGACCAAGCTTGATATTCGCCAGTACAGCTCCACTGACATCGATGTCTGATAGTCCTAGAGCTTTCGCAACGCCGCCATCAATGCCGACGACGCCACTAAATGCAATGGGCGCCTTAACTTGAATGTGCTGGTCTTTTCCGGTGACGTCGATTTCTCCACGGCGCTCCACGTTTAAGTCCCAGCGAGCCGTACCACAGGCCTTTAGCCCGAATATTTTTTTGCATACCCGTTGCGAGTCTTGAACCGGATAAGTATCGGGAAGACTTATTTCTATTAAGCTCTGGATATCGGAGTAGGCGATGCGAGACCTAAGCCCGAGTCTTCCTGTCCGCGCAGTGTTTCGGTTCGATTCCGTTTGGCCTAGTGGTTCGGGTCGCTCGGAAACCTGCGTTGGTGCGGAATCTCCATTACACGCGCTTAGTGCGACAACCGTTGCCGCACTGGCTAACAACTTTAAAATGCTTTTCCTTGTGCCCACAGCGAACATTATTCGCGCGGGGGAACTTGCAAGCCTCGCACGACTGCAGGTCTTGCCAAACACGTTTCCAGGTAGCTCATCGTATGAGTAAACGAAGCCATCTGAAAATCGTCTCCCGCATTGTAGAAGTCTTTTGCAGCACGCAGCCAAGGAAAAATAGCGATGTCTGCTATCGAATATTCGTCACCAGACACATAAGCGGTCTTTGAAAGTTGTTGTTCCAACACGCCCAATAGGCGCTTGGATTCTGATACGTAACGCTCCTTGGGTCGAGGGTCTTCAATCTCTTTGCCGGCGAACTTGGAAAAGTAGCCATACTGACCGAACATCGGACCCAGACCTCCCATCTGGAACATCAGCCACTGCATTGTTGACGCTCGCCCCTGAGAGTCTTTTGGCATCAGTTGTCCGGATTTCTCGGCCAAGTACAACAGGATGGCGCCGGATTCCCAAAGCGTGACAAGTTCGCCCCCGGCGCCATTCGGGTCAATGATGGCGGGTATCTTTCCATTCGGGTTAAGCGCACGAAATTCCTCAGTGTGCTGGTCACCGCTGATTTTGACGGTATGGGCCTCATACGGGATTTCCATTTCTTCCAACGCAATGGAAACCTTCACGCCGTTGGGGGTTGGGAAAGAATAGAGCTGGACCCTGTCCGGGTGCTGCGCGGGCCAGCGTTGAGAAATCGGGTGATCACTTAGGTGCACAGGCGTGGTTCCAACGTCGATTGAGAGTGCTGGAATTATACGTGGGGCTGTCCAGACCTGTGAAATCTTGGATGCTCGGGGCGTAATACCCCGGAATTGGCCCGTAATACGCTAATAGAACACAAAATAACGCTATTGAAACACTGATATAAGTAAATCTTTATGTGTTTATAGGTACAATAGCAAAGATCACCAATTGAGACGTACGTAATGACGCAAGACTATATTTTTACTTCCGAATCAGTATCTGAAGGTCATCCCGATAAAATGGCTGACCAAATCTCGGATGCCGTACTTGATGCGATCCTCGCTGAAGACAAAGGCGCTCGTGTGGCGTGCGAAACGATGGTCAAAACGGGCCTGGTTATTATTGCCGGAGAGATCACCACCTCGGCTTATGTTGATCTGGAAGCATTGGTTCGAAAAACGGTTTGTGAAATCGGCTATGACCGCTCAGCTGTCGGTTTTGACGGAGATACCTGCGCAGTACTGAACGGTATTGGCAAGCAGTCACCTCATATTGCCGCGGGCGTTGATCGCTCTGCTCCTGAAGAGCAGGGGGCGGGTGACCAGGGTTTAATGTTCGGCTATGCGAACAACGAAACTGATGTTTTGATGCCTGCGCCAATTACATACTCACATCGATTGGTTGAACAGCAATCGAAAGTCCGTCGTGATGGCACGCTTGAGTGGTTGCGTCCAGATGCCAAGAGCCAAGTAACGCTGCGTTACCAAGATGGCAAGCCGGTCGGAATAGATGCCCTGGTACTGTCGACTCAGCACGATCCTGATATTGCCCTGGCAGATCTGCGTGAAGCGGTTATGGAGCACATCCTAAAGCCTGTGCTGCCCGCAGACTGGCTCGCTGGCTGCCCTCAAGAAAATATTCACATAAACCCAACTGGTATTTTTGAAATCGGTGGCCCTGTTGGCGACTGTGGTCTGACAGGTCGAAAAATTATTGTTGATACCTACGGTGGTATGGCGCGTCACGGTGGTGGAGCATTCTCCGGAAAAGACCCATCGAAAGTTGACCGTTCAGCGGCTTATGCTGGCCGATACGTAGCAAAGAATATTGTCGCCGCGCAACTGGCGGACAAATGTGAAATACAGGTCTCCTACGCCATCGGTGTTGCTGAGCCTACGTCGATTACCGTCGACACGTTCGGCACTGGGAAAATTGACGATCGTCGTATCGAAGAAATTGTTCGTGATGTATTTGATCTTCGCCCGTATGGCATCGTGACTATGCTCGATCTTATCCGTCCTATTTATCAGCAGACTGCAGCTTATGGCCACTTCGGTCGTGAGCATCCGGATTTCACTTGGGAAAAGACAGACCGTGCAGACGCCTTGCGTCAAGCAGCAGGCCTTTCCTAACTTACTATTTTACTGAGACAGATTAACTATGAATGCTTCTGCTAACGAAATGACCGGTGATTTCAAAGTCGCCGATATCTCACTCGCTGATTTCGGCCGCAAAGAAATTGCCATGGCCGAGCACGAAATGCCTGGCTTGATGGCATTGCGTGAAGAATACGCCGGAAAAGAGCCCCTCAAAGGTGCGCGCATTGCTGGATGTCTGCACATGACTATTCAAACGGCGGTTCTGATCGAAACGCTAGCTGAGTTAGGTGCTGAAATCCGTTGGTCTTCGTGCAACATTTTCTCAACTCAAGATCACGCTGCTGCCGCTATTGCTGCTGCAGGCATTCCAGTGTTCGCATGGAAAGGCGAGACTGATGAAGAGTTTGATTGGTGCATACACCAGACTATTAAAGGCCCTAACGGTTGGGTTCCAAATCTTATTCTTGATGACGGTGGCGATTTGACTGTCATGATGCATAACGACTACCCCGAACTGATGGCAGATATCAAAGGTCTTTCAGAAGAGACCACAACCGGCGTTCATCGTTTAGTCGAGATGGCTAAAAAAGGCGAATTGAAAGTACCTGCCATCAACGTTAACGATTCTGTGACTAAATCAAAATTCGATAACCTGTACGGTTGCCGTGAGTCACTGCTCGATGGTATCAAGCGCGCAACTGACGTCATGGTTGCCGGCAAGATTGCCGTCGTTCTTGGCTACGGAGATGTCGGTAAGGGCTGTGCACAAGCGTTTCGCGGTATGGGTGCAACAGTATGGGTAACTGAAGTTGACCCAATCTGTGCGCTTCAGGCGGCGATGGAAGGCTATCGCGTTGTTGTCATGGATGATGTTGCTGATCAAGTAGACATCGTTGTTACAGCCACGGGTAATGTAAACGTCGTAACCCATGACCACATGAAAGCGTTAAAGAACGAGGCCATCGTTTGTAACATTGGTCACTTCGACAACGAAATTGATGTTGCTGGTTTGCGTCAATACACATGGGAAAACATCAAGCCTCAGGTCGATCAAGTCATCTTCCCTGACGGTAAGCGAATCACTCTACTTGCTGAAGGTCGTCTCGTTAACTTGGGTTGTGGTACGGGTCATCCTAGCTTCGTTATGTCAGCTTCATTCACGAACCAAGTACTTGCTCAAATCGAATTATGGGAGCGAAGCGATCAGTACACGGTCGATGTTCACGTTCTACCTAAAGAGTTGGACGAGAAGGTTGCCCGTCTGCACTTGAAGAAAATTGGCGTGAAACTAACGACTCTTAATGATGAGCAAAGCGATTATTTGGGTCTGGCAACAGAAGGCCCATACAAGCCGAATCATTATCGCTACTAGTCGCTCTTTAGTAAGCTCGGAGACTCAGCACTGTAGTCTTTGATGCATCCAGGGGCCGCGTAGTTTGGCCTCTGAGAAAAGCCGCTTCTCCCAAGCAGACATCACGTCTGTTTGAGAAAGCGGCTTTTTTGTGCCTATAGGAAAGGCTTTGCTATCTGTGCTGTTCATCACAGCAATCGACATGTTGTGAATTGCCTATCAGCCTCATAGTGTTCTGTTTCGTAACGTATGGCGCATTTCGATCAGCTTATGTTCTGAACGCGACGCATCTTGTTGGATTATTGTCCTGACGCTCAATTCACTTGTGCCTAGCCACGTATCATTGCGCCACAACACTAACAAGTACCACTTAGAGGAATTTATGCTGAAGAAAAGATATCTGGCAGCAGCTGTTGCTGCTGCAGGACTTATGGCTGGCCAGAACGCGGTTGCCGCAGACGAGTGTGGCGATATAACCATCGCTAGTATGAACTGGGCTTCTGCTGAGTTAATCGCTGAAATTGACAAGCGTATTCTTAGCGATGGCTACGGATGTAATGCGGAATTGGTAGCAGGTGACACCATGCCAACATTCACATCCATGAACGAGAAGGGCGAGCCCGATCTAGCCCCTGAATTGTGGGTCAACGCTGTACGTGCACCGCTCGATGCGGCTGTCGCAGAAGGTGAGATGATCATCGCAGCTGAAATTCTCTCTGACGGTGGCGAAGAAGGCTGGTGGATTCCTAAGTACATTGCAGATGCAAACCCGGAAATCAAAACACCTGCAGATGCTCTCGAGCGTCCTGACCTTTTCCCAGCGCCTGAAGATGATTCAATGGGTGCAGTTCATAACTGCCCGGCTGGTTGGAACTGTCAGATCACTACTGGCAACCTTTTCACCGCTTACGGTGGCGAAGACAAAGGTTTTGAATTAGTCGACACAGGTTCATCTGCCGGTCTTGACGGTTCAATTGCAAAAGCTTACGAGCGCGGTGAAGGTTGGTTGGGCTACTACTGGTCGCCAACTGCCATTCTAGGTCGCTACGAGATGGTTAAGCTGGACATGGGCCCACATGACAAAGAGCATTGGGATACCTGTACTGCAGTATTAGATTGTGAAGCACCTAAGGTCAACGGTTGGGCAAAGAGTGAAGTATTCAGTGTAGTGACTGATGATTTCGCTGAAAAAGCCGGTGTCGCGATGGATTACATCAGCACTCGTAGCTGGAAGAACGACACGGTAAACGTTCTGCTAGCTTGGATGGCCGACAACCAGGCAACTGGTGAAGAAGCGGCTCAGCACTTCCTGGAAAACTACGAAAATGTCTGGGGTGGTTGGGTTTCTGAAGATGCAATGGCTAAAGTGAAGTCCTCGCTATAATTGCCTAATTAAGATCCGGACGAAAGGCGGCTTCGGTCGCCTTTTTTCTTTTCTAACTCGGAGAACAGTTCTGTGGAGTGGTTGACTGAATTTCCAGCGATGGATAAATCGGCGCTACGTGCGCTCAAAAAAAGTATTGATGGTGGATTTCGTGCCTGGACTCGGGAGCACGGTGATACGGTAGAAGCCTTTTTTGAGCCTATAAAGCAAATGCTTATTTGGTCTGAAAAATTTTTACTCGATACCCCTTGGCCTATTATTCTCGCCGGTATTGTTTTAATAGCGTGGTTCGCCAGTCGTAGCTGGAAAATCACTCTTATGACATTTCTCACGATGGTGTTAATCGGATACTTCGATATGTGGGACAACACCATGCGTACCATCTCCATCATGTTGGTGTCGACGTTTGTCTCGATTGTTATCGGTATCCCGATAGGGATTGCTATGTCTAAATCAGACAAGCTCCAATCTTTGATTACCCCGGTACTCGACATAATGCAAACGATGCCCGGATTTGTTTATCTCATTCCGGTGGTTATGCTGCTAGGTATTGGTAAAGTCCCGGGTCTTCTGGCAGTGGTTATCTATGCTATTCCTCCCATCATCCGTCTGACCAATTTGGGCATACGCATGGTAGATAAGGAAGTATTAGAAGCCGCCGATGCGTTCGGTTCATCCGCCTGGCAGCGCTTAAAGAATGTTCAGATACCGTTAGCAATGCCGACCATTATGGCGGGCATAAACCAAACCATCATGATGGCGCTAGCGCTCGTTGTTATTGCTTCCATGATCGGTGTTAAGGGACTAGGGCAACCGGTCTTGCAAGCTATTGCCAATCAGTACTTTACCTTGGGCATGTTCAATGGCTTAGCCATTGTGGGTGTAGCCATTATCTTTGATCGCGTTAGTCAGGCTTACGGCAAACGTTTGCAGGCCCACTCGGAGGAAGTCCATGGCAAATGATGCTGCTGCTTCGAATAGTAATTCAAGCATAGACATTCGTGGTCTGTACAAGATTTTTGGTAAGCGTCCCGGTGCCTTTATGGACGCTGTCAAAGAGGGTATGACGAAACAGGAACTGCAAGAAAAGCATAGTCATGTGCTCGGCCTTAAAGATATTAATTTATCGATGCCGGCTGGTTCCATCCAAGTTGTCATGGGTTTATCCGGTTCCGGAAAGTCAACACTTATTCGGCATATCAATCGCTTGATCGATCCCACTGTCGGTGAAGTGGTGGTGGGTGGTGAAGACGTTTGTAAGATGGGGGCAGGTGCTCTGCGCACATTCCGTCGGCACCAAACAGCCATGGTATTCCAGAAATTTGCGCTGCTGCCTCATCGCACCGTCTTGAATAACGTTGTTTATGGCCTTGAAGTGCAGGGCGTGCCTCGTGAAAAGCAAGAGACTGAAGCGCGCCGATGGATAGATCGTGTCGGGCTTGCAGGATTTGAAGATAATTATCCGAATCAGTTGTCAGGCGGTATGCAGCAACGTGTCGGTTTAGCCAGGGCGTTAACCAACGATGCACCGTTGCTTCTTATGGATGAAGCCTTCTCTGCGCTCGATCCGTTAATACGCATGGATATGCAATCAGTGCTGTTAGATTTACAAAAAGAGCTTCATAAAACCATTGTCTTTATCACTCATGATGTCGATGAAGCGTTGCGTCTGGGAGATAGAATTGCCATCTTGCGAGATGGTGAGATCATTCAGGAAGGAACAGGGCAAGACATTGTTCTGGAACCTGCTGACGAATACATTCAGAACTTCGTGAAAGACGTGAACCGTGCGCGCGTCGTGCGGGCCGACAGTGTGATGGAGCCGGGTGCTGATTCATCAACGGCTATTGAAGTTAATTGCAGTGATAACCTGGAAGTTGTCGCCAGGGTAATGTCCGAGTCAAATTCAACAACCGTCAATGTTTTAGATGAAAACGGTCAGGTGCAAGGGCATCTAAATATGAATGCAACCGTTGCGGCTATAGTGAAACAAGATACTCGGCACAGCACAGAAGGAAGCAAATTTACCGCATAGTCAATTCGCTTCGGGGCGCTCCATGGATTTTTCCATTGTTATTCCAGCATGGAACGAGGAAGCCTACCTGCCAAAAACGTTAACGGCTGTTATAGCAGTTGTGCAAAATATCGAAGAGCAAGGTGTCCACCACGGTGAGGTTATCGTGGTGGACAACAACTCTACGGATAAAACAGCGGCGGTTGCGGCCAAATTCCAGGTCAAGCTTGTATTCGAGCCCGTGAATCAAATAGCACGTGCTCGAAACACCGGTGCATCGGTGGCGGTGGGCGAGGCGCTCATCTTTTTAGACGCGGATTCACAATGCAGTGAGCATTTGCTGAGTGTTGTCTTAGAAAAGCTATCGGGAAATTCAGTAGCCGGTGGTGGTTCCATCATTGCACCGGACACGCCGGTATCTGCGTCGGCTCAGCGGGGTATATCTTTTTGGAATTGGCTATCGATAAAAGCGCGGCTCGCGGCAGGTTGTTTTGTTTACTGCCGGGCAGATGCTTTTAAAGACGTTGGTGGATTTAGCGATCGGGTGTATGCCGGTGAGGAAATTTTTCTATCTCGTCAACTGAAGCGTTGGGCAAAACGTCATAAGATGACGTTCGATATCGCCACGATCGATCCTGTCATTACGTCCGCGCGCAAATTGCAGTGGTACAGTAGCGCTCAAATTCTTCAGCAGATGCTACTCATGTTTATTCCGGGCGCGGTTTTCTCGAAAAGGTTATGTAAAACCTGGTACGACACAAGCGCCAAAAGGCGCTGAAATGCCAACACTCGACACCGTAATTGCCGGCGGCCCGTTACTGTGGCTGCTGTTGTTAGCGTCTTTGTTTGTAGGGTTGTCAAAAGGCGGGCTTCCGGGCATTGGTATGCTGGCAGTGCCGTTGTTAGCGCTCCTGATTTCACCCGTGGTGGCTGCAGTGCTTCTGCTGCCTATCTACATACTGTCAGATGTTGTCGGCATTTGGCTTTATCGCAAAGAGTACAGCCTAGAGAATTTGAAAATTCTCATACCTGCGGGCATCCTGGGCGTGATTGTCGGATGGAGTACAGCAACACTGGTGTCCGATGAAATCGTATCTTTACTGATTGGTTTGTTGGGTATTGGGTTCTGTCTTGACCGTTGGTTGCGAAAATCGTCTAACGGCCAAGCCGCTAAGCCGTCGCTAATCAAAGGGATGTGGTGGGGCACCTTGTCAGGTTTCACCAGTTTTGTATCGCACGCCGGCGCTCCTCCGTATCAGGTATACATGCTGCCCCAGCAGCTGCCTAAGATGATCTTCGCAGGTACGACAACCATTCTGTTTGCCATTGTTAATCTGGCTAAATTAGTCCCGTACTATTCCATGCATCCACCAAATATCGAGAGTCTCTCGTTGGCTCTGATCCTTGTGCCGATAGCGGCTCTAGGCACAGTGGTCGGGCGTTGGTTAATTCAGCATTTGTCGGAGAAATGGTTTTACTTGGTGGTGCAGATTGCACTCTTTTTGATCAGCTTGAAATTGGTCGCGTCCTATTTGAGCTAGTTTTTCCACAGCTCAATACCTTTCCAAAAGTGCATAATCGCTCGATATTAGCCAAAATTAGATATTATTATTCACAAATAAAATGACGAGATATCGCTATATTATTTGTGCTCATGGACGCCATAATAAGCCTGTAGCGAGAGTATTGATGAATTCAAAAGTCTTGTACGTATTTGCTCAGTCGCACAAGGGTGCGTTGAGTTTTGACAACAGGTAAATGAGAAATGAGCAACATTTTCAACAATTTAAAAGACGTATTCGTAAAAGTTTCAATGCACAACAGCAAGTCTCGCCTGCGCCAGCAACTGCTGGGTATGAGCGATCGACAGCTGCAAGATTTTGGTTTTTCGCGTGAAATGCTGATTGAAGGTGTTTCAGCATGGCCATGGCGTATTGACACCGTAGCTGACGCTGTCGCTGCCGGCACCGATCTGACGAAGGAAGGCATCTCTGTTGCCCCGGTTGTATCCCAGATTGCTGCGCCAAAAGTGAGCAAGCGAAAAATTCGCAAAGCAGTCAAAGAGCTGAGCTCTTACTCTGATCGCGAATTGGCGGAGTTAGGCGTAAGCCGCAATAACATCGAAGAAGTGGTCCGATACGGTCGACCTACTGTCGAAGGTGTATTCCAGAACAACCGTACTGCTGCGTAACTACTGACGGGCAGCCAGCCATAGGCTGGATGGGTTCTGTTCTAAGGGGCTACTGACTTATTAAAAGTCAGTAGCCTTTTTTTGTTTTAGGCATCGTGTAGGCAATTGCGCAGCAACGCTTTCCAGGCTGCTGAATCTATTTCAAGGCATACCGTCGCGTTGTGTTCGCGACCTAAAACATGATTTAGATCGACTACGCTCATGCCCCGTGTCATATCAGATTGGGTTTCTATATCGACAAAGCAGGTCTTCTGTTTGATCGAAATAGAAGGATCTATGGCAACGGCCATGGCGACAGGGTCGGCCAATGCCATCCCGGATTGCGCTTGTAGTTCACGTGAGGCAACGACCGCCGAGCGATTGCAATCAATGGCTACCTTGGCGCGTTCACTTCCCAGATTGCTAATTTGCTCCATCTCACCGTCACTCAGTGCGGCATCGTCGCAACTGAGTTCCCAACCGAGCAGGGTGAGTGGTACTCCACTTTGCAACACCTTACGGGCCGCTTCAGGATCACACCAGAAGTTATATTCGGCTGCCGGTGTGACGTTGCCTAGTGTCGCTGCTGCACCACCCATAACATAACAATGCTTAATCCACTTAGCGAGTTCCGGCTCCATACTCAGAGCGGTAGCGATATTGGTTAGGGGTCCAAGTGTGACGAGTTCAATGTCGCCGGGAGCTTGTTGAAATCGTTCGATGAGAGCATTGACTGCATGTGTTTTACTTGCAGCTTTCTGCGGGGCAGGGTAGTTCATGTTGCCCATGCCATCGTCGCCGTGAAACCATTCCGCTGTGCTTGCAGTTTGTAACCAGGGACGATCGCAGCCTAAATAGACGGGGATATCTTTATTGCAAAGCTGCAGCGTAAAACGGGCATTAATACTTGCCTGTTCAAGAGTGACGTTGCCGGCAACAACGGTTAAAGCCTCTACGCTGATATGCGGCGAATGAACAGCCATCATTATGGCGACGGCATCATCTGATGCCGTATCCGTGTCGATGATCATTCGCCGCATGGCGTTGTCTCACATACTATTCAGGTGCGTTTAAAATACCACGTCTTCTGAGTTCAGCCACAACGCGTTCTGCTGCTTGTTCTGCGCTCATGGTTGAAGTGTCAATCAATATCTCAGGGGTTTCCGGTGGCTCATACGGTGAATCTATACCCGTAAAGTTAGAAAGCTCGCCTCTACGGGCTTTCTTATACAACCCCTTAGGGTCACGATCTTCTGCCACGCTAAGCGGTGCATCTACGTGAACCTCAACGAACTCGCCTTCCTCAACCAGTGAGCGAGCAAGCGCACGTTCAGATCTGAATGGCGAGATAAACGCTGTTAGCACGATCAGTCCTGAATCGACCATGAGCTGCGCAACTTCACCTATTCGGCGAATGTTTTCAACTCTATCAGCATCGGTAAATCCTAGGTCTCGATTGAGTCCGTGGCGAACGTTGTCACCGTCCAGGAGATACGTGTGGTGTCCCTTTGCGGTTAATGATTTCTCCACAAGGTTTGCCACCGTTGATTTACCTGCACCGGATAATCCTGTGAACCAGACAACAGCTGGCTTTTGATTTTTAAGACGTGAACGTACGGTCTTATCAACATCTGTCGCTTGCAGGTGGATATTGTCTGCACGTCTTAGTGAGAAGTGCAACATACCTGCGCCAACAGTGGCGTTACTTATGCGGTCTATAAGGATAAAGCCGCCAGTATCACGGTTATCTTTATACGCATCGAACGCGATAGGCTGATCGGTGCTTATGTTGCAGACACCGATGGCATTAAGTTCCAACTGGGTTGCAGCACTTTCTTCTAAGGTGTTGACGTTAACCTGATACTTAATATTGGTAACGGTCGCGTTTACCGTCTTGGTACCAATTTTCAGCAGATAAGGCCGACCGGCTAGAAGTGCATCGTCGTGCATCCAGACGATGGTTGTTTCAAATTGATCAGCAACACTTGCTGGTTCATCACCTGCTGAAATAACATCGCCTCGCGAAGAATCAATTTCATCCGTTAGGGTGAGCGTTATCGATTGACCGGCAACCGCTGAATCCAGATCGCCGTCCATAGACACGATGCGCGCGATATTACTCATGCGACCCGACGGTTGAACACGGATGGCGTCACCAGTACTAATTTTGCCTCCGGCAATGGTGCCTGCATAACCGCGGAAATCCAGTGAGGGTCTGTTTACCCACTGCACAGGCATTCTAAACGCTGCCTTTTGAATCTTATCGCTGCCGACGTCAACCGTTTCCAACCATGACAGCAGGGTAGTACCATGGAACCACGGCATGTTAGTGCTGGGTTCAGTGATGTTATCGCCTGCCAACGCTGACATGGGAATAGCGGTGACATTCTCAATACCCAGAGATTTTGCAAACGGTGCATAGGCTTCGCAGATGTCGTCGAACACCGCTTCGTCGTAGTTCATGAGGTCCATCTTGTTAACCGCCAGGACAACATTATTAATGCCTAACAAAGAGGCTAGATAGCTGTGTCGACGGGTCTGAGTGAGTAATCCATGGCGGGCGTCGCAAAGAATTACGGCAACGTCTGCCGTAGACGCACCGGTTACCATATTGCGCGTGTACTGTTCGTGCCCGGGCGTATCGGCAACAATAAACTTACGGCTATCCGTTGAGAAGAATCGGTAAGCAACGTCAATGGTTATGCCTTGTTCTCTTTCGGCTGCAAGGCCATCTACAAGGAGGGCGAAGTCAATGTTCTTGCCTTGCGTTCCCCATTTTTTCGACTCCTGCGAGACGGTATCCAGTTGATCTTCAAAGAGTGTCTTTGATTCATATAACAGACGCCCGATAAGCGTACTTTTTCCATCGTCAACACTGCCACAAGTGATGAAGCGCAGAAGGCTCTTATGCTCATGCCGATCAAGGTATGCGCTGATATCGTTAGCAATTAAATCATTAGTTTCTGTTTGCATTAGAAGTAGCCCTCTTCCTTCTTCTTCTCCATAGAGGCCGCTGAATCGTGATCGATCATGCGTCCTTGACGTTCGGAGGTACGTGTTAGAAGCATCTCTTGAATGATGTCTTCTAAGGTGTTTGCAGTTGATTCAACAGCACCTGTTAGTGGGTAGCAGCCAAGTGTTCTAAACCTTACGCTACGCATCTCAGGTACCTCGCCATCGTTTAATGGCATGCGCTCGTCGTCAACCATGATGATGGAGCCGTCGCGTTCCACCACAGGGCGTTCTGCAGCGTAGTAAAGAGGAACTATTGGTATGTTCTCCCTATGAATGTACTGCCAGATATCCAATTCAGTCCAGTTGGAAATGGGAAACACACGAATGGATTCTTCGCGTAATTTGCGTGCGTTGTATAGTTGCCAAAGCTCGGGACGTTGGTTCTTGGCGTCCCAACGGTGCTGCGCACTTCGAAAAGAGAATACGCGTTCCTTAGCGCGTGATTTTTCCTCGTCTCGTCTTGCTCCACCGAAGGCGATGTCAAATTGATGCTCATCCAAGGCCTGCTTTAAGCCTTGTGTTTTCATGATGTCGGTATGAATTGCCGATCCATGAGTAAACGGATTTACCTTCTGTCTGAGACCTTCGGGGTTCATGTGCGTGAGCAGTTCAACACCGTACTCTTTGGTAATAGTGTCTCTGAACTCATACATGGCTTTGAACTTCCAGCCCGTATCTACGTGCAGTAAAGGAAACGGGGGAGGGGCCGGAAAGAAAGCCTTCCTAGCCAAATGCAGCATGACAGCGCTGTCTTTTCCGACTGAGTAAAGCATGACGGGGTTGTCTGCTTCTGCAACAACCTCGCGCATGATATGGATGCTTTCCGCTTCCAGTCGTTGTAGGTGTGTGAGTGATTGCGTATCGCTGCTTGGCCGGGTGGGCGTTTCAGCTTCGGGTGTCTTAGTCATAGGAGTTGCCGAAGTTAGTGTTGTGTTTTCAAGGGCTGCAGGTTCTTGCATAACGAGAGTTTCGGTTTGGCTTTTAGATAGCCATGTCGATATCTCTGCGTCGTTCAGCAGTGCTTTGTCTTTAAGGACAACTGCTGTAGCAGTTGCTGCCCTTTGGTGTAATGAGATTAAAAATAAGAGGTAGTGTTTTGCGGTCGGTTTGCCGTTGGTGACTATCCACAACGCGTGACCGCGAAGATCGTGTGCAAATAGTTGGTAATGGGTTTCATCGATTCTTTGCGTGTCTAGCCAGTAAACAGTTTTGCCAGAGCGCCTTGCGCGACGAGCAAAACGGTCGTGCTCTTTCAATAACTGAGGTGACGTGGAGGACGCATCAGAATCAGTCCGAAATTTTGTGTATCGACTTGCTGGTTGGATGGACCATTTTTTCAACCAATTCGAGGCGGTAGAGCGGCTCACTTTGATAGCCTGAGAGTCGAATGCCCATTGCTGAACTCGATCTGTATCCCACAGTTGCACGGGTTGTGCGCGGGCGGCGTCTAAGACAGTGGCCTGCAGCAATATCTGTTGTTTGAATTCCTCGTGGTCGGCGTCCGATGATCGGGTTCTGGGTCTTCCTCGGGGACCCACGTCAACGGCGTCCCAGCCACCCTCACGGTATGACTTCATGGCAGCAATTATCGTGGGTGCGGAAAGCCCCACCGCTTCCTGGGTCACAGCCAGAGTCTGTCCACCCAGGCGCAGTTCAACGGCGCGTCTTCTCAGCGCGTTGAGCTCACTTACGGATTGCCTGTCTCGGGATTGAGTGGACACTGAATATTAAAGAATAAAATTTTGTTAAACGGATAAAAGCACATACTGTGCCGAGCATATAGAGTAATTAAACTTTAATAAAATGAGGAGATTGTTCTGGCTTAAATGGTCGGATCAAAGGCGGTATCGTCCGTAAAACTAGGCATATTAATAGTTTTAAGTAAAATAATTAGAAAATGATTTGAACACCGCAAAAAATGTTTAACTATTTATTCTTTAATAGTGACAGGAAAAATAGTTCTCGGCTGGCAATGGCCTTTGTCAGAACGAAATTGCCTATTCGAATTAAAATTCGATCGCCCCTGATTGCTGCTCTGATCATTGCTGCGTTTCAATCGGTAATACGTTTGTTGCGAGTTTCCACAGCGGTGTAAAACGACGTTTTCGGGACCGTTTGTGACTAAATAGATACCAAATTGCCGGTTTTCCCAGCTAATCAGGTAGCTGAGTGCGTCCAAGCACGCTCTGACGCGCGTATACTCCACACTTTATGCACCAACAATCAGTAAATTCATGACACGAAAGGTATTCATCAAGACACACGGTTGTCAGATGAACGAATACGACTCTGCGAAAATGCTCGATGTACTCGCTGAGGAAGGGCCGATAGAGGCCACCAATGATCCGGCCGAAGCAGACATCCTGCTCCTGAATACGTGTTCCATTCGCGAGAAGGCTCAAGAGAAAGTTTTCTCTGAGCTGGGACGTTGGCGCCCGCTGAAGGAAGCTAAGAAAGGCGTTGTGATTGGAGTTGGTGGGTGCGTAGCCAGTCAGGAAGGCGATGCGATAAACGAGCGTGCCCCGTTTGTCGACGTTGTCTTCGGTCCGCAGACGTTGCATCGTCTACCCAACTTGCTCAAGCAAAGTCAGGAAGACGGTGGATCCGTTGTCGATATTAGCTTTCCCGAAATTGAAAAATTTGATCGTCTGCCGGAACCCACTGCGGATGGTCCATCTGCCTACGTCTCCATCATCGAGGGATGCAGCAAATATTGCAGTTTTTGTGTGGTGCCCTATACGCGTGGTGAAGAAATCAGTCGTCCTCTCGATGACGTGCTTGATGAAGTTATGGCGTTGGCAGAGCAGGGCGTCAGGGAAGTCCATTTGCTCGGTCAAAATGTCAATTCCTATCGGGGTCCCATGCATGAAGGCGGCACTGCAGATTTGGCGCTGCTGATCCGCTACGTTGCAGCAATCGACGGTGTGGAAAGAATCCGCTTTACAACATCGCATCCAGTTGAGTTCAGCGATTCCCTTATCGAAGCTTATGCAACCGTACCGGAGCTGGTGAGTTTTCTGCACCTGCCCGTACAGTCTGGCTCCGATCGTATATTGGCGGCTATGAAGCGTGGACACACGGCAATTGAATACAAGTCGAAAATCCGCAAGCTGATGCAAGCTCGTCCTGATTTGACGCTGTCTTCAGATTTTATCGTGGGTTTCCCCGGTGAAACCGACAAAGATTTCGAAGACACCATGAAATTAATTGAAACCTTAGAGTTCGACCACTCGTTTAGTTTTATCTACAGCGCCAGGCCCGGAACGCCGGCAGCATCGCTGGAAGATGACACGCCCATGGAAGTCAAGAAAGAGCGTTTGGCCAGATTGCAGGCCCAGATTACAAAGCAAGCGGCAGCCATTAGCCAGTCAATGGTGGGTACGGTTCAGCAGGTTCTGGTTGATCGGCCAGCGCGTAAAGACCCCACAGAGATCAGCGGAAGAACAGAGAACAATCGCGTGGTTAACTTTGCAGGCCCACAATCGCTCATCGGACAGTTTGCTGATGTGCGTATAACCGAAGCATTGCCGAATTCCTTACGCGGGGAACTCATTGGCGAATCCACTATGAAAGCTGTATGTCAAGATTAGAGTTTCAGGTAGTACCGGCTGACAACGAACGGTTGGCGCGTCTATGTGGTCAGTTCGATGAGCACTTGAAGCAAATTGAGCATCGCTTGGACGTTCAGGTGAGTAACCGCGGAGATCTATTTTCGATAGAGGGTGAAGCGGAATCTTCCAATAGCGCAAAGGCGTTGATTGAGCACTTATATGAAATGACTGAGAACGAAACATTAGCACCTGAAGAGGTGCATTTATCGCTTCAGGAGTCGGGTTTGGAAGCTATGAAAGAAAAGGCGCCAGCCCAGCCTCGAAACAACGTAATCATCAAAACGCGTAAGTCCACGATTCAATGCCGTGGTCCCCGACAAGTGGAATATGTTCGTAGTGTTAAAGAGCGGGATTTAACGTTTGGTATTGGGCCTGCCGGAACGGGAAAAACCTTTCTAGCCGTTGCATGTGCAGTGGAAGCGTTAGAAACAGATCAAGTGCAGCGGTTAGTACTGGTACGTCCAGCTGTAGAGGCTGGTGAGCGCTTGGGCTTTCTGCCCGGAGACATGATGCAGAAGGTCGATCCCTACCTAAGACCTATATACGATGCGCTTTATGAGTTTCTGGGAATCGAGCGAGTTGGCAAACTAGTAGAGCGCAATGTGATAGAAATTGCACCGCTAGCTTACATGCGCGGTAGAACCTTAAACCATTCCTGCATCATCATGGATGAAGCACAAAATACAACTGTGGAACAAATGAAAATGTTCCTCACGCGAATCGGTTTTGGTTCCAAAGCCATTGTGACTGGTGACATATCGCAGGTTGATTTACCGAAACACCAGTTGTCCGGTTTAAAGCATGTTCAAAATGTCCTTCACGGAGTGGACGGTTTAGGTTTCTGCGAATTTACAGCCTCTGACGTTGTTCGGCATCCCTTGGTGCAACGCATTGTTGCAGCCTACGAAGCGGTGGAGGACAGTGAGTAACCCCGCAAGTTCTGATTCGAGCTGTGATAGCTTGTTATCTACAAATTTACAAAACGCGTCAGTTAGCGTGTTGCTCGATGCTGAAAATTTTGACTCAAGCGGTTGTTCGCTAACCGAAGAGTCCATTAGGCGTTGCTGCGAATCTGCATTAGCAGCTCAGTCCTTACTGACGCTCGATTCTGTAACAGACATTGAACTATCGGTTCAGTTTGTAGGTCCTGCTGACATGCAGGCACTTAATCTTCAGTATCGTGGAAAGGATGCTCCAACCAATGTCTTAAGTTTTGAGTCTGGTCTGCCTGCGTTTCAGGTTTCAGATTCTGCCGACACTGGCAATTTGTTGGCGCTGGGCGATTTGGTGTTTTGTTCTGATGTCGTGGACGATGAGGCTTCTACACAAGGAAAGCCTGGCGATCATCACTGGCTACATTTGTTTGTTCATGGCACTTTACACCTGTGCGGCTATGATCATGAGAACTCCGTGGATGCAGAAACTATGGAGTCGTTAGAAATTCAGATACTATCCGACCTAGGCATCCCTGATCCGTATGACATCATCGAAAATCAATGACTGAAGAGACGCAAGATGGTGGTACTGGCCGCTCGCTGATGGATCGTTTGGTTCACGCTATTGGTGGTGAACCTCGAGATCGGGAAGAGTTGCTAGAGCTTCTTAGAGATGCACAGGCGCGCGAAATTTTCGATGCTGAAACGCTCCAGATGGTTGAGGGTGTTTTTCAGGTCGTTGAGATGCGGGTGCGGGATATCATGATTCCTCGCGGGCAGATGGTCGTTGTAGAAAACGACACACCGCTCGAAGAAATTCTAAAAGTGGTTATCGAGTCTGGTCACTCCCGCTTTCCTGTTATCAATGAAGACAAAGACAACGTGGTGGGTGTGCTGTTAGCTAAGGACCTGCTGCGGTATTCAGATACCGGTTCGCAAAAAGGATTCCGGCTCGATGATATCTTACGAGAAGCCACGTTTACTCCTGAAACCAAACGATTGAATGTGCTTTTAAAGGAATTTCGAGCCGCTAGAAATCACATGGCCATCGTGCTCGATGAGTATGGTGGTGTCGGTGGCCTTGTCACCATTGAAGACGTCCTTGAAGAGATTGTCGGTGAGATAGATGATGAGCACGATACCGAGGAAGATGTGGATATCAAAGACCATGGAGATGGTCGCTATTCCGTTAGAGCCTTAACACCGATTGACGAATTCAACGAAACTCTAGGTACGCAGTTTGGTGATGAAGAATTCGACACCATTGGCGGGTTGTTGCTACAGCACATAGGGCACATGCCAAAGGCTGGGGAAATCGCGGAAATTGATAATTGTCAGTTCCGGGTCCTCTCTGCCGATTCACGTCGCTTGCACCTGCTTCAAGTCACGCTTGCCAATACCGATTAAGACTCGATGGGAAATCTAGTCCTGCCGCGTTGGTTAGTGTCAACACTGGCATTCGTCAGTGGTCTCGTTCTGCCGTTTTCCTTTGCTCCTACCGAATGGTGGGTCGCAGCCCTAGGCTCACTGGTTGTCCTTTATGCGTTGTTGCAAAGTGCCACCCCCAAGCAGGCATTGTGGCTGGGTTGGTTATTTGGCCTAGGCTACTTTGGCATTGGCGTGCATTGGGTGTATTTCAGTTTGCATTTGTTTGGCGCAGCCATTGCGCCGCTTGCCGCCTTGTTAACCTTGCTGTTTGTACTTGTTATGACGGTCTTCCCCAGTTTGACCGCCTACATCTGGGTGCGTGCAAAGCGACAGAATACGCCATTGGCTAATGCGTTTTTATTCGCAGCCTTATGGGTATTAGCTGAGTTGCTCCGCGGTAAAATTATGAACGGCTTTCCGTGGATTCTCATTGGATACAGTCAAACCTCTGGTCCCTTAGCGCACCTGGCCCCAGTGGTCGGTGTGTATGGGCTTAGTTTCTTCGTTGTGCTCTCAGCATGTGCCGCGGTTGCATTTGTCAGTGGTTCAACAAGACTGAGAGTAGGGTCGTTCGTCGTTATTGTGGTCCCCATTCTTTTGTCGGTTGCGACGAAAAACGTCGACTTTTCGCAAGCGGATGGTGAAGCGTTAAACATCCGAATGGTGCAGGCCAATATTCCACAGGAAATGAAATTCAGTCAGGGCAGGCTGGAATCCTCCTTGCGAAACTACACGTCAATGACGCAGCAGCCGGGTATTGAGAATATTGATTTGGTCGTTTGGCCCGAAACCGCAATACCCACTTATTTTGATCAGGTAGAGACTGTCATGAGTTCGTTTGTCAGCTCCATGGATGCGCAGGGTGTTGATGTGCTAAGTGGAGGTTTTCAACGGGTTGGTGATGATGTTTACAATGCGGTGAAACAGTTGGGAGGCGCTCAGGCTGTCTATCAGAAGAGGCATTTGGTCCCGTTTGGAGAATACATGCCGCTGCGTTTCATTCTCGATTTCGCGTCAAAGTTTATCGTCATTCCCATGGCTGATCTTGCTGCCGGTAGTGGGCCCCATGTACCCATAGATATCCAAGGTGTAAACGTCGGGATATCAATTTGTTATGAAGATGTTTACGGGGAAGAGATGAGGGCGTTGCTGCCAGATTCGCAGCTACTGATTAATGTCTCCAATGATGCTTGGTTTGGCGATTCAGCCGCCCCGCATCAGCATGAGCAGAAAGCACGAATGCGAGCCTTGGAATTTGCCCGGCCTCTTGTTCGCGTCACGAATACCGGTGTTTCATCAGCCATTGATTTTAGAGGCCAAGTCGTTGGTCGTATTTTTCATAACACAGCTGGTATTATGGACGTTCAGGTCCAGCCGCGTTCAGGGTTAACACCGTACGCCAGGACAGGAAATTGGCCTGTCTTTTTTATCAGCATGGTCATAGTGTTAGTCGCTCTGTTAAAGCGAAAAATATTCTCGTCGTAACTGAGCTTGTATTACCGTGCAAACGGAGTGTTGTAAACTGATCGGCATTGCTAGTAGAGCACTCCTAGTACTTTAACAATCAGCAGAGTAGTCTTATGGAAATTCCAGGCGATTTAAAATTTGCACCTTCTCACGAATGGGTCAGGTTGGAAGAAGACGGAACCATCACCGTCGGTATTAGTAGTCATGCTCAAGAACAGTTAGGTGACTTGGTCTTTGTAGAAACGCCGGAAATTGATCGTAGCTGTGACGCTGAAGAAGGTATCGCTGTCGTTGAATCTGTTAAGGCTGCATCTGATATCTATGCGCCGGTGGCCGGCACCGTCATCGATGCAAATGCAGAACTCGCTGACAATCCAGAACTGGTCAATACAGATCCGTATGGCGATGGCTGGATTTTTAAAATTCAACCCAATGAAGCATCAGATATTGAATCTCTGATGGACCCTGATGATTATCAGGCATTCGCTGAATCTGCTGACTAGGTACTTTTAAGCGCGTCGTTCAGATCCGGTTAAGGAGAGGTTCTATAGGCTGTGTGTTCTTCTTTAAGGTTGGACACCGCCATGAAAAAAATCGTTGCTGCATCCCTAGTTAGTTGTCTGGCAATAGCCTCCCCAATGCAGGCTGCCGCCGATATGTACATTGGAGTTGATGGTGCTTCGATGTCAGTCGAGAGTACCCAAAATGACGACTTGAACCCGCTTGGTATGCGTTTGAGAATGGGGGTTCGTCTGAATGAATTTTTCGATTTAGAGGCGCATTTAGGCGGTGGTTCAGATTCCGAAAGCGCCTCCTATGATTCGTTCAGTACAAGCTATGCCGGCGCCTACCTTAAAGGCTATTTGCCCTTCGGTCATAGAAGCGCTGTATTCGGCTTAGTCGGATTATCCGGTCTTACGCACAGTCAGGATATCAATGGGCGCACCTTTACCGATTCCCAGTCAGGTTTCTCATACGGTATTGGTATGGAGACTCAGCTCAGTGAGCGATTGGATTTATCGGCAGACGTCATGAGTTACAGCGCTGATGGTGCTGAGTTCTCAGACGTTACCGCAGTAAGCTTCGGGCTAAAATGGTATTTCTAGTTAGCTGTGCTCTAAGCCGATTTAAATAGCGACGTCTAGTAGCTCTTCATAATACGGTCTGCACTCATTGGCAATGTCTTGCTGCTCGTCAGTGAGTTCAGCATGCTTGGCGCGGGGCGGATTAAACCCGGTTGATTGGTTGACCGCATCATACCAATGAGCTCCCCAAATCCCGTCGCTTTCTCTGGCACCAGTAGGCCAGGACAGCATATTGTCTTCGAACGGTATTTCTAGAATTTCGCACAGAGTTTCAAGTTGAGATTTCGGGTTTTGTAAGAAGCGTTTGCTGTCAATAACCGGGGGCTTTGTGCCCTGCATTTTGGTGATATTTCTAAAAAGCTCTGATTGTTGTGAGTATCCTAAGTCGCTGGCTGTCACAGCGTTTCGTTTTACTGCATAAGAGGCAGCCACAGGTTCTGGATCTCTGATTAAAAAAACATGTGACAGTTCTGATAACCAGTCAGTTTTAAAATTTTCAAGCCAATGCGTTGTAATGTGTTTTTGATAAAACAAACCCGATGCCGGTTTCTCAACTAACCGGCTAACTATTTTCATCCAATCTGTTTCACCTTCGGCAACAATATCGTCGCGCATGGGGTGATCAATGCCCGTTTTATCTAAAAAGTGCGCATAGAAAGGTTCATCAACGACCACGGTATCGCTGCGGTTTTCCCACGCTCTCATCATGGCTGTTGAGATATTGCGTGGACCTGACCACATTGCTATACATCGACCGCTCATAGCTAAGCCTCTTTAATGGCTGCAAATGCTTCACCTGCAGCCTTTACCGTGTCATCGATATCTTGATTGGTATGGGCAGCACTTGAGAACCCTGCTTCGAATGCAGACGGTGCCAGATAGATACCACTGTTAAGCATGCTATGAAAAAACAGTTTGAAGTGATCTGTATTGCATTTCATAACGGCATCAAATCCGGTTACCTTGTCAGCGTCAGTGAAAAACACGCCGAACATTCCGCCCGCGTGAGCAGTACATAGAGGCACGCCGTGCTTACTAGCTTCATCTTCTAAGCCGCTAAGTAGTCTGCCAGTTATCGCATGAAGGTCAGCGTGAAAATTGTTTTCAGATAAAAGCTGAAGCGTTTTAATTCCTGCACTCATGGCAATAGGATTGCCAGACAAGGTGCCAGCCTGGTAGATCGGGCCTGTCGGCGCAATTTGTTCCATGATATCGCGGCGCCCGCCGAATGCACCGACAGGCATACCACCGCCAATGACCTTGCCGAGGGTTGTTATATCCGGCATGACGTTATACAGCTCTTGCGCACCGCCTTTGGCAACGCGAAAACCCGTCATGACTTCATCAAAAATAAGCACAGTTCCATGCTCGGTGCAAAGTTCTCGTAGAGTTTCTAAATAACCTGGCAACGGTTCGACGAAGTTCATATTGCCGGCTATCGGTTCAATGATGACGCAAGCCAGTGAATCACCTTGCTCTTTAAACAGAGTGCGCAATGCGTCTTCATCGTTGAACGCAAGCGTCAGTGTGTGTTTGGCAAAATCTGCTGGAATACCTGGAGAGCTGGGAACACCCAGAGTTAAAGCCCCGGAGCCTGCTTTGACCAGCAATGAATCTGAGTGCCCGTGATAGCAGCCTTCAAATTTTAGTATGTTGTCTCTGCCGGTAAAGCCACGAGCTAGTCTGATGGCGCTCATCGTCGCTTCAGTACCGGAACTGCACATTCTGACCGATTCTATCGATGGGACGATGTCGCAAATTAATTCTGCCATCTGAACTTCGAGCTCTGTCGGTGCGCCAAAGCTTAAGCCGTTCTCGGCAACTGCTCTGACGGCTGCGATGACTTCCGGGTGCGCATGCCCGAGTAACATGGGGCCCCAGGAACCCACATAATCGATGTACTGCTTGTTTTCAGTGTCAGTTACGTACGCACCGCTGGCGCTGGTGATGAAGCGGGGAGTGCCACCAACGCTGCCAAACGCACGAACAGGGGAATTAACGCCACCTGGAATGACTTTACGCGCACGATCGAATAACTGTTGTGCGGCATTATGTTCTGTCGAGGACGTTGTGGATGACACAAGAGACTCCGGAATGTAAGGGGTTATCAATCTTCAGGCTGCCATTTTACGGCATGTCTCTTGTGTAGATGAGACAATTACGCACTCTTAATAGCAGCAGCGACGTTCTCGTGGAATACAAGAAATACTTATGCATTGTGTGTGGACTAATCTATGACGAGGCCGAGGGATGGCCGGAAGATGGTATTGCCGCCGGAACCCGGTGGGAAGATGTGCCGCTGAACTGGGCTTGCCCCGATTGCGGTGCAATAAAAGACGACTTTGACATGGTAGAAATATAATGGCGCAGACAGGCACAACGCTTACCCAATATTTAGCGGAACAGAGCCGCTCCCGGGACGACCTCGGCAGTGATTTCCTCGGCCTGATGGGTGATGTCGCGACAGCCTGCAAGCGATTGTCCGACCTTGTTCGCCGCGGAGAGCTGGCTGGAGTGCTCGGAGCGGCAGGCCAGGAGAACGTGCAGGGTGAAGAGCAAAAAAAGCTCGATATTATTGCCAATGAAGTTTTCATCGAATCGATGGAGTCCTCAGGTCATCTGGCGGGAATAGCGTCAGAAGAGATGGATGAGCATTACCCGATTCCTGAACAATATTCTCGAGGTAGGTATTTGCTCGCGTTTGATCCGCTGGATGGGTCAAGCAATATAGATGTGAATGGCTCGACCGGCACCATCTTTTCCATTACCCGACACGACTCCGCACAGGCACCCAAAGACTCGGATTTCCTGCAGCGTGGAAGATCACAGGTATGCGCCGGCTATTGTTTGTACAGCTCGGCCAGCATGTTGATTTTAACCATTGGTGACGGAGTTGTCGGATTCACGCTGGAAAGCAGTATCGGAGAATTTATCCTTAGTCACCCGAATATGACGGTACCGAAGGCCACTAGCGAATACGCTATAAATTCAGCGTATACGAGACACTGGTTAGCGCCGGAAAAGCGCTATATCGAGGAGTGTAATCAGGGTGATACCGGGCCACGCGGTCGGAATTTTAATATGCGCTGGGCAGGGTCCATGGTGGGTGATATTCACCGAATACTGTGTCGTGGCGGTGTGTTTTTATACCCCATGGATGCAAAGCTCCAGGCTGCAGGTAAGTCCGGCAAGTTGCGCTTGATGTACGAAGCTAATCCTATGGGGTGGCTCATGGAGCAAGCGGGCGGAATGGCCCACACTGGTACTGAGTCTATTCTGGATATCGAGCCAAGTGATTTGCATCAACGGGTACCGGTAATCATGGGGTCGTCTGAGGAAGTGCAGCGGGTCATTGATTATCACAAGGAGGCTTAGCTGCCGGATTGTCCATGAGCACTGAAGCAAGACCATTCTGGGAAGTTAAAGCGCTGGATGACATGAGCGATTCCGAATGGGAATCGCTGTGCGATGGCTGTGGTCGTTGCTGTTTGCAAAAGCTGGAAGACGAAGACACCGGGCAAATACACTTCACTAGAGTGTCTTGCCGTTTGCTCGACACCAGCAGCTGTCGCTGCAGTGATTACGAAAATCGCTTTTCCAAAGTGCCGGATTGTCTTTCTGTACGTCCAATCACTGCAGAAAAGCTCAGTTGGCTGCCTGACACCTGTGCCTACCGAAAATTAAGCCGGGGAGAGCCTCTGGATAACTGGCACCCCTTGCTAAGCGGAACCCCTGAAAGTGTCAAATTGGCGGGCATTTCGGTGTCCGATCAGTGTATTTCTGAGCAGTTTGTCCCATTGTCAGAAATTTATTCGCACATCATTGACTAGCATAATGGCTAAATCACATAGCCTAAATATGTCGTAAGTCAATTTTGAATTGTCATTAATATCATTCGTTTGCGATAACCTTCCGAGAAATTATTTTAACAATTAGCTGTGGTGTTTCCGCAACACTTGTGGTTTACTTGACTCACTAAATGGCAAAGTCCTTGCTTGGGGTAACTTATAAGTAACCCCCAGGTTTGTTCCACTTTTCTTATTTCGTGCCGGAGATCAACGCAATGAGCGTCCAAGCAGAAGCCAATACAGCATCATTCGAACCCAACGGAGACAGCGCCGCTGGAGTAGATCGCCGCGCTCGATTGCACAACACTATCGAGTCGTTGGTTAAATTAAGGCAAGAAGTTGTAGTGAGTTACTGCCAGTTGGCGGGTGTCAGCTCGTTTGCTGCACGTGATATCGAAACTCATCAAGTCGAAGCCGACCAATTACGTCGTTTTTGCCAGATAATGGTGGACTACACCGCGATGGGGCACTTTGAAGTGTATCAGCGCATCATTGAAGGCAAAGAGCGCCGCCGGGCTGTGAAAGAAGTTGCAGCTGAGGTATACCCCGCAATTGCTGAAACTACAGACTTCCTGGTCGATTTTAATGACAAGTACGATGCTTTTGACGGAACGGGCGATGACGTCCACATGCTATCCGGCGATCTTTCACGATTGGGTGAAGTTATTGCGGTCCGCGGAGAGTTGGAAGACCAACTGCTCAGCGCCTTGGAAAAATAACAAGCAACGTGTTTTAAACGACACCTCTTTGGTGGTGTCGTCAACATGAATGTCCTTCGCTTAAAGAAACGGGAAGAGCGTCGGATTCAAAGCGGCCATGGCTGGATCTTCTCAAACGAGATTGATACTCAGCAAACACCGCTCAAAGGATTGGAACCAGGGGCGCCGGCGACTGTCACGTCGGTTAATGGAAAATTCCTAGCCCACGTCTACGTCAATCCTCACTCGCTAATTGCAGCGCGGGTAACCAGCAGACGTGCAAACGAACCCTTTAATGCAACGGTTTTGCGTGCGCGATTAGGACACGCTCTTGAACTGCGCGAGGCACTTTATCCCAAGCCCTATTACCGTTGGGTGCATAGCGAAGGGGACTTTCTACCCGGGCTAACCGTTGATCGTTACGGTGAAACGCTGGTAGTTCAAATTACTACCGCTGGCATGGAACACTATCGCGACGATATCGTTGATGCCTTACAGACTCTCTCAGGTGCCGCCAATATTTATTTGAGAAACGATGCCTCAGTGCGAGAGCTTGAGCATCTGCCGCTGTACCGCGAATGGGTGTTAGGCATTGCCACCGATACGCTGACAATTAATGAAAACGATCTTGATTTTGAAGTACCTGCAGAGCTTGGCCAGAAAACCGGTTGGTTTTATGATCATCGAGACAGCCGGAATGCCATTAAAGATTGGGTGAAAGGTAAGCGGGTTCTAGACTTGTACACGTATCTGGGCGCATTCGGACTTAACGCGGCTGTGGCCGGTGCGGAATCTGTCCTGGCAATAGATGCATCTGAGACGGCCGTGAATGCTGCAAACGCCAATGCTAAACGCAATGGTCTAGAAAGTAACTTTACGGCGAAGGCATCAGATGCGGTTGAGGCTATGCGGACGCTGTTTGAAGAGCGTGAGCGTTTTGATGTGGTCATTCTTGATCCTCCCGCGTTTATAAAGCGCCGAAAAGATCGGGATGCAGGTATGCGTCATTATGCGCTCAACAACCGTCTTGCCATGCGTCTGCTGAATCCGGGAGGCATAATCCTGAGCGCGTCGTGTTCTCAAGCGCTGAGTCACGAGGAGTTGATCCAGCAAATGAGACTGGGAACTCCAAAGGGGAGTCTGGGTCTACAACTGCTATCAACTCTGCGTCAGGGCGCCGATCATCCGGTGCACGCCTCTATGCCCGAGACTCTCTATCTCACCGGGGTTATCGGGCGCGTTGTTTAATACTGGCAATCGTTACCACTGTGACGATATCGCATCGATATCGTTATACTCTGTGCGTCGCCAACGCGCCAATACACAGGACTGGCTGTCTTAGATGCTGCAATATCCCAATATAAATCCGGTTGCACTGGAACTTGGCCCGCTGGTCATTCATTGGTACGGCATTACGTATCTGTTTGCGTTTATGGCCGGTTGGTGGCTTGCCAAGTATCGTGCTAGCAAACCGGGCTCGGGTTGGACTGCTGATGAAATCGGCGATGCCGTTTTCTACATAGTGCTTGGTGTAATTGTTGGCGGCAAAGTTGGCTCGCTGCTGTTTTATCAAACGGACATTTTGTTGAGTGAGCCGCTGGAGGCTCTGAATCCGTTTAGCCAGTACGGTTGGCGAGGCATGTCTTTTCACGGCGGATTTCTAGGTGTTGTCGTGGCCTTTTGGTTGTACGCTCGTAATACCCATCGCTCTTTTTTTCAGGTGGCTGATTTCTTTGCGCCTATGTTCCCAATCGGATTGGGAGCGGGGCGTATCGGCAACTTTATAAACGGTGAGTTGTACGGTCGAGTCACTGACGTTCCTTGGGGCATGGTTTTTCCACACGCAGGTCCCGAGCCTCGTCACCCGAATCAGATCTACCAGTTCATTGGTGAAGGAATTATTCTGTTCTTAATAGTCTGGGTTTTTTCCTCCCAACGTCGGCCACGAATGGCCGTATCAGGAGTCTTCGTACTAACGTACGGTATCTATAGATTCCTTATCGAGTTTGTTCGTCAGCCCGATGCAGATCTTGGCTTCATTGCCTTCAACTGGCTGACCATGGGGCAACTGTTGTCATTCCCGATGATCATCGGGGGGGCTGCACTGATTTACTTCGCTTACAACAACAGCAGGTCATAACAAGCGCAATATGCAAACCTATCTTGATCTTCTTCAGCACATTCTGGATAACGGGACAGATAAATCTGATCGTACGGGTACCGGTACACGGTCAGTCTTTGGATATCAAATGCGGTTTGATCTGCAAAAGGGCTTTCCGGTATTAACCACGAAGAAGTTGCACTTAAAGTCCATCATTCATGAGCTACTGTGGTTTCTAAATGGCGATACCAATATCGCCTACCTCAACCAGCATGGCGTATCTATTTGGGATGAGTGGGCCGATGAGAACGGTGATCTCGGGCCGGTTTACGGTAGCCAATGGAGAAGTTGGCCAACACCTGCCGGTACACACATCGACCAAATTAGTAAGCTACTTGATCAAATAAAAAACAACCCGGACTCTAGGCGTCACATCGTCAGTGCCTGGAATGTCAGTGAAATAGATAATATGAAATTACCACCTTGCCACGCGCTGTTTCAATTTTATGTTGCGGACGGAAAACTAAGTTGCCAGCTCTACCAACGAAGCGCCGATGTGTTTTTAGGTGTGCCGTTCAATATAGCCTCGTATGCCTTGCTAACGCTCATGGTGGCGCAAGTATGTGATCTCGAACCCGGTGATTTTGTGCACACACTTGGTGATGCTCATTTGTACAAGAATCATTTTGATCAAGTGAATACTCAGTTGGCCCGCCAGCCAAGAGCATTACCCACGATGCAAATCAATGAATCGGTTAAAGATTTATTCGCGTTTACCTACGATGACTTTACGTTGATCGGATACGATGCCGACCCGACTATCAAAGCGCCTATTGCCGTTTGACGGTGATCAATAAAGGATTAAGCCATGTCCAATGATGCTGCGCCTGATATTGCCATGATGATGGCAATGGATAAAAATAAACTCATTGGTCAGGATGGCGGCTTGCCGTGGAAAATCCCGGGAGAGCTTGCGTATTTTAAGCGCGTGACCATGGGTAAGCCGGTTGTGATGGGGCGCAAAACGTTTGACTCCATCGGTAAACCCTTGCCGGGCAGAACCAATATTGTTGTTACCCGAAATAGCGAATGGAGCAGTGAAGGTGTTGTTGTGGTTAACAGCCTTGACGATGCAATTGCAGCTAGCCACTATGCACTGAACGATCAGCCTGCTGATGAAATTATGATCATCGGCGGCGCTTCACTTTGCCGTGATGCTATGGGTATAACTCAGCGTTTGTATTTAACCGTTGTCGATAAAGCCTACGAAGGCGATACCTGGTTAGACAGTTTTAACTGGAATGACTGGACGGTTGTTAGTGAGGATAAGCAATCGCTAGAGGATACGGATGGCTTGCCCGTGACTTATTGGGTGTTAGAAAAGTAACAAAGCGTTGTTAATGCAAGTGTTAGAAACTAACCAGCATCAACCCAATAACTTTCCTGATTCTCAATAGCATAGGCCGTTAAGCTACCGCCCCAAACACAACCACGATCAGTCGGTATCGCGTAAGCCGGTGCAATTGCCGGATGACTAGACCAATGCCCGAATATGATAGTCGTAGGTAAAGGCTGTCTATTGGGTGTTGCATACCAGGGGTATAGCTGTTCCGGTGCAGCACTGGGCGGGCCGTTAAAATCGAAATCCAGTTGGCCGTCCTCATGGCAGTAGCGCATTCGGGTAAATGTATTGACTGTAAATCGGTGCCGCTTACGTGTTGTTAAATCCGTCGACCAGCGCGATGGGGAATTGCCGTACATATGTTGCAAGAAACCATTCATGTCAGTTTTCAAAGCATCACTGACGTCACTAGCCATAGCGTGCGCTTGCTCAAGAGACCAATGCGGATGGATGCCGGCATGAACCAGGGTATGAGCTAATTTTTCATCGGTGTGGATGAGGGGTTGTTGTGACAACCACTGTGTTAATTCGTCTCTGTCCGGGGCATTAATGATCTCATCGAGCGTATCTTTGCCAGAGGCTTTTCTTACACCATGCAAGACCGCTAACAAATGTAGATCGTGATTACCTAGAACCGTAATGGCGTTTGAGCCTAGCGCTTTGACAAAGCGCAGCGCTGGCAGAGATTCCGGGCCACGGTTAATCAAATCGCCAACGAACCACAGTTTGTCGCTCGCAGGGTCGTAATTAATATGGTCGAGCAGTCGTTTGAGTGGTGTTAGGCATCCTTGTAGATCGCCTATCGCGTAGGTGGTCACTGGTTGCGAATGCTATTGGACGTTTAGTGAAGTGTGCGCGGTGCAGACAGTAGAAAATCAGCAATCGGTGCTTTGAATTCTTCCCCTTCGTCGGTCACCAATAGATAGCTGCCGCCCATGGTTCCCATCGATGTTTCCAGCATTGTTCCGCTAGTGTATTGAAAACCTTCGCCGGGTTTTAAATGGGGTTGTTCACCGACCACGCCATCGCCTTGTACTTCCTGAACTTTGCCGTTGGCATCGCGGATAACCCAATGTCTTGTCAATAATTTGGCAGCCGTGCTTCCCACGTTACGAATAGTAATCGTATAAGCGAAAACAAAGCGGTTGTTGTCCGGATCGGATTCGGATTCTACGTAGAGTGTATCTACGTCAACCTGAATGCCGTCAGTGACTTCTACATCCATTGTTAAGTGCAGTTACTGAAGTGATGCAGCTATAGTAGCACCGCTTAGCCTTGACTTAACCTTTTTGATAGCCGATGAAACGCATCAATATCCAAGGTTTCTGCTCTTGCTTGCGGGTTTATATCAATTGCTTCAAGAGACTGGTCATCAAGATGAGCTTTCATGTTGTTTCGCAGGGTTTTTCGCTTGTTAGCAAACGCTATACGGGTGCATCGTTCAAGTGCCGCGATGTCGTCTTTTGCAAGTGGTGTCGCAAGCGGTTTTAAGCGAACAACGGCCGAGTCTACTTTGGGCGCCGGATCGAAAGAATGGGGCGGGACAGTGAACAATGGCTCAACCTCAAAGACACTTTGCATCATGACGCTTAGTCTGCCGTAGGAGCGTGTATTGCAACTTGCATGAAGGCGATCAACGACTTCCTTTTGCAACATAACGTGTATGTCTTTTAGTAGTGGGTGAACCTCTAGTAAGCGCAGCAACAACGGTGTTCCAATGTTGTAGGGTAGGTTGCCGACGACTCGTAAAGAGCTGCCCATTGCCAGAGTGTTGAAATCTACAGTGAGTACGTCTGCGCTTTGAATATGCAAACCTTCAAGATTTTTTGCCTCAAGGCGTTCGATCAGGTCGCGATCAATTTCGATAACATGCAAGCGATCAAGTCGCTCCAGTAAGGGCAAGGTTAACGCCCCTAGGCCCGGCCCGACTTCAACCACATTGTCATCGGCAGCCAATCGCATTGATGACAATATTCGCTCTATGACAGAGAAATCTTGTAAAAAATTCTGTCCGAAGCGTTTTCGAGCCTTGTGATTCACAGCAGCTTAATTCTCAGCAGTAGGGTTGGCCAGTTTACTCGCCAGAGACAGGGCAGCGTCTAAGCTGCCGCTATCGATATTTCCTGTGCCGGCTTTGTCCAGTGCGGTTCCGTGATCAACGGATGTGCGAATGATAGATAGACCCAAGGTGATATTGATAGCATCACCAAAGCCCGCGTATTTTAAAACCGGTAGTCCCTGATCGTGGTACATCGCCATAACAGCATCTGCATGCGCTAGATGCTGGGGAGTGAATAGTGTGTCCGCAGGTAGTGGTCCTATCAGTTGCATCCCTTGTTGACGAAGTGATTCAAGTACGGGCTCGATAACATCAATTTCTTCGCGTCCCATGTGTCCGCCTTCTCCAGCGTGAGGATTTAATCCTGCAACCAGAATGCGTGGATTTTTAACACCGAATCGTTTTTCCAAGTCGGCATGTAAAATTTGTAGAGCACGCGTCAGCACACTGGGTGTCAATGCTTTTGGTACTGCTGATACTGGCAGGTGAGTAGTGGCTAAGGCCACGCGTAGCGGACCTGCTGCTGTCTCTGTGGCGAGCATCATGACAGGCTCGCTACCGACTTTTTCGGCCAGGTATTCAGTATGTCCTGTGAAAGCGATACCGGCATCGTTAATAACACCTTTGTGCAAAGGTGCCGTCGTCATCGCACTGTAACGGCCACTTATACAGCCGTTAACGGCGTCATCTAGTGTGGCCAGTACGTAGGCAGCGTTTTTCGAGTTGAGTTCGCCACAAACGACAGGCGCGTGCACTGGCACATGTTTCACACACAGTGTATGAGCCTCTGTCGAAACCTCTGTTGCGTTGTCAGTGAAATCCTGAATACACAAAGGTAGTTTGAGTATTTCAGCTCTTTCCTTCAGCAACTGTTTATCAGCAATGGCAACAATGGGATCCTTACGCGTTTGCTGCGCGAGCATGACCGCCAGGTCAGGTCCAATACCCGCAGGCTCGCCCGGTGTCAGGGCAATGATTGCCTTCAAGAGCGAATTTCCACAAAGGACTCATCGCGCATTTGTCGCAACCAGCGCAAGGTTTCTTGCTCGACTTTGCTTTGCCGTAGCGATGTACTCGCCTGATCACGAAGCGCTTCATCATCGACAGAGCGCGTTCGTCTATCGATAAGTTGCATCAAGTGCCATCCAAACTGCGTCTGGAAAGGCTGACTTAACTGCTTTACAGACATCGTGTTAGCCATCTGTTCCAATTGCGGAGGCATCTGGCCTTTACTAAACCAAGGGAGTTCGCCGCCATTGTTGGCACTGTTCGGATCTTCGCTTATCTGAGCGGCCAGGTCCGCAAATGAAGCACCGCTTTGCAGCTGAGCGCGGGCTGCTGCTAGTTTTTGTCGCTCAGTCCCAGTGTCGCCTGCAATAAAAATATGGCGTACCAACTGCTCGCTAACTTGTGTCTGGTCATTACTTTCCCGATCCAACAACTTAACGATATGAAGGCCATTGGCCGAACGCAAAGGTTCGCTGAGTTCGGAAGGTTGCATTTTTCTCAATGCCTTCGACAGGAATGCCGGTAACTCTTGAAGCGTTCTCCAACCAAGATCTCCTCCCTGAAGTGCACGAGCGCCGTCAGAGGATGTGGCAGCCTGTTCGCTAAAATCTGCACCTGCTTTCAATGCGCTTAGTACGGTGTTTGCACGTTCGGTTGCAGCATCGATCTCATCGCGACTCGCAGTGGGAGAGATCGCAATCAATATATGTTGAATACGGTAACGCTGATTTTCTTTGGCATCACCTTTAACGCTTTCAATGAAGTCGTCGATCTCTTGAGCAGAGACTCTGATTCGTGGTTGAACTTCGCGCTCTACCAACCGCTGCATCAGTAGTTCTTGTTCAATGTTTTTACGAAACAGCTCGTAATCAAAACCTTGCTGCTGCAAAGTTCTGCGAAACTGTACGGTGTTCATGTTGTTACCGCGAGCCACTTGTTCGATAGCTCTGTTTACGCTGTTGGCGTCAATCGCAATACCAATTTGCGTTGCGCGCTGCTGACGAATTTCCCGATCAATGAGTTCTTGTAAAATTCGCTCGGACAGTACGCTATCACCGGGCAGGGTCTGTTGGTTGCTGGCTGCTTGCTGCCTGAAAAACCGGATAGCAGATTTGATATCGCTATCGAGTACGACACCGTCGTTTACCACGGCTCTGATTCTATCCAGCACAACATCTTGAGCCCATACGCTGTTTACTGAAAACAGGGCGCATGCCAGCGTTAGAGTGGCAAAAAACTGCTTAATTGTTTGTTGCACGTTAGTGTTTCCTATTACTGGACATCGTCCCGATATCCCAAAATGGCGTTTTCAAGTAATGCCCCGTAATTCTGCCCCAGAGGCGCTAAACCTTTAAGTACCAACTGGAAATATAGACTGGTGTCGTGATCATCGCCGCCATCGGCGATATATCGGCGCGCTGCAAATCTCACGGCCCAGCAGCAACTGTCATATTCAATGCCCAAAAGTGATTCGATACTTCGATCGGCATCCAGAGAATAGTTCCACCGACCGGCTAAGCGCCAGCTGTCCTGGATTTTCCAAACCGCGGAGAGATCAATTTGTTCGGTTTTCTCTTCACGAGTTTGATCGTTAACCACACGGTGGGTTACATTGACAATCTTGTTGGGTCCGGGCCGATAACCGAGAGAGAGGGCACTTCGAACCGTTTGCTTCTCGTCCGGGTTCCACTGAATGCTGCCTTTTCCTATCCAGTCTTCCGCCAGCGTCGTTGAAAGCTCTCCAACCACATCTGAGGTGCTGCGTGTATCAACGTCTTCATCGTTGGTTAATGTCACACGTCTATCATCAAAGTGTCGAATCTGCCCAATACTCGCGCTGAAACGTTCTTTTCCGTCTCCACCGTTAATAATGCGCGTGGTCAGACCTACGGAGAGCTGATTGGCATCTGCGATACGGTCAGCGCCGCTGAATCGATTGTCGCGAAACAATTGACTGATATTGAAGTCGAACGCGCTGGAGTCAAACACCTGGATGTTCGATTGATCAGAGTAGGGAACACGCAAGTAGAAAAGTCGTGGTTCGAGTGTTTGAACAGAACCTTCATCATCAAGAATTCTGTCGAAAAACAATCCACTGTCAACGCTCACCGTATTCAGGTTTCGGCTGATTCTTCGGTCTATTTGCCCTTCCGTATTGTTCAAGCTGTAGTAGGTGAATCGATGGGAGACACTGGGTTTAAAGAACCAGGCATCTCGAACAATTGGCAGGGTTATTTGTGGTCGGACATCAAATCTTGCACCGGTAATGGCATCGTCTTTATCAAAGTAGACAAACTCTCCATTGATCCCGGCTCTTAAGCCTAAAGGCAAACGGTCGGAATCGGCTTGTACTTTTATTTGCGGCAGTCTTCGGTGCGGCCGATCTTCTGCCACGATGTCCTCATCGACCGTTTGAAAACTTTGTAGGCGAGCAAGCGCACTAACACGACCGCGTTCAAAATTAAGGTCAGCTCGTTGTTCTAAGTGAGTGATGCTGGCCACCTGCAAGCTGTCACCTAAGTCTTCCAAATAGTCCTTATCGGAGACACGTCTTGCCACAATAGTGGAGGTCATGTCCGCGTTAAAACTGCCTTTGTGAGTCAGCTGCGTAAAATAACGGGAGTCGTGGTTGCGGGCTTTGTCTTTAAGGTACTCATGATCGAGTTTCCAGGCTCCTTGGCGATTCATATAACGCCATTCAGTTTGAAGCTGTGCGCCGCGTTTTGTCATCAGGCGCGGCGTTATCGTCGCATCTGCATTGGGTCGAATATTCCAATACCAGGGAATATGCAGTTCAAAGCCGGTTCTCTCGCCACGTGCTAAGACAGGCGCTAGAAATCCTGATTTACGTTTATCGCCAATGGGAAAACTGAAAGCCGGCAATGCAAACAACGGAACGCCTTTAAAAACGAGCCTCAGATCTTTTGCTGTTCCTATGCCTGCTTCCGAATCGAGGTTGATGCTGTCTGCTCGAACGAACCAGCTGGCATCACCGGGAGGGCACGTGGAATACGTTGCGCCTTCCATGAGAAATTGGCCGTTCTCAAGTCTTGCCATACTGTCGGCCGAGCCGGTTGCCCGCTTGCCGTTCAGATCAAGCTCATAGTCACTCTCACCCGTACGAAACACATCATCATCAATATCAATAAATGCTTCGTTACTTTTAAGCTGAATTCCCTGTCCGACAAAACTTAAATCGCCGTCAACGGCAATTTCGCCGGTATCTGGGTTGTAGCGGGCGTTCTCAGCCGCCAGTTCACGCCCTTGATAGCGAATGCTCGTATTGCCCGTGAGAGTGACCTGCCCATTTTCCGAGAGCACACTGTCCGCTTCAGCGACCACGGGTGCCGAAGGGTTGTTCTCAAATTGGCCGGGTTCGTAGACGAAACGAGGCGCGGGGCATTGCGACCCCAGAGCTCCATTGGAGATGAAGAGAGCGCCCAGCAATCCGACTGAAAATAGTTGCACGCGCCTGATGTTGAAAGTCCAACGGATGGGTAGGGGTGAAATGATAGTCGCCTTTGCACTCCGCCTCAATCCTGGGTGGTGCATTAGCAGGTAAACTGCACTTCTATTAAGGAACACCCGAATCCGCAGAACGGAACAAACCTTTGACACAGAAGCGATCAACCCCATCCATAGATCCGAGCTGGCAAGAGCGCCTCGACAAGGAGTTTGCATCAGAGTACATGACCGAGCTGCGGCAGTACCTGGCGCATCGAAAATCACAATCAGCCGTTGTTTACCCTCATTCCTCCGATTGGTTTGCAGCCTTTGCCCTCACGCCATTCGACAAAGTGAAGGTCGTTATTTTGGGTCAGGACCCATACCACGGCCCGGGGCAGGCACACGGTTTGAGTTTCTCCGTCCCTGAAGGTGTGGCTATTCCACCGTCACTCTTGAATATGTTTAAGGAAATCGACGCCGATGTGGGAGACGGTGAACCTGTCCTGGTGCAACGTCGGCAAGGCTGTCTAATTCCCTGGGCCAAGCAGGGGGTTTTTCTACTAAACAGCGTGTTGACCGTTGAGCACGGCCAGGCAGCCTCTCATCAGGGCCGCGGCTGGGAAACCTTTACCGACAATGTCATTAGGCAGTTGAGTGATGAACGGGAAGGGCTGGTATTTCTGTTATGGGGAAGCTATGCCCAGAAGAAAGGCCAAGTGATTGATCCTAAAAGACATCTTGTGCTGAAGTGTCCGCACCCATCACCGTTGTCAGCTCACCGGGGTTTTCTGGGGTGCCGCCATTTTTCCCAAGCTAACCATTGGCTGGAGAAGCATGAGCAAGCGCCAATCGACTGGTTCGACGTCAGATAATCGTCGCTTGAGCGATTTGCAATAAAGTCGCTACTGATTTGTCTAAAGTCCTGAACTAGACTTCGGGCATGATGAGTTTTCGAACTGGCACAGCCCTGTTTGCGCTGATGCTTTTTACCTATGTCCCGATCGCGAAAGCAGAAAATTTCCTGCAGAGCGCCGACGTGCGTCAGTACATAGCAGAAGTCAGCGCTGAAGAGGGGCTCGATGCCAATTACCTGGCCAGCTTGTTCGTAAAAATTAGCTCCCAGCAGAGTATTTTGGATGCGATCTCGAAGCCAGCTGAGCGGACATTGACGTGGAAAGAGTATCGCCCGATATTCCTCAAAGAGCGTCGTATTGTTGAAGGCCGGGAATTCATAGACAAGCACAGAGCCTTGCTTGAGAGAGCATCTGATGCCTATGGCGTTCCCGTTAATGTCATTGCTGCCATTATTGGTGTGGAGACCTTCTACGGGCGCATCACGGGTAAGTACGGTGTGCTTGAATCTTTGGCCACGCTGGCTTTTAACTATCCGCCGCGTGCGAAATTTTTCAAACGGGAACTCACTGAGTTTCTCGTGCTTAGCAGTGCTGAAGAGTGGGATACGCTGAATGTGCGAGGCAGCTATGCCGGTGCCATGGGCATACCGCAGTTCATATCTTCCAGCTATAGACAATACGCCGTTGATTTTGATGGTGATGGTCGACGCGATTTATTTAACAGCACAGCCGATGTCGTCGGCTCGGTAGCCAACTATCTGTCTGTTCATGGTTGGGTCGAGAATGGGCCCATAGCCGAACCCTGGGAGTCCGGATTTTCTGATCGTGCAGCTGTTCGAGCGTTGGTCACCAAATCGCTTAAGCCCAAACTCAGCGCTAAATCTGTTTCAGATCTGGGGTTTTATTCGAAGGGGCTGGCTCGGGGCGTTAAAGGCGGCCGTTCGTTAAGCGTCATGAGTATGGAAGGAAAAAGTGGCGAGGAATTCTGGGTTGGCTATCAAAATTTTTATGCCATCACTCGTTACAACCACAGTCGTTTATATGCGTTGGCCGTCGTTCAACTGGCCGATGCGTTCAATCGATGAGTTTCATGAAGTCGACCGTTAGGAAATTAGCTATGACTCCAGCTACAACTACAAAAACACCAAAGCGTTTGGCGGCAATCTGTTTGGCAGCACTATCGCTGAATGGCTGTGCACTTATGGGTAGTTCGAAGGAGCCGCCATGGGTTGCAGCGGTTGCAGGCGATGCGCAAGGTGATCCGGCCCGAGTTCAGACCGGTGCTGTCGAGGTCCGTAATCTACCCAAGTCATTACGTGGAAACCCGCCTGTCTATCGTGTATTCGGAGAGACCTACCGTGTTTTAGATTCGGCAGAAGAATTTAAAGAGTGGGGCGTTGCGTCCTGGTACGGGAAAAAGTTTCACGGTCGAGAGACGTCCAGTGGTGAAATTTACGACATGTACCAGATGACTGCTGCACACAAACACCTGCCCATTCCGACCTTTGTCAGAGTCACCAGAGTCGACACCGGAAAATCTATCGTTGTGAAAGTCAATGACAGAGGCCCTTTTGTCGGTGATCGAATCATTGATCTTTCATTTGCGGCGGCCTCCGAGTTGGGCATGATCGAAAGTGGCAAAATGGATGTGTATATCGAAGCACTGAGCACGCACAATATTGTTGAGCCGCTATTAACAGAACCTTTGGATTACAGCACAGAGCAACAAGCTGCTCTTATTGCTGCTGAACCTATAGATGTGGCGGTGCAAGAACTCGTTACGAACGATGTTTACATCCAGGTGGGTGCGTTCTCTCAAGCACCGAATGCAAAGAAAATGGCGGATCAAGTTAGAGGCAGGATGAACTTTCCGGTCGGTGTTAATCATGATGTAAACCGCCGGCTTCACCTGGTTCAAATCGGCCCAATGTCAAACGAGTCAATGGTGGAGGAGGCTATTGCCTCATTGTCATCGGCTGGAATTGATAGCTTTACGTTCGTCACTGCCAATCCGTAACGTCAAATCCTTTACACTGTAAGCGCAGTGTCCACCGAAAATCATTAAACTAGGCAGCGAACCAGTGCGTGTGTTGCTTTTGCGTTTTATTTAGCCGGGTCTTTGTATGACTGTAATAACGTCCTTACTGAAAGTTTGCCTGTTTAACCAGCGGATATCCGCTGTTTTAGCGCTACTTTTGCTGTCTCTTTGTGGCTCTCTGGCAACGGCAGCACCATTGCCGTCACCACCTCTGTTATCTGCTAACAGCTATCTGCTGTTCGATCATAAAAGCGGAGAGGTTTTAGCGGCTAAGGATCCCGACAAACGCATCGAGCCTGCCAGCCTGACAAAAATGATGACGGCGTACATCGTGGCCTCAGAGCTCAAACGAGGCAGCATTTCTCTGGACGAACCGGTCATTATCTCCGCTCAGGCGCAGTCCATGCCCGGTTCACGCATGTTTATTGAAGCTGACACTGTTGTGCCGCTTCAGGACTTGCTCCGCGGTCTTATTATTCAATCGGGTAACGATGCGAGTGTGGCCTTGGCTGAGCACGTCGCAGCTAGCGAGCGCGGATTCGTGGATATCATGAATCGCATGGCCCAGAATCTGGGAATGAACGACACCAATTTCATGAACGCGTCAGGTTTGCCTGACCCGGATCACTACACTACGGCTAACGATCTGGCCAAAATCTCCAGTGCCATTATTCGTGAGCACCCCGAGACCTACAAACTCTATTCAGAGCGCGAATTTACGTATAACAACATCACTCAGAAAAATCGAAATACCTTGTTGTGGCGTGATGAATCGGTCGATGGTATGAAGACCGGGCACACAGAGGCAGCAGGTTATTGTCTGGTTTCTTCGTCAGTACGTGACGGCATGCGTTTAATCAGCATTGTGTTAGGGACAGCCAGCGATAAGGCACGCATTGCCGAAAGCCAGAAACTATTGAACTACGGATACCGGTTTTTCAAAACCCGGCGCGTGTATGCGGCAGGCGAGCAAATTAGTGAGGCTCGTATCTGGATGGGTGAGACAGAAAACTTGGCACTGGGTGTTGCAGAAGATCTCTATCTGACGTTGCCCAGAGATTCTTTCGACACTTTGCAAAGCACCATTGAGGTCGCCGAATTTATTCGAGCTCCCATGCGAATTGGTCAGGAAATCGGCCGAAGCGTTTTAATGGCTGATAATCGCGTCGTCGGTGAGGTTCCTTTGTTAGCCTTGCAGAAGGTCGAAGAAGGCGGTTTGTTTTTGCGAATGAAGCATTCAATTCAACGATATTTCCAGTGACCGAAACACTGATCGAATTCCCGGCAGATCTTGCCGTCAAGGCTATGGGGCTGAATACCCCGGAATTTGAAGCGGAGGTGTCTGCACTCGTGACACCTCACATTGAGCCAGCGGATTTCACGATAACGACCCTGCCGAGCAAAGAAGGGAAGTACCTGTCTGTGAGTGTTCGGTTCACTGCTACCAGTTTGGAACAACTGCAAAGTGTCTATGCTGCGTTGAAATCAGAGCCGAAGGTGCTCTATACGCTTTGAAGACCCGTCATCTCGGCCTCGCTGATTATCATCAGACCTGGGAGGCAATGCGTGCCTTCACCGACGACCGGACAGAAGACACCGAAGATGAGCTTTGGGTGTGCGAACATCCACCGGTTTACACGCTAGGTCAGGCAGGCCGGGAATCGCATATTCATAATCCGGCTGATATCCCGGTTGTAAAAAGTGACCGGGGTGGTCAGGTGACTTATCACGGACCGGGGCAGGTGGTTGTGTACACCCTTGTAAGCCTTCGTCGAGCCGGGTTCGGCATCCGCGAAATGGTTGAGCGGCTGGAAAACAGTGTTATCGCTTTACTGAAAACTTACGATGTAATGGCCGTAAACCGTCGTGATGCGCCCGGCGTATACGTCAACGATGCGAAAATTGCGGCCTTGGGTCTTCGCGTGCGCCGAGGTAGCACTTATCACGGGCTGGCGTTGAATATAAACCCCGACCTGGCACCTTTTTCAGGTATCGATCCGTGTGGATTTGCAAATTTGGCGGTTACATCGACAGAGAAATTAGGTATAGAGAGCGCTAAGGCACAGATTGTGGAACAACTTATTCTAGAACTTCACAAGCAATTGGCAGCGCCTGCTATGGCCAATTCCACGCACTCTTAACTGGTAGACTCAGGTTATGGATTACACAGCCCCCTCCCGTTTTGACCCGAAAGGCCATCAGCGCGGCGCAGACAAACTGTCCCGAATTCCTGTAAAGGTTGCGCCGACAGAAACTATGCCGCGAAAACCTGAGTGGATCCGTACTCGCGTTTCCAATAACCCTCGGGTTCAGGAAATAAAGCAAATGATGCGTGAGCTGAATTTGTCATCGGTCTGTGAGGAGGCGAGTTGCCCGAATCTGAGCGAGTGCTTTAGTCATGGCACAGCGACCTTCATGATCATGGGCGACATCTGCACACGGCGATGCCCGTTCTGCGATGTCGCACACGGCAGGCCCAACCCGTTGGATGAGAACGAACCCGAAAACTTAGCCAAAGCTGTAGCGCAGTTGGGATTGAGTTATATCGTCATAACATCAGTCGACCGAGACGATCTTCGTGATGGCGGTGCAGGGCATTTCGATGCGTGTATCAGAGCGGTACGAGAGCGTTCACCCGGTATTCAAATTGAGGTCCTTGTGCCCGATTACCGCGGACGCATGCAAAAAGCGCTGGATTCCATGGCTGACAATCCACCGGATGTTTTCAATCACAATTTAGAAACCGTGCCACGTCTCTACAAACAGTGCCGCCCGGGCTCGGACTATGAGTGGTCCCTAGATTTACTGGAGAATCACAAAAAGCGTTTCCCATCGGTGCCCACCAAGTCGGGTTTAATGTTGGGATTGGGAGAAACCATCGAAGAAGTCGAAGCCGTTATGCGCGACCTTCGTGAGCATCAGGTTGATATGTTAACTCTGGGACAGTACTTGCAGCCCAGCAAATCCCATTTGCCAGTGGCCCGATTTGTTCATCCTGATGAATTTGACGAACTAGCCAGGATTGGCGATGAGATGGGTTTCTCGCATGTCGCCAGTGGCCCTATGGTGAGATCCTCCTATCACGCCGACCGTCAAGCTGCCAACGTCATCACAAACTAGAGACTTGTCGTCGTTTCCGGCTAACGAAAAAAGCCGAATCAACCGTTAGCTGCTCTAGATGTAAATTTGTCACTAGAATGCACGCGATTGATCAAAACCAGCAAGACATAGAGCAAGCTCTGCACGGAGTTTTGTTCAAGCATGCGCTGCTTGCCTGGTCGATGAACATGTTAGCTGGCCTCATGTGTGCCGCTTTTCTCTACGAAAAAGTGGGTTTCCAGTCTTTGTCGTACTGGACATGTTCTATGGTGCTTCTCGGCCTGATGCGGCTGCCGGTTGTCTTAAAGACCAGGCAGTACGCTGAAGCGCATTTACCGGTGAGCCGGTACACGGCCATTGTTGGTTTGAATGGTATCGGCTGGAGCACCATGGCGTTTTTCTGGTCTCCTGAGCTGCCTCTAACAACCCAATTGTTTATTCTCGTTGCGCCCTACGCGGTGTGTGCCGCCAGTATTTTTTCCTTCGGGGCTAGCCTTTGGACTTACCGCATCTATGCATTATGCATGTTGGTTCCTAATTCGATCATTCTAATCCTACTCAGTGATGGATCTTTTCTGCCGCATGTGGGGCCCATATTGCTTTTTACGATTGCGATTCTTTCTATAGCTAAACAATTTCATTCGTATCTTGCAGAAACCATAGATTTAAGATTGCAGAATCAGGTGTTGGTCAACGACCTTAGTATTCAAAACGATTCGTTGCGACAGGCCCGGGATGAAGCGCAAAAGGCGTTGGTTGTAAAAGAAGAGTTCTTAGCCAGAATGAGTCATGAGCTGCGTACACCTATGAATGGCGTATTGGGCATGTCCAGGCAATTGACAAAGACAGATTTAAACGCCGAGCAAAGGCAAGCGGTTTCTACGCTGCAGCAATCGGGTGAAGCAATGTTATCCATGGTGGGTGATTTGCTGGATGCTTCAAGCATGGCCTCGGGTAAAACACGGCTTGAATGCGAGCCATACAACATCCGGGAGACTATTGAGCTTTTGATAGCTCAATACACGTCTTCGCTTGCTGAGCGGCCCGTTGATATTCGTTTAAAAATAGATCAAATGGTGCCTCTGTTTATTATGGGTGACTCCCAACGTATGTCTCAGCTGATTGGCAAGCTTGTGGACAATGCGATGAAGTTCACCGCTGATGGGGAAGTGTTAATCCGGGTATCGGGTGAAAACATGAAGCCAGCGGAGCTTGGGTCAAAATCAAGCGGTGACCTTGTAGTGACCGTTAGTGATACGGGTGCTGGAATCGAGCGTTCTGAACTGTCCAAAGTGCGTGAACTCTTTCATCAGGTTGAAGGTAGTTCATCACGCCGTTATGGCGGAAGCGGTCTGGGACTGACGCTTGTGCAGGGCTTAACCGACCTGATGGGTGGTCGGTTTGAACTTGATAGTCAAGTGGGTGTGGGAACGCAAGCCACCTTAGTCATACCGATGTTGGAAGCAGAGCTGCCCGAGCAGGTGCCGTGCAACAACGTGACTCACCTAAAAGATATCAATGCTCAGAATGTCGCTTCTGAATCATCTAAGGTGTCTACTCGAGTACTTGTAGCAGAGGACAATCCGGTCAATCAGTTAGTCATCGAAACCATGCTTGAAGACTTGGATTGCGACGTCTCAGTTGCGGAGAATGGAATAGAAGCCATTGAACTACTCAAGACAGGGCCGTTCGACATCGTATTTATGGATTGCCAAATGCCCGAAATGGACGGCTATGAGGCTACCCGGCTTGCTCGTGAAAATGGGCACACGTTACCCATAGTGGCAGTGACAGCCAATACGCTGGCAGGTGATCGTACCTTATGCATGGATGCCGGTATGAATGATTACCTTCCTAAACCGATCACTGATGAAATGCTGTCAGTAATGTTGAATAAATGGCTAGGTAGACAGCCGTCAAAGCTTGCCTGCTGACAGCTCTCGCATCAGTGCAATACGTTTAGCGTTTGCGCCTAAGTCACTTTTTCCCAAACGGCTGGCACTTCGCACATAGAGTCCAGTACCTTCCTCGTTTACCAGAAATTCAATGTCGTCAACAAACCTCATGACTTTTGAGGTCGACGTCGCGTGAAGGTATTTTTCATCGTATTGCTCGACAGTCATGCCAGGGATAGATTCGACAATACGTGCCATGCTGGCAATGGCGTCTTTGGGCGCCAACGTAATAGGAAAAATACCAGTCGCTTTACTCCCGCTAGACGATTGGCAGTTGGGAGTGTCAGGACAATCACTCAGCATTGAAACGCCATCGCGTTCAACGATGCCACCTGCGGCAGAGTTACCCAGACTTGGCATATAGTGGCGTAGTGCAAACACAGCCAAGACCACCAGCACAAGAGCTACGAGGTATTTCATAAGGGTTGGAAGCGTCAGTAGTTAAGGTGAAATACGTTGTATAGACCAATCAGCGGTTTTAGAGTCTCGTGAATAGATAAACCGATCGTGTAATCTGTCTGCTCTACCTTGCCAGAATTCTAATCGGTGAGGGTTTAATCGGTAGCCGCCCCAAACGCTAGGGCGCGGCACATTACCGTCCGGGTATTGTTCATGCAGCTCCTTTACCTTGTCTTCTAACACTTTGCGATTCTCAACAGGTGCTGATTGTATGGAGGCTGCGGCGCTGAAACGGCTGCCTTCCGGTCGAGAATAAAAGTACTCATCGGCATCGCTGGGATCGAGCTTTTCTACAACGCCTTCAATACGAACCTGTCGCTCCAGGGCGCACCAATAAAATAAGATTGAAGCCTTTGGATTTTCTTGAAGTTGCTTGGCTTTGTCACTCTCTTGATAGGTGTACCAAACGAAACCTTCATTATCAAACTGCTTCAGTAAAACCACTCTTGAATGAGGCTGGCCCGTGGAATCTGCAGTACTGACGGTCATCGCAGTTGCATCAAGAATTTTTTCGTCCCGTGCATCCTGTAACCATCGGGTAAATTGGTCAAACGGGGTGGATGCGAGCTCCGCTCGGCTTAAAGTGTTTGCGGTGTAGTCACGTCTAGCTTCAATAAGGCTCTCGTTAACAGAGCTGCCAGCGTTCTCGGATTTATCGTTTGTCATAAGCCTTAGGATACTCCAGTTGAAAGACGACTGGCACCCCAAGCAAGGCTGAGCCAGCCGATAATCAGCAATGCACCACCAATGGGAGTAATCATGCCCAGCTTCGTAATGCCGGTGAAAGCCATTACGTAAAGGCTACCGGAAAAGACAAGAACACCAAGGCCGAAACACCACGCGGAGATTTTCAGCCATTTAGTGCCCGGACCGTTTGCCGTGTGTAGCGAAACTAAGCCGGCTGCTAGTAAGGCGAGGGCATGTGTTGAATGATAAGTTACAGCAGTGTCGTACCATCCTGCTGCCTTTTCGCTCAATACGGACTGAAGAGCATGAGCGCCAAAGGCGCCTGACATTACTGCACTCGCGCCGAGAAGGGCACCCACCACAAGAATCGACTTATTCATAGTTTCTTCAGTAGCTCTGGTAAGATCTTGAGTTTGTCAATAAACGGTAGGAATGTCATGCCTTCATTCGATGTAGTGTCCGAAGTAGATCAGCACGAGTTGAGTAATGCCATCGATCATACACAGCGCGAAATCGGAAATCGCTTCGATTTCAAAGGAACCTCAGCCAAGGTAGAACTTAGCGACGGTAAGGTCATGGTATTCGCTGATAGTGACTTTCAAGTCCAGCAAATTCACCCGGTGCTTTATCAAAAACTGACTGCCCGGCAAATTGACATCGGATGCCTGGAAGCAGGGAAGGTTGAAAATAGTGGTAAAGGGGTTAAGCAGGCAATAGTTGTGCGTCAGGGTATTGATAAAGAAACTGCTAAGAAAGCGGTTGCCAAAATCAAAGAGTCTAAGATAAAAGTGCAGGCTCAAATCCAAGGCGAACAGCTCCGCGTGACTGGCAAAAAACGCGATGATTTGCAAAACGTTATGAGCATGCTCAAGTCCGCTGAGTTAGGACTACCCATGCAGTTCCAAAATTTCAGGGATTAAATGACTCAGCATATAGCGCAGATGGCCTTAGTCGTAAAAGAGTACGACGAGGCCATCGA
>JAHDGK010000011.1:0-25006 GCA_020627685.1 Granulosicoccus sp. | reverse complement strand
CTCAGCATATAGCGCAGATGGCCTTAGTCGTAAAAGAGTACGACGAGGCCATCGAATAGCTCGCCCTGATTAATCAGTGTGCTTCAGATAAACATCGTATCGGGTATTCGGTGATTGAATATCGATGAGTTGCCCCGAAAAAGTACTCATAGGCTCCAAGACAGTCGCGCCTTTTGGACGTTTGACCACGATGCGCGTAGCGCCATTTTTTATCGCAGCTTCCAACAAGTGTCGGGAGAGAATATCGTCAACGGGTCCCAGCAGGCTTTGCAAAATTTGCATGCTTTTTTTCGAGTCTGCTTTCTTACGCGCCCTATGTGGATACATTGGATCCAGATAGATAACATCGGCAGACAATTGAGCCAGTAAGTTACACGCATCATCGTTATGCAATGATATGCGCCTCGCAACGTCAGAGCACTGTCCGTCCAGCTTAGCTCTGGCCAAAGCATCGGCTAGCAGTGCATGCACGATGGGGTTTTTTTCGATAAGCGTTACCTCGCACTCCATTAATGCCATCAGCCAGGCATCTTGTCCCCAGCCACCCGTTGCATCGATGATTCGCGGCTTACGAGCGTGACGCTTTTCGAATGTACTGATACCAAGGGCTTTTTTTAACGGGGCAGCGCCGTGACCGGCCTCTCTGCTTCGGTGTCTCGATTTTCCGCCAACGAAATCCACTGACTGGGTTAAACCTTCAGGGCTCTGTATTGACAGGACTCCAGATAGTCTCTCGAGTTGCCATCGATTTTCAGCAGAGGCTGTGTCCAGGGGTAAAGTCAGCGTTGAAAACAGTGTGTTATCGGCGGGGTAATCACTAGAGGCTATGGCCGTGATCACCGGGGGCGTCCAGATACTCATAAGTACCGTAAACTCACTAAAGTGAAGTTATTGAAACGTGTGGTGTGAAAAAACCGACTCCAGAGGCGCAGGAGCGCCGACTTAAGCTTCGAGTAGCTATAAAGGTGCTTATGTACCTTGCGGCATTGGCCGTTGTCTATGTCGTCATATCGGCCATACGAACGGGCAACGATGAAGTGCCCGAAGTTCCTACCAAGAAAGTCGATGTCAGCACCATGAATCCAGGCGAAGTTAACTTTCTGACCTGGGAAGGCCGCCCCGTACTGATTTATAAACGACAAGGTGTTGAGCTTGCAAAACTTAGAGAGCCGGACGCCAGGTTGAAAGATCAAAACTCGCAAAACTCCGATCAGCCGGAATCGGCTGAAAATTCCTACCGCTCTATCGAGGCAGATTGGTTTGTGGCCATTGCTTCGGGGACAGATTTGGGATGTTCTCTGGAGCATTTGCCGGCAGAATCCGAACCGTTTCAAGACAAGCCCTGGGCCGGAGGGTTTATAGATACGTGTCGCAAGTCCCGTTACGATCTTGCTGGCCGGGTTTTCGAGTCGCAATACGCAACCAAAAATCTCGTTGTGCCAGCTTATGCTATCAGCGGACAAACAATTATTCTGGGGCGTTAGCGATTCATCGGCCACGTTGATTGCAGCGGGATGTTTAGTAGTGCGGGGGAATTTCATCCGCCGCAGAAGGGGAGGCTTCCCCCGCAGATGAACCCGCCATACGGTTCATAAGTTCTTCCTGCTGTAGTTGCAGGCGCTCTATATCTTTGTATTGGCGCAAAATAACTTCATTAAGCTGCTGAACCGTGTTTTCCAAATCCATCATTTTCAGTTCGAGCGACTCAAGGTGCGCCTCGGTTAATGGCTGGAATTCACTCATAGGGATTGGCCTTGATTGACAAATAGAGCTCGGGTTAGGTGTTCTAACCTAGGATGCGCTACATTATGATAGATTCCTGCGCTTACAACAAAGACCGAGTTAGATTTGTGGCACTGACAACTGACGATATCAAATCCATCGCACATTTAGCCAGATTGGGCGTTGACGAGGATTCCCTTCAGCCGCTTGCTGAAGATTTGTCTACCATGCTTAATTTGGTCGAGCAGCTGCAGGCTGTCGACACAACAGGTGTCGAGCCTATGGCTCATCCCGCGAGTGCCTCGCTTCTTTTGCGCGATGATGAAGTGAGCGAACCGAATCAGCGCGAGACGTTGCAAGCACCGGCTCCGTCCACTCAGGATGGCTACTTTTTAGTACCGCGCGTCATTGAATAATCGAAAACAACGCGTTTTTTTCGAAAACTGACAACAGGCTTTTCTCAACATGCATGACAAGACGCTTGCCCAGCAAGCAGCGCTTCTCGCCAGTGGTGAGCTCACAAGCGTTGAGCTTGTGGATCACTACCTCGCCCGCATCGATCGCTTAAATAGCGATCTCAACGCCTATATTCTTGTAAACGAGGAGGCTGCCCGAAATGCAGCAAAGGCGGCTGATGAGCAGATTAAAAACGGAGAGGGTGGAGCGTTAACCGGCATACCCATCGCCCACAAAGATATTTTTTGCACGAAAGGTGTGCGAACTACGTGTGGGTCGCGAATGCTGGAGAACTTCATCGCGCCGTATAACGCAACGGTCGTCGACAAGCTAACTGCGGCTGGTGTCGTATCGTTGGGCAAGGCGAACATGGATGAATTTGCCATGGGTTCGTCAAACGAAAACAGTTATTTTGGGTCAGTCGCCAACCCTTGGCAACACGACAGAGTGCCTGGCGGCTCATCTGGCGGGAGTGCGGCAATTGTTGCTGCTCAGCTTGCCTCCGCGGCCACCGGCACAGATACCGGCGGTTCGATACGTCAACCAGCCGCTTTTTGCGGTGTTACCGGAATCAAGCCGACATACGGCCGCGTCTCCCGTTATGGCATGATCGCGTTTGCATCTAGCCTCGATCAAGGTGGTCCTCTCGCACGCACTGCGGAAGATTGTGCCCTGTTGCTGCAAGCGATGTCAGGGCACGATCCGCGGGACTCCACGAGTAGTGATCTTGAAGTACCAGATTTTGTTGCATCCCTAAACGATGACATTAAGGGTCTTCGTATCGGTGTTCCAGAAGAGTACTTTGGCGAAGGGCTGGAATCAGGTGTCGGCGATGCTGTTAAAGAAGCGCTGACTGAATTGGAACGGGCCGGGGCCGTATTAAAAAGCGTCTCATTGCCTAACCAAGGGCTGTGCATCCCTGCGTATTACGTTATCGCACCTGCCGAGGCATCCAGTAACCTTTCGCGTTTCGATGGTGTGAGATTTGGCCATCGCGCTGAGAATCCGCAGGATCTTGAAGATCTTTACAAGCGTTCAAGGGGTGAGGGTTTCGGTGCTGAAGTTAAACGTAGAATTTTAATTGGAGCGTATGCGCTGTCTGCCGGCTATTACGACGCGTACTACTTAAAAGCACAACAAGTAAGACAGTTGGTCAGTAATGATTTTACAGAGGCCTTTAAAGAGGTTGATGTCATTGCCGGGCCTACCACACCAACGACAGCGTTTGAACGTGGCGCTAAAACCAGCGACCCTGTCTCTATGTATCTGAACGATCTGTTTACCGTGTCAGCAAACTTATCGGGTTTGCCGGGTATTTCAGCGCCTTGTGGTTTTTCCGAAGGGTTGCCAGTGGGATTGCAAATGGTTGCGCCAGCCAATCAGGAAGCTCGATTGCTTAATATCGCCCATCAATATCAGAACGCGACGAATTGGCACTTACAGTCGCCTGCGGCAATCGATTAAGGGTAATAAACTATGTCATGGGAAACTGTTATCGGGCTGGAGATTCATGCGCAGCTCGCTACTCGTTCAAAAATTTTCTCGGGTGCCTCGACCGCCTTTGGTGCTGAACCTAATACACAGGCGTCTCCTGTCGATCTAGGACTGCCCGGTGTTTTACCTGTTGTTAATCGCGATGTTGTGCGTATGGCTGTGCGCTTTGCGCTTGCAACCGATGCTGCAATAACAAAACGCTCAGTATTTGCCAGAAAAAACTACTTCTACCCTGACTTGCCCAAGGGCTATCAAATTTCTCAGATGGCTTTCCCTATCGTGGGTGAGGGCAGTATTACCGTCACCTTGCCCAGTGGTGATGAAAAGACCATCGGCTTAACACGTGCTCATTTAGAAGAGGATGCCGGTAAATCAGTGCATGATCTATTTGAAGGTTGTACCGGCATAGACTTAAACCGCGCGGGCACACCGTTGTTGGAAATCGTATCTGAGCCTGACATGCGTTCTGCCGAAGAGGCGGTTGCCTATGCTCGCTATATCCATTCGCTAGTGCGGTATATCGAAATCTGTGATGGCAATATGCAAGAAGGTTCGTTCAGGTGCGATGCCAATATCTCTATTAGAGAAAAAGGCAGCGATACCTTGGGTACTCGCACAGAAATAAAAAATCTGAATTCCTTTCGTTTTTTAGAGCGCGCCATCGACTATGAAGTCGAGCGCCAGATCGACATACTCGAAGACGGCGGTAAGATTGTTCAAGAAACGCGTTTGTACGATGCGGACAAAGATGAAACCCGTTCAATGCGCAGCAAAGAAGAAGCTAATGATTACCGCTACTTCCCGGATCCCGATCTGCCTCCCTTGGTAATTGACGACGCATTTATTTCAGCGGTTGCTGAAACCATGCCCGAGCTTCCTGCGAAACGACGCACACGCTTTGTTGAAGAGCTGGAACTCAGCGCTATCGATGCGCAGTCCCTTGTCAGCGACAAGCAAGTAGCTGATTACTTTGAAGCGGTATTTGCCGGACATTCATTTGCACCGAAACTGGCGGCCAACTGGATGTTGGGTGAATTATTTGGACGTATGAACAAGGAAGATGTTGAACTTGCCAATGTACCGGTAAGTGCAGCTCAACTTGGCAAACTCATCAGCCGGGTTGATGACGGTACTTTGTCAGGCAAGCTGGGCAAGCAGGTGTTTGACGGATTGTGGGCTGGTGAGGGTGATGTCGATGACATCATTGAAGCACGCGGGCTTAAGCAAATTACCGATACCGGCGCCATCGAATCCATGATTGATGAAGTCATCGCCGCTAACCCGTCGCAGTTAGAAGAATACCGGGCAGGTAAAGAAAAACTATTGTCGTTCTTTGTCGGTGCGGTCATGAAGGCCTCTAAAGGCAAGGCGAATCCGGCTCAGTTAAACCAAATACTGCGCGAAAAGCTCAAAGGCTGATAGTCGCTTGATCAGGTTGCGATGGATTTCGCTTAACGTCGCTTCATGATCGTTCGATTACTGAGTTGGTGCGGAGTGCATGGTCGATGGGTGTTGCCTGTCGGCCTCTTGGCCGGTCTTCTTATGCCATGGGCAGCGCAGCCCATGAAATCGCTCATTCCGGTGTGTATTGCGCTGCTGCTTTTCCTGGCCGTTCTAAGGCTCTTTCCAGACACTATCGCCGTGACCAAAGAGGTGTCTGCCTCGGACTGGATCGGCAGCGCTAAATTAGTTTTTGTATATCAGTTGGCGTTTCCGTTATTGGTTTTTGCCGTGACTAGCTGGGCTGATCTGCCAGCGCTTTGGATACTAGCCATGACCTTGGTGGCAGCTGCTCCGCCTATATCCGGAAGCCCAAATCTGGTCATGCTGCTTTCGGGTAATGGCTCTGCCGCAATGCGCTGGCTCATGCTGGGTACTGCGTTTCTACCATTGAGTTGTTTGCCTGTGCTCTACCTCTTGTATCCCGAACAATCAGCCTCCATCATGATCCGACCGTCGCTGGTGTTGCTAATACTGATCATCGGGTCGGTGGCTTGTGCGATGTTGTTTTTAAAAGCGAACCGCTCTTTTGGAATTGCATTGAAGGCAGAGGTGCTCGATGGCGCGAGTGCAATCGTTTTGGCTGTGATGGTCATCGGGTTGATGTCGGCGGTCCATGAGCCTGATGTCAATCTTGTTTCAGTGCTTAAGATGCTGGCGTTTGCGATAGCCGTCAATGCAGGGTATCAATTACTGGGCGTCGCCTTAGCCAAATTAAGAGCCCTTAATGTTGCAAGTACGATTACTCAAGGTGTTGTTATGGGTAATCGTAATATCGCCTTATATTTAACGGCATTGCCAGCCGCACAGATAGAACCTTTATTACTTTTTATAGCGTGTTACCAAGTGCCGATGTACTTGACCCCTTTGATTGGCGACGTTTTTTACCGTCGTCTGGAGTGAAAAGAAATGCGAGAGCGCGATAGACAGCAAAAATTCCTCGTCGAGTCCTGTGATGTTCGCGGGCATTTGGTTCAGCTGGATGATACCTGGAGTGACGCTGTCGCTCGAACAGAATACCCCGAGCCTGTAAAGAGTATTTTGGGTGAGGCGTTTGTTGCGGCAACATTGTTATCAAGCACCGTGAAGTTCGATGGAAAAATCACATTACAAGTACGTGGCAACGGACCTATCCATTTACTGGTGGTTCAAGTGACTAACGAAGGTACCGTGCGCGGCTTGGCCAGATGGGAGGAAGTCCCAGCAGCCGCTGATTTATCAACAGCCTTCGGTGCAGATGCTCGTATGATTATCTCGATTGAGGCCCGCGAATATGCTGAACCTTATCAAGGCATCGTGCCACTTGAAGGCGACAACATTGCCGATGCGTTGCAAACGTACTTCAATACAAGCGAACAACTTCCGACGCGTTTATACCTTGCGGTTAGCGATAACACGGCCGCGGGAGTTTTGATTCAAAAACTACCCGTAGAAGAGCGAACTTATCATGACGCTGACGGATGGCAGAGGGCATCGGTACTTTGCGAAACTTTGACAAAACAAGAGCTTTGCCATGACGATAGTCAAACCTTGTTACATCGCATCTTTCATGAAGAGAGAGTGAGGTTGTTCGATGCGGAAGGTATTCGCTTTCACTGTAGCTGTTCACGCGAGCGAACAGACGGCATGCTGCTGGGTTTAGGGGAAAAAGAAGTCGAAAGCATCATAGAAGAGCAAGGTAAAGTTGAAATCATTTGTGAATTTTGTGATGCCTACTATGACTATGATTCGGTAGACGTCGCAGCTTTGTTTAAAGGGGTTCCAAGCGCGGTACAGCAAGGTTCTGACGACAATAACGAAGCTCCTGACGTCACTAAACACTAGAGTGGTTAAATTGACACACGTCCGTTTTTAGTGCGATTCATCGCCTGTTTCCATTCATTTTGGTAATAGTACGTCTGCTTACGCGGTTCCATTACAGGCATTGCAATTTTAAGCTGGTTATACTTCGGCCCTAGTTGATCTCACTATGGACAGACATGACCCCGAATAGCCGGATGTATAATTTTGCAGGAAAGAAGTGGCGACTTGGTTCGCAAGCTCTTCTGACACTTTGCCTAGCACCCATGGCGATGGGGCAGGCGTTGGCCGCACCCAGTGTCGATGGCAATGAAATTTCATGGCCTGATGACGGTTGGTATCAGGTACAAAATGCCAGCACTTACGTTAGCGTTTGCGAAGGCGGTCGATCATGCACGGTGGATGCGGGTACGTATGTTGTAATCAACCATAGCACCGGTGCGCGGTTTTCCAATGTTGTTGTCGGAGCAAGTGAATCTCCGCTGACCGTCACCGGAAGTGTTATCAGCTGGCCAGACGATGGTTGGTATCAGGTTCAGGATGCAAATACGTTCAATACAATTTGCGAAGGCGTGCGCTCCTGCGAAGTCGATGATGGAACCTACATTGTTATTAATCATTCGACGGGCATGCGTTACGACTCCGTGGTGGTTGCGAACGAGGGTGAAACCACGCCTCCTACTGAGCCGCCTACAACAACTCCCAGCCAGGTGAGTGTTGATGGATCAAGAATCAGTTGGCCGGATGATGGTTGGTATCAAGTGCAAAACGCTGATACCTTTAATGAAGTTTGTCAGGGTGGTCTTTTTTGTGATGTCGAAGATGGTACCTATAACGTTATTAATCTATCGACCGGAACGCGCTTTGATGGCATCCAAGTCGGTGGAGAGCCGTATGTTGAACCTATAGCGTCTCCAAATCCGAGTGATCCATTCGGTTCTTTCTTAGAGACTGACGACGAGTCAGCTGTTGCCGGTGGCCCCCCAACACAGCCTAAAAACTTAAGACTCGATTTAGTCTCAAACAATTGGGCAGAATTTAGCTGGGCACCTTCTAACGACGATGGGAATGTTGTGCAATACAACATTTACCGCAGTGATGGCGTTGTCTATCGAATCCGACCTGATGAGCCGCATCCCAGTGCAGGGACTCGTGCAGAGATCGATAAGTACTGGCAAACAACATCGTTTATCGATTGTAATTTCACGCGCTTTGACACCTTGGTACATCAGTGTTCATCAAACCAGCCGGTACCGGGACAAACCTACACTTACGAAGTGACTGCAGTGGACAATCTAGGTGCTGAATCAGCCGCATCAGAGCCGTTGTCCATTACCTATTTGCTGAATCAAGATGCACCGGTTCCGCCGTATCGTGATTTCTACAAAGCAGAGGATGATACGTTTGCTAACGACACGGCATTGTCACAAACCGCTAACTGGCTGGATGACTTCTCGCTGGTATTCTCCGATGAATTTAACGGCGATAGTATTGACTCCACTAAATGGAATACCGGTTTAACCTGGGGTGATTCAAGAATTATCAATGGCGAACAACAGTACTTCGTCAATACCCAGGAGAATCCGGACTTTGGTTATGACCCGTTCACGTTTACAGGTGAATCGATGGTGATCAATGCGATACCAGTACCCGATGACTTGCGTAGCGAGTTGCCTGCGGTCTGTAATGAAGCTGACCCCACAGGATTGGATCGGTGTGAATTCCTGTCTGGTGCATTGTCTAGCCACGACAAATTTCAGTTTATTTACGGCTATACCGAGGGGCGTTTTAAGGTCAGCGGTGTCAACGGTGCGTTGTCTAGCTTTTATCTCTATCATCGCTATGCAGGCACGGGTGTTAACTACCATGCACCTGAAATCGACATCATTGAATATCTGGGTGAAAACCCGTTCGGTGATGAAGATGCATTCCAAACGTATCACTTTGGTGACCCTAACACCGGAATTACTCGCAGTGCGCCAACCATGTCCTTTGAAAAGCCAGATGGCGGAACCTATGCGGACAACAACGAGTGGCACACGTTTGGTGTTCTTTGGGAACCTCAGTTAGTTATTTGGTATATCAACGGCGTTGAGGTCAAGCGATTGTTTGGACCGCAGGTGTCCCGTCAGCCAATGAATATCGTTAACTACCTGGTTGCGGGTAGTGCATGGGCACCAACGCCCGATGTCACTGATACTGAATCCTTCCCTATTCAATTCGAAGCTGACTACATCCGCGTATACCAGCGTGATGCGTATACAAGCACCGCAACATTTGGTCGGTAATTAAGTGAGAGTAGCTGCCCTGGAGTTCACGCCTAGGGCAGCTGCTTAAGAAGAGCTAGTTTCACACTGAGCCTAGTGTCAGGCAGCGTCTCCACACACTGGGCACTTAGGGTTTTTACGTAGCTGTATTTCGTTCCAATCCATAGACAGGCCATCAAAAAGAATTAATCGACCGGCCAGGCTGTTTCCAATATCAGCCATGAGTTTGAGTGCTTCTATAGCCTGCACGCATCCGACCATGCCGACCACCGGGCCTAAAATGCCCGCCTGTGCGCAAGTGTCTGCACCGTTGTTACCTTCACCGTGCAGGCAACGATAACAGGGTGTGTCGTTTTGTCTTGAGTCATACACGCTAATCTGACCATCGAAACGGATGGCAGCGCCGCTGACCAACGGCACTTTATGTTTTACACAGGCTTCGTTGACGGCAAAACGGGTCGGGAAGTTATCGCTACAATCCAATACGACGGAGCAGGTGGGGACTAAGGCCTCTAAGTCTTCCTCGTCCAATGCATAATCGATAGTGTCGATGTTGCACTCCGGATTAATCTGTAAACAAGCAGTCTTTGCGGAGTGCGTTTTCAATTGCCCCACGCGCTCTGTGGTATGCGCCACCTGACGTTGCAGGTTAGAGATCTCAACGGTATCGAAATCGGCAAAGCTCAATTTACCGACACCAGCCGCCGCTAAATACAGTGCTGCTGGTGAGCCCAATCCGCCCAGTCCGATGACAAGAGCGTGACTCTGAGCAATTTTTGATTGTCCAAGTTCCCCAATCTGCGGAAGATTGGTGTGACGGCTATATCGCTTATCGGGTGTCAGGTCCATAATCAGTAGCATAACGTTTTCTGGAGTTCTGGCATGAATTTCCTTGCCCACTCACTGCTGGGTTTTGATGATAGTGCGCTAGTCGCCGGCCAGTTTTGTGGCGATTTTGTACGTGGCAGCGATTTATCACGATTTCCGGCCGGGATTGAGCGCGGGATTCGCTTGCATCGGTATCTGGACCGGTATGCGGACACCTACGAACCCCTGCAGGCGAGTCGGCGGGCAATGACAGATCTACCTCGACGATTCAGCGGTATCGTCGTCGATGTTCTGTTCGATCACTTTTTGGCGAACCACTGGGAGCAGGTTAGTGACATCTCACTGAGCGAGCATGCACAAAACGTGCATCGAGATTTACGCCTTCACGAACCAATACTGCCCGATTCGCTCAAACGCTTTATGGATGCTTTGGAAGAACACGATATTCTGGTCAATAACCGGTTCTTGCCGTCTATTGAGTACACGCTATTACGTTTATCCAAGCGCTCACCTAGGTTTTCACCTCTGGCCATAAATCAAGAGCAGTTGAAAGTTCTAACAGAGTCACTACATGATAGTTTTGTGGGTTTTTATCCGAAGCTTAATCAAGCTGCCGTTGACTACCTAGCAGACAATCCGTTGACAGGAGAACACTCAGGTGAGTGAGCGTAAAGGACGTAATGATTCTATGCTGCCTGAGCGCGGAGCATTCAAGCATAAGCCTGGTTTGCCTCTGGCAAATCGTGAGTTAAGCTTTCTTGCATTCGATGAACGTGTTTTAGCCTTGGCGAGCGACCCGCAAGTACCACTGTTGGAAAGGCTACGGTTTTTATGTATCTCGTCAAGCAACCTTGATGAGTTCTTTGAGATCCGCGTTGCCGGGTTGAAGCAAAAGATACAAGGTGGTTTGGAATCAGCGGGTATTGATGGCTTGTCTCCAGTGCAGGAGATGATTGCGATCAATCAAGAAACGCACTCCTTGGTCGCGAAACAGTATCAACTGTTAAATGATGTGCTGATCCCTGAACTAGCAGGGCAAGATATCCGCTTCTTCCGGCGTGAAAGTTGGAGCACCGCGATCAGCGAGTGGGTAAAGGAATTTTTTGTAAACAACATAGCCCCTGTACTAAGTCCCTTGGGTTTAGATCCGGCTCACCCGTTTCCGCGCCTGACCAACAAAAGCTTAAGTTTCATTATTGACTTGCGCGGGGTCGATGCCTTTGGTCGGGATTCCGGTTTCGCACTGGTGCGTGCGCCACGATCATTACCGCGGGTAGTTCGCATACCTTCGGAAATTTGCGGTGTCCGAGATGGCTTTGTGTTTCTATCGTCCATCATTCACTCCCAAATAGGTTCCTTGTTTAATGGCATGAACCCTGTGGGGGTGTATCAATTTAAAGTCACACGCAATAGTGATCTTTACGTTTCCGAAGAGGAGGTAGCCAATTTACGCAGAGCATTGGAAACTGAATTAGTGCAGCGTAACTTTGGGCAGGCAGTTCGATTAGAAGTCGCAGCCAATACGCCCAATAGAATTGTGCGTTATTTACAAAGGCAGTTTCGACTTGATCCTGATGATGTGTATCACGTCGATGGTCCGGTAAACTTAAATCGATTGCTATCCATACCCGATGAAATAGACAGACCGGATTTAAAATTTCCGTCTTTTACACCGGAGGTTGCTCCGGCGTACGAATCGGGCATGAGTATTTTTGAAAATATTGCTCAGCGTTCTCCCATCCTATTTCATCATCCGTATGAGTCCTATGTCCCGGTCATCGATTTGGTGAAACAAGCTGCCGCAGACCCGGATGTCTTGGCGATAAAACAGACCTTGTACCGAACCGGTCACGAGTCATTGTTTGTCAGTGCGCTTATGGACGCTTCACGCGCTGGAAAGGATGTCACCGTTGTTATTGAACTACGCGCAAGGTTTGATGAGGCAGCCAATATAGAGTTGGCGACTCGATTACAGGAATCGGGTATTCAAGTTGTCTATGGTGTGGTGGGTTTTAAAACCCATGCAAAGATGTTGTTGGTTGTCAGGCGGGAGAAAAACAAACTGGTTAAGTATGTTCATGTAGGCACGGGCAACTATCACGCAACGACTGCTCGAGCCTATACAGATATCAGCATGCTGACAAAAGACAAGGCAATTACCGAAGATGTGCATCGGGTATTCACCCAACTAACAGGCTTGGGCCAGACTCTGAATTTAAAGCAGTTGTATCAAGCGCCGTTTAAATTGCACTCATTCATCTTAAAGCGCATTGCCCACGAAGCAGCTGTCGCTAAGAACAATGGCAAAGGGCATATTGTTGCTCGTATGAATTCCCTGGTTGACCCGGGAGTCATTGAGGCGTTGTACGAAGCTTCATCTGTTGGTGTGAAAATAGATCTAATTGTCCGCGGTATTTGTATGCTAAAGCCGGGTGTGCCCGGGTTATCTGAGAATATTCGGGTTGTGTCTGTACTTGGGCGGTTTTTAGAGCACTCGCGAGTCTTCTGGTTTAAGAACGACGGTAAGCAAAAGTTGTATATCAGTAGCGCTGACTGGATGCCTAGAAATTTTTTCAATCGGGTAGAAATTGCGGTGCCGCTTGAAGGGGACGCTTTACAGAGAGTGAAAGAAGAGTGCCTGGATGTTTATCTCAAAGACAATACGTTTGCCTGGCAATTAAAGGCAGATGGTCGTTACCATCGTATAGAAGCAGGTAAAGAGCGATTCAGTGCACAGCAGTTTCTAATAAACCGATACAGCGGGCGTTCATACGATCACTAATTGGAGTGTAAACTCCAGCACAACGTTTAACGAGCTTTTTCAGTTTTAAGCTTGATATTAACGTGCGTCAGTCTTTCAGCTTCGGCAATAATTTCAGCGTAGGTTAACGGGTGCTCGTCCAACCACGACTGCGGAGCAAGTAAGGTTATTTGCTCCTGCTTAATAGCAATGTTTAAATCATCCATGGGGTCATCGTAGCGCCCCCGGTGCAATAGCGCAGACAACCTTAATAGGCCAAGTAATAACGACAGGCGAGTGCGCTCATTCTCGGGTAGTGCTTCAAACACCTCGTGTTCAATTTTGCGCCGGTGGTAACGCACCAGCAACGCAAGGGCGTTTTGCTCTGTTTGTGTAAAGCCGAGCAAATCGGAATTCTCGATGATATAGGCACCATGCTTATGGTATTGAGTATGGGCAACCCCCATACCTAGTTCATGAAGTTTCGCAGCCCAGGTGAGTAGCTCAAGATCGGTCTCAGGGTCGAGCTTCCAGGGTTTTTGTACTTGTTTAAAAAGTTTTTTCGCGGTTGTCTCTACGCGATTGGCTTGACGTATATCGATTGAATACCGGGACGTCAAATTTGCAATGGTTTGACTTTGAATATCGACGTGTTCGGCTTTGCCCAGCATGTCGTAAATCAAACCTTCGCGAAGCGCCACCTGACTTGCTGTTATGCGTTTTATGTCGAGCGTTCGCATGATGGCCCGAAGCACCGCAATTCCTCCGGCTATGACTTGACTTCGACTCGGACTGATACTGCTAAGGTTCAAATTGTCGACGTTCCCAGCTTTGACGATGCTGCGGGCGAGTTGACGTAGGCCGTCCCGTGTAATGGTGCCGTCGCTGATGGATAGCTCTGCCATCATGCGCGCAGCGGCCTTAATAGTGCCGGAACAACCGACCACTTCATCCCAGCCAAACTGCTTATAGGTGACCACTAAAGGTTGCAATTCAAGTTCGGCTTCCATGGTTGCCTGCTTCATTGTCGCAGCCGTGATGCCTTCATCACCGCTTAGGAAGCGGTGGGTATAACTCACACATCCCATGTTGACACTTTCCATCAGAGTCGGGTGTTTACCTTTTCCGATGGCCAGCTCGGTGCTGCCACCACCAATATCGATGATGAGCCGTCGCTGGTCCGAATTTGGATAGGTGTGGGAAACGGCTGAATAGATCAAGCGGGCTTCCTCACGGCCGGAAATAATTTCAATGGGTTTGCCTAAAAGCCGGTTGGCTTCGCTCATGAAGTGATCACGCTTCTTGGCACGTCGCAGCGTGTTTGTACCGACAACTCTAATGTTTTTTGCAGGAACATCCCTGAGTCGTTCAGCATACTGCGCCAGCGCATCCAGAGCGTTAGCTTCTGTTTCCGGGCGCAGCCGCTTGTGTTTGTCCAACCCTGCGCCTAAACGCGTTGGCATTCTCAAACTGTCAATTTTTCGTATCGAGCTACCTTCTGGCTCGGCAATCATCATGTGAAAACTATTTGAGCCCAGATCAATGGCTGCGTAAACAGAGCTATTGTTGTCTTTGGCCGCTTTCATATCGACTGAGTGTCAGGTAGTTTGCCGTAAGTGATTCTCTCATGATTCGCCAGATCACGATCTGAGTCGATACTGTCATAGCCGTGTTCATGCATGAGTGAGCGAACTGACGCTGCTTGTTCAAAGCCATGCTCTAACAATACAGCTGCACCCGGCAGGCCCACATGCTTAGCTGCTTGGATGATGCTATCAAGATCCTCCAGTCCATTTGGGCCACTCACCAGTGCGTTGTAAGGTTCGTGAGTTAGGGTAGGAAGATGTTCGTCGTCATCAGCCAAGTAGGGTGGATTGCTGATTATCATGGCAGCGCGTTGCTCGCCAATGGCGTCTAGCCAGTTTCCCTGAACAAGCTTTACGCGGCCATGACCAAAGCGTTCAACGTTAACACGCGCAACAGACAACGCTTGAGGGTCTCTTTCAACTGCGAGGATGGTTCTGTCGGATATTTCCTGAGCCAACGCTAAAGCGATCGCAGCACTACCGGTGCCTAGCTCGACAATACAGCCTGGCGGTGCTGTCGGCATAAGCTCTAAGGCCTTATCAACTAAAGTCTCGGTATCGGGTCGCGGAACAAGAACACCCGGTGCAACGGTTAAAGGTAAAGACCAAAACTCCCGGGTACCGATTAAGTAGGCAATGGGTTCCCCATTGAGGCGCCTGTTTAACAGCGCTTCTAAGGCGTCAACATCACTGTCTGTTAATAGTGCTTCCGGATGCGCGAACTGGTACGTCCGGCTGTGGCCGGTGATATGTTCAATCAGCAGTTCAGCATCGAGTCTTGAGGTGTCAGGGTCAACGCTTGCCGCAAGCTTCCGTGCTGCATCATAGCCCCATTGTTTGATGGTGTTCAGTCGCCGAACTCTGCCAGTAGTTGTGCCTGATGTTCGGCAATTAGCGGATCAATAACTTCGCCAAGGCCACCTGTCATCACGTCGTCCAGTTTATAGAGCGTCAGGTTGATGCGATGATCGGTGAGTCTGCCTTGCGGAAAATTATAAGTACGGATCCTTTCAGATCTATCTCCCGATCCCACCTGAAGACGTCGGGATTCAGACTCGGCGCTTTGCTGCGCACTCACTTCTGCATTCAGCAGGCGGGCTTGCAGTAGTGCCATCGCCTTCGCACGATTTTTATGTTGCGATCTTTCGTCCTGACATTCAACAACAACCCCTGTGGGTATGTGCGTTAATCGAATAGCAGAATCCGTTTTATTGACGTGCTGACCACCGGCACCCGATGCACGAAAGGTGTCAACGCGAATATCGGCGGCATTGATTTCAATCTCTTCGACTTGATCGACTTCGGGCAGGATGGCAACGGTTGCCGCTGAAGTATGAACACGCCCCTGTGATTCCGTTTCAGGAACACGTTGGACTCGATGTGCACCGGACTCAAACTTTAACCTTGAGAATACTCGATCGCCTATTAAACGCACGATGACTTCTTTATAACCGCCATGATCACCTGCGCGTTCATTAATGATTTCTGTACGCCAGTTGTTGAGTTCGGCATATCGAACGTACATGCGGAGTAAGTCGCCCGCAAAAATTGCCGCCTCATCACCACCGGTGCCTGCTCGAATTTCTAAAAAGGCATTGTTTTCATCACGCGGATCTCTGGGCAGTAACAGCGTCTGAAGTTCCAGTTCCTGACTGTCCAAAGTTTCTGTCAAACCGGGGAGTTCTTCATTAGCCATGGCGCGCATTTCAGCATCGCTGTCATTGGCCATTTCCTGAGCGCTCGCTAAGTCATCAGCGGTTTGCCGGTAGTTTGCAAAGGCTGTAACTATCGGTTCGAGTTGCGCATACTCTTTTGAGAGCGAACGAAATTTGTTTTGATCATTGATGGTGTCAGGGTCGCCGAGTAGGGCGGCAATTTCTTCGTGTCGTTCGCTGACGCTTTCAAGCTTTGCTTGAATGGAGGCTTTCATGATGGTGACTTCGGTAAATCAAGCAAGGTACGGGCTGCATCAAGAAGGTGGGAATCTCCATGCTCAGCGGCTTCACGCATGCGGGTTGTTGGCGCATGCATCACTTTGTTACTTAGGGTATGGGCAAGCTGCTGCAGTACTTCTTCAGGGTCTTGCCCCGACTGCAGTTGTTTTAAGGACTTGTCCACAGCGGTTTGTTTAATGGTGTTGATCTTGGTGCGGTAGGCGCGAATGGAATCATTAGCTTCAAGCGATTGTAATTTGCGCATAAACAAATCAACTTGACTGCTGACAATTTCTTCGGCTTCAACCGCAGCATCATGACGCGACTGGCGGTTCTCTTCGATGACGGCTTGAAGGTCGTCAACGGTATACAAAAACACACCGTCAATATCGTTGACTTCGGCCTCGACATCGCGCGGCACCGCAATATCAACAATAAGCTGGGAGCGAAAACGACGCTCTTTCAATGCACGCTGAACAGCACCTTTACCTAAAATGGGCAAGGTGGACGCCGTGGAGCTGATGATGATGTCTGCGTTAGGCAGTGCCGTCGGCATTTCACTCAGTGCTATTGCTTCGCCGCCCACTTCGTCCGCCAGCAACGCAGCGCGCTCAACCGTTCGGTTTGCTATCCGGATACTGCCTACACCTGCGGCCTTCAAATGCCTGGCCGCCAGCTGAATGGTTTCGCCGGCACCGATGAGTAATGCCGATTGCTGACTGAGGTCTGTAAAAATTTGGCGCGCTAGACTGACAGCTGCAAACGCCACGGATACCGGACTGTTGCCAATTGCTGTGTCTGTGCGGACTTGTTTGGCTACCGAAAACGCGGTTTGAAACAGAGTGGATAGTTCGCTACCCAGTGCACCGTGATCGTAGGCATCCCGATAGGCGCTTTTAATCTGTCCGAGGATTTGCGGTTCTCCAAGAATCATGGAGTCCAATCCGCTGCAAACTCGCATTAGATGCCTTACCGCATCTCTATCTGAATGATGGAAGAGGTAGGGTTCAAAACCTTGGTCCCGAAGCTTGAAGTAGCTATGCATCCAGTCAACAACCACCTTCGCGTCTTGCGTATCCATACCGCAATAAATTTCAGTGCGGTTACAAGTCGATACAATGGCGGCCTCGTTTACAGCATCAATTTGCCGTAAGGTATTGAGTGCGTCACCTAATTGACCCTCAGCAATGGCGGCTCGTTCCCTGATATCGACGGGGGCCGTATGATGATTGAGTCCGAGCGCAAGAATGGGCATTGCGTAATTCTAGCAAAATCGGGAACCAATCCGGCCCGATTGGTCAATGTTTACGTACAAAGTGGCACTACACTCCTATTATCTAGCCTGCTTAGTGCTAAAAGGTCTTGCAGTTCGATATCACGGATGTGCAACTCGCGTCTTTTTCGACAAGGAGCTCAAATGATTCAGTACTTGAACAAGTGGTCCATTCAGCGTCGGTTGCTCACCGGTTTGGCTCCTGTTCTGTTGCTTGGCTGTAGCTCTGTACCCATGGCTCCGGGCACTGCTTATGCGCAAAGCAGCGACTCCATCTCTCGTTCACAGGCCGATGCAGACAGTCAGCTGATGTTCGAAATCATGATTTCTGAACTGGCAGGACGTCGCGGGCAACTGGACGTCGCCATGACCGGGTATTTGCGGGCTGCGGGAAAAACCGATGATCCGCGAGTATCTGAGCGAGCAACCCGCCTGGCTTCTTTCGGTCGCCAGTGGGCGGATGCGGAAATGGCTGCCAGACGCTGGCAGGAACTGGACGCTGAATCAGTCGACGCTCCTCAGTTTTTAGCCCAAGCCTTAATGCAACAAGGCAAGTCTGAGGAGGCCGCAGAACAATATATCGAGATAGTGAAGCTTTCGTCTGAGAAAGAGGAGACGCTGCGAGAAATTCAAGCCTCAGTACAAGCGGCAGACGCTGACCAAATCGTTGGCATCATGACGTCTTTGTCAGACGCATTTCCAACATTGGCAGAAAGCCATCTGGCCATGGCGCGGGCCTTTTTACTCAAAGGTGATCGTGAATCTGCTGTGGCCTCAGCAGACAAAGCTCTGGCCATCGAGCCAAAAAACACACCCGCCATCCTGCTTAAGGCTGAATCGTTATCGGTCATGGGGCAACCCGAAGCTGGTCTTAAGGTTGCCAAAGATGCTCTGGAGCAAGACCCCGATAATGTGAGACTCCGACTCGGCTACGCACAAGTCATGGTTCAGGCGGGCAGGTACGATGAAGTGGGCGAGCAGTTGGATGAAATTTTCGCAGCAGACAGCCTCAATCCTGACACCTTGTTGACGATTAGTTCTCTAGCGTTAGATTCAAGGCGCGTTGAGCGGGCGCGTGTCTATCTAACTCGCCTGCTGGAAACCGGTGAATATCAGGATCAGGCTAACTATTACTTGGCCAGAATCAGTGACCAGCAGCAGGATTACTACACGGCCATTGAATTTTACGATGCCGTTGAAGGCGGTGATCTGCAACTGCGAAGCCAGATACGGGTAGCCGAATTATTGGGTCGTATAGGGGAAGTAGAGCAGGGGCGTGAACGTCTTAAAGATTTAGCGACTGTGCATTCAAACCCGGGTTTGCAAACTCAGTTTTTAACCGCTGAAAGCCGTCTGCTTCAGTCTGCTGACAGACCTCAGGAAGCGGTCGATGTGCTTTCAGGTGGTTTGGAGCGATTCCCGGAAAACGGCGACTTGCTATATGCAAGAGCTTTGGCAGCAGATGCGGCCGGCAATGAAAAGATGCTGCTTGATGATTTGAACATGCTGATTGATCTGCAACCCGATAATGCCCACGCTCTTAACGCCTTGGGTTATCACTTGGCAGACAACAATCGAGAGCTGGACAAGGCTGAGGAGCTACTTATAAAAGCCAACGAGTTGCTGCCTAATGATCCTGCCATCATGGACAGTCTTGGCTGGTTATTTTATCGACAGGGCAAGCTCGATGAGGCGATTGAGCTGCTGCAACAAGCCTTCGTGCTACTGCCAGATTCGGAAATCGCCGCTCATTTGGGTGAGGCGCTATGGTTGAGCGGTAGGGAGCTGGAAGCCACAGACATTATCCAAAACGCGCTGGCCAAAGATCCTGACGATGACAAGCTGTTGTTGGTGAAACAGAAATACATAGAATGATCGAAAGACGTCCCAAGGCTCTTTGGCTGCCGATGTGTATCGTGGCGGCAATCGTTGTGTCCGGCTGTCAAACTCCGGGAACACAGCCGCCTGTCGAGGAGCCAGCGCAGCAACAGATCGTAGATGAGCGCGAAGCGGCGTTAAACGAGTTGCAAGAATTTCAATTCAGTGGTGGTTTGGGCGTCTGGACCGATGCCGAATCCATTTCGGCCAGAGTCATTTGGCAGCAATCTGGATCCGACTTAGATTTGAAATTATCCGGCCCCTTGGGTGTTGGCGATATGCATTTGCAAGATAAAGCCGATTTCGTAACGCTCCGTCGGGGCAAAACTGTTGTGACAAGTGGGACATCGGCCGATCAGGTTATCCAAGACGGTCTAGGATTAGAAGCACCCGTTCCGGTCGAACAACTCAAACAGTGGGTCCGTGGGCTTGCCGGAAATGGCCGTTCAATTATTAGGGATAAGGCCGGTCGTTTGCTGGAATTACGCTACACAGACCAGACTGGTGCGCTTTGGAGTGTCCGATTTAAACGCTATTTAAGCGTCAGTGAACTGTCGTTACCCGAGCTAATCACCGCCAGCGGAGGTGATTATTCTGTTCGCCTGCTGTTGAAAAATTGGGAATTAAACACTAATTCATCCCCGGAAGACGCCAATCAGAAGAACAAGCGGCTTTCGATACCCGGGCGGTAGCTGTACACTAGGCACCTATTTCATTGACTAACAGATTCGAAGGACTACGTTGACAACCAGATGGCTGGCTCCTGCCAAGATAAATCTGTTTCTGCACGTGACAGGACGCCGCAGCGACGGATATCACACGCTCCAGACTGTATATCAGTTCGTTGATCTATGCGACGTACTGCAATTTGCTGTGCGCGAAGATAGCGAAGTACACCTGAAGTCCAATTTCAACGAAGTGCCGCCGGATAGCAACCTGGTGGTCAAGGCTGCGCGTGCGCTGCAAGCTCACTCCGGAACACGAGCGGGTACCGACATCACCTTGGAAAAAGTCATTCCTTCGGGTGGTGGCCTCGGTGGCGGTAGTTCCGACGCGGCTACGACCTTGGTGGCGTTAAACGAGTTCTGGCGATTGGGGCTGAGCATTAAAGAGCTTGCCGATATCGGTGTCACCGTCAGTGCCGACGTCCCCGTGTTTGTTTACGGACAGGCCAGTTGGGCAGAGGGCATCGGCGACAAGCTAACGCCGGTTGCGCCTTTGGAACCTTGGTACCTTATTGTCAATCCAAATGTTCAAGTGTCCACGGCAGCATTATTTAACGCCCCTGAATTGACACGTAATACGAGTCCGATCACAATACGCGACTTCATGGACGGCAGAAGCTCAAACATGTTTGAGTCGGTTGTTGTTCCTCGATACCCTGAAGTTGGCGCGGCTCTTGATTGGCTTCGTACCAACTATCGTGGTTACCGAGCTAAAATGAGCGGAACAGGTAGTTGCGTGTTCACAGCTTTCGATTCTGAAGAAGAAGCAAAGGCACTTTGTGAGCGTTTACCTGACTCTATGACAGGATTTGTTGTAAAAGGTCGAAATGCTTCGCCACTTTATGACTTTTCTGGTTAGATCTAGCGTACAATTTGCGCGTCTTGATTGGGCCGTCGCCAAGCGGTTAAGGCACCGGGTTTTGATCCCGGCATTCGGAGGTTCGAATCCTCCCGGCCCAGCCATCCTCTTACCTGTTTATAAACGTCTGGTCGCTCAGGTCTTTTCGGCCAAACCAACGGCTTGCTGTCACTATGCATGAGCGCAAACTAATGATCTTTGGCGGCAACGCCAATCCTCGTTTAACGCAAAACATTGCAGCGTACCTGCAACAGCCCATTGGCAAGTTACAGCTAAACAGATTCAGTGACGGTGAAACAGCCGTTGAAATTCTCGAAAATGTACGTGGCGGCGACGTCTTCATTGTTCAGCCAGTCTGTGCGCCAACCAACGACAATCTGATGGATCTGTTGGTTATGGTCGATGCGATGCGTCGCTCCTCCGCAGATCGAATTACCGCAGTCGTTCCTTACTACGGTTATGCCCGCCAGGATCGACGGGTTCGCTCGGCGCGTGTACCTATTACCGCGAAACTGGTTGCGAATATGTTGAGCGTTGCCGGGGTAGATCGTGTATTAACCGTTGATGTGCACGCAGAGCAGATCCAAGGTTTCTTTGATATCCCGGTCGATAACGTTTATGCATCGCCTTTGCTATTGCTGGACATCTGGCGTAGCAAGTACGAGAACCTGGTGGTGGTCTCTCCCGACGTGGGTGGGGTAGTGCGCGCCCGAGCCGTTGCAAAGCAGCTCGACGACGCCGATCTTGCCATCATCGATAAACGTCGCCCTCAAGCTAATCAAGCTCAGGTCATGCATATCATTGGTGAAGTGGCAGACAGAACCTGCGTCATCATCGATGACATGGTCGACACCGCTGGCACCTTGTGCAAAGCGGCAGAAGCTCTAAAAGAGCACGGTGCCCGTAAAGTCGTAGCACTTGCCACGCACCCGGTTTTATCCGGGGCGGCTATCTCGAATATCTCCGATTCTGAGCTTGATGAGCTGGTCGTGACCGACACCATCCCCTTATCGGAAGCGGCACGAGCCTGCGATCGAATCCGGCAGTTATCTGTAGCGGATTTACTGGGTGAGACTATCCGCCGCATCCACGAAGACGAATCCGTTAGCTCCGTCTATATGGACTAATTCGGGTTTTAGGCAGTAATGTCACCCGGATTACCCCTGAGTCCCGCTTTTCTCGACAACTCTGATATACTTCCGCGGCTCTGCCTGGTCGCGGGCAGTGAACGGTGTGCCAATTCCGGTGACACCGCATTACGGAGAATTCGACATGTCTGACGATATTAACGTCATTGCCACGTCGCGCAGCGTTTTTGGGAAGGGTGCGAGCCGCCGCCTGCGTCGTGACAACTTAGTTCCAGCTATCCTATATGGTGCTGATCAAGAGCCTCAAGCTATCCAGCTTAAGCACAATGAAGTTATCAAGCATTTAGAAAATGAAGCGTTCTACTCACAGCTTCTGCAGTTAAGTGTTGATGGCGGAGAGCCAGTACGAACTCTTTTGAAAGACGTTCAGCGTCACCCGTACAAGCAGCAAATCCTTCACTTGGATTTTGTTCGCGTTGTTGCTGGCGCCGAGCTTCAAGTTTCTGTACCTCTTCACTTCATCAACGAAGATATTTGCGTTGGTGTCAAGAACCAAGGTGGAAACATCTCTCACACTGAAAACGAAGTTCTTGTTGCTTGTCGTCCGCGTGACATCCCTGAGAACATCGAAGTGGATATGGCTGCATTAGCAGTGGGTGAGTCTGTAACTCTGTCTAACCTGACCATGCCTGAGGGCGTTCGTTTGGTTGATCTGCACGAAGCAGGCGACGATTCAGACCGTCAAGTTGCATCTGTTAACGCTCCTCGCGTTGAAGCAGAGCCCACTGACGATGATGCAGCTGCTCCAGAAGCGGATGCACCTGCAGACGACGCTGAGTAATTAGCGTTTCATTGAAGTAAATTTGTACCCCATGCTGGTCGGCTAATAAGCCGGCCAGTTAAGGAAGCCGCAAATGCCTGGTGAACGTATTCAATTCGAGCTTATCGCCGGTTTTGGTAATCCTGGCAGCGAGTACGCTGCCACAAGGCACAATGCAGGCTTTTGGTTTGTCGACGAGTTAGCAGCCCGATTGGGTGCAACGTTTAATACCGACAAACGATTTTTCGCAGCAGTTGCCAGCGTACAAATCTCCGGCCGCAAAGTGCTGTTGGTCAAGCCCATGAACTTCATGAATAATAGCGGTCAGGGTCTTGCAGCGGTTGCGAGATTTTTCAAAATCGATTCCAGCAAAATTCTCGTTGCACACGATGAGCTAGACATTGCGCCTGGCGAGATTCGCTTGAAGAAAGCGGGCGGACATGGTGGCCATAACGGCTTAAGAGATTCTGTTGCGAAGTTGGGTAATGGAAACTTCTGGCGTTTGCGAATCGGCATAGGTCATCCCGGCCACAAGAGTGCAGTATCAGGTTATGTGCTTAAACGCGCACCGGCAGATCAGCAGCGGCTGATTGATGAGGCGGTGGAGCTTGCGTTAAGTGATGCCTCAAGAATTATCGATGGCGATATCAATGAAGCAACAAAGCTGCTTCATACGCACAAGCCTAATAGCTAACAGGAAGAAATACGATGGGTTTTAAATGCGCGATTGTGGGCTTGCCGAATGTGGGTAAGTCAACGTTATTCAATGCATTGACCAAAGCTGAAATTGCGGCTGAAAACTATCCGTTTTGCACCATCGAGCCCAACGTTGGCATTGTGCCGGTGCCAGACTTGCGTTTGGATGCGCTGGCGAACATTGTCAGCCCAGAGCGGATCATGCCCACTACCATGGAATTTGTTGATATCGCAGGCTTAGTGGCTGGTGCATCAAAAGGTGAGGGTTTAGGTAATCAGTTTCTAGCAAATATCCGTGAAACCGATGCCATTGCACACGTGGTTCGTTGTTTTCAAGACGACGATGTTATCCATGTGGCCGGCAAGGTTGACCCGCTGGACGATATAGACACGATCAACACCGAGCTGTTGTTGGCCGATATGGAAACCATCGACAAGGCGCTGCTTAAAATTAAGAAGACTGCAAAGTCAGCTAACAAAGAAGCCATTGCCGAAAACGCCTTCTTACAAAAGTTAGCCGACGCATTAGCAGAAGGTGTAGCAGTAAGAACCTTGGATATAAACGATCAAGAACGTAACTGGCTCCGTCACTATCACTTGTTGACGGTTAAGCCTGCTATGTACATTGCCAACGTGGACGAGGGCGGTTTTGAAGACAATCCTATGTTGGATGCCCTAAGGGCACGCGCCGAAGGCGAGGGTGCCAATGTTGTTCCCGTGTGCGCAGCCATAGAAGCTGAGATTGTCCAGCTCGATGAAGCGGATAAAAAAGACTTTCTTGATGAAATGAATTTGGACGAGCCGGGTCTCAACCGCGTTATTAGAGCCGGCTACGACCTTCTGGGCTTGCAGACGTTCTTCACCGCCGGTGAGAAGGAAGTGCGCGCCTGGACCGTTAAAAACGGTGCTACAGCCCCTCAAGGTGCTGGTCGTATCCATACGGACTTTGAGAAAGGCTTTATTCGCGCCGAAGTCGTCGGATATGACGACTACATCGAGTTTAATGGTGAAAGCGGTGCCAAGGATGCCGGTAAATGGCGTCTGGAAGGTAAGGAATACCTGATGCGAGAAGGTGACGTGGTCCACTTCCGCTTCAACGTGTGAATTACTTCTTGACAGCGGATGTCAGAATGCCCAAAATAGTGGGCTGATTTCGGAGGCTACATAGCTCAGTTGGTTAGAGCACAACACTCATAATGTTGGGGTCCCTAGTTCGAATCTAGGTGTAGCCACCATTTTTCAGTATCCAATTAAGGCCGCCACAAGCGGCTTTTTTTGTGCCTGGATTTTGGTCTGTCTGATTACACGGGTAACTTGGCAAAGGAATTATCCGTATTTGC
>JAHDGK010000058.1 GCA_020627685.1 Granulosicoccus sp. | reverse complement strand
ATGACTGACAAACCCCGAAAAGGCGCCAGCAAGACGGCAGATATTCCTCCCAAAATTCTGAAGCAGCTGAATAAAGGCACCATTGAAAGCGCCACGCTTGTAGAAGGGCTTGCGGTGGACTTCAACACTCTGCTTAAGAATGCGTTTCCCGAAATTTCCAAGCAATCAAAAATAGACATTGATAAAAAACTGGGCATCACCAAACGCATGATGCTCATGGGTAACGTTTTTTATGATACCCGGGGGTTGGATTGCCTATCTGACTTACAAGCACATCAGTCAGATACCGTTCGTGGATGGGGCGCCTACGTTATTGGCGCAGCGCCAGATATCACATTGAGAAAACGTCTTAAATTGATGGCAAAATTTGCTGACGACTCACATTTTGGTGTGCGAGAGTGGTCGTGGCTGGCACTACGTTCTCACATTGTCAACGACCCTGAACACGCTATTGATCTCCTTAAACCCTGGGTTAAGAAAAAATCAAGCTACCTGCGACGGTTTGCAATTGAAGCCATCCGCCCCAGAGGTGTCTGGTGCACCCATATTGGAGCTTTAAAAGACTCTCCGGAATTGGCACTACCGCTCTTGGATCCGCTTAAGAAAGATCCTGAACGCTATGTTCAAGACTCAGTTGCCAATTGGCTAAACGATGCTTCTAAAACTCAAGCACCCTGGGTTCGGAAAATCTGTGCGCAGTGGCGTGATGACAGTGATAGTGAGGCCACTGCCTATATTACAAAGCGAGCACTACGCAGCTTGTAACAAGCTGCGTCGAATACCCCTAGTCATTACTGTAGAACAGTTAAGCTGGCTGATGGTGCACCATGATCTGAGGAAACGGAATATTCCAACCTTGCTCATTCGCTACTGCAACGCAGGTCTGCTGCACTAATCGCTCGATGGAATAGTAATCTGATGCTTTTTCGCTACTCACTGTAACAAAGATCAAATAATCAATTGAAGATGCCCCTGCAGATTTCAGCTCTACAAGAAGCCCTTCAATGTACTTTTCATACCCGGCATTGTTAAGCGCTACAACAATAGCTTCTTCAAGCGTCTTAGGAATCTCTGTAAGACTAATAGCCTGAAGCCCGTAGTCCAAACCAAACGTCACTGACACGCCATAGGTTTTACCAATAGATAGATTGATAATACTCATGGAATACCAATCGGCCGTTCTAGTCCATTGAATCATCCCTCCTTTAACTCTTAACTCTATGAGTTCCGGAGTTTGACTAAGCACAAGACCAAATGTGCCATCAGGCAAAAGAACGTAGTCCCCTTTTCGTGTCGGGAACCAATTTTTATCTTTTATAGGCCGAGACGTTAGCGTTTCAATCGTCTCCAAAGGCAGACGCACCACCCCATCCAAGTTCGGATTCCAGAGTACGGTATTTAAATTAATGCTGGTCACTTGCCATGGTAAATCGTTGTACATGACCCGCTCTCCCTCTCTTACGGAGCCTAGGTCTAGTAGCAGTCTGGCCTCGCGAACATAGGAGGGTATGTAGCGTCTAATCCCTAACGCCATAACAGCCAATGCCAATAGAGCTAATGCTAGCAGCAGTAAGTCTTCTCGCAGATACAGAACCACCAGGACGGCCACTATGCTGACAATGATATTGACCAGATAGAAACTGTAAGACAACAAACGAAACCAAAGGCTTCCACGCCGTTGATCTTTGCTGACTATATGATTACTGAATACCCACCATATAAACCGCATTAGCACCCAAGTCACGAGCACGACAAGAATTGCCAATAGAAGCGTTAGCCCCCTGCCTAAAATAAATTCTTTTAATGAAGGCAACACGCCGGAGGCTTCGTTTTCTTCGGCAGCTTCTAAGCGCTCCAGTTGAGCTTCGACACCAATAAGCCGTTGCTCAATAGATTCTCTCTGGTTAATCCACTTATCCAGCAATACACCAATTTGCAGCTGAGTATCTTCTTCATAGCTGGAAGCGGGCAATGCGCCAAGTTTCTCAATGGCTTTATCGGCAGCTTGTAGGCGGCGTTTGTTTAGCGCAATGAGGGCCCGCAGGTTCGTCATCTGCCGAGGCTTTTCTGTCAGTGATTGCAAGCCATCCAACACAGGCTCAAGCACCAACATGAGTTCAGTCTGCCAATCAAAAGGCTCGCTCTCTACAGCCTTGAACAAGGCTTCGTCCATATCACCGACGGTTAGAATTTCAAACGTCTCGCTCAAGGACTGAATGTCTTCGTTGAGTTGATCAAGCTCACGTTGATCTTCTGATGACGGCGTAGCAATACCCACTAAGGACTGCTTGAGGTTATCGCGAGCAAGCCTCTTTTTGTCCAGCGCATCGACAACCCTATCAAGCCGATTTACTTCGCTGGCAAGTTCATCGGGAGATTGTGTGCTGGCTTGATCCTGTGCATAAAGCACATTGGAAAAACAAAGCACACAAAGAAGAATAAGCGTAAGCCTATTAGGCTGGTTAAACCACCTTCCTGACATCATGAGAAAAAGCTCAAATAATTTTTTGAAAACGCTAGGTTAGTACCGCCACTTTCATCAAATAGATACACGGCAGCGAGGACTCTATCCTAACTTATAATTCAAACTCGGACTCCCTCAATACCGCTAAAACTCTTCAGCAAAGCTTTCTCTTACAACAAATAAGACAGTGTCACTATCTTTTGTAGCATTTACAAGTAATCTGGACATTATAGGAGGCTCCCCTACAAAGCCCTCTCCCAACAGGCTTTGTATGCCTGGTGGAAATGTGAATGTACCGCTATCAGGCGTTACACACGCCACAGAGACTCCATCTTCTCGAAAAAAACCACCCGCCGTTTGGGTCTGAATTCTGACTAAGGCTTGCGGATTCCCGGAAGGTTCCCAGCTAAATCGTGTATTAACGGATACCGAACTGTCAGTATTGAAATTGACGCCAGTGAGGGTGGGAATTGACGGTACGAGAGCATCCATAAATGGCGGTATCTCTAGGCTTCCCGTAACACTGACCACCAGTTCATCAGGAATACTGCCCTGGGGCAGTTGACTACCACTGGGCAGATCATAGAAAAGAAAACTACCGGCGGTTTGCTCTTGAAGGCTCACGTAGGTCCCCGAGGGTGTTGACAACACAACCGCATCACCGGCGCTTACCATCTGTTTCTCAGAATCAGGCACATACGGGGTAAATCCAACGCTAATCTCCTCAAAATCAACAACACCGTCATCCTGTATCTGACAATGCGTCGTTTCTCCGTTAAGCATGGTGAGGAGGTAATCTGCGGACACACCTTGCCCCAACGTGTAAAAGCTTCCAACAACATCAAACGCCACACCAATATCATCACTCACCGTAATAGCACCGTAGTGCATGACATCTCCTTCAGGTAGAGCGGTAACTGAAGAAACATTGACGGCAATGTCGCTTTGATCTGCCGAGGATCCACTGCCGCCCCCACAGGATGAAACTAAACCAACTACTGTTAATGTAAGGGATAACTGGATAAGGCGCATGTCATGTGTCCATGTTGATAATAAGAACAGAAGGCAGGATAGGTAAGACAGAACTTTATAAAACTGTGTCACGAGAAAACACAAACCGGCATCCCTGCCAGTTTGTGAAAGCCGATGCTTCTACTTAGTTTTAGTTAGACGGTGATCCGCTTAAGGGTGTAAGTAAGTACGGAAATGCATTGCTAAATTGTTCAGCATTTTGCGGGGCACCATCAGTAAACGGTGCGGCACCTACCGGCGCATCGTCAGGAGAACACAGCCCAAGATTATCGCCGGCATCCCCAACGCTACCGCTACCATCAAGGTCAACTGCTATAGGGTGGCACAAGGCGCCCATCATCACTCTGAGCGCTATGTCAGTAACATCATCGCCAGGGCGGCGGCCATTTGGAAAACCAGCGAGGTCTCCACCGGCCACACCAAGGTTTATTTGACTGTCCTTAGGAGTCGCCGCTATACCCGTATTCAAACGAATCATTTCAGAAGGCGTCACCATCGCTAACTGATTCACGCCAGGGAAACCGGTTAGAAAAGCGGTCACAAGATCGATCCTTGGCAAATTGCTAGGAGCGATATTGTCATCAGCACCCACTGCATCCCGAAATAGAATATCGAGTATCGCAGGCAATGTAGGAGAGGTTACGTAAGTTGCAAATTGTCCATCGTCAACGGGCTCACTGACATTAAATTTGTCTTTATCCGGTAACCCAATAACAACCTCATTGACCAGCGGATTGCTTAATCGCGATAACTGTCGATATTCACCGGCATACTCAATGGGCTGACGGTAAGTGGGTTCTGTGCTGATCGTTTGCGTACTTCTTACGCTTGCCGAAGTCCACCCTCCAATAACTCCATTGCCAGTTCCCGTCAAACAGTCTTTATGTATTTCTAACGCAAGCGTCGTAATGTTTTTGTCGGCCAAGTCATTTCGTGACTCGTCATCCGGCAATGCATTTGCCAGTGGCACAAAATTGACTAAGTCAAACACTTCAGCCAAGGCTACTGAGAAGCTTTCTTTACGCTGCCCTGCGAAGACTCGACCATCTTGCGCACCTTGTGGACACTGATCGAACTGTACGTTGTAGTAAACCTCACCAGAGTTACTCAGACTACGGACGTAGTTATCGTACCCTTGTGGAAATGATTTACTTCCGACGTTGTCATAAGGCTTCGAGAATAAACGCAAGCCCGAATCCGGCCTGATCGCCCATGCTGGGGATTGCGAGCGCCTGTCACCCGTGGTCATACCCACGAAATAGGTTTCATTAACGTTCAGTACCGATTGGTTGTCACCATTACCCAAAGCACCGATGTTTTTAAACGCTACCGGTACGAGGTCGTCACCAATTTGCAGAGAAAAACCTTGATCTCCATTAGCTAGGCCGTTGTCGAAATCAAATACAAACGAGACATCTTCGATAGCATCACCGTCGTTGTCTATATGGATCTCATAGATGGCATCTGGATTCAGGGAGAAATAATTGGGGCCGCCGTATACGTCTTGCAAAGGTTGATAGTTGGCGATAAGCGTCACATAGCCATCACGTCCCGGCTCATAACTATTGAACATATAAAAATCAGTTGCATCGACTTTAGGACGAGACTTAATAAACGGCGCTTCAGCATGTGAAGATGCCATAACATTCCCAGCCAATACACTGCTGACCAAACCGAATAGAACACCCACTTTAGTGGGTAAAGGAACCGCCTTCATAGCGTTATCTCCTGTTTGCAATACGTCTAAAAAGAACCGACTGGGTTTGTAATTTTTACAACTGACAAAGCAGCAGTATAATTCTTCACTCCAGTTCGGAATACGCTTGTGCGCTTAACAGGGAGTTACGCAGAACTAACGTAAAAAGTTGCAAATCGGACGAATTTAGCTCGGAGGTCGCAGATATAAAATTAATTTTTAACTAATTTCACTTGCCTGCCTCTAAAACTGATTCTTACGCGTACAGTACGGTATGACGATTGAAAACAGTGGCTTCTTAAGCCCAGAAAATAAAAGTGGGCCACAAGATGAGGCCAACACTCGGTTAGCGAAAATGATCGGCGAATGCGCTACTGGTAACGAACGCGCATTCGAGGAAATCTACACAACGGTTTCCCCTCAAGTATTTTCAATACTCAAGCGGATGCTGAAGTCAGAAGCCCTAGCTGAAGAAGCCCTTCAGGAAAGTTTTATAAAAATCTGGAACAACGCAGCAGATTATCGAGCGACTAAAAGCAAACCGCGAACATGGCTTATCAGCATTGCCCGTAATCATGCAATCGATATCCTTAGAAAACGTAGCCTAAGGGAAGACAACGAACTCACTGTCGATACTCACGCGGTCGATGGCTTTCCGGAAAACGCAACACCCTTCGATAAGCAGTATGAGAATTCTGAACAGCTTTTACTTTGCCTTGATGAACTTTCAACACAGGCTCGTCACTGCGTAGTGAGATCTTACTGCGAAGGCTTTTCTCATGAGGAACTTAGCGAGCAACTGCAACGTCCAATTGGCACCATCAAAAGCTGGATTCGTCGCAGCTTGCTCTCGTTGAAGGAGTGTCTACATGGCTACGCCTGATGAACAATGGTGGGACGCCCAGGCCGGCGAGTATGTTATCGGAACCCTGCGCGGCGCGGAACGCGATGTCTTCGAAAAAATACTAAAGGTAGATGAGACCGCTCAAGAACGCGTTTTCTATTGGCAAGAGGCACTCAGCGCTTTGGACAAAGATCTTGGCGAGGACATGCCTCCTAAACATATCTATAGAGAGATTCTTGCCAGAATAAGAACTCAACAGAAACAACCATTATCAAAGGAAGCATCTGTTCATACGTTTGAACCGAACACGGTGGAGAACAACAAGCAAAACACTGTATGGAAGGGGCTGACCGCATTCGCTACCGCAGCCACTCTAATCATGGCAGCCTTCCTATTCAATGCGCTAACTCCATCAAAGGAGACCGATACCCGAATAATAGATGCCATATCCATCATCAAAAACGAAGAACAAGACCCCATCTGGGTTCTCAATGCAGATACACGTAGCAATAATCTTTACGTCATTGCATTAAGCCCTCCAACAATCAAGAATGATCAAAGCCACCAACTATGGATGGTAAAACCTAATGATTCGGGAGTTGAGTCCGTCGCGCTACTGCCATCCAACAGCGGTGAATCCATAACCGTAGAACTACCTATCCCAATCGATGAAACTCAGCTCTTTGCTGTCAGTCTAGAGCCCTCTGGCGGATCACCGAATGCCACGCCTTCCGGTCCAGTGGTCTTCACCGGGTCGATCATTAGTGCAGAGGCACCTTAGACGTGAAAGCTAATAACCGCAATTCAAAAACGACAAGCTGTTTGAGTTTGATCATCATATTGTTCATAGCAAGCACTCAAACAGCCACTGCCCACGAATACTGGCTTGACCCCGTGCGAGCAGATTGGATGGCTGGTGACACCTTGAAGCTTGATATTCGCAATGGTGAAAACTTTACGGGTCAAGCACTACCGCTCCACCCGCCCTCTCTAGCGGCAGCAGGATTAATCACACCGACCCAACGTTTACCCTTAAAAGGAAAATCTGGAAATATTCCTGCGTTAAAATTTCCTCTTCAAGAGCCAGGGCTGCATTTAGCACTTTTAGAAACACAACAGCGACAGGTCAGCTACGAGAGCGCCGATGAGTTCAGGCAGTTCTTATCAGAACACAACTGGCAATCAATCTATGTTGATCACTCTAGTAGCAAAAATGTAGACGATGAGATTGTCGAGACTTACAAACGGTATACAAAAGCTTTAGTTAGTGTCTCTAGTGAACCCGACAGCGAAAGCGCATCCAGCCCTGACAACCAAACTGCACTCGCCTATCAAGGGTTGCAATATGAACTAGTCGCCCTGAACCCACCACAAGAAGTTGATAGGCTGTCAATACGTGTAATGAGGGAGGGAGAACCAACACCCAATCGCCAAGTCGAGTGGTATCACAGAGGCGACGATGGAGTAGTCAACAAAGGCGTAATACAAACTGATTCAAATGGTATAGCAACCATCGTCACCGAAGAACCCGGAAACTATTTACTAAACAGCGTGTGGGTTGAAAAACTACCTGGCCAAAGCGCTCACTGGCAATCGCTTTGGGCAAGTTTAAGTTTCGATAAAAAATAATTAGAAACCCAAGTCAGTTATACCGACAGCACCGGGAAGCTTAGCTATAGGGCCTTAACAAAAGCGACCGTCCCGACATAGATTCTGGGCGTTCAAGCCCCATTAACTCCAATATTGTTGGCGCGATAGCCGGCAGCCCATTTCCGTTCCCAAGCTCCCACACCGTTTCATCATGTATTGTGCAAGCAACAGGAAACGTTGTGTGCTGCGTATGCGGACTACCGGTAACAGGATCTATCAGCAGATCGGCATTGCCATGATCCGCTGTCAATAGAATAGAGTAACCATTATCCACTGCGGCCTGCCACATCAAACCCACCATTTCATCAACAGCTTCGACCGACTTGATAACAGCTGCTGGAACACCTGTGTGACCAACCATATCTCCGTTGGCTAGATTGACAACAATCAGACCGGCATCAGCTTCATTTAACGCGCCGACGATACCCGCTGTCACCTCGGGAGCACTCATTTCGGGTTGTAGATCGTAGGTAGCAACATTGGGAGACTTGACGAGCAACCTGACTTCACCCGGCAACGGTTCGTCGCGTCCACCATTGAAGAAGAACGTCACGTGAGGATACTTCTCTGTTTCCGCCGAGCGAATTTGTTTAATACCAGCATCGGAAACTACCTGCCCCAGAGTTTTACCGGGCTCATCACGGGTAAAAGCACACGCAAACGGATAGCTAGATTCATAACGCGTCATGGTGGTCAGCGTTGCAGGCTTATAGTTTCCACGCTCAAACCCCTCAAACGTGTCAAAACCTATCGCCTCACTCAACTCTCTCGGGCGATCATTTCGAAAGTTGTAAAAGAAGACTTCAGAGCTTTCTGTTATCGCTTCGTGCGAGTCGAGCACGGTAGGTACGATAAATTCATCTGTTTCATCCTGTGAATAGGCGAAGTCTATGGCTTCCGTCGCCGATGCAGCTGTGCGCCCCTCACCCTCAACGATAGCTTTCCAGGCCAGCTCCACACGTTCCCAACGAGTATCTCTGTCTAAAGCGTAGTAACGACCTACGACTGTAGCAACGACACCATTCGCAGCGTCTATGGCAGGCAATACTTGTTTCAAAAACGCTTTAGCGCTTTTAGGTGCGGTGTCTCGCCCATCTGCAATAAAATGAACGATCGGCTTGACACCATTTTGCCGGCACAAGGCTAACAAGGCTATAAGGTGATTCGTATGGCTGTGAACACCTCCATCGGATACCAATCCCAGCAGATGCAAGGGCTCGCTTTTCTCTTTAGCTCTTTCTATACAACCCGCTATAGCCTCATTAGTCGAGAAGCTCCCGTCGTCAATAGCATCACCTATCTTCACTAGATCCTGTCTTAACAGTGTTCCAGCTCCAATCGATAAATGTCCAACTTCAGAGTTACCCATCTGCCCCTCGGGCAGTCCCACCGCTCGACCCGAGGCTTCCAATAAACACACCGGATTACTCGAATAGATACGATCGAGGTTAGGTGTTTCGGCCAATGCCACACCATTGTTTACCTTCGATGGATTAACACCGATGCCATCCATAATGATCAACAGCACAGGGCGGCGTGGAGGCATTATGCAATTGCTCATGGTGTAAATTTATTCTGGGTCTTTGTTTGGAGGTTGTTTCTCGCTAGGCAGATCATCTTTATGATCTGTCAAACTATTTCGATAGGTTCCATCAGCACCCGGCTTCTGCATTAATGCAGGATCAAACACGTCTTGCACACTCGACGTCTTAGCAGCAGTAGCCGCGTTGTTTTCATCTGCCGCGGATTTAACAGGCGCTTTGTCGGTGGTTTTTTCAGAAACTACTGTGCTTTTACTGCTGGAGGAGGCAGCCGGCTTATCGGTTGCATCCGCAGTAGAGTCGTCATCGAAACGAGCTTCTCGCGCAACCCCTGCATCGGCAATACGTTGTTTATAGATACGGGAAAATACGATACCGACTTCGTACAACAACCACATGGGTATAGCCAGCAGTGTTTGCGAAATCATGTCCGGCGGCGTTAGAAACATACCGATGATAAAGGCTGCTACGAAGACGTAAGGACGGATCTTTACGAGGTTCTCTGGCGTGGTGATTCCGACAGCGACAACGAGAACAGTGGCCACCGGCACCTCAAACGCAATACCAAATGCAAAAAACAAGGTGATAACAAAATCCAGATAGCGTCCGATGTCTGTACTGACCGTTACCCCCTCCGGCGCAACACTTGTAAAGAATCCAAACACCAACGGGAAAACAACAAAGTAGGCAAACGCCACACCGAGATAAAACAAGCCTGTGCTCGATACCAGCATGGGAACGACCAGTCTCTTCTCGTGCGTGTACAAGCCAGGCGCAATGAATGACCAGATTTGATAAAGAAGATAGGGAACAGCCAGGAAAACGCATAACATCAGCGTTAACTTAAAGGGAATAAAGAAAGGTGCTGCCACATCAATGGCAATCATCTGACTACCGGGCAGATGCTTTAACAACGGCGCCGCTAAGGCCGTGTAAATCTCTTGCGAAAACCAAAACAAGCAGCAGAACAACAAACCGACTGCCAGCACCATTTTTAGCAATCTATCCCGCAGCTCTATCAGATGGGAGAGAAATCCTTGTTCTTGATGAACTGCAGAGTCGTCTGGGATTGCCATTAATTTAATTACACAAAGCGATGAGCGGACTAGCTGCCCGTTCTACCGATGTCAGTGGAATTGCCGGAGTCGTTGGTGGACACAGTTTTACCATCTAAGGTTTCAATCTGTGTCTCGGCAGCAGAGCTACTGCTGCTTTGGTTTGAGCTTGCTTCCTGCGATGAGCTGCTAGCTGATTCGTCGGGAGAGTTCACCGGCGTTTGTGAATCAGCAACTTTCGTTTCCAATTCATTCAAGGTGCTCTTCGCATCTTGTACCGCATCATTGGTCGATTTTTCAAAATCGTTTTTTGCAGTCGTAACCATTTTGCGAAGCTCGTCGATCTGCTCACGTTGATCGCCAATCAGTTTTTTAAGATCACCGGTTTCCAACTCGGAAGCAAGATCGGTTTTGACTCCGCGAACAAATCTTTGCAACTTAGCAATCCATTGCCCGGCTGTTTTAGCCACAGCAGGCAAGCGCTCGGGACCTATGACGACCAGCGACACAATCCCGATAAGCATGAGTTCGGTGAAACCGATATCAAACACGGTGATTCAACTTCCGCAATTCTGGTGAGCTTATTTGAGTCAGAAAAAACTAGACTGACTTTTTTTCTTCGGCTTCGCGCATTACCGCGTCGGCCTGCTCTGTTGTATCTTCAAGCTCTGCAGGCTTTTCGTCTTCTTCTTTGACCGCTTGCTTGAAGCCTTTGACAGCTGAACCCAAATCGCCGCCGAGGTTTTTAAGACGCTTTGCCCCAAAGATCAGCACAACAATCACCAGAATGATTAATAGCTGAGGAACACTTGGCATACCCATAATTTTTCTCTCTTAGTCTTCTTTTTGTCTCGACGCTTTCTCGGCATGACCCGAGACGCCTTCGCGACGTTGTAATTCATTCAATACGTCTGCCGGCCCCAGTCCTTTGGCACTCAACATGACCATCATGTGAAACCACACATCTGCGGCTTCGGACACCAGATGACCGTTATCGTCACCCTTAGCCGCCAATATAAACTCGACAGCCTCTTCACCCACCTTTTTCAATATGGCGTCATCACCCCGAACAAACAAGCTCGCGGTGTAGGATTCAGACGCATCACTGTGACGCCGAGAGTCGATCTCAGCACTCAAACGCGTCAAAACGTCGCTCATATAGTAGCCTCTTTGCTGCCAGAACTTCACGAACAGAAGGCCCAAACAGCCCCAGCGTGTGATCCAACCGTATTATTCGCCCCGTTACGTGACCTGTCTCTTACTAACTGAGTCTCGTTGGTGGCCGACAAGGGTACCTGAACACCATTAACGCTGCCATCTGAAACCCGTGTTCTTCCCCATTTTACCGCTGATATATTTCATCGGGGGCCTTGATGACAGACTCTACATCTTCCCACTCACCGTCCTCGGTGAGTTTTCGGTAAAAACAGTGTGCCCTGCCGGTGTGACAGGCAATGCCTCCAACTTGTTCCACGGATAACAGAACCACGTCAGCATCACAGTCGAGCCTAATTTCCTTGACGTGCTGCACATGACCGGACTCCTCACCTTTGCGCCACAGGCGCTGGCGGGAACGCGAGTAATAGGTGGCTCTCTTGGTCGCAGCCGTTTCCTCAAACGCTTCCGCATTCATCCAGGCCACCATGAGCACTTGGCCGGTTTCAGCATCCTGCGCGATTGCCGGAATGAGCCCGGACTCATCGAACTTCAAGGAATTAATCATTATTATCAATAACTTGTATTAATGTACCGGCGATTATAAACGGACTTCTATGCCCTGAGAGGCCATATGCGCCTTCGCTTCAGCAACGGTGTATTCGCCGAAATGAAAAATACTGGCCGCCAATACCGCATCAGCTCCGCCTTTCAGCACACCATCGCTTAGATGCTGAAGGTTGCCAACACCACCAGAGGCAATGACGGGAATCTCGACCGCGTCGGTGATGGATTTAGTCAATTCCAAATCAAAGCCTATTTTGGTCCCGTCCCGATCCATGCTCGTGAGTAGCAACTCACCAGCACCATACTCAGCCATTTTCACCGCCCATTCGATAGCGTCGATGCCGGTAGCTTTTCGGCCACCGTGGGTAAAAATTTCCCAACGAGGTGCATCACCGGGTGCCGACACCGATTTGGCATCCACAGCCACAACAATACATTGAGACCCAACCTTATCGGTCGCCTCTTTGACCAACTCTGGCCGGTTTACCGCTGCTGTGTTGATGCCGACCTTATCTGCGCCCGCGTTCAAGAGTCTTCGCACATCACTCACTTCACGGATTCCACCACCCACCGTCAAGGGGATGAAAACCTGCGAGGCGACTTCTTCAACCACATGCAGAATGGTGTCACGGTTATCTGAGCTGGCGGTGATATCCAGAAACGTAATTTCATCGGCGCCAGCCTCATCGTAACCGCGAGCAACGCTCACAGGATCGCCGGCATCTCGGATTTCTAGAAACTTAACGCCTTTGACAACCCGACCGGCATCGACGTCCAGACACGGGATAATGCGCTTTGCCAACCCCATTGCTAACGACCTTCTTGCGTGGCTTGGCTGTAGGAGTCTGCTAGAGCCTGTGCCTCCGCTAACTCAAGACTGCCTTCATACAAAGCACGGCCCACAATGGCTCCGGAAATGCCGCGATGCATTTGCTTACCCAAGGAATCTATGTCGGCAATAGTGCTCACACCGCCAGACGCTATGATGGGGATATTGACCGCGTCTGCTAACGCCGCAGTCGCCTCCGTGTTAACACCTTGCATCATTCCATCCCGGCTTATGTCGGTATAAACAATGGCGCTGACACCCACATCCTGAAAACGTTGCGCCAGCGATACCGCAGTTACCGTTGATGCTTCTGCCCAACCTTCAGTTGCAACAAAGCCGTCGTTTGCGTCCAACCCGACAATGACGTGATCTGGAAAACGTTGGCAAAGACCGTCGACAAAATCAGGAGCTTTCACGGCCAATGTTCCAATGATGAGGTAGCGGACGCCGGCATCGATATAAGCCTGTGCAGTTTCCAATGATCGAATGCCACCACCGATCTGAACAGGTACATCACCACTGATTTCGCAGACTTCACGCACCACTTGTGCGTTGCGCGGTTCACCGGCAAAGGCACCGTCCAAGTCGACCAGATGAATACGCCGGGCTCCCTGGTCGAGCCAACGCTGAGCAACATCTACCGGCTTGTCGTCAAAAACCGTGTCGTCTTCCATACGACCTTGCCTAAGCCGTACACACTTTCCATCTTTTAAGTCGATGGCCGGAATGATTAACACTGCGCAAACTCCTGTGTATTCAAGGTCAATGATGCGTTAATAACAAATGCAGGTAATGCCATTAGCTTTCACCCGACCATTGAGTAAAATTTTCCAAAAGCTTTAAGCCATTGGCTGCACTTTTTTCCGGATGAAACTGACAAGCAAACAAATTTCCATAAGACATGGCAGTTGCGATGTTATGCCCGTAGCTGGTCGTACCAGTGATAACCGCCGAGTCTTCCGGCACACAGTAAAAGCTGTGTGCGAAATAGAAACGCGTGTTGTCTGATATACCCTTCCACATGGCGTGTTCACGGGTTTGAGAGACCTCACTCCATCCCATGTGCGGTACTTTTAAGCGACTTCCCGAATCATCTGTTAAAGGGTCTGCAAAACGCTCAACCTTGCCCGGGATGACATTAAGACAATCCACACCACCGTTTTCATCACTGTGACTCAGCAGCACTTGCAACCCCATACATATTCCTAAAAACGGACGGGTATGAACCGTATCCGAAACCGATTGGGCTAATCCACTCTCATGAAGCGCTCTCATGCAGTCCGCTGCAGCACCTTGACCGGGACACACAATACGGTCTGCCGACTGGATGACAGCTGCATCACTGCTGACCAGCACTTCATCGTCAGGAGCGACCTTTTCCAACGCTTTAGACACGGACTGCAAATTGCCCATGCCGTAGTCAATAATGGCTATTCGTTGCATGCTTAACTTTAAAAAAATTGGAGTGACCCAAACAGCACGGTAGGGTCAGGGTAGCTATACGCGGCTCAAAGAGTCCCTTTGGTTGATGGCATGGCATCAGCGGCGCGATCATCAATCGTACACGCTGTACGCAACGCCCTGCCAAATGCCTTAAACAAGGTTTCGATTTTATGATGATCGTTAGTGCCTCGCAGCACGTCCATATGGAGCGTCGCTTTTGCGTGATTGGCAAAGCCTTGGAAAAATTCCTGGGCCAAGTCAACGTCGAACGTTCCGACCTTAGGGCGCTTGTATTCAGCGGTGAAAAACAGACCGGGGCGACCGGAAAAGTCGATAACGACACGCGATAAAGATTCATCTAATGGCACATAGGCGTGACCGTAACGTTGAATACCTTTTCGATCCCCTAAGGCGTCCGCGAAGGCACTGCCAATAGCAATTCCAATGTCTTCTACCGTATGGTGGTCGTCTATATGAGTGTCGCCTTTACAGTTCACGGTTAGGTCAAACAATCCGTGCTTGGATACCTGATCGAGCATGTGCTCTAGAAAAGGCACACCCGTTGAGTACGACCCCTTACCGCTACCATCGATAGAAAGATCGACAGAGATGGCCGTCTCTAAGGTTTTCCTGGACACACTGGCTTTGCGACTGGACACTCACAAACCTCCGTAAAACGGCTGAGGATACACGCTCACGCCGTTTCAGAACACCTACTTCCGTGCATAAGCGTGATGATCGTGGCTATTTCTTATATAACTAAGGACCGACTTGCAGCCAGAAAGTCACCGGACCGTCATTCACTAAAGACACCTGCATATCCGCACCGAAGGTACCGGTTTCAACCGTCACATCCGGCACCGAGGCGTAACTCACCAGACAATCGAACAGTTCGCGCCCTTGCGCAGGAGTAGCACCTGAGGAAAAACCCGGTCGCCGGCCTTTTCGAGTGTCCGCGACGAGCGTAAATTGAGGCACCAGAAGTAACTGCCCGGCAGCCTGCTTGATATCAAAGTTCATCTTTCCCGACTCATCTGAGAAAACTCGGTAGTGAAGAACCTTTTCAGCAAGCTCGGAGGCTAAGTCCGGGGTGTCTGATTTCTCCACCCCGATCAGCGCAAGCAAGCCGTGATTGATGCTGGCGGTTTTCTGTCCGTCAATGCTTACCGACGCTTCGGTGACTCTTTGTATTAAGGCAATCATGGGATTCGGGGATTTGTCTACTGGGCTGGCAGCTTAGGGGTAGGAAAACTCTGACACAAATTTAAGCAATCTCCGACAACTATTTCCGTATGTTCCGATAGATATGCGACACCGATAGTTTAATAATAATCTCGTGGTCAGGAACAGCCACAGACAAGGATGTATCAAGGACGATGTCAATCAACAAGGAAGTTCGACTCAACGGACGAGTCGGGTGTTTGATAACCGCATCAACCTGAAGAACCAGGATGGTTCAGCCCGGCCAGGATGGCCGGGCTTTTTTATTGACCAGACCCGTAAATAGACCGTGCTTAGCACTGCTCCCACGGCAAACCTTCAAATCGCCAACCTGCCACGGTATTACGGTGATGGTGCTCATTGAGCGGCCCTTCAAAACCGCCTTCAATGATGGCTATATCGGTTAAGCCTTCCGCAAGCAGGAGTTCCGCTGATTGCAAAGAGCGATTTCCACTTCTGCAAATGAGCAATACCTGATTAATCTGGCGGTTCTTCGCAGAGACCCTGCCTAGAAGTGCCTTTCTGACATTCGCAACGAATGCTTCGTTGACCGTCCAGTCAGGTGCGTCGATTAACGGAACATTCACAGCCCCTTTAGGATGACCGATCATCAAAAATTCCATATCGGATCGGACGTCGATCAGGGTCACACTCGGATCAGATTGCAACATCTCCCATGCATCTGTCGGTGAAATCATCTGACCTGCGATAGTGGGCTCAGCCATTGTTGGATGTTTTCCATTATGTGTGCGGCAAGACACAATAATAGCGACATCCTTAGCAAAGAGGCGTTCGAGATACTATACCTGTTGAAAGCTCCTCGGATTCCGCATGTCGCCGAACGTTATCAATGGTGTTAGTAAAGCGCTAAGTTGGTTGCCACTTCGGGCCAACCAAGCCGTTGGCGCGTGCCTGGGCAACATTGCATGGGTGTTTAAAACAAAGTCCAGGCGAGTAACTGATGTCAATCTGGGTATTTGCTACCCGGGGATGCCCGATGATGAGATGAAGATTTTGTCTCGTCAAAGCTTGATTGAAACAGGCAAGCAAATTACCGAGTCGGCGTGGATATGGAACCGGCCTGTTGCGGACACGTTGAGCAAACGCATTGATGTCGTTGGAGGTGAACTACTCGATCAGGCCATAAAAGCTGGCAAAGGTGTCGTCATGATTTCACCTCATCTGGGCAATTGGGAATTATGTACCTTGCTGCTCTCACAGCAGCATCCGTTCACTTATTTCTACCGAAGCCCCAGACAGAAAGGATTAGGCGAGCTGTTAGTTAAATGGCGATCGCATCTGGGAGGCAAACCTGCGTCTTTAGATGCCGCAGGCATACGGCAAGGCTTACGTGTTTTGAAAAAGGGAGAAATCCTGGGTTTTCTGCCCGATCAGGAACCGGATTCTGACAACGGTGTTTTTGCACCCTTCTTTAATGAGCCTGCGCTCACCATGACCCTGCTTTCAAAAGTTGCCAGTAAGAGCGACTACCCCATTTTATTCTGCGCGGCAGAACGCTTGTCTAAGGGCAAGGGCTGGAAACTTCATATAAAAGAAGCTGACCCTCAAATAGCCAGCAAGGACTTGCAAGTTGCCACTCGAGCCTTAAATCACGGCGTGGAAGAGTGCATCGGTTTATGCCCGGAACAGTATCTTTGGGATTACAAACGCTTTAATACGTGTCATGACGGCTCACGCCGCGTCTATTAAATCAAAGCTACTTGCAATGGGCTTCGTTTATCCGCACACTATCTAGGCAGTGTAAAACTGCGAGTAAATGATGACTCAACGGGGTGCCACCAAGGCTGAGAGTCCGAAAATAAATTTTTCGGCACAACCCGCAGAACCTGAACCGGTTAGCACCGGCGTAGGAATTGAGTAAAAATCACCTTTCGTGGGGTCATCATCTTTAGGCTTAACGAGCAAAGGATGATCATGAATCTCTCTCCACAAATTAATCGACACACAAAAACAGCACAACAGCTTATCGGTGCAGCTGCTCTTGCCGTTGGTGCTGTGTTCTCACTGGGCGCAAGCTCAGGCATCGCAGCAGATCGAACACTAACGGTCTACACGTATGAATCTTTCACGGCAGAATGGGGCCCCGGCCCGATCATAAAGGCCGGCTTCGAAGAACAATGCGGCGATTGTTCTGTCGAGTTTGTTGCGCTCGATAGTTCAGCAGGCATTTTAAATCGCGTCCAACTTGAAGGTGACAACACTCGAGCTGATGTCGTCCTTGGCTTGGATACAAACCTCATGGCGATTGCAGAAGACAGCGGCCTACTGGCCGAGTCTGGTGTAGATACCAGCAAGCTATCATTACCGGTTGAATGGACATCTAAAACATTTGTCCCCTTCGACTATGGCTACTTTGCATTTGTCTATGACACTGAAGCCCTACCCTCACCGCCAACGAGCTTTGAGGAATTAATCAATGCACCTGACGATGTCAAAATCATCATCCAGGACCCTAGAACAAGCACACCTGGTTTGGGTTTAATGTTGTGGTTAAAGTCGGTTTACGGCGATGAAGCAGCAGCGAAATGGGAAGCCCTTCAGCCTCGCATATTGACCGTAACAAAAGGCTGGAGCGAAGCTTACTTCTCGCTGTTTCTGAATGGAGAAGCGCCCATGGTGTTGAGTTACAGCACCTCACCCGGCTACCACATGGAAATTGATGAGACTGAACAATATCAAGCAGCTGCCTTCGATGAAGGCCATTACTTGCAAGTTGAAGTAGCGGCAACACTGAAACGATCTCCTAACCAGGAGCTGGCTCAGGAATTTTTGACCTATCTCGTGAGTAAGGAGGCGCAGTCGGCTATCCCGCTATCAAATGTTATGTATCCGGTTGTCGATTTAGGGGACCAACTACCAGAGTCTTTTAATCGCCTGATCACGCCGGCCAGCACTCACTTGTTCGATCCGGAAGTCGTACGTGATAATCGCAAGCAATGGGTTGACGAATGGCTAGACGCTTCAACTCAGTAAAGCATTACACAGGCCGGCATTGAATTCTTCACGCACCTGGCCTTGGTGGACGAGCGGCGCGTTTGCGCTGCTCGTCATTCTGACCTGTACGCTGTTGCCCGCTCTGGCAATTACATTTGAAGCCGGCAATATCGATTGGCAGCAACTTTTTAACAACAGCTATACGCAAAGAGTCATCTGGTTCAGCTTAAAACAGGCAACCTTATCGACAATACTCTCGTTAGCGATTGCACTGCCCGTCGCCTTAGCGCTATCACACAAGCCGAATATCCCCGGGCGATCTTTTATCGTCAACGTATTCAGCCTCTCTCTGGTGATACCCACCATCGTTGCTATTTTTGGCATTGTTGCCGTATTTGGCCGCACGGGCTGGTTTAATAATTTACTAGGCACGCTCTCCATTCCCTCCGTGCCTTTATATGGTTTAACCGGCATTCTCGTTGCCCACGTATTTTTTAATATGCCACTGGCTGCACGGGTATTGCTGGTTAATCTTGAAGGTATACCTGCAGAGAACTGGCGCTTAACAAAACAACTCGGACTAAAGCCTGTTTCAGTATTCCGATTTATTGAATGGCCAGCAGTTCGCGGTCAACTACCCAGCCTCGCGTTGTTGATATTTACTTTATGCTTTACAAGCTTTGCCATTGTCATGACCTTAGGCGGAGGCCCTCGGGCAACCACCATAGAAGTCGCAATTTATCAGGCCTTACGCTTCGATTTTGACATTAAGCTTGCCGTGGCTCTGGGCGCCGTTCAGCTGTCTATCTGCATTTTCTTAATGCTACTGAGCACTCTGGTTAAACACAATGACGCGCTTCAATTTAACCCTTATTCAGTGGTTGCAGGAACTGAGCGTAACCGGCATGACCAACACCTTCTAAACAGCATTTGGTCCGGGCTGTTTTGGCAAGCAGCGCATTACACAATCATCGTTGCCACCGCTATTTTTATCCTATCTCCATTGCTCGCCTTGGTCATATCTGCCATCAACTCAAAGCTTATTGCTGTAGTCATGCAGACTTCCACTCTCGATGCATTATTCAATACAGTGATAGTCGCACTAGCTTCAGCTTCTCTGTCTTTACTCTTGGGTATTGGCTTACTTAACAGTGTTAGACATCTTCGCATCCGGTTAAAGTATGAAACTGCAGGGCAATGGCTGCAACTGTCGGGCAACGTCATCTTAGTGCTTCCACCGCTAGTATTAGGAACCGGACTTTTCCTGTTACTCAGACCCTATGCAGATGTTTTTTCAATAGCGCTGGTTTTGGTTGTCATCATTAACAGCCTGATGGCTCTGCCCTTTGTTTTACGAATTCTAGACGGCCCTGTCATGCAATCGGCAAATCACAATGACAAACTCATACAGTCGTTGGGCATTCAGGGATTAAGCCGATGGATAATCATCGACTGGCCTCAGTTACGAAAACCCATAGGTTTAGCTATGGCGGTATCAACCACGCTTTCAGCAGGTGATTTAAGTGCTATCGCACTCTTTGGTTCTGAGAGAGTTCGCACCCTCCCCCTGCTGCTTTACCAACGCATGGGCAGCTACCGCTTAGAAGAAGCTGCCGTTACGGCAGGTTTACTACTCATACTCTGTTTGGTTCTGTTTATCAGCATTCAAAAAATAATTGGACGGAGCGTACACAGTGCTCACAGTTGAAGGTGTAGAACTGCAGTTAGGCGAGCGTCGTTGGAATTACTCCATCGAACTTGAAACACAAGGGGTTTATGCCTTACTCGGCAGAAGCGGCTCGGGCAAAAGCACCTTATTAAATCTTATAGCGGGTTTTTTACAGCCCGATGCAGGAGCCATCAAATGGCAAGGTGATGCAATACATTCCTTAGAGCCTGCACAACGTCCTATAACCACACTATTCCAAGACCACAATTTGTTCTCTCACCTAAGCGTATTCAAAAACATCGGCTTAGGTGTTAGCCCGAAACTCACATTGAGCTCCGCCCAAAAAAACAATATCAGTAGCGTACTCGATAGCGTTGGCTTATCCGGGTATGAGAACAAACTACCGGGCTCGCTATCCGGGGGTGAGAAACAACGTGTGGCACTCGCGCGATGTATTTTAAGGAGGCAGCCGATACTTTTACTCGATGAACCTTTCAGCGCATTGGATGCAACGACCCGCAAAGAAATGATAACGCTGCTTAATTCACTGATACAAGAATTCAAACCGTGCGTTGTAATGGTAACGCACGACCCGGACGATGCAGTGGCTATGGGCGCAACTCAGCTGAGCATGAAATCAGATCGTGTGGAGTTCGCGTAAAAACGCTAATGCTACTAAGCGAAAAACGAACCCAGCTCTGATACCAATTTATCAACATCACCCTTATCGACGTTCTGGTGCAGAACCACTCGACAAGACTTGCCGTAAGCTGACACCAGCACGCCGGATTCGCGCAACGCTGAACTCAGTGCCTCTCCACAAGACTCATTAAATTCCAACCAGACCATATTAGTTTGCGTCCAACCCGGCCGCACTGTGATACCTGCCATACCGTCTAAGTGCCGGGCTAAATACTGCGCATTATCGTGATCTTCCTGCATTCGATTGAACCCATCGGTCAGAGCGATTTTACCCGCCGCTGCCAGCATACCAATCTGCCGCATACCACCACCTGTCACTTTTCTCCAGCGACATGCCTCTTGGATGAATGGCTTAGAACCGAATAGCAAAGAGCCAATCGGTGCGCCAAGGCCTTTCGACAAACACAAAGACACCGAATCGAAACATTGAGCAATTTCTTTTAGCGACACACCCAGGGAAGTTGCTGCATTCGCCATCCGAGCACCGTCAAGGTGTATCTGTAGGTTATGACCGTGAGCAAACTCTCGAGCCGTTTGCATATATTCAACACTCTGCACTCTGCCGTGTTGTGTGTTTTCCAAACACAGAAGCCGGGTTCTTGCAAAATGAAAGTCATCTTCCTTTATGACACTTTTGACGGCATCCAAATCGAGGGATCCGTTTTCACCAAACGCCACTGTCTGCGGTTGAATACCACCCAACGCAGCCGCACCACCTCCTTCATATTTGTAGGTATGTGCATCCGCACCCACGATATATTCATCGCCACGCTGACAATGGGTCAACAGTGCGACTAGGTTTGACTGTGTGCCTGACGGCAAGAACAAACTGCATTCATGACCTAACAGATCGGCAGCAAACTCCTGCAAGTCATTTGCCGCAGGGTCATCACCGTAAACATCATCGCCCATAGGCGCAGACATCATCGCGTCGCGCATAGCAGCGCTCGGGAGCGTTACCGTGTCGCTACGAAAGTCGATTACTTTTGTCATTACGAATCCTTAGTTTAAACGCTGCACCATTACCAACAAGAGACCGCTACTGATCTCGACAGAGGCGTCGCAGGTCTCGACAACATTACTTAACCCCAATGTGTCTCCCGGATGTATGGTGGCTTTTCTTAGAGGGTATTGTAAGCCGGAAGTTGTCACACCTTCACAGGAACGCATTGCCAGCAAGCTCAACGTCTGGCCCGGGCGAGAGCGAACCTCAACACCTTGTTCCCCTTCAAGCACATAGGCGTGCATGGTTTCATCAATCAGTTGGATTTTGAAGGGCCATAAGCGCAGTAAAACAAGGTGCCAATTAAAGAGCATGTGATCGGTTCGTCCACCGGAGACGCCCAGCAACACAACCTCGCTAACTGCGCGAGTTGATAACACCTCTAAGGCTAACTGCAAATCACTGGAGGCTTTTTTACTGGGATATACATGCCGCTCAACATCGGCCAAACGCTTATCGTGTAGTAGTTCCGGTGATACGCTATCCATATCACCAACCAAAAGATCAGGCTGTAAATCTAGTGACAGGCAATGCTTTAAACCGGCGTCTACACAAACAACAAGATCACCATCAAGCAATACATCAGCAGGAAAATGTTGGCTGGAAAATTCACCACCGGCAAATACCCAGGCACGTTTAAAATCACTCATACCAATACGATGGGCTCGTTAGTCAGACTATTAAGCACCGTCGCGCACGAAGCCATCTGAAAAAGCGAGTGCTTTAGTCAAGCCATTCAGTGTTCCCAGAAATTCTTCACCAGAAGCATCGTCAACGTTCTGCAGAACCTCAATTGAAAGCTCAACACCGTCAATCATCAAGGGTAATAAGTCAGTTCTCAAAAAGCGATCGTCAGGCACAATTTGACGAGCAGCTACTTCGTCGACCAATATGCTCGATCCGACAAGGTCGCCGAACGTAAACGCATCAACCCGCCAACGAATCAGTGTCGGTGAATCGATCTCACGATCGGGGAAAGTAAGCTCCAGGCTGGTTTTACGTTGCTTACCACGAAGAACCGTCAAGCTACCACCCGGATCATCTTTGTCGGCTCCGGCTTTTTCTATGGATACGCTAAGCGCACACTCTTTGCGACCTTGATTTTCAGTGCAATCGACCAACCAATCGCCAAAATAAGCAATGAGTTGCTGCTGAGGCTCGTCCTGATCAACATCCAGGTCATCATCGTTAACCGTGTTCAACGCGCTTTCGTCTATTTCGGTACCTGATGCCAAATCAAACGCGGATAAGTTTCCGGGTATACGGCAATCTGATTCCGTCGGTACGCTCATGTCAATTAGCGTGTTGACGTTAAACAAACCGCGATGTCCTTCAGGAGCCTCTGATGCATTGTCAATTGTTCCCGCAAACACCACGTGCAGTATCTGAAACTCACTGGTTGCTAACGACAAATACAGTTGCTGCGCATCATTAACAACGCTGGGATCACCTGCCAGCCAGTAGCGAGCCTCTGAACCACACTGTTGAAACGAGTTTTTACCTGCCCCGTACACGTAAAACCCGGAAACAGTTTCAGCGGACGCACTTTCTTCGCTGAGTAGGCCTTGCAACTCCTGCCAACGCTGGCGCGACATGTTGGCGAGACAATTCTTTGCAATTAACTCTGCCTCGGTCCGAGGAGATGAAAATTCCAGGTACCACAAGCAATTCTGACGTCTGTATTCGGAAAAAGCGGATTGCGAACGCCCAAGCCCGGCCAAAGCTTCTCCCGACAGCGTACCTGACAAAAAGTCAGTCATGCCGGCGATGTTATTGTCCATAAGATTCAGATAGTTATCCATGCAGGCATGGATATCGTTCGTATCCTGTGATACGGCCACGCACTCTTTCAGGACATTAGTGCTTTGCGCATGGGTATTCGATGCGGCAAGACATATGACTGTCGCTAGCACCACACCGCCCAGAATTCCTCTGCCGAACATTGGACACTCTAGAATCATCGAAAACCATGATCGTACAGAATTCTCCGGAAATTGCCTGATTAAAAGTCGGCAAAGCGCCAAAAATCCAGCGCTATGGAAGCCGTAACAGTCTGTATAATCGGGACTTCCAGCTAATGGCTGCACCAAACTGAGCACGTTTTTGAAAACCGTCAATAAACAGACAAACCATCAACGAGGAAGGGGCTCCGCACTAGTTTGGATCCTCGTCTGGTTGCTGGGTGTCGCAGGCATAGCCTGGACGGGTTTGAACTACGCAGTACCTAAATTCGAAAGAAAGCTGCAAATTGCCGTTGAGGAATCAATTACTGCCTTTAATGCCGATTCTCTCAGTGTCGCCGCGGTAGGTAGGGATATCACGCTGGCTGGCGAAGTTACCAGCGAAGATGAAAAATCCGTATTGCTGGCAGCCGCGAACAGCACCCCGGGCGTAGGCGAGATTCGATCTGAACTTACCATCGTTCCAACGGTTAACACCGATTCTGTCGAGCCTAAAGATATCCCTGTAGAACCCGCACTTCAGGTTGCAACCGCGGAAATTCTACCGATCGATAACACGCCTAAGGTTGTCCTTGTAGAACCCGCAGAGAAGCCGGTAGCCGAAACGCCAACGCCAACGCCAACGCCAACGCCAACGCCAACGCCAACGCCAACGCCA
>JAHDGK010000103.1 GCA_020627685.1 Granulosicoccus sp. | reverse complement strand
TTAACTTTGTCCTTTGGAGGCTAATTTTATTGTACACAGGAGCCTATGAAATGAGATCTAACATTTGCCGTAACTAGCGGTTGAGTTTATGCGACCCTAACGGCAGTGCAGGGAGTGTAAAGTCAATCCGTCGAGTTCACGGCTGCGTTAGACCTGCGACGTCGGATGCCCATTAGCCGACAATGCTAATTAATGTCGATAATGGTGTCTAATTAGAGTCTATAGGCTGAATTAATTGAAAATATACTACCGGACTAATTCAGCCTCATTGTCGTAGATTTCTGCTGAGTATATGATATCCCCTTGGCCGTTAAAATAATGTACAAGTCCCATAGGACGTCCATCCTCGTCCCTATAACTCTGATCATAAACAACTAAATCACCTACTTTTGGTGCCTGCGCGTCCTCGGATGACAAGTTGTAACGATTGGCGGGTATAGATACCAGAAGTCGAGCTTTAGGGGTTTCGTTAGGTCTTGTCATTAGAATCGCGGAGTGTACGGGCGGTTTAGGCCGGGAGGAAAATTTTGCTTAATTATTCAAGTTGTTGATCGTGTATTTGCGGTTTTATGTTTCTAATTCGTGAATCTGAAAGAATAGGGCCGTTGAGAGTAAGAATATGCGCGTTCTGATGTTTACGATATGTGGCGTAATCAACGATAACTGTGTGAGGAATTTCCCATGCCTCCAATATGTCATAGTCTTCGCTATATATGATGGCAACAAGTACGTCGAAATCCCTTTCCCTAATATTGCGTATAGCGCTCAACTGGCGTGATTTATTTTTTGAAGTAATTCTCCGTCCTTTAATTTGGATCTTTAATCCGTTTTTATCGATACCGTCATAACCTGATTTAGAGTTATTTTCTAGACTGATGTTTAGAGCTCTCGCAACTAACCACTCTGTGTAGTCTCCTATGGGGCTGTTTTGGGTACGAACTACATGTCTGTTAATCAGCTCATTTATGATTGACCCATGAAGTTGCAGAAGCTCTTTCTCGTTCGTCGTCTGCAATTGTGATTTACTCATAAACGCAATAGGCTAGTTAATAATTCGATGTGAAAGAATGTTGGCGAGTAGGTCTAACGTAAGCGTCACGCCAAGTACATCTGTTAAAACTCGTTAAATTGTCTGATTATCACTTTCTCTTAATTCGACAAAGGTGATCTTCTCAATGCTCACAGCAAAACAACAGTATTGGTCTGAACAACTCGACAAAGCCAACAGCAGTGGATTGTCATTGGCCCAATATGCCAAGGAACAGAATATTCCGATTCAAAAACTTTATCAGTGGCGCAGTACTCTGAAAAAGGTAACCACGACCAAGACGGTTAGCGAGGAAGTTAATTTTGCTCCTGTAGCCATCTCCGATTATCGTCCAGTAGCGCTGCGATTGTGCATGGAAGAGAGTCTATTGGAGTTTGGTGTATTACCTGAACCGGATTGGTTGGCAACATTACTCGGTTCTGGAAAAGTGTCATGATGCGCCCCGAGGCGTCATTGCCTCGTGTGTATCTGTGTACAGCACCAGTAGATTTTCGCAAATCAATAAACGGTTTATCCCTGATCGTTGAGCAAGACCTAAAGCTCAATCCGTTTGAAAAAGTGCTGTTTGTCTTCATCAATCGTCAGCACACCAAAATCAAGATATTGTATTGGGAAAGAAATGGCTTTTGTCTCTGGTACAAGAGTCTGGAACAACAACGATTCCAATGGCCAAAGCTGAGAAACACCGAGACGGTGATACTCAATGGCGAACAATTGAACTGGCTGTTGGATGGTTTTGATTTGTGGCGTAACCAACCCCACCGGACGTTGCAGTATTCATCGGTAGGATAAAGCGTGTTGTCGTATACTTTGCTCTATGGCAACCGCTGTTGAAAAACTCCCAGACGATCCTGCGTTACTCAAAGCACTGATACGCAAAGAACGGGAGTCTTTTCAAAAACAACTCAACACATTAATTGAAGCCCTGCACCTGGAACGCCACCGCCGTTACGGCACCCGTAGTGAAAAAGCGCCCGGTCAAGGCGAACTATTCGATGAAGCCGAACAGGACAACGATGACATCATCGCAGAGTCGGATAAAGACTCAGCAGCTTCATCCCCAAAGCTTAAGAATACCGGCACCAGAAAACCTCTACCTAAAGAGCTTCCTCGCGTTCGACACGTCCATGAATTACCGGAAGAGGATCTGCAATGCAGTTGTGGTTGCACGCTTACGAAAATCGGGGAAAAGATCAGCGAACAACTCGATATTATTCCAGCCAGTGTGCAGGTAATCGAACATGTACGGGTCAAATACGCCTGCAAGCATTGCGAAGATGGCGTAAAAACAGCGCCACGTCCCGCAACCTTACTGCCCAAATCCATCGCCTCTGCCAATACGATGGCTTTTGTCATCACGTCAAAATACGCTGATGGAATACCGTTGTATAGGCTTAGCTCGATACTGAAGCGTTATCAGATCGATATACCCAGACAAACCTTGTCTGAATCGGTACTGAAGACAGCCACTCTGGTCGAACCACTGATTAAGCGTTTGCGGGAGCATTTGATACAAAGCCCGGTACTGCACATGGATGAGACGCCGGTGCAAGTGCTCAATGAGCCGGATAAAACACCCCAGAGCCGATCCTATATGTGGGTACAACGTGGAGGTCCACCAGGTCAGTCTGTCGTTCAATTTACCTACAGCCCCAGTCGGGCAACCGCGGTTCCGGATGAATTGCTTACAGGCTTTTGCGGGACGCTGATGACAGATGGATATAAACCGTATCGGACTGTGGCTGCCACCAAAGGATTAACACACTTGTGTTGCTGGTCGCACGCCAGAAGAAAATTTGTGCAAGCTCAAAAAGCTCAACCCAAAGGAAAAACAGGTAAAGCGGATATGGCCATCAGCCTGATAGGCAAGCTGTACGCAATAGAGAAATCGGTGAAGTTCAGCGATGCCGCTCAGCGGCATCGCACCCGACAAGAGCAAAGTGTGCCACAACTGAAAAAAATCAAAGCCTGGCTGGAGAAAACAGCGCAGCAGGTACCACCCAAATCAGCCATCGGTAAAGCCACACACTACAGTTTGGAATACTGGCCAGAATTAACACGCTATGTTGAAAACGGGCAACGGCCTATCGACAACAACATAGCTGAGAATGCAATACGACCTTTTGTGATTGGTCGGAAAAATTGGTTGTTTAGCAATAGTCAACGCGGCGCAAAAGCCAGTGCCAATCTGTACAGCTTGATCGAAACTGCAAAAGCCAATCAGGTTGAACCCTATCAGTATCTGTCGTGGCTGTTTGGAAGACATCCTACGACAGAGCCAGGCAACATAGACTCACTATTACCTTGGAATATGCCAACTACAGTCTCTAACCAACCCTGACGCTTACCTTCTGGAAAGTATGGACGAAATACCGTCTACAAGCGGGACTCCCCGATCAATTCACACCCCACTCTGCTCGCGCAACCTTTGCCACGGTTGCAGACGAAAACGGTGTACCGATTCAAGATATACAAACCGCTCTCGGACACTCAAACATCAGCACCACTCAACCATACATTCATAGCAGGAAAAAGCATAAAGATAGTGCGGTGTTTCGAGTGAATTATTAATTGTAAAAATGTCATTACCAAGCGAATGTCTATTCGTATGTGATCAAGCAGCAAATACTATCTTGTTTGCCAACCAAGTTAATTGATTCAAAGGTATCGCCCCCGTCGGTAGAAATTTTCACCTCCATATCTTGATTATCAAAGGATTCCAACTCTTGAATTAATTCATTGATCGATTTTCCTCGTTTTGTCCAGTCGGATGCGTCTTTTTCACTCATGAATTAATCCCCTATTCTTCTTAGTTTTTTATCAAACGTACCTAATTTAATACTTTTTATTTATAGGTTCTTAATCGAGCTTGGCGCGTTAAAAGCTCCACCTATCTGCTCAGTGATAGCCGCTAGCGTGTCGGGGTATAAAGGGGTCTGAAGCATATGGATCAACCACAGCCTCTTACTAATACTTTTGTCTATAACAACATCCATGTAACACACACTATAACAAAATATAGTGTCACTAAGTAATGGGTATATGTAATAGTCAGAAACGATATTGAAGGTAAGTTGAGGCTTTTGAGTTATTCATGGCTTTGACAGATGCACCAATAAGCTTTGATGG
>JAHDGK010000102.1 GCA_020627685.1 Granulosicoccus sp. | reverse complement strand
GCGATGCCCCTAAACCGCGCGCGGCCTCACGTATCGACGGTGGCACCGCTTTCAGTGCAGCACGACTCGAAATGATGATGGTGGGTAGGGTCATCAAACTCAGAACGATGCCACCCACCACCGGTGCAGAACGCGGTAGCTGCAGATAATTAATAAACACGGCAAGGCCGAGTAACCCAAACACGATAGAGGGGACGGCGGCCAGGTTATTAATATTGACTTCCACAATATCGGTGAATTTATTCTGCGGCGCAAATTCTTCTAAGTAGATGGCCGCAGCCACTGCGATCGGGAACGACAGGACAAACGTAATGAGCAAGGTGTAGGCCGAGCCAATTAATGCGGCGCGAATACCCGCTTGTTCTGCTTCGCGTGAATCCCCGTTGGTGAAGAAAGTGCTGGCTAAGCGAACATCGGTTTCGCCTGCCTCTTTGAAAGATTGCAGCCAACCCAATTGATCAGTGTTGAGCCGAGTGATTAACGCATCTTTGTTTTTTGCGTTCTCGCCGGTACGGATGGGTTTGGTCAAATCTTTGTTGCGTTTAAGCAGTGCGTCCGCCTCGTCGTCAGCCAGTAGCCATAACGAGTGGGTTTGACCGAAGCGACTACGATCTTCCATCATGAAATCGGACAAGGCGTATTCAGCGCCGCTACTGATCAAGCGATACAGATTTCGTTTGTCGCCTCGCTTCGTGACTTCAGGAAATCGTTCACGCAGGGCCGTTCGGATAGCGCCTAAATAGTTGGCGCGTCTTAATTCGCTGTCTTCTGCATCGGCACTAACGTCCAGCGTTTCTTCGGTCAGCGTGACGTCCAGTTGTATGTAACTGGCTTTAAATGCCGGGTAGCCTTTGTAAATAATGCTGCCAAGTAGTACGACCAAAAAACTTAAACTGGCAACAATGGCAACCACACCGATGCTACGAAACACTTTCTCTTTAAAGTAGCGTTTTTGCAGTGAAGCACGAACTTTTTCGGTGGTGTTGTTACTCATTCGTACTGCTCCCGATAACGCCTGACCACATACAGCGCGATCACATTTAACACCAAGGTAATTACGAACAACATCAAACCTAACGCGAACGCGGCTAACGTCTTGGTGCTGTCAAACTCCTGGTCACCCGTTAACAACGTGACGATCTGCACCGTGACGGTAGTAACCGCTTCTAAAGGATTCGCGGTTAAATTGGCGGCAAGCCCTGCGGCCATTACCACGATCATGGTTTCACCAATCGCTCTTGAAACCGCTAACAGTATGCCGCCAACAATGCCGGGTAGTGCCGCGGGGATAACGACTTTACGAATGGTTTCAGAATGCGTAGCGCCTAATCCAAACGATCCATCTCGCATGCTTTGCGGTACGGCAGTGATGACATCATCGGATAACGAGGATACGAACGGGATGATCATGATGCCCATGACCAGCCCTGCCGCCAGTGCGCTTTCTGAAGCGACAGACAAGCCAACCGCTGATCCGATATCTTTGATCAAAGGAGCAACCGTGAGCGCAGCGAACACCCCGTACACGACGGTCGGTATGCCCGCTAGCATCTCTAATAACGGCTTCACTATTGCTCGTACACGAGGTGTTGCGTATTCAGCTAAGTAGATGGCCGACATCAAGCCGAAGGGTACAGCCACCAACATGGCAATAAACGATATGAGTAGGGTACCGGTAAACAGCGGTATGGCCCCGAACGCACCGGTTGAGCCTACCTGGTCAGCGCGGATAGCGGTTTGCGGGCTCCAGTTCAAACCGGTGACAAAGTCGATGAGATTAACCTGACTGAAGAACCTCAGAGATTCAAACAGCACCGAGAGCACAATCCCGACGGTAGTCAGTATGGCAATCGTTGCCGATATAAACAGGAACGATCGAACCACGCTCTCGACACGGTGACGCGCGGTCATGTCAGGTGTAATTCGTTTCAGCGCAAACACACCGAGCGCTATCACTGTGCATAGCACCAGGACGAACAAACCCAGCATGGCGGAGTTTTGCAAGGAGGCCAATCGCGTGGCGGTCGCTTGCTTGACCGGATCGGTCAGAGACGCGATGTTGTTCGAATCTACCGCGTTGTTGATTTCGTTGCGATATAACGCAACGGATTTCTCGCCCAGTTCATGTACTGAATCCGGGATACTGCTGGCCAGCATACTATCGATAACGGTGGGTTCGAACAGCTTCCAGCCGACAATGATGGCTAGCGCGGGTAAGGCGCACCAAACAGCGACATAGGCACCGTAGTGCGAGGGCAGGGAATGCATGCCCTGCAGGCCGCCACTCGTCTTCGCAACCGCAAACGCTTTTTGGCGACCAAACACAAAATACAGAAAAGTCAGCAACAGCGTGACGAGGATGAGATTGGTAACTGACATAGGCTAATGGGCGCGAGAAACAGTGCTGCTCAACTATACCGATCCAACAGCAAATAATGTAAAAGCCGGCCAGAGTTTTAAACCCTGACCGGCTGAGTTGAACACAAGTTGATCCACCGAGGTTGCGCCTATGGTGGATCTATTGTTGTGTCAAAACCTTTAGTTGATACCCGCTAAGGTTGTCATCGCGTTGACCGCTGCAGCCGCTTCAACACGAGCTTCCTCGCCCAGTGGAATCATGCCTTTGTCGGCGAGGTAACCGTCATCACCCCAGGTTCTCTCTGCAGTGAATTCAGCGACGTACTCGGCGATGCCAGGTACCGTTCCAACGTGCTGCTTCTTAACGTAGAAGTACAAAGGACGTGAAATGGGGTAATCGCCATCAGCGATCGCATCGAATTCTGCCGCGACACCGTCAACCATTGAGCTTTGCACCAAATCGCTGTTCTGCTCCAGGAAGCTGTATCCGAAGATGCCCAGTGCGTCAGGATTTGCTTGTAGCTTTTGAACGATTAAGTTGTCATTCTCACCGGCTTCAACGTAGCGACCGTCTTCACGCATGGTGTGGCAAGCGGCCTGGAAGTCTTTCTTTTCCATCGAATCGATGAAACCGAAGGTGCTGCAACCGCCTTCCATAGCAAGCTCTGCGAACGCATCACGTGTACCGGATGTTGGCGGTGGGCCCAGCACTTCAATTTCAATTGCAGGCAGCTCTGGGTTGACTTCTGACCACATGGAGTACGGGTTAGCAACCAACGTTTCACTGCCATCCGGGTTAGGAACGTCTTTAGCCAATGCTAAGTAGATGTCAGTCAGCGACACATCCATCTGCTGCGCTTCAACCGAGTTTGCGAAGGCGATGCCGTCGAAACCGATCAACACTTCAACAACGTCAGTAACACCATTTTCCTGACACATCTCGAATTCACTCGCTTTCATACGGCGAGAAGAGTTGGTGATATCAGGTGTGTCTACACCGATGCCGGTGCAAAATAATTTCATGCCACCACCTGAACCCGTGGATTCAATGGTAGGCGTTGAGAAATCGGTGCTTTTTCCGAACTTTTCAGCAACGACAGTTGCGAACGGAAAAACCGTTGAGCTACCAACAATGCTGATGTAGTCACGAGCTTGAGCCGCTTGTGACACAGTCAGTGCCAGTACAGACGCAGTTAACAAAATACGCTTAGACATGTAGGAAAAATCCGTAGTGATTGATTACGTGGGCGCATTATCGGAGCCGAATATGACACGAACGTTACACAACGAACCTTTTCTTCCAAGCGTTGAATTTACGTGAGGCGCTTCAGAAACTGACAGCTTCTTTGCTCAAAAATTCAACACGTTGCGGTGGGAAACGCACGGTGAAAACAGAGCCTTCACCGGGTACGCTGTCAATAAGCAGAAGCCCACCATGACGTTGTGCGATATGTTTCACAATCGCTAAGCCCAAACCGGTGCCTCCGCTTTCCCGGGCTCTGGCTCGGTCCACGCGATAAAACCGTTCACTGAGTCGCGGTAAATGCCGTGCTTCAATGCCAATGCCGTTATCACTCACCGATAGATACCCACCTGCGAGCTCAACGCCGGCTGCACCGGCGCCCAGATTGGCCGTATCGTCAAACAACGATTCCTGTTGCCACACCACCGTGATGACCGCACCTTCGCCTGAATATTTAACCGCGTTTTGCAAGAGGTTCTGCACCACGCTGTAAAGGTCGTCGTAATGACCTCGCAAGGCGAGTGTTTCGTCCACATGCAGTTGCCAATCGTGCGACTGGATGGCCGTTTTATTGAGGTCGGTCACCAAACTCTGGATAAGCTCCGACATGTTCACCAGCTCGCCGTCGTTCGGGTCGAGTGGGTTACTTTCCAATCGCGACAGTTGCAGCAGTTTTTCGACGATGTGCATCATGCGATCGCTTTGTTCGTCGA
>JAHDGK010000057.1 GCA_020627685.1 Granulosicoccus sp. | reverse complement strand
TCTTCATAGACTTCACCGGAATCTGCATCAACATAAACCTCAAGCTCCTCGTCAAGGTCGTTCAGCACCAAAACTTCCCAAAGAACTTCTCCATGTTCACGTTCAAGTTCTGCGCTGACTGCGCTCCCACCAACATTCATTGACGCCAAGTTCATGGCTTCCGCTTCACTGATACTGACTGAATCAGGATCAACTTGACTTTGATTCGCAGATGCAACAGCAGAAAAGGTACTTAGCACCATTAATGCAATGGCAGTTTTTTTATAGTTAGCTGAACTCTTCATATTAATTTCCTAGTTGTTGGATTAAGTAAGCGCTACCAATGATTGCGCTTGATACAACTATCGGATCAAAATCTTAAGAGAACCTTAAAACTTCGCATAATCCTCATCGAACATTGGGCGGAAAACTCAATAACTACTGAGAATTCTGGTGTCACATTGAGTATCTTAAGCTTGGCTTAAGGATAAATTTCGATAGTTAGTTGTCGGTAAACTAGTCACTTTTACCTAGACAGGCGTAGGTGATCATTTTTGGGATAAACTCAACACTTCCAAACTACGCACCTATCGCTAACAACCACCTCAAAACTAGTTTTACAACTTAGGAAAGGACCATCACTGTTGACGGAAAACTCCGCAAAATCGCAAGCTATAAACTACATCTCCAAGTAGCTATGGCAACTGATGTCTCATGACAAATAATTGCTCACTATGATTTCTACTCTCATTGTTGAAGATGACTACTTAATAGGCCACGCTGTAGAGCAGTGGCTGAACAAAGATCAGCGAGTGGACTGGGCAAGATCCGTAGCCGATGCTAAATCAGCTTTACTCGATTCATCGTACGAAATCATTCTGTTAGATATCGGGCTACCTGACGGGAGTGGGTTCGATCTTTTGAGCTTTCTCAAACGAAAGAAAATAACAGCAGGCGTGATCATTATGACGGCCTATGGGGATATCGACAGCCGCGTCAAAGGTTTAGATTTAGGAGCGGACGATTATTTAGTAAAACCCATAGACTTCAAAGAACTTGAGGCACGAATGCGAGCCGTTAAAAGGCGTAAAGATGGTCTTTTATCGACAGAAATAGAGCACGGCTCAATTCTACTGGACCTTACCGGGATGACCGTATCCAAAAACGGTTTACCGGTGCACCTGTCCAAAATGGAAGTTTCTATCCTCGCAATTCTCATGCAAGGGCAGAATCGCTATTACAGTAAATCAATGCTAGAGGAACGTCTGTACGATTCAAACTCTGAATTTGAAGGGAATGCCATCGAGGTACATATTTCTTCAATTAGGAAAAAACTTGGAAAATCGCTAATAAAGACAACCCGTGGTTTAGGCTACATCATCGAAAAATCAGTCAATGAAGAATAATGTCAAAGTGAGCCAGCGCTCTCTGGCGAAACGCTTACTTATTTTTCTGGCCATTCCTGTTGCGCTGTTTATTCTAATAGCCGCTTCAATAGCGATTGTTGTTGCTAAAAACTCAATTACTACCTTGTATGACAAGCAACTACAAAACAATGCAGAGACTCTATTAGCGCTCCTTCACTACGAATATGCAGAAGAAATTGACGACGACGATGAAGAGGACGAAGAGGATGCAACGGAAGAACTGGAGGAAATAGTCTCCGAAATCGAGTCAAGGCAAGGCTTGTCAGTTAGCTACCGTGTCAGTATTAATGATACGACTCTATTCACTTCATCCAAGGTTGTAAATTTCCCGACGTGTCCATCTGGGTTTAGTAACTTCACCGCTAATAGTACAAACGAAGAGAACATTGAATGGCGTTGCTTTCAGAAAACTCAGTCTATTAGTGAAAGAGATATACCCATCGTGGTCGAATTTTTCGATCCTATTCAACAACGCCAAGATGCCATTTTTGATCTAATAATCAAAACATTTTCGCCAATCTTACTGCTGCCTCTGGTGATAATGCTGGCTGCTTGGTGGGGTGTTCAGCGCGGGTTGAATTCACTGACTCTTGTGACAAATGCGGTTCGGAACCGGTCTGTCAACAATCTGAAGAAAATACCTAGAGACAACCAGCCGGTAGAACTTATTCCCATCGTGGATTCAGTCAATAGGCTTCTCGCAGGAATCGAGCTAGGAGTCATCCGTGAAAAGCAGTTTACAGATGATGCCGCTCATGAACTGCGCACCCCGATAACATCGATAAAAATGATCGAACAATTAATTCGAAGAGATACAAATGACCCGACGATTACAACTCACCTAGATAATCTTAAGCTTAGCGCGGAGCACAGCAGCATCCTGATTGATCAACTGCTAAGCCTTGCTCGTTTACAAACCACCCAGTCACTCGATTTACGGACGACCAACCTCAACGAATTGATTGTTAGCCAGCTCGGATTGCTATCGCCTCAAATAACGGAGAAAAATCTGGCGCTCGAGCTAAGTGAATCTCTGCAGGAAATCGACTTACACGTTCACGAACCGTCAATCTCTATTTTAATAAACAACTTACTAACCAACGCAATTAAATTCAGCCACCTGAATGGCACTATCTATGTTTTCGAGTTAGATCAGTTCGTATATTTTGAAGACGATGGTCCTGGTATCAAATTAGATGATCAAGCGAGGGTATTCGATCGATTCTTTAGGGCTGCTGAGAATCGCAACGTAGACGGCAACGGCCTAGGTTTAGCACTCGCAAAATGGGTGGCTGATGCTCATTACTTGGAACTATCGACTGGCAAACCTATTAAAGGGTCGGGTGCAAGCTTCAAACTGGCTCTTAAACCAATAGATATCAGCTAGATTCACAATGCTTATTGAAAGTTCTCTATCCATGCCTCTATGTCAGCAATAACTTGCTCACGCTCGGCCGGAGTTTCCTGAAGTAGTTCGTGATACAGACCTTCATATTGCTTTACCACGAGATCCTTATTTTCACTACGGCGAGCAAACTCTAACGTTTCGTTAGAGTCCACTACCTTGTCGGCACCAGCAACCAACAGCAATGCCGGCACATTCAGTTTTTTTGCATCAACGATACAGCGTCGCCCCGCCCTAATAAGCCACCCAACAAAATTTGCTGACTTGAAGCCGTGAATGAGTTCGTCCGCATAAGCTTCGGTTTGCATTTCCTTATCGTGAGTAAGCCTGCCAGCGTCATAACCCAAGTCAATGCACCATCGAGGGGCCAGTAGGGTTAAAAGTCGCAGCTTTAATCGATCAGTTACCGTGGTGATAGGTGCATAAGCCGGTGCGGACAGAATTAGACCTGATACTTTTAAGCCATGCTGTAATACAAGCTCTGTCGCGATCACCCCCCCGAGGCTATGCCCAAAAACAATGGGGACACTATTAGTCTCTTTTGCAAACGCCTGTATTTGTATTGCTGCCTGCGTAACCAAGCCGCCTGCAGGGTGTATCAGCCCTCTTTTCCCAGACGATCGCCCATGTCCTGGATGGTCGTGGCCGCCTACCTTCCAACCCGCAGCAGCAAGCCGTTCAGCGAATTTATTGTATCGGGCTGCATGCTCACCTGTCCCATGCAAGAGATAGATTCCAGGCCGATCGCCTTGTTGTCCTTCGGGCGGATTCCACCGATGCGTGTGCGTAGAACTATTCATTAGCAATGTCGGAAGATTAATAGTGGTTTCTTATTGTAAACCGACCTGCTCTCAATGGTTTACCGATACACTCAATTTCACACGCTAACGCACTTTTCCGACTATGCGAACATCTCGAGCCAGCTGTTATTCACTTTTGATCCTCGTCACTCTACTAATGGGTTGCACATCAATTCCAAAAGGCATCACACCCGTAGATAATTTTGAGGTAGATAAGTATTTGGGAACCTGGTACGAGATTGCGCGGCTTGATCACCGTTTTGAACGCGGCCTATCCAAAGTTAGCGCAGAGTACAGCTTGCTGGAGAATGGTGATATTCGTGTGCTAAACAGTGGATTTTCGGAAGATAAGCAAGAAACGAACACCGCTGAAGGGAAAGCCCGTTTCGTCAGTGATCCATCACTCGGACATTTGAAGGTATCTTTCTTTGGCCCTTTCTACGGTAGCTACGTGGTATTCGAACTTGACGATAACTACGAATACGCGTTTGTTTCAGGATACAACAGAAAATACCTCTGGCTACTATCCAGAACAACAACTCCAGCCCCATCCGTAATCGAGTTATTTAAAACTCGCGCGCAATCGCTGGGATTCAATACGGAAGAGCTGATATTCGTAAATCACTAATTAAAATAATCTTGCATAGCTAGCTAAACGACAGCGACAGTAATTTCATGCGTCTTTAACTCAAACGAGCAGGTGAAAGAAATTCGCGTTTTATTCCCCTATCAGTGAAGTCTTTAGGCATACGATCACGAAGAATTAGTTCGGCACTTGCACGGCCCAAGGATGGAGCCATCATAATTCCGTAGCCACCTTGACCAGCTAACCAGAAGAAACCTTCTAACTGGGGGGCGAACCCGACAACTGGAAGACCATCAGGTACAAAGCTCCTCAAACCAGCCCATTGATGATCGACTCGATTGACGCTAATCGAAGTTGTCGATTCTAGCCAGTCCACTAATACAGCAATATCGTAATCATCTACCTGTATGTCTTGCGGCTCGACAGCAACTGCATCACCGGGCGACACCATCAAACGCGTTTTCTCCGGTTTAATGTAATTGTCTACACCAACGAAATCCATAGCAGGAACGCGGGCTAAATTAGAATTCTCAGGTGCGTCAACCAGAATAGCCGAGCGTCTTTTCGGGCTTAGCTGGATTGGACGTAGACCCGCCATTTTTCCAATGCTATCCGCCCAGGCACCTGCCGCATTTACAACAATTCGAGAACGTAGGATTTCATCACCTGCCTTTATTTCCCATACACCTTGATTGCGAGATAGGCCTGTTACGGCCATGTTGACCCTAAGCTGGCCACCTGCTCTTGACAAGGCTTTGAGAAAACCTTGATGAAGCGCATCAACATCTATGTCCTCAACAGCTCTTTCATAAGCGGCGCCTTGAAGACTATCGGGCTTCAAGAATGGCGCTAACTGAAGCGTTTGATCCTTATCAATCAGTTCAATCTCACCCTTTCCAGCATCCACCAAAGGGTTTAATTTTGAGAGGGGCTGGCCCATAGCGACGCTCATCATTCCACGAGCGGCCAATAGTTTACTTTTGGTAAAATCCTCGGGAGGATTCTTAAGGAAGTCATAGCTAAGACGACTTATATTCCTCACTAAATCAGGCCCGTAGTTAGGAGTGAACAGGGCCGCAGATCGACCAGTACTGTGATAACCGGGTGAAGACTCCGCTTCTAGAACAACCACGGACCCACTCTTACTTAGTTCCGCGGCAACGGATGCGCCTGAGATGCCTGCGCCAATAACAAGAAAATCATAAATCATCGAATTAGTTTTTCTCAGTCAAAAGGTGCTCAGTGCGATTCAGGGCATACACAAGTCTTTCCCTTAAATCTCTTCACGAATTGTATCGTTTAACATGTGAAGATTATTAGCATAATATGCGTAAGCCACCGCTATCCATACCTTACAACCGATTAGAGTAGCCATCATGTTAAACCAGCACATCGATTTATCAGGAAAAACTGCCGTGGTCACAGGAGCGAGCCGTGGAATAGGCAAAGCGGCTGTGCAACGATTTGCAGCTGCGGGGGCAAACGTTGTACTACTTGCCCGTTCAACTAATGACCTATCAAAAATTGCAAACGACATAGGAGACGCTGCACTGGCTGTCGCATGTGATGTCTCCAAATGGGATGATGTCGACAACGCCTTCAGACTTGCAAATGAGAAATTCGGCTCTGTTGACATCCTTGTCAATAACGCCGGAACTATCGATCCAGTTTCACGCATTGAGAATGCGGACCCACATGCCTGGGGACAAGTAGTCGACATAAACGTAAAAGGTGTTTTCTACGGGCTTCGTGCCGCCATCCCGCTTATGAAAAACACGGGTGGTGTCATCATCAACATTTCTTCAGGCGCGGCAACCAACGCTCTGGAGGGGTGGTCTCACTATTGTTCAACCAAAGCGGCTGTTCTCTCACTAACCAAATGCGTCCATAAAGAACACGAAACAGACGGCATTCGTTGTGTCGGCCTCTCTCCGGGAACAGTTGCTACGGACATGCAGCGCAGCATCGCGGATTCAAAAATTAACCCCGTCAGTCAACTCGATTGGTCTACACACATTTCACCGGAAAGCGCCGCAGAAGCTATTCTATGGCTTTGTACAGATGCTGCAAAAGAGTTTGACGGAGGAGATTTTTCAATTAAAACTCCCGAAGGGCGCGCAGCCGTAGGGCTACCCGCCATCGGGTAAATCTAATTAAGCAACAGTCTTTCTTTTAGGAAGCACCCAATCAGGTCGAATGAAATGGCACGTATAACCATGTGGTATTCGTTCTAAATAATCCTGATGCTCTGGCTCTGCTTCCCAAAAATCGCTAACCGGTTCGACTTCAGTAACCACCGGGCCGGGCCATAAATTGGAGGCATTAACGTCTGCAATGGTATCTAGTGCAATTTCACGCTGTTGATCATTCTCTGTATAAATCGCAGAGCGGTAGGAAGTGCCACGATCATTTCCCTGTCGGTTCATTGTGGTCGGATCGTGAATCTGAAAAAAGAACTCAAGCATGGTGCGATAATTCGTCGCCTCATCATCAAATATAATTTCGATGGCTTCAGCATGGGTACCATGGTTCGGGTAAGTCGCATTTGCAACATCTCCACCGGTATAACCCACACGCGTTGATACGACTCCTGGTAGCTTCCTGATTAAATCCTGCATGCCCCAAAAGCACCCACCAGCAAGTACTGCTCTTTCATGACTCATTAACCTATCTCCTCAACTTGCCCTAAGTAGTCTCCGTATCCTTCAGATTCCATATCATCTCGAGCAACAAATCTTAGCGATGCGGAATTAATACAATACCGAAGACCGCCTCTGTCTCGTGGCCCATCATTAAACACGTGCCCTAAATGAGAATCACCATTGGCAGACCGCACTTCAGTTCTGCGCATTCCCAATGAATCATCCACAAGCTCCTGCACATTCACAGGTTCAATCGGTTTCGTAAAACTCGGCCATCCACAGCCTGAATCAAATTTGTCTGAAGATGCAAAAAGGGGCTCCCCTGATACTATATCTACATAAATACCGGGTTCTTTATTCGCTAGGTATTGACCAGTTCCTGGGCGCTCAGTTCCATCCTGCTGAGTCACGCGGAACTGCTCAGGTGTCAGAGCAGCAACTGCTTCTTCTGTTTTCTCGTACTTATTCATAAGTTTTGTCACCCAATTAAGAATGCGCGTTGTAAAACGCCTCTACGACTTTTACTGAATCTCTTGCAGCCATCGCCGTACGATGTGCTTTGATGGAGGGGAATTGTTCAATATCAACCCCATCAGCCTCTGCCCAGCTCGAGATACGATACAAATACGGATCGCTCAAACTAAAGTTATCTCCATGTACCCACGGGCCTTTAAGCATATTGTGTTCGATCATCTCAAAACACAAGGCCATGGTAGTAGGCACATTCGCTGTCATCGCTTTCAGCGCTGCCTCGTCATTTACCCAACGAGTTCCTCTCATTTTATGTGCATGTGCCACGTGTGCCGTTGAACATAAATAGGCATTAAAAGATTGAATTTGAGCATGCTCGAACGGATCATCCGGTAATCCGATGGAGGAACTGGGCGCTATTTGCGCTAGATAAGTCAAAATGGCTGGAGTTTCGGTAATGACCCCCTCCTCGACAATCAAGGAAGGCACACGCGCTTTCGGGTTTATACGTAAATATTCCGCGCTGGATTGCTGCTTGTTCGCAAAATCCATGGCAATGGCTTGGTATTCAAGGCCAGATTCTTCCAATGCGATGTGAGAGACCACACCGATACTGGCTCCAGATGTGTATAACGTGATTGCCATGCGCTGTACCTCGAATAGTTGATCTTATTCGAATAGTAGCGCCTCTGCCCTCTCCAGAGTAAGGCATAGAAAAAGATTTAAATAGAACCAGTCAAGGGGTCAGGCGAGCATTCCCGAATGCACAATGAACTGGCTTATTTTCTCAAGCCCATCTCCGTGCTTGATGCTGGTGAACACATAAGGCTTATCCCCCCTCATTCGAGCGGTATCGCTACGCATCACGTCTAGGGATACGTCGACATAGGGAGCCAAATCAGTTTTGTTGATAACCAACAGATCTGATCGGGTTATGCCTGGACCACCTTTGCGGGGTATTTCTTCACCTTGTGCTACATCAATGATGTAAAGGGTTAAGTCGGCCAGTTCGGGACTGAAGGTGGCTGCCAAGTTATCACCCCCACTTTCAATGAACACAATATCCAGGTCATCAAACTTTTCTTGAAGTTGATCAATTGCTGCTAGATTCATTGATGCATCTTCGCGAATGGCCGTGTGAGGACAACCACCAGTTTCAACACCCACGATTCGCTCAGAGGGCAAAGCCTGACTGCGGACAAGAAAATCGGCATCTTCGCGCGTGTAAATGTCGTTAGTGACCACCGCGATACTATAGTCCTTGCTCATATGCTTACACAACGCATCAAGCGTCGATGTTTTACCGGTGCCGACCGGGCCACCCAAGCCAACTCTTAATGGATTTTTATTCGTCATAGTCAATTAGGATCGATACAAGCGGGAATATTGTGTCTCGTGCGCACTACTGGCCATACTCACCGACGGCATACTAAAACCAATGTCATCATCTAACACCGATTCACTATGCCTGATGGCTTCGATAAGGTTCGGCGATACACTATGAATGAGCTGTTGGCCAACTGTCTGCCCAAGGGGGATGAGCTTTACCCCGTTTGTGACTGAATTCTCCAGCCAATTATGTCCATAAGCTAATAGCAATGAACCGAGTGGGATTTTCCAGTTGGACGATGCCCAGGCAATACTGGCAAGCGGCGTCAGCTTCAACGAAGCTACCGGCAAGTTTTCATCATCACCACTAAGACCTCTAAGCACTCGTAAATACGCATTTGCCCTGTCTGTCTCCTCTTTGCGCAACTCCTGAGTATCGCGTGAGGCGAGTAGCAGCTGGCTCCAGTGGGCGAACTCATCCTTCTTATCTGCTTGGCTTGATTGATATAAACGGATTAACAAAGGAAGCTCTTGCTGCGCCATGGGCCCGTCAATCCATTCCACAAGCCATTGATGAAACTCGGACTCATCGCTCACCCATTGCGCGTGAACAGCCCATTCCAGCCCCTGAGAATAACTAAAGGTACCAACCGGAAGAACCGGGCTTAGCAACTGCAGTAACCGAAGGTGAGCTAAAGACTCCATCTTAGTGCTCGTGATGATGACCGTGATGGTGGTCATGGTCGTGGCTATGTGAGTGACCACCTGCGGAATAAGCTCCGTTTTCCGGTTGAAAAGGTAGCTGTTGGGCACTCACGTTCAAACCTAACTGAATTAACATTTCATCCATGACATGGTCATGTAAATAAATTAATTCCTGATCACCTATCTGTACTTCGGCATGTCGGTTGCCCACATGGTAGCAAGCGCGTGCAAACAGCAATGGGGATTCACTGGTTGCAACACTAACACTCTCATTTTTGGCAATCACTTGCAGCAGCTCACCCTTGTCGTTGGCAATAAGTTGCCCATGATCCAATATTTGTCCACGCTCAATCTGAATACCGGCATCAATTCCAGCTTCCGTAGTGATACGTAAGCGCCCTTTCGTGCGTTCATGAAACGACAACGCCACCCGATGCTGAGGTTCATTCAATTCATCGACCAACTCAGTAAAAATCAACATAGTCAAAATAATTGATAGAGCTGCGCTAGAGGTAAGGATGTCGCTGGCTCACATTCCAACAGCTCGCCATCTGCTCTTACTTGATAGGTTTGCGGATCCACACTGATGTCCGGTTGCCAGTCATTTCTGATCATGTCACCTTTACCGATAGCTCGGCATTTTTTCACAGCGGCTACTTCATGACTCAGATTCAATTGACCCGCAATGTCAGCCTGAGCGGCTGCTTGCGATACAAAGGTCACTGAGGTTGCGCCGACAGCTCCGCCGTAAGCTCCAAACATCGGTCGGTAATGTACCGGCTGTGGTGTCGGAATGGATGCGTTCGGGTCACCCATAGCAGCAGTAGATATCATGCCGCCTTTAATGATCATTGTGGGTTTACTGCCGAAGAAAGCCGGCTTCCATAAAACCAGATCTGCAAGCTTACCGACTTCAACCGAACCGACTTCGTGAGCAATACCGTGACTAATAGCAGGATTGATAGTGTACTTACTGATATAGCGTTTTACGCGCTCATTATCTGAATCACTTGGGTCACCTGATAGTGATCCGCGTTGTTCACGCATTTTGTGTGCTGTTTGCCAGGTACGACAGACGACTTCTCCCACACGTCCCATGGCCTGTGAATCTGACGCGATCATGGAGAAAGCACCTAAGTCCTGAAGTATGTCTTCAGCGGCGATGGTTTCCCGACGAATTCTCGACTCTGCGAATGCAACGTCTTCAGCTATCGCAGGATCTAAATGGTGACATACCATCAACATGTCCAAATGCTCGTCAATGGTGTTAATCGTGTAGGGCCGTGTAGGATTTGTTGAAGACGGCAACACGTTAGACTGACCACAGGCTTTTATGATGTCTGGCGCATGCCCTCCACCCGCACCCTCAGTATGATAGGTGTGGATCGTGCGTCCTTTCATCGCCGCAAGCGAATGCTCCACAAAACCTGATTCGTTCAAGGTATCGGTATGTATGGCCACTTGCACATCCATTTCATCCGCAACACCTAGGCAACAATCTATAGCCGCAGGTGTTGTTCCCCAGTCTTCATGCAGTTTAAGACCGATGGCTCCCGCGCTAATTTGTTCTCTTAGCGGTCCTGGCAAACTGGCATTACCTTTTCCTAAATACCCCAGGTTCATTGTGAATGCATCAGCAGCTTGAAGCATGTGATGAATATGCCAGGGCCCGGGTGTGCACGTCGTTGCATTCGTGCCTGTCGCCGGACCCGTTCCGCCACCCAACATTGTTGTGACACCGGAACAAAGGGCTTCTTCAATTTGTTGTGGGCAGATGAAGTGAATGTGAGCGTCTATGCCACCTGCTGTCAAAATCATGCCTTCACCAGCAATGACCTCGGTACCGGGCCCGACAGCAATTGTCACCGCTGGCTGAATATCGGGATTTCCCGCTTTACCAATGGCATGGATACGCCCACCTTTGATTCCCACATCGGCTTTGATAATGCACCAGTGATCAACTATTAACGCATTAGTAATCACCGTATCGACAATATCACCGGACTCAAGCTGACACTGTCCCATGCCATCTCGAATAACCTTACCACCTCCGAATTTTACTTCTTCCCCATAGGTGGTTTTATCGTCTTCAACTCTGATCCATAAGGATGTATCAGCCAAACGAACTCTATCGCCGGTAGTCGGCCCAAACATCTCTGCATACGCTGCGCGCGATATGGTTGCCATCTTGCCTCCTAAAGCTCGCCCATGACGGCTTGGTTAAATCCGAATACGCGTCTGTCACCCGCCAAAGCGACTAACTCCACATGACGACTTTGACCGGGTTCAAAACGGACAGCCGTACCTGCTGCTATGTTTAAACGAAAGCCTCGCGTTTTTTCACGATCGAATGACAACGCCGGGTTGGCCTCAAAAAAGTGATAGTGCGATCCTATTTGGATGGGGCGATCACCTTCGTTGGCAACATCTACCGAAATCGTTTCACGTCCGGCATTGAGTTCTATTTCACCATCGCTGACGCTCACTTCACCTGGCAGAACTTTGGTTTCTGCAGAGTCTTTACTGACCGGCTGAATAGGCTCATGAACCGTAACAAGCTTGGTGCCGTCTGGAAACGTTGCCTCCACCTGTACGTCATGAATCAAATCTGAAACCCCGTCCATGACTTGATCTGTAGATAGCAACGTACGCCCTTTGTTCATCAGATGAGCTACCGTCTCGCCGTCTCTTGCACCTTCCATAATGTGCATACTGATATACGCGATAGCTTCGGGATAATTGAGCTTTACCCCCCTCTCCAAACGCCTCTCAGCAAGCATCGCCGCAGTGAATAGCAAAAGCTTGTCTTTCTCTCGCGGTGTTAATTCCATAAGGACTCTCTACATTAATTTTTTATGGACGGAAAAACAGACTACGTGGACCAAATTCTGGGAACACAGGGGGTGCGATGACTGAGCGCCATTCTTTGCTGCGACCACACCTGAGTAAATACGGCTTTTGCCTGCTCCGCACTATCACCAACATAACGAACAACTAGCATGTCATCAATGCAGGTACAACTAAAATGCGGGTCATCAGATAGAAGCGTTAACGCCGCCTGTGCGCATTCTTCAGGGAGCGAACTCAGCAATAACATACCGCTCACACTCGAACCACGCAAACCGGTTGCTCTGTTCAGGGACTGCTGTCCGTCAACACAGAAACGGTCATGAAATACTAATCGGTTTTGTCGACGAACGGACAAACGAGTGACCACGCGACCCTCAACAAACGGCTGCTCACCGGCAAGACGCCCATAACAGTTGATTTCCCAAAAGGCCAGCGTGCCTTTTTCTTCTACGTCTATGTCGGTAGTTTGAACAACATTACTTGCGTTGAAAAAGATGTTTTCTTGCGGAAACCACTCAAGATCTCCTATTACGTGAAGACGTTGATTCACACGTGCAACTCGACCTTCACTACGATAGAACTTAGTGGCCCCTGGGGTTGTGATTAAGCCCGATGCGCCATTTTGTGCAGATACATCGACATGTAGTCTGTCTCCCCCTACAACCCCGCCAGGCGGGTGTAGAAGATAAACATGGGCAGTACACCCTTCTGGGTAAAACGGTCTTTGCATACTGAGTGGTCCAACGTGACCACGTCGAACGAAAGTCTTTCGAGGACCTGCCTCAAAATCGCACCAAATTCGTGCACGCCACCCAGCCTCAGACTGCGCACTCTCGCCATCAACCTGGGTGGAAGGGCAAGCTATTTCAGCAACAGACATAATTTTTTAGGCAATAGCCGCTGTCACTTAGGTGTATTTGATTTTGCTGCTACTAGCTTTTTACGCTTTAAGACGGCAAACACAACAACCATTGCCACAGTTAACGCCATTGCGGTGTATTCATGATGGATATGTACTGTTGAATCTGCGTGTGCTAAGACCTGAGCTGACACTAATGAAAACACCACAAGCATAAAATTTGCGAATAGACGGCTCACTACTTTCTCCTTGGTTTGAACAACATACTCTAAACAGTCAGATATTCCTGCACAAGCTCATCACTCAATAAATTCATATCGCCTTGCGCCATTAGCCGCCCTCTGTCCAATATGATAAAGCGTGAGCCAACCATCCTCGCAAACGCAAGTTTTTGTTCGACAATAACAACCGTAATATTCTTTTCAGAGCACAGGCGTTGAATAATTTCACCGATTTCCTGGACAATCGTTGGCTGGATGCCTTCGGTGGGCTCATCCATGATAATCAGGCGCGGCTCCAACATCAAAGCGCGGGCAATAGCCAGTTGTTGCTGCTGACCTCCCGACAAGTCTCCGCCACGGCGTTTTCTCATACTGGCCAACACCGGGAACATGGTATAGACCTCATCCCACGTGTTGCTCTTAAAATTTTTCCGAGCAAAGCACCCCGTGCGAATATTTTCTTCAACCGTAAGCTGAGAAAATATTTGTCGCCCCTGAGGTATGTATCCGATTCCTGCTGGGGCCCGGTACTCCGCAGGCTTGTTTACCAGATTCTGCCCCTCATAAAGAATATCTCCCGTAACCGAGGGTACCAGTCCCATGATGCTTTGCAGGAGCGTTGTCTTGCCGACTCCATTGCGCCCTAAAACACATAAGCAGGCACTGTCAGGAATTTCAAACTCTAGGTCCCAAAGGGTGTGGCTTTGACCGTAAAACTGATTAAGGCTGTTGACTGTTAACATGGTTTATTCGCCAAGATATACTCGCCTTACGGCATCGTTTTGCTGTATGTCATCCATGCTTCCTTCCGCTAAAACACTACCCTGATTCAGTACTGTTACCCGGTTGGCAATAGAACGAATAAACTCCATATCATGCTCAACGACAACAACTGTGTGCTTGCCTGCCAGATCACTCAGCAGCTGTCCGGTTTTTTCCATCTCCTGATGAGTCATACCAGCCACCGGCTCATCCACTAATAAGAGAAGTGGTCGCTGCATAAGCAGCATGCCAATTTCCAACCACTGCTTTTGTCCATGAGACAATGCACCCGCACGCTTCCTCATGAGTGAATCCAAGCCGACAATTGCTGCTACGTCTTCTATTTGACCAAGCTGCTCACTGGAAATCTTTACTCGCAAGGTTGAGAACACTTTTTTATCGTCCGCTAGGGCAAGTTCTAAATTCTCAAAAACATTAAGCTCTTCAAATACAGTGGGTTTTTGGAATTTACGGCCAATGCCTGCAAGAGCGATTTGCTCAACACCCAATGTCAGTAAATCCACATTGCGACCGAATACAACCTTGCCAGTGTCAGGGCGAGTTTTTCCCGTGATGATATCCATCATGGTTGTCTTACCTGCACCGTTCGCACCGATGACACAGCGCAACTCACCTGTGTCGACATAAAAATTTAGATCGTCGATGGCTTTAAAGCCGTCAAAAGAGACAGAGACGTTCTCCATATACAACATGGTGCTGCACTGCGTATCTAAACGCTCGGAAACACTAGGCGCAAGGAACTCGAAAACTCTGTCTCGCCTCAACATACCGCTACGCAGACTATTACTCATCGCTCTTGCCTCTGGAATAAACCTGTCACACCCTTAGGTAAATAGAGCGTTGCAAATACAAACAATCCTCCTAAAGCAAATATCCAGAACTCAGGCAACACCACGGTAAACCAGCTCTTCGCATAATTGACGATAAGAGCACCAATGATTGGCCCATATAAGGTTCCTCGCCCACCCAGAGCAACCCAAACAACGACTTCGATGGAACCCAATGGAGCCATCTCTCTGGGATTGATAATTCCGGCTTGAGGAACATAAAGCGCACCGGCAATACCAGCAAGAATCGCAGAGGTTGTGAAAATAAAAACTTTGTAGTGTTCAACATTAAAACCTAAGAATCGAGTTCTAGATTCCGCATCTCGGATAGCTTGGGATACTCTGCCCGCCCGAGACCTAACTATTCTCAAACATAAAAAATAGGCTGCTAGCAATACAACGCCAGATGCAATAAAAAGCCCGACACGAGTACTTTGTTCGCGGAGAGAGAAACCGAGGATGTCTTTGAAGTCTGTTAGGCCGTTGTTACCACCAAATCCCATTTCATTTCGGTAAAACGCCAACATCAATGCGAACGTCATAGCCTGTGTAATGATTGAAAGGTAAACACCATTAACCCGGCTTCTAAAAGTGAACCAGCCAAACACAAAAGCGAGAAGTCCAGGGGCCAGAACAATAGCAATCATAGCCACTGGAAACTGATCCATACCAGTCCAGAACCAAGGTAACTCTTCCCAGTTCAGGAAAACCATAAAATCAGGAAGATCGGGATTTCCATAAACACCACGATCCCCAATTTGTCGCATAAGGTACATGCCCATTGCATATCCACCTAGTGCGAAAAAGGCCCCATGCCCCAAACTCAAAATACCTAGATACCCCCACACAAGATCTACCGAGAGCGCTAGTAACGCTAAGCATAGAAATTTTCCAAGCTGCGTCACACTGAATGTATCGATGAAAAATGCATTCGACGCATCAAGATACAAATTTGAATAAGGAACCAACAATATGGCAGCGATCAAACACGCAACGATTGCTCTGTCCAAAAAGTTAGTCTTATCGGAGTAAAGATTCATTGATCAATCCTCCACTGCTCTGCCACGAGGAGGGAAGAGCCCTCTCGGTCTATTTTGTATAAACAGAATGAGACCCACCAGGACAACTATTTTGGCTAATACCGCACCTGCCCAAGGCTCTAGTAATTTGTTAGCAATACCCAGCGACATACCGGCAACCAAGGTACCCCAAAGATTCCCAACACCACCAAATACAACGACCATAAACGAGTCGATAATGTAGCTTTGCCCAAGATTCGGCCCGACATTACCCAACTGGCTTAATGCAACTCCAGCAATTCCCGCAACGCCCGATCCTAGACCAAATGACATTGCATCGACCCTGGCAGAACGAATTCCCATTGCCTTAGCCATTTGACGATTCTGCGCGACCGCCCTCATCTGCAAACCGTAACTAGTCCGCGTGAAAATAATGACTAGAAGCGCAAACACCAACAAGCAGAAACCGATGATAACCAAGCGGTTCAAAGACAACGACAATGCTGGATTAACTACCCAAGATCCAGACATCCATGTTGGGTTTATAACCGCCACATTCTGAGGGGACACAACCGTTCTCACTAACTGCTGAAGCAAGAGGCTAATACCAAATGTAGCTAGCAACGTTTCTAAGGGTCGGCCATACAAATGACGTATGACAGTTCGCTCTATTAGCACCCCTGCCGTCCCTGACACCAAAAATGCTGCGGGCACCGCCATGAGTAGCGAATAATTCACAGCACCGGGGAAGATTTGCTGAATAAACCAGGTGGTGTAGGCGCCCAGCATGATTAGTTCGCCATGGGCCATATTAATAACACCCATAACTCCAAAGGTTATCGCAAGGCCGATCGCCGCTACAACTAATACCGAGCCTAAACTAATACCAAAAAACAGTTGCTCCGCTCGGGAGTACCACGCTCTCTTTTCTTCTGCGATTGTGAGTAATTCTTTGGCCCTTGCAACCAGAACCGGGTCGCTGTCCTGCTCCTCTACAACTCTAAGGGCATTAATCAATTCAATATCGAGCTTACCTTCAGCAAAATCTAATGCTGAGATCTTCTGTTCCTGAGTACCGATTTTAAGATCGCTTGTATAAAGCAAGAGATCCATAGCTTGCTTGACATCTGGGCTGGACTCTTTACTTCTCAACGCTCTTATACGTTCAAGTGATTGCTCATCAACACTATCTGAAAGTTGTTTGACAGCCTCAAGACGCTTGGAATCGTCAGGGTTTTCTATAGCAAGAAGCCCAATCTGTGACTTTAAGTCTTTTCGGATAGCGTTGTTTATCGAAATTTTTCTTAAGGCTCTTTTCTTTAGCGCCTCTCTCTCCGATCCGTCAACGGCAGAAACCAGATCGTAGAGCTTTCCGTTTTTTGTCGCGAAGACCACTTCTCCGCTTTCCTTAACTACATAAAGATCACCCTCTAGCAATCCCTGCAACCAACTACCTTTTCTTTCTGAATCAGAATTTACGATACTTTCAATAGCGGCTAATTTCGCTGCCTTGTTTTTACCGCTAAGGTCAGCAGCCAGAGTCTGAATGAGTTCGTTCGACTCATTCGCTGAGGCCGAAGAACCAAAAGACCCCATTGCTATGGCCAGCAAAAAAAGCATCCTCAAAAAGACTGCAGAAACGCATCTAATACTCGATTTAGGAATCATTTTTCAAATGGGATTGTGGGCGCGCACAATATATAGACATCACAATTGCGCTGTAACCTGTGTTAACAAACAGGAAGCAAAAAGGCGCTACTACATGAGTAGCACCCCAGATTAAACTGCTTTTCTTAGAAGTTTTGGCCCGAACACGTGGCAGTAACGACGTTATAGTTACCGCAAGATAAAGGTGCACGCCAATCAGAAATCAAGTCTTTAGAATCCGGAAGAAAATCTGACCAAGCATCACCAGCTACTAAACCGCTTGTTTCCCAAACAATATCGAATTGCCCGTCTTCTTGAATCTCACCAATAAGCACTGGCTTGGTGATGTGATGGTTAGGCATCATAGTGGAGTATCCGCCAGACAAGTTGGGAACTGACACACCAATAATTGCCTCTTGAACCGCATCAGCATCTGTAGTACCAGCCTTCTCAACTGCCTTAACCCACATATTGAACCCGATATAGTGAGCTTCCATTGGATCGTTGGTAACACGTTCTTCGTCACCTAGAAACTCCTGCCAAGCGTCGATGAATTCGTCATTCTCGTCTGCTTCGACGCTCATAAAGTAGTTCCATGCGGCGAGGTGGCCTACCAGAGGGGAAGTGTCAAAACCGGACAGCTCTTCTTCACCTACCGAGAACGCGATAACCGGGATATCTTCTGCTGACACGCCCTGATTCGCTAATTCTTTGTAGAAAGGAACATTCGCGTCGCCGTTTACAGTTGATACCACCGCTGTTTTCTTGCCGGCGCTACCAAATGTCTTAATCTCAGACACAATACTCTGCCAATCACTATGACCGAATGGCGTGTAGTTAATCAGGATATCTTCAGCGGCAACACCCTTATCCATTAAGTAGGCTTCTAATATTTTATTGGTCGTACGTGGATAGACATAGTCAGTACCGGCAAGTACCCAACGCTCAGCCCCAATATCGTTCATTAAGTAGTCAACCGCTGGTATTGCTTGTTGGTTTGGTGCAGCACCCGTGTAATAAACATTCTTGGAAGATTCCTCACCCTCATACTGAACAGGGTAAAACATCGGGCTGTTCAACTCTTCAAGTACGGGTAGTACGGATTTGCGTGAAACGGATGTCCAAGCGCCAAAAGTAACTGCCACACCTTCTTTCTCTATTAGCTCGCGAGCTTTCTCAGCGAAGAGAGGCCAATCGGAAGCTGGATCAACAACGACTGCTTCGAGTTGCTGCCCTAAAACTCCACCTTTTTTATTCTGCTCATCGATCAGCATGAGCATCGTATCTTTCAAGGTTGTTTCACTGATCGCCATTGTCCCGGACAAAGAGTGAAGAACTCCAACCTTGATCGTGTCTTCAGCCAATGCTGATGAGGAAGCGGTGGCGCCAATAACAGCGCTTGCCAGCAGACTCAAAGCCATTGTTGATTTCAACTTAACTGTACGCACGTAAATTTCTCCGAATTATTATAGAAGTAACCTATCTATTCCGAATAACGTGCCAGCTATTCCTAATTCGAAATCACATTTATATTCAACACTTTACGTACATCAGCACTAAAACCTGCTGTTCACAAACGATCCATTACAATGCAACGCTTCTTTTTAGCGCTCAATCGTGGTGCAGCACAAACGTAGGGCGGCTTACCCTTTGAAAGTTTCTCAAATTGGGGGATTTCATTACGTATCAGGCTCTCGCGCAACCTGACGACAAAGGCTAAACTTAGGAGGCCTTCTTCAATCCAGGAACTATTTCACTGCCCAATCGCTTCTGAAAATCATCAGGCAGTAGAGGCTTACTGAAGTAGTAGCCTTGTATGTACTCACACCTATATTCGAGTAGTTTGGCAAGTTCTCCTTCTTCCTCTACACCCTCAGCAACAACATCAAATCCGAGCTTTTGTGAAAGCGCAATGATGGCTGAAACTAAGGTTTGGTCCTTGCTGCCATGAAGTAGATTAGAGACAAAACAACGGTCTATTTTTATTGTTGATACCGGCAAGCTCAGCAAGTAACTCAGCGAAGAATAACCCGTTCCAAAATCGTCTATCGAAAACTGTATCCCTTCCTCGGTAAGCTCTAGCATCCAATCCTTGGTTTGACTGATATCATCAGCCAACATGCTCTCAGTAACCTCTAGAGTTAATCGATTGGCCGGGACATCGTGCTTCTCAAGAAGATTTTTGATTTGTTTAGGGGTCAAACCCAGCTGAATTTGACGTAGAGACAAATTGATCGATATTTTTAAATCAGTGTAGCCGATTGATCTCCACTCAGCCAACTGAGCTATCGAGCGATCAATCACCCAAAGTCCGATGTCCTCAATATATCCAGCCTCCTCAGCAATGGGTATGAAAACATCAGGGGGAACAAAACCCTTTAGTGGATGGGTCCATCTCAAAAGTGCCTCAGAACTAACTATCACACCTGTTTTACTATCTACGATGGGCTGAAACACTAAATGAAACTCATCGTTATCGAGTGCGCAAGCTAAATCCGAACGTAGAATCATACGATTCTGTACAACAGCATCCATTTCTGCGGTGAATACCGAAACAGCATTTCTACCGGACGATTTAGCAGCTTGCAGCGCCGTGTCAGCTTTTTGTAGTAAGCCGAGTGCTGAAGACGAATCTTGAGGATATACACTAACGCCGACTGAAGCCCCAACTGAAATTTCCGTACCGTCAATGACAAAAGGGGCTTTAAAACTATCAATAATTTTCTGAGTTACTACTGGAACACTCATGGTGTCACTCATGTCCTCAATAACAACTGCAAACTCATCACTGCCCAATCTAGCCAGAGTATCACTCTCTCTAACCAAATCTTTCATTCTCTGGGCAGCTAAACACAGCACTTCATCACCGGCCAAGTGCCCCAAAGTATCGTTAACCTCAACAAAGTGATCTAGTCCAACAACCAGTAACGGCACATGAGTGGAATTACGTTTCCCCTTAGATATGGCATGCTCCAATCGATCGACACATAGTGTTCTGTTCGGCAATTCAGTCAACGAGTCATAGTGCGCTTGCCTTAGCAGTGCATCCTCAAAGGATTTTCGCTCAGTTATATCCTGGATAGTCCCCATGCAAACTATTCCACCCGTCGCATCGGACTCGCGGAGAACTATATTCTGGCGTACATTTATTGATTCTCCTGCCAAATTAGTAATAACCTGCTCTATAGAACGAGGTTCAGCAAACACAACTGTCTGGTCTAAACAGTCTAGAAATAATCCACGCTCTTCATCAGAAAAGCTATCCAGAAATTTTTCGTACAACACCACGCAATCCGGAATATTAGGTTCGCCAGAATCGGTTCGATCTGAAATACCTAGCAAAGAGTAGACTTCATCTGAGCACCACATACAGCCAGTTGTTACGTTTATCTCCCAATTTCCAAGCCTTGCTATTTTCTGTGCCTCGCGCAAACGATTCCCAGTTTCAGCAAGATCATTGGTTTTGTTTAACAACGACTGAACCATGTTCTCCAAGGAATGCAACAGCTTTGTTAGATCTCTAGGAATATAGCGGCGAGGAGTTCCCTCAAATTTTTCTAAAGACCCTGCAGCGATAGATTCCGTATAGCTAACAATATTTTTTAATGGTCGAGTGAAAACGTTTGCGACCTTCCAACTTACAAAGACGGCTACGACCATACCCGACAATGCAATGACCAAAGCAATAACTTTTAGTTCGTTCGCATTACGCTTCAACTCAGCCACCGGCTGAAGAATCATCACTCCCCATCCCACCCCATTGACAAGCGCATGACCGACTACCATATCCTCATTAGTAGCTGGAGAATAAAATTCGTTTACGCCGCCAACTCCGGCTAACATCGCCTTTACTGGCTCTACACTTGAAACGTCCTTCATTCCTGCGACCCAATCATCCATTGGATGAGCGATAATCTTCCCTTGATCATCGACAATAGCCGCATGGCCATTCTTACCAAAAGAAATAGAACGCTGAACTTCTTGAATATAAGTTGTAGAAACTAAGCCGACTAAATAGGATTCTTTATCCAAGCTTGTGAATACGGCCAAGATAGGATTATCTCCTTCCCTTGACAATACACCCGAAATGTAAACGCCATTTTCAGCCGATTTTATCAGAGACTTATTTTCCTCGTAGTGAGTCACTATGCTCTGGGGAAATGCTTTATCTCCAAATGGCGAATCAAAACTCATATGGAGTTCTGGTGCTTCAGCGGTAACGGGAAATATCCAAGTTTGTCGCAAATGAAGTTTGTTCAGAAACTGGAAGACTTCAGGAGAAATCTGATTGCTTTCAATTGTTGAAGCAGCGATTAGGAATCCGGATTTTAAGTCTTCTGCATATCGCTCAAGAGAACCTGCTAGGTTCTCCGCAATGATGAGATGTTTCTCAGAAACAGCATCGTATTCGTTCTGTAAGGCGGCACGCTGAAACCACGTTGCCAAAACAAGCACAGGGATAGCCGAGATCAGCGTAAAACCGATAAATAGTATCGTTCGCAGTGATCTTGCCCTGATTTGATTGATCATCAACAAATACACCCAGATTCAACACGTAGACCACAGGCCTCCCCTTCATACCGATAGTGGCAAATACCGGCTTATCTTGATGGGATTGAAAGGTGTCCTAACGGTCGAGACTGGGTTGAGCTCAATAATGTGATCGAAGTAACGTCACAATCGTGAAATAACGTTTCTATTGAATCTCAGCGGGATACGCGAGTTAACCTGAAGTTATGTGCAGTGTACGTATACTCGAGCAGACACCTTTGTGCGCTTGAGGACTAAACGAATCAATCTGATGTTAGTTTCATAAGCAGCATGAAGGCAATTTTCGTTATGAGCGCATGATGAAACAGTATCATTTCACATTTCTGCATCCTAAATTCGAACTGTCAGCAATACCTCGGTCTTCGCTCTATATCGAACCTTGCTAATGGCCTAATAATTGGTTGGGTATTCACTTGATCGAATAGCGAACCCCTTCGAGATATGGAAGCTCAGTACAGGTTTAAAACCAACCCCCAATCAAGAACCCTGGCTCTTGTGCTTGCGGGTGGGCGAGGCTCTCGCCTACACGGGTTAACCGACTGGCGTGCGAAACCTGCTGTTCATTTCGGCGGCAAGTATCGGCTCATTGATTTCGCATTATCGAATTGCTTAAACTCTGGGATTTCTAGAGTTGGTGTTCTGACCCAATACATGTCGCACTCGCTCAATCAGCATATCCAACAAGGTTGGAGATTAACCTCTCCCGATGGATCTCCAATGATTGAATTGCTACCAGCTCAGCAGCGTACATCCGAACATTGTTGGTATACAGGAACCGCAAACGCGATTTACCAAAATATAGATATCATTCGCAATCACAATCCAGAGTACGTATTGATACTGGCCGGTGACCATATCTACAAAATGGATTATCGCGAAATGCTAGATGAGCATATACGTTCTGAAGCAGATTTGACCATAGGCGCGATTGAAACCGATATAGCCGAGGCTAAGCAATTTGGGGTTTTGGCTGTCAGTGCGGACAACAGAGTTACGGAGTTTACGGAGAAGCCGGCTCGTCCTTCACACATGCCGGGTAAAACAGATAAAGCCCTAGCTTCGATGGGAATTTATATTTTTAATAGCAAATTCCTATATGACCAGCTCGCCAACGACCATCAACGAATTGATACACAAAACGACTTTGGAAAAAACATAATCCCCGAACTAATAATTACCAACAAAGTTATGGCACATCAGTTCCATGACAAGGAATTTGATCGACCAGCCTATTGGCGCGATGTAGGCACACTGGATGCGTTCTGGAAAGCCAACTTAGAACTTATAGGAGTGGTTCCTCAACTAAACCTATACGACAAAGAGTGGCCAATACGCTCTTTTACTTCGCAGTCCCCACCAGCAAAATTTGTTTTTGATTCGGTAGATAGGTGTGGCACAGCCGTAAACTCCATGATTTGCGACGGCTGCATAATATCAGGCGCTCATATTAGCAATTCGTTGTTACACACCAACGTTGTAGCCAACGAGGGCACAACTATAAAGGAGTCTGTAATTTTGCCTGATTGTTCGATCGGAGAACACTGCAAACTGAAACGAGTCATTCTGGATCGCTTCTGTAAAGTGCCTGCTGGAATGATGATCGGTTACAGTGCTACGCAAGACAAGAAGTATTTCCACGTCTCAGAAGACGGCGTTGTCTTAGTGACACCCAAAATGCTGGATGCACTAGATTCAGGCCAACACTACCGCGCAGCCTAGAGGGCAAGTTGCTTTCACAGCAGTGAGTGGCAAGCACGCAATCGCAAATATATAATTAGGTTTTTGTCCTGCTGATTACACTGGGAATTATTACGAGACCCAAAGTAAACTTTTAAAGACTTCTTTAAAAAGGGCTGACGCCTATCAACCGTACGTGCAACCAAATCGCAAATACACAGTAAGCGACAAGACCCACAGCAACTGTGGAAACTGTAGCCATTGTACTGGTATTCGAAGCACCGTCATTTGTTATTCCTGCCAACCTATCTCGTTTCTTGCAGCTGATTATGGTCAGGACAGCCCATGCTAGAAAAGTACCGAACAATAAAATGTCGCCAAGCCGTCCATTGGCGATCAGGTGTGAAAATGCCCAAATCTTGACAGCCATTGTCATGGGATGCCGTAGTCTGGCCTTTATCGCGTTATTAGGTACGTAAGCAGCAGCAAGGAGAACAAACGAAAAAAGCATCAAGAGGCTTGCTATGTGTCTTGTTACAACAGGCGGGTTCCAAATGTAAGTTGGTTCTAGTCGTGTGAGACCATAACCATAAATAAGCAAACCAAAGCCCACCAATGATATGACTGTATAGACGCCTTTCCATGCGCCCTCACCCCTTTTTTGAATAAACTGAGTGCGAAATTCTTCGGAAACAATTCTTACCGAATGAATACCGATGAACAAAATTAATCCGATACATAACAAAATCATAAGTTGTTCCCCTAGAGGCGTGGCTTGATTCCAAGCGCCACTTCTCACCACTGCATTTGATATTAGGCCGAATCATATCAAATACACAGGCAAGCTTCTATCCGGGGAAACTTAGGCTGCTTGTGGGTAAACCTCTGGGAGCTGAACTATTGCTTCAGAATTGACAATCAATTCAAGTGCTTCACCGACAAAAGCATCTGCTTCATCGAGCCACGCATATCGCTTCCTGTACTGACTTCTCTTGCTGGATTTCAACGAGGAAATTTCTTTTCTTTGTATCACTCTGGGAAATTTAAACAACAACTCGGAAGCCCGCTCAGCATTATATTCGGCCCAGAAGCTATCTAAGTCAAAAATCATTTTTGACCTTTTTTCATCAGAATAAACCGTTGACTGGTATATATGGCCTTCATTAGAAATTCCATTGACTTTATCAATAGAGAGTTTGGCAGCAACCATGAAAAGAACTTCAAGCATTAATGCTTTAGGACGAAGGCCAAATAAACTCTTGGTCAACATCGAAATCTTAGCCTGTCTTTCAGGAACTCTGTCATTAGGACCTTGAAGGGCACCAATGGTCATAGTTCGACCATCTTCACGGTCTAAGTGAAATGTTAGCGAGTAAATTTCCTCACCACTATCATCACAGAGGCGAATACCCATAGATCCCTCACCTAGATAGCCCGGAAAAAGTTCTACTGAGAATACCTCGTCTGTTTTTGCAACAAACTCAAAAAGTTGGTAACCGCCGGGTTGATATATTTGACTGGCGTTAAGACCGAAAATTTCTTTCACTACCGAGAAATGATTTTCTATTGCTACTCTACGCTGGGCCAAACCCCAATCAGCACGAAGGTAAGGGTGAAATGGCTTTTCAAGCAAGGCCGGAAAATGCTTAAGCACGCCAGCTAATTCTGGACATGTGAATGAGTTATACAGTGAACTCAATTCGTCCTGATAACGATAGCCATTGACACAGAATTTTAGAGACCGTTTAAAAAATGTTGCCTTAGACTCACCGGTGTGAATCCGAGCAGCTATACCTGGCAAACTACGCGCAAACGCAAGCCTTTCGCGAAGCATCAATTTCGATACTTGAATGTTGTCACGCACGGAAGCCAAACCCTACCTCTGTTTATTAGTTACCAGACTGCTATGAGATGAGCAAAGCTATCATCGGTTTCGCATCCGTTTGTCAAACTTCCCCAATTCCTAATGCAATATCAACGCTTTAGATTTACGTTATACAGGCAGCGCAGATAGACAGAATTACGGAGATCACTATTCAAACGGCAGAATTTGACTCAACCTTAAGCTCAGCTTCATAAACCCTAACTTCTCCGAAGCTATTACGGTGAGTAACCTGGAATGCGGTGAGACACAGTTCAAAAAACGGTGTGTTATTGGTAAATTTACTGTTTC